>JBGATJ010000003.1:0-134307 GCA_044229295.1 Pseudobdellovibrionaceae bacterium
GCATAGCCTGCCATCCTAAGAAAAGCGCTCCTGCTCCCAGCACACAACCGCAAATGGCTGCGCCAGCCGCGTTTTTTGCTCGCACAAAGTAAAGTAAAGAATAGACTCCCAAAGCAACGGCAATGAGGATGAATGGGACTCTTAGTTGAGGCAGAACCGAAGCAATTGCTCCTAGACCAAGACTTCCTAGAACTCCTGCTAAAGGCGCTGCAGCTAACCCGCAACCTGCACTGCAAGCTCCCGCAAGAGCAGCGAGACCAAGACTTCCTCCGGCTCCGGCACAAGCTAGTTTTCCATTTTTGTCCGTAGATTTCATGTTGCCTCCTTGGCATGTGTATAACAAAAAGTCTACACCCCGTACTCAAGTACGGAGTCAAACATAGTTACATTATGCGGCAAGCCATCGGAGGTGCAACTCATGCGGACAGAGTAAGACAAGAAACCTGTTTGTTGATACTTAATAGTCCCGGTGTCACACTTCCGATTCTTGTGCCTATATATTGTAAGCGTGCCCTAGGAATGAACTGGAGCCCAACGATTGAATGCTGACCTGCGCTCGAAATTGAATACGTCAATGTCTCAACTGGCTGATGGAGATCGCGGTGCGTTTGATTTTGTTTATGAGACAAGCTGGCCTTTAGTAAATCGTTTTGCCATCAAAACCATCGGTATTTCCCACGATGCCGAGGACATCGCACAACATGCTCTTATGAAGGTTTTTAGTAGAGCCCAAGAATTCGATACTCGTCGCGATGCACTTTCGTGGATTTTGGGTATCACGGCATTTGAGTGTAAGACCTACCGCCAGAAGGTTCGACGACGCAAGGAAGAGTCAATCAGCGATGAGGTCCTATCGGGTCACCCCAACGAAGCACCGAATGCCGAAGAAGCCTTGATCCAAGATAGCATGGAGCGTGCAATCCATGAATCACTTGCAGAACTTGGAATACAAGATCGCGAAACAATTCATATGGCGATCTTCGAAATGGAGCGTCCTGCGATTCCAGCAGCGACTTTCAGAAAGCGATTACAGCGAGCAATGGGAAGACTGCGCGAGAAATGGAGCGAGAAACATGAATAGCGACCAAATCAAAACTCATGTTCGCGGTGCCTATGAAAAAGGGCGTCTTATTGCTGCTTCGAGACTTCTTTGGGTTGTGGTCCCAATTGTTATTCTCTCCCTTTATACGTGTGGAGGTTTCGAAATTGTTCCTTTGGTAATTGGGTGTGTTTTGGCCATTACAGTTGTTGCTTTGAAGTGGAGAGGTCAAGAATATGGATTTGCAGTTGGACCGGGTCTCATTGCCGGAATTATTGGATTTACTATCCCTTTGGTTCTTCATATTCTTGGAATTTGCTGTCGGAACAATCTTGAAATCGTATTTTGTGGTCTCAGTGGTGTAATAGCCGGAATTGTCGTCGGTAAGTTTATCGGACAGAGTCGACGCCAACATAGAAGCAAGTCTTTCTTAATTGCTCTCTTCATTGCCGCCTTGACTGCAGCGCTTGGCTGTATGTCTCTTGAAATCGGAGCGATAGTTGGATTGTTTGTGGCGCTGTTAGGTTCATCAATATCTTCGTTCTCGGTCTTTCAAAGGCAGAAAAGGTCGCTAACTTAGCAATCGATTGGAGAGTTAAATGAAGTCAATTATAGCCATGTTATTGTTTTCTCTGATATCCGCTTTTGGGTACGCAGATCAAGCTAATCAAGAAAATGCTTCATCTTCAAAGACATCCAAAGATGTAGCAGTAGATGCGATAACCCAGATTTTCCTTCGTCGAAATGCAGATGCAGTTGATAAGTATGTGGTTGAAGATTATGTCCAACATCAACCTGGCCTTCCCCAGGGAAGAGAAGCTTTCAAGAAATATGCAGCTGCGCTTTTCAAAGCTTTCCCTGATTATGCCGGAGAAATAGAAAATGTCATTGCCGAGGGCGATCTTGTTTCATTCCATCTTAAATGGAGCGGGACTCATAAGGGTGAGTTTATGGGTGTTCCTCCCACAAACAAAAGAATCACTCGGCGTACGGCTGATATACTAAGAATCAAAGCCGGGAAACTTGTTGAACACTGGGGAGTCGTCGACCAGGTAGACATGCTGAAGGACCTCGGCATTTTGACAACCGTTAAAGCTAATTCCGCCAAAAAATAATGAAGTCGCCAAGTCTTAGAGAGAAACTTCAGTTCGAAATCGACTCCGTCCGCCTTTGTCTTGCTGACCGTTCGAAAGTTACCGTCGCAGAGGTATGGCTCCATCTCGAGAGAGCTCATATCCTAAGTCAGAGGTTTCGGTAAGCATTCACAAGTACATTGGATGATGTTAAGATTCGCTGTTCAAAGCAGCGATTGGAAAGAAGCCCTTGGCCAAATTCCGCGTCTGGTGCTAGCAGCACCTAGTTCTCTGCTCAAGCTAACTCCTTTGGGAAATCCTGGTCGTTCAAATTTTAGCATGTTTGCTAATAAGACGGCTCCCGATGACCTTCAAAAAAT
This sequence comes from Pseudobdellovibrionaceae bacterium, assembly GCA_044229295.1. GTDB lineage: Bacteria > Bdellovibrionota > Bdellovibrionia > Bdellovibrionales > Bdellovibrionaceae > JBGATJ01. The sequence continues at coordinate 2,493 of JBGATJ010000003.1, forward strand.
ACTCGAGAACAGCTAATACTTATTCCAGTCGTTTTACAATCGACGGCGTAAACCGAAGAATCTGATCTGATTAAATTTTTGGTCACGCATTCTCCTTTTGTGCCTATTCCCTTTTAAGAACCTGCAAGCAATTTTGCTTTCAGAGAAAAGGAGTTCAAATGGTTAAATCAATTTTAGTTTCGGCGATTCTTCTGTCTTTCCCACACGTTTTCGCTGCGCCCAGCGAGCCATTTTCAGAACAAAAATTTTCTGAATATGTACAATCTGGAAGTCCTTTCGTAGTCGCCTTTCATTCTGATTCCTGTGGATCCTGTAAGGTCCAAAAGCCAAGCCTGGAATCTGCACTCAATGAGAAGCCTCTCGAAAATGTTCACGGTCTCATGGCGAACTTTGATGAAACGAGCGAATTCAGAAAACACCTTAAAAAACCGGTTCGAGGTCCTTCCACGATCTTGGTTTTCAATGGAGGAAAAGAAATCGCTCGGATCCAAGGAGAAACTCGTAAAGAAAAAATTCAGCAATTAATCAGTGAAAATATAAAAACGAATTAACCCGGAGGAAGAATGAAAATATTCATAACAGTCATCTTTCTAATGAGTGGCACAACGGTATTCGCTCAAGAAAATGCCGATTTGGATGTGACGTGTTCGTCTTATAAAAAAGGCGGCATCGGAGAGTGGCAGGAGTTAACAACCCGAATCTTGGGTTTCAACGATGGAGGCGCATCACTGATTGAATTTGCGGATGAGGGAAGCGTTGACTGTCGCACCGGATTGATCCGCGCAAATCTCACAACGTGGTACAAAGGACTTGTTTGTGATCGTCGAGATAAAGATGGCAAGTTCAGAGGCATTTTGATGAATGCCCCAATCATAAATGTAAAAAAACGTGGAGTTAAGTGGACGACAGAAAACTTTCTACTAGTCTGCCATTAAATTTGATCAATTAGTTATGGAGTTCAAAAAATGACGATTTACATCTTAAGCTTGGCTGCCGGAGTTCTGGCAGCTCTCTCTCCCTGTGTCCTACCTATACTTCCAATTATGGTAGGAAGCTCTACAAGTTCAATTAAAGCCGGCCCCGTCTTCCTTGCGCTGGGGATGGTCGCCTCTTTAACTTTCATGGGAATTGCCTTTAGCTCGATGACGAGCTTGATTGGTCTCTCGGAAGAACAAGTTAGATTGGTCTCTATAGTTATGTTGTTGTTGTTCGGAACTGTTCTATTAGTGCCATACCTAAAAGATAAAGTGAGTGAAGTTTTTCAAAGGATTTCGAATCATTCTCTTATAACTTCCCACGCGATTGATTCCAACAGCTGGTTTGGTCAATTTGCGATAGGCGGTCTGTTAGGAGCGGCCTGGAGTCCTTGTGTAGGTCCGACACTGGGTATCGCTCTTGGACTTGCGGGCCTAGAGGGCAGTAAACTTCAAGCAACAGGAATGATGCTCGTATTTGGAGTTGGGCTTAGTCTTCCTCTTTTAGCGATCGCATATGGATTTAAATCAACACTGCTTCGACGGAAAAAAGGTCTGATTTTCATGAATCAGTATGGAAGCAAACTACTTGGGGCTTCCGTTGCGCTAATAGCAGCACTCATGCTGACTGGCCTAGACAAGAAAATGGAAACGTACGTAGTAAATTATCTGCCGAATTGGTTTCTAAGTGTCTCGAGCCACCTCTGACAGGCGATCAGATTAGTTCTTTTAGCTACCCATAAAAATACAAATTTCAATATCTTTTGGTATGACATGAGTATTTAGAGGGAGAGATTCGAGCGACTATGGGGGGCGAAAGCAATAATTAATGCGCCGGCAATAACAAGGAACGAACCCAAAAGGTCCCATACGTCTGGGGTGCGCTTTTCAACCAACCATAGCCACGCTACGGCAGTTGCAACATACACCCCGCCGTAGGCTGCATAAGTTCTGCCTGCATACTCTGGGTGAAGCGTAAGGAGCCAGGCGAATACTCCAAGGGAAATAACCGCCGGAACCAAAAGCATAATTGTTTTTTGCTCCCGCAAAAATAGATAGGCAAGATAGCAGCCGACAATTTCTGCAATAGCTGTAAACAAAAATAGTAATAAGACTCGAATGGCACCCATAAACGACCGTTGACAGCACACGATATTTAAAACCATGCGGATAGGCAATCCGGATTATATTCGGCACCTGCAAGTCGTACATAGCCGCGTCGATGGCTTAGCTTGTGGCAGAATCGTTCGAATGTAACGCTTTTTGAAAGCTCACTCTTGACCATTTTTTTTGGAACCTGCCACAAATTTCGTGTGCCCGCCTAGTATAACCGCGGCGCTTGCCACTCTTTCCACGGGAGAACATATGAGACTCGGCAGTCCTCATCCTCTCGGGCATGGACAAAGTGACCGAGGCTCAATTCACTGCGAACTCGCCAGTTTGGTTTCTAAAACTTTTCAATTTTTTATAGAACCATTCTGCGTTGAAAAGAAATTCTTTTTAATCCAAGAGGTAATAGCGAACATTTTTTCGAATAACGGTCACGGAATAGAGCGACGTGCCTAAAGGTTTAAAAGAAGCCTCCACGATTTTGTGGATGGCGAAAAAAGGAGCGACCATGAAACACTTTAAAATTTTCCGGACAACTTCTAGCCTGATTTTATTTATTTTTTCGATTTCGTCCTATGCCGAAGATCAAGGATATCGCTGGCTGCCTCGAGATAATGAGTCAGAATATCACTACTGCTATCGTCGTTCTGATCCTGAAAAACGATCGGGATTTAACCCTGGCTATTGGGGGCAATGCGGTGATCTTTCTGGAATTCAGGCTCAAGGAAAGAAATTAAGAAGCGCCGACCTCAGGGGCACTAATCTAAAACAGGCAAATTTCAGTTTCGCGGATTTGAGCCATGCCATTTTGGATGGGGCGGATTTGGAAGATGCAGACTTCTCCCATGCAAAACTAGTTTCGATGCAAATGATTGATGGACTAACCTGGGGAGCAAATTTTTCGAATGCCGATCTCCGCAATGCTAGTTTCGGAGGAGGCAATGCCTTTTCTCGAACGAAATTTGACGGCGCAGATCTTAGTGGAGCTACGTTGCGCTATGGAAATTTTGGCAGCAGTTCATTTGTGGGAATTACGGCGGTGGGTACTCAGTTCATAGGAAATGCACAAACCTACGCAAACTTTAAATCTGCCAACTTAGAACGCGCCTCTTTTCAGAAATCAAATTTAGACAATAGCAATTTTATTAAGGCGAACCTCAAGGATACTGACTTTACTCGTGCTCGGTTGTATTTCGTCCAAGGTTTGGAAAACGCACATCAAAGCGGAGCCAATTTTTGCGGAGCTGAAAAGGAATTGCCGACACCGCCTTACTCGATGACTTTCCCATGTAATAATTAAAAAAATGTACCTCCATCAAAAATTAAATCCGTCACTCTTTCACGCCAGCAGCTATATCAGTGTCTACTTTCAGAATAAACATGGGCTTTATGCTCACGAGATCGGAGGAATTAATGAATAAACTTAACAAACTTTACGTAGGGCCGGGCTGTTAGCCCTTTCTATGATAACTTTCTTGACGCTCACCTAAATGGTGCAACTTCGACTTTCCACAAACCTACTGCCATCACCACACTCAGCGAATTTTTCCACTTCTACTCGCGGATACGGGATCTAGTAGGCGTTCACGGATGAACTCTCGCTTTCGAGCACTAGAAATTATATTGTCGACGCGCTGTAGGTTTTCGAAAACATGAGCTGGCTTAGTCAAACCAGAAGTCTGTAGCGCCAAATATTCTGCTCGATTAAGATTATTGCCAAACAGTTTTGCTAGCTCTACTACATCTTCCGGAATTCCGAGTTCCAGCCTGATCATGAGATGTTCGCTCAGATTTGAAATCCTAACACTTTCGCCATTAAGAATTTCACAAATTCGTGAAGTGACTGGTAAAAGATCTCGCGTTCTCCCAGCGGTTGAACGAATGGATCCCGCTGCATCTTTATCCCTCATATGCTGAAGTAATTCTTCTTCAGCCATCTTGAGGTCGACTCCGTCAATCCACAGCTTGCACGCTGCCCCCTTTTTAAATCGACAAGTGCCGTCTGACGCGTCTTTAAGATTTTTTTCCAAAGACGCCCGAATTGCACGCGAAAGACCTGACCGGGCAGCGAAGTCTCTCCATCGCGCCTGTTCCTGATGACTTTTTCTATTAGTAGGAAAATAAACGTTGTCTAACTCGACAGCGATCTGTGTGGCGTAAATCAAATCAGTTTCTGAAACTTCCGCTAAATTACTCCCGCGAAGGGCCGAGACCAAATTTATAATGCTGATTACCTCTACTCCAGTTTCACCGCTAAGTTTCCCCAAAGCAGTTAATCTATAACCGAATTGATCGATTTCAATTAAACCATTGCGCTCTAACGTTGTAATTGTCTGAATTATGTTTGCGGAAGTCCATTCCTTGGTGCCTGAGGTACGTTGGGTAGCAGCAAAACTATGCTGAAGGAAATCAATAATGTCCTGGGTTTGCATTCCCATAGCTTTCGTCGAAGAAACCGTTGCAAGAACTCGAGTAACAATCGAGAGAAGATTTCCAGAACCGAATCTTGAATGCAAATCGTCTGGCAATCCTAAAACATAGTGCTTCCAAAATCTATGTTCTTCAGCTCCGTTCAAAGCCACAGTAAATGATTTACCTTTTTCAACAAATCCGAGGCGACCAGCCCTACCAACCATATTTTTGTATTCTGCAACTGAATATGGTTGATCTTGGGGATGGGTTAGGCCAGCAATTATCACAGATGAAGCTGGAGTATTGATTCCCATAGCTACAGTGGTAGTGGCGACAAGGACGCGAACCTTTCCATCTGGATCACGAAATGCAGCTTCCACAACGGCACGTTCATCTCTATCAAGGTCAGAAGTATGAAACGCCACTCCAGAATTTAGACAATTTCTCAGAGCTGCTGACGATGCTGAAGTATCTCCATCGGGTAATGACCTTATAACTTCAATCGCGGGAGGAAGCTTGAGTTCGGTTGCTAAATAATTTGCAGCGCCCGTTGCTTCTCCACGAGTTGATCTAAAAACAATTATTTTTTCATTATCGGCCACTAACTTTCTGACCAGCGGAACTATCAAGTCTTGGCTACTGCCTTTGCGTCTCTCTGGCACTATTAGACGTTCTCTCGTTTCATTTCCATCACTGTCTAAATATCTAAAGCTTCCATCTCCACAAATTAACCCTTCTTGAAGAGGCACGGGTCGCTCTGTATGTTTTAAGAGCCTAGCGCCAAGCCACCGGTCTAATCCATTGGTCTGGCCGAGCACTGCAGAAAGCAGAAGTATCTGTGGCTCTTGTCCGTGCAATCGCTGACTTCTCAATAAGGTCAAAAGAAACTCAAGATTTATTCCCCGACTTGCATCAGTTAACATTTGCGCTTCATCGACGACGACCAGACCAAGGTTATTCAAGATGAAAGGATAACCAAGTAGCAAATTTGAGAATTTTTCGTAGGTCAAGATCGCAACATCATAGCGACCTTTCAGGAAGTTCTTGATGTCGTCGCTAATTTCTCCGGTCGCCCTGACAATTCGGATTCCGTATTCACTATATTTTGACTGAAAATCCTCAAACTTGTCATTTACGAGTGCTCTAAGAGGTAAAAGAATGACAGTCCTTTCATTTTTAAAAAAACAATTAATTGCCGCAATCTCGGCAATCATTGTCTTACCGCTTGAAGTAGGTGCCGAAACTACAAGATGATCTCCATCAAAAAGATTATGATCATTAATCGCAATTTGTTGGAGCCGGTTGAGCGAAGGAATTTTCTTTTTCCAAATCTCTAAAATCGCATCTGGAATTCCGAGGCCGGAAAGTGTTTGGATTAGACTGCTTACTTCCGCCCTCTTTTTTTCCGGAAAATATCTGGCAAAGATATCGCCCCTTTTAAAAATTGGAAAGGTAAGGTCGCCCTCAACTGATCCTCTGAATGTCGGCGCCTGCGCATGTTTAAAAATTTCAGCTGCCGCAGTAACCTGCTTTGTTACAAAATCTAGCAAGGCGTAAAGGTTAATCGATCCGCCTTGTGCTACTTCTGGATTGCCAAGGAGCGCTTCGGCAAAATAGTAGGTGAATAAGCCATGTCCTTTTTTTCGGTCTTCGATTGCCTCTTCATTCGCACCAGATGCTGTGAAAATAAGGCGACCTTGCCCGCCTATCCTATTCAGTATTGTCTCGGTGCTCTCAATGTTCCGCCTCCCAATCTGATGGTGAAAGACTTTTGCCCCTGCTCCACCACTGAAACAGCAGTCTAACAAAAGAAACAGATTTTTAGCCGGAACCTTTTTAAAAAAATCGACAAGTTCTTCAAGAGCGATGGAGGTAGCTGAGAAGTTACTTGGATCGAGATCATGAGTGACCAAATGATGGTTGTCCGAGCCATGTCCCGAATACGTGATAACGACAAAATCGTCGGGAGAAACATTGAACAGTCTATTCTCAAAATCGAACATGATGTTCTTGCGAGTAGCTTCAGCGTCAATCATCAACTTGGTGCCGCCTGCGCCAAAAGTATCAGAAAAAATGGAGTAGAGGGATGCAGCATCGCGAACTGCGCATTTTAGCTCGTTGACCTCGACTGACTTATATTTATCAATACCGATAAACAAACCATGAAACTGCGCCAAAATAGACATCCCCCGCTCAACTGACCACGCTTTCAGTACCTGGTTTCGTGCGCATTAGCAATGAGTGCCAGTAGTTGGCCTGTTTACTGAATGATCCGTTGCCGAAAAAAGACGATGTGCAGGCCTTTATTTTCGGGAAATCGGTAAGTGCTTTCTGATTGATACAATGAAGTCATGGATATGTAGTTCGAAAATTTGAGAGGCCGGATCAAAAACCTCAAAACTTTAAAAACAATTTTGGCGGAATTTCGCTCAGCTTGTATTGCGGAGTTGGATCCGCTCTTATTACAAAAGCCGTCAACGGTCCTAATCTACCTTCCGACGAACGAAGCTAATCTCACAGCTACTACCTCGAGTAGTGGAGGCGAAAAACCTAACCCTCCACGCGCCTTCGGCTTCTCAAAATGGGTCTTAGAAAAGGCTCTTTAGAGAGAGCAGGGGATTTCAGTAACAGTTTTCGGCTAAAAACTTAGCCAACGAAACCAATTGATGCTCATAATCATGCGAACGCCCGAGAAATATTGAATGAGTTTGCTTTTTCGAAAAAATCGTGGAAGATCGAGTGTGTGTCCAAATTTTTGTCAATATTTCTTCTTTTCGGTCATTGCATTGGGCTGACGCAAGTTAGTTCGGCAATCGCATTTGGTTCAGTTACAAAAATTGAAATGACTCATTCCCATAGCGATCAAGACAATCACGACCATGGCCATGATGTCCCCGAGCAATCCGACAGCAAGAAGGCTAGGTCCACCGGTAGTGAAACCAACGACCACTCCAACAGTCAAACTCATACACATGAAATTTTAATCACTGGGACTGCAATTTATTTTACGCCGTCTCAGTCGATCATGCCGATTTCGAAACCGTCCCCTGATTCTCATCATTCCTTATATGATTTAATCCCGCCATGCGATCCGTGCCTCGGGTCTATTTTTCGTCCTCCGATAGCGTAATTTCTCTAATTTTAAAAAGTGATCTCTAGTTTGCGACCATTCTTCGGATTGGTCGCAATGAATTAGATTAATTTCGACTTGTGGGTACCAAAATGCTCAATGCTTTGATTCGATTTTCGCTTCAACATCGGTTTACCGTTCTCATTTTCGCACTCGCGGTTTCCGTCTACGGCGCGTGGCTTGTGCCCACACTCCCCGTTGATGTGTTTCCTAATCTCAATCGTCCGACAGTGACGGTTCTAACCGAAGCTCATGGTCTCGCGCCTGAAGAGGTCGAGACCCTCGTGACCCTTCCTGTTGAATCAGTGCTCAACGGCACGCCGGGCGTTCTGAGGCTGCGATCTAGCAGCGGTATCGGCATTTCTATTGTTTATATTGAGTTTGATTGGGGAACCGAGATTTTTAAGAATCGGCAGCTTGTAGCAGAACGCCTTCAATTGTTGCAGGGTCGCCTTCCAGCGGGAATGCTTCCCGTGATGGGACCAGTCACGTCCATCATGGGAGAAATTCAGTTTGTTGGGGTGACGAGCCCAGAGAATAAAGTCTCTCCGATGGATATTCGCACCCTTGCTGAGTGGTCACTTAGACCTCGACTTATGACAATCCCAGGAATCAGCCAGGTCGTTGTTATGGGCGGTGAGGTCAAGCAGTACCAGATTCTAATTTCTAGTGAGAAACTTCAGAGAGCCGCCATCTCGCTGGAGGATCTTAAACATGCGTTGACCGAGATTAGTGAAAATACGACTGGCGGATTTATCGATATTGGGGACAAAGAATTTTTAATTCGTCCAATAGGAAGAGTAACCACTCTGGAGGATCTTGAAAACTCCCTAGTCGGAATGCATTTTGGAAAACCTGTTCTCGTGAAGGACGTCGCTAACGTAAGGATTGGAGCCAAAGCGAAGAGAGGCGAAGGCAGTATCAATGGCAAACACTCTGTCATCATGACGATTCAGAAACAGCCGAATGCCAGCACTATAGATCTCACTAAAGCCATTGATAGAGAACTCGTTGAAATGCAAAAGACGCTCCCCGAAGGGGTAAAGCTCGAGACTGATCTTTTCAAACAGTCCCATTTTATTGAAAGCGCAATTGCGAACGTCGAAGAGGCTCTGCGCGATGGCGTGATAATGGTCATGATCATTTTGTTTTTGTTCCTTATGAATTTTCGGACGACTTCTATTACCTTGGTCGCCATCCCACTGAGTCTACTGGTTACTGCGATCGTGTTTCATATCATGGGACTAAGTATAAACACGATGACTCTCGGAGGCCTTGCCATTGCAATCGGAGAGCTTGTTGATGATGCAATCGTAGATGTCGAAAACGTATTCAGACGCCTTCGAGAAAACAAGGCAGCGAATTCTCCGAAAGGATTCTTGCGGGTAATTTATGAAGCATCATCCGAGGTGCGAAACTCCATTGTGCTATCGACAATTATTGTTGTTCTCGTTTTCATTCCTTTATTTGTGCTCGGAGGGATAGAGGGTCGGTTGTTTGTTCCATTAGGAGTCGCCTACATTATTTCAATTATTGCATCCCTCTTTGTGTCGTTAACGGTGACTCCCATACTTTGTTCTTACCTTTTGCCAACATCAAAGGCCGTACACGCTGAGGTTGATGGTTTCCTAGTTCGATTTTTAAAAAAACAGGCAATACATGTACTCAATCTCACACTTCCTAGGCCCTATTTGGTCCTCTCTGGTGCCGCTATTCTCCTCGTAAGTTCCCTCGCTTTACTGCCTTTAATGGGCCGTAATTTCTTGCCGGCCTTCAACGAAGGGACAGCAACTATAGGGGTCGCAGCAGCACCGGGAATTTCGTTGGCATCGTCAGATGCACTTGGAATTAAGGTTGAAGAGGCAATTTTGTCGGTTCCCGAGGCGAAATCGACAGTTCGAAGAACTGGGCGTGCAGAAATGGACGAGCACGCGGAGGGGGTCCACTGGAGTGAAATCGATGTCGATTTCAACGAAGGTGGTAGGCCACGTCATATCGTGCTTCAGGAAATTCGAGAGAGAATTGAAAAGACCGGCGATGTTTACGTGAACTTAGGTCAACCCATTAGTCATCGCTTGGATCATTTGCTCTCGGGAGTACGCGCCCAAATTGCGGTCAAAGTTTTTGGTCCGGACCTTGCGGAATTGCGGCGTCTGGGCGGAGAGATCTTCGATGAACTGAGTAACACGACTGGAATTGTTGATCTGCAAACCGAGCCGTTAGTATTGATTCCGCAACTTAAAATTTCAGTCGATCGCAAGGCCGCAAGTCAGTTTGGGTTGCGAAGCGGAACACTCGCGGAGGATCTGGAAATCGCATTGAATGGCGAATCAGTAACTAGCTTGTTAGAGAATCAAAGAATTCATGATGTTTTCATGCGGTTAGATGACCAGTCTCGTTCGACACCGAAACAAATTGGCGAAACTTTGGTAAAGTTCACACCCACTGGCCAAGGTGTGCGTGTCAATGACATCGCAGAAGTTCATGAAGCCAGCGGGCCGAATATGATTAATCGGGAAGATATGCAAAGACGAATTGTTATTTCCGCTAATACTCAAGGCAGAGATTTGGGAAGCGTAGTCACGGACATTAAAAAAACGATTGCCGAAAAAATTAGTTTCCCAGAAGGATATTTCATGAAGCTGGGAGGGCAATTCGAAAGCCAGCAAGCAGCCTCCCGTCGAATCCTGTGGCTCGGATTGCTCTCGTTGCTTGGCATTTTTGTGGTTCTTTATATTCATTTCAGATCTGCAACTCTTAGCTTTCAAGTTATGTTGAATGTCCCGTTAGCTCTCATTGGCAGTATCGTCGCCATTTACATTACAGAGAGAACCTTGTCAGTAGCGACGTTAGTTGCGTTTATCACGTTGTGTGGAATCGCGACTCGAAATGGGATTCTTCTCATAAGCCACTATCTCCATCTCATGAAAGAAGAAGGCGAAGAGTTTAACGCGAAGATGGTCATTCGCGGCTCCCTCGAGCGCCTGGTGCCCGTTCTAATGACCGCGTCCACGGCAGCGTTAGCATTGGTTCCTCTACTGCTTTCCAAAGGAGATCCAGGTAAAGAGATTCTTTATCCTTGCTGGACCTTATCGTTACACCAACGATGTTTCTTAAATTTGGAAAAAAAGCGATTGAAAAATATATGTCTCATCAACCTCATAACAACAAAGGAGAGTGGAGATGAAGAAGACAATACTAATGGTAGCGGTGGCAATTGGGTTTTCGAGCGCGGCATTTGCCCATGACGAGGGTCATGGTCCGAAGCTGAAAGACTCGGGCAGAAAGGGAGGCGTCATGGCGCCTGTCGTGCTGAAGTCAGACTCTGGATCTAGCGCCAATGTTCTGTACAAAGCCGAATTGGTAAGGTCAGGAGGAATGGCGCGCGTTTATCTTTATGATATGAGCGGCACGCCCGTTTCTGCGAAGTCATTCGGCGAAAGTGCTGCGGCACTCTATCAATCCAAGGAGGATAGTAAAAAAGCAGAAAAGTTTAGTTTGAAGGCGGATGACAAAGCTTTCGTTGGCAAACTTCCTTCTGGAACGGCACAGAATTATAGCGTTGAAGTCACTATGAAGAAAGACAATCAAGAGCTATTGGCGGCCTTTCAAAATCTTAGAAACGAATAGGAATTTATATGGTGATGCGAGTTTTGCATTTTTTGGTGTTCTCTTTAGTCGGACCATTTGTATACGGAGAAGGTTCCCAGCCGAATGTTGTTCAGTTTGAAGACCTTCCGCGTTTGGTCAGAGAAAAGAATGAAAACGTGCAGGCCGCTCACCTTTCTGTGAAAGCACATGAAGAACGAATGGGCCGCCTCGCCCGTTCGTTTCTTCCAAACATTTCAGCTCAAGTTGGTGCGGAAGAATTTAAAACAGGTTCAGACCCCTTAGAACGTCAGGGCTACTGGAAGGTAGGAGCTGAGCTAAATCTCTATCGCGGTGGAAAAGACTACCTGGATGATAAAATCAAGGAGTCCAGCGTTCGATCGGCAAAATATGACCTTTCTCGTGAATTCCAACGAGAATTGCTCGAAGCACGACAAACCTATTGGAAACTCGTTGCTCTGACGCAAAAAATTAAACACCGGAAAGAAAGCGTTGAAAAAAATGAATCCAATTTGAAATCTGCGAGGCGCAGATCTGGTGCCGGCATTGCCACTGCAGCTGATACGGTTCAATTCGAACTACAGCAGACTCTCTTAAATCAAGAAGTTAGAAAGATGGAACTTGAGAGTGACTTATTGAAAAACAGGCTCAGCGTAGCCTTAGGAAGCGATGAACATGAATCGCTCGAGATTCAAAGTGATTTCCCAAAGCTCAACAAGAGTGACAGTGAAGCCGCTCCCCTCGACGTGAGGAAACACATCGATGTGGCCAATCTCAACGAAAAACAAAATACAGAGGCTCTAAAAGCTGAAATGTCATCTCGTTGGTGGCGACCGAGCTTAGATGTTTACTCAAGTTACGGAATTCCTTCATTGAGTGATGAGTATTCTCGGGCACTGAGGCGGGACACCGAGTGGACAATTGGAGTAAAAGTTGGATTTAACTTAGGACAAGGATTGGAGGACAGAACTGAAGCAAGCGCAAAAGCGTTTGAATCCAAATCTGTAGAAAAGATTAAGGCGCACCGACTTCGAGAAGTAAAAGCGGCGGACCACGAATTGCGCCACGATCTGAAGCTTCTTTATGATTTAATAAATGCCACTGATCTTGCAATGGGAAAATCTGAAAAATATTTAAAATTGACTCAAGACGAGTATCGACGAGGAGTAAAGAATGGCCCTGACCTTCTGGGTTCCTTTCAGCAATACTATGAATACAAGAGCCGCCAAATCGACCTTTACCGAGATTATTACGAAGCTAAGGCCGAACTTGATGCCCTACTTGCTCAAGACAGGAGCATATGAAGTTAAGCGCCGTCGCAAAAAAATTACTCCTTGGTCGATTTCTCACCAGATCCGGAGATCAAGCCTGGGATTTTGCCGTCCCTCTCGTTTTACTAAAAATATTGCCCGGCGAGTTGCGGGTCGCAGCCTTGTATTACTTTTTAGTCAGGCTATTGCACGTCATTTTTCTTCCGAGACTGTCCTCCTATATCGACAAAGAAAGTCGCCCTAAAGCGGCAAAAGTTGGAATCTTTCTTCAACTTTTTGGTGTCCTCATTGGAGGAATCTCAGTATTTTTTCTCTCCGCCATAAGTTCGACAGAACCGCAGTGGGGATCGATTGTCCCGCTTTGTGTATTTGGCGCTCTTATACTGGGTGGAATATTAGCGAGTCTTGGTTCTGCTTTTATGGATATTGCAATTGCTAATGACCTCGTACCTGCCAGTGTAGACCAGAGCGAGTTGGCCCCGTTCAACAGCCGACTACGTCAAGTTGATCTTATCACAGAAGTCTCGGCGCCCATTTTAGCAGGTGTTTTGCTTTTGATGGAGACATCCCATTTCCCACTTTTCGGCTTCTTGGTAATTGTACTGTGGAACTTGGTTTCGTTTTTTCCCGAATATTTTCTTCTCAATTCGATCTTTCGTGATAGGCCTGATCTGCTGAAAGAAAAAATAACTGTCGGTAGGTCTATCCAGGTAAAATTCCTTGCTAAATTTACTCGAGGATGGCGAGCTTTCTTTAAGCAACCTGTCGCTCTCGCCGTTTTAGCCTATGCTATTCTGTGGCTCTCAGTTTTAAGTCCTCATGGCGTCCTTCTCACGGCGTTTTTGAAAGATGCTTGGCATATCCCGGAATGGGAAATTGGCGTATTTCGAGGAATGGGCGCTTTTTTCGGAGTTGGCGCTACTTTTCTTTTCCCTAAAGTTGTCAAAAGATTCGGGCTAGTAATCGCGAGCCAATACTTCGTTTGGCTTCAAGCTTGCTGTGTGATTCTGGCGCTGAGCTGTTTTTCTGTAACGGGCACAATTGGACAAATTGGATTTTTGTTTTTCATTTTATGCTCACGAATCGGTCTCTATGGTTTCAGTTTAGGAGAAATGCAAATCAGACAGATTGGCATCCACGAAAATGTTCGAGGTGAAGTAAATGGCTTCGCGAATGCCCTGACCAGTATTGCTACGTTAGGACTCTATGGCGCTGGCACTCTTCTTCCGGCTACGACAGATTTTCCATACTTAATTCTATTGTCTGTCCTATCAGTCTTGCTTGCGGCCGGTGTTTTTACATTCTGGCGGGGCCGACACGATTCTGATTTCATTACTCAGAATGATTGAGCGTGAATATATTTCACAAACTCAATTCCTAAAATTGGACTTTCATTTCATCCATACGACTAAAATTTAAACCAACCTTCAGAATCTACTAGGCATTTTCACTTTCGTGAGACTCAGTCTCACATCTGAGACTCGAGTCTCACCATATATTTAAATTTGATAGAGATATCAGATATTTGACAATCTTAGAGTCTCATAGGAGAAATGAACCCTCCATTCGCCTTAATGCGGATGGAGGGGGAAAAATGAGAAATCCTGCGACGGAACTTAGTTCCAGCGCAAGATCCCTCCCCACCAAGTACGTCACACCTTTTGTATTGGCAGCTTTAGCAAACATCATATGGGGATCTTCGTTTTTAGCTTCGAAATGGAGCTTACATGACCTGGGACCATTTACCGCAAGCGCCTTGCGATTCGTTTTGGCTTTGCTGTTTCTATGGGTCCTACAGAAGCCATTTCGGTATAAACTGACGTGGCCAAAGCGCAGAGAATCCTGGATGCGCATTTTGTGGATCGGGTTGGCGGGCTTCGGCCTTCTTTATCCGCTTCAACTTGCGGGCCTCAAAATAATACCTTCCGGCCTTTCTGCGGCCATCATGCTGACCTCTCCGCTTTTCCTAGTTGTTTTCAATTTCTTTTTCAGAAAAGAGAGAGCATCAACAGAGAAATGGGCAGCAGTTGTATTGGGTATGTTTGGCGGCCTCCTAATTTTGTCGAGCAAAGATTTGATAGGCAATACAAACCAATCTGAGTTGCTCGTGGGATCTCTTCTCACATTTGGTGCATCCATGTGCTTGGCAATCTCTGTCGTTCTCACAAAACGTGTTACGGAGAGTCCTGAAAAAATAAACGCCGCTACATTAACATTTTTGTCTATGTTTTTTGGGCTCACAATAATTGCTCCCTGCAGCGCTTATGAAATCTATCGATTTCCATTGCTGGCTCTTCCAACGCTTACAACTTGGTTGTCTCTGATCTACTTGGCCTTAGTCTGTTCAGTTGTTGGATTTGTAATCTGGAACCGGGCAATTGCGGAGGCATCGCCTTCTGCAATTGCATCGACCATGCATTTGAAGACGCCCGTCGCGATTGTGGTGGGAATCTTGGTGGCCGGCGAATTCCTTTCACCGCAAATTCTGATCGGCACGGCGATAGTAGGTTTTGCGGTTTGGTTATCTCAGAAACAATGGAGGTTTAGTTTTGCGCAAAATCGAAATTATCTTTCGTTCCAACCTGACCTCGTTGTCGAGGTCACGAAGGTTTGTGATCAAGCCTGTAAAGGTTGTTATGCTCCCAATGTTCTCCTCAATAAAGCTACAGTAGCTTCCGAAAATTTATATCTTGATCCAGAGAGTTTAGAAAAAATATTGGCTAGTTTGGACAAAAGAGGACTTGCCGAAACTACTTTTGCAATTCGTGGAGGAGAACCTAGTCTCCATCCGCAACTCCCTGCAATCTTGAAAACCATAGGTCGTATTTCTTCTAAGACCTATTTGGAAACACACGCTCGCTGGATTCTTACCACTTTAACGAAAAATGGCAATGCTACCCAAGACATTCTTGCAGCATGCAGAGAAAACCAAATAAAAATTAAAATCTCATTCGACAAAATGCACTCTCTAAATGTCTCCGATTTACAAAAAATTACATCCAGACTAGCTGACGCGAAAATCGACTTCGCCTTGGCAATAACTGCATCAGATGAAGAGGACTTTCTTTCTGTGCGCAACCTATGCACATGGGTTCCCAACAATAAGATTAACTTTCAAAAGAAAGCCACGTCCGCTTCAGAATTGATCGAGCCGAGAATTGGAGTCGTCGGAGTAAACGGCGACTTAAAGAAGCACTTAGCTTCAAAATGGAAAACAACAACTAAACAATCACCAGCTTTGGGAACAACATGAGATCATTCTTTGCCACTGTTTTTTTCTTAAGTTCATTTTCGTTATATGCTGTCGAAGTACCAATCGGGATAGCATCAAACTTTTCGGAGGTTAGCCTAAGCACCTCCAACCCGTATGGAGACTACTTTCGAAAGGGTGTAGAACTCGCGGTTCAAGATTCATCCGAGGCGCTGAGCAAAAAGAAAATTCAAATCAAATTCACTGAATTCGACTACGGCACGAATCAGGTCAAAGTCATGGAAGCAGCGAGAAAAGCGGTGGCCTCTGACGTCATCGCGGTTCTCGGCTATAACTTTTCATCACATGCGCTTTTGGCTGGACCAATTCATCAGACAGCAAAACTACCAATGATTACACCCAGCGCTACGGCCAATCGTATCGACGATATCGGTTCATATGTGCACATGGCATCCTTCACCAATTCATTTATGGGTCAAGGCTTAGCGAATTTTGCATTGACCGAATTAAAAGCAAAATCTGCGGCAATTGTTGTTAACGCCGAGTGTGCATATTGCAATGATCTAGCCCTAGCATTTGAAAACCAATTTAGATCCAAGGGTGGAACCCTTACTTATCAGATTCAGACCCTAGAAAACGACAAGGACTTTTCAAGCCCGATAGCGCAGTTAAAAAAGAGACCCGTCGACGTAATCCTAGTTCCAAACTATGAACTACCCTCCACTCGAATTGTTGCTGCCTTGAAGGATGCGGGAATTGACGGACCATTTCTTGGAGGAGATGGATGGGGTGATGTCGGCGAAGAGTTTTATAAGGTTTTGGGCAAGCGAACCGTGAAGGCCTTTTCTGTTTCTCATTGGCACCCAGATTTGAAAACAAAGCGCTCGTTGGATTTCAAGAAGAAGTTTTTTAAGAAGTATAAGGTAGAACCAAACGACACAGCGGTTCTTGCCTACGATTCAATGAAACTTTTGATTCAGGCTATCTTGGATTCGAAAAGTTACACAAGAGATGCAATCAACGATTCAATTGCGAGAATCAAGGAATACAGCGGCGTGACTGGCGAATTTCGGTATCCAAATGCAGCTTCGGCACCGAGCAAGAGTATGGTTTTGCTAACTGCAGGACCAACAAGGTTTCAAATTTATAAAGTTATCCCCTATAGAAAGGGAGGATAGATATGATCCGAGGAGAAAAGGTTGTCCTGCGAGCCATTGAGCCGGAAGATGGCGAAGATTTTCATAAATTTATTAATGACGAGGAATCTAACAAAACTCGTGGCGTATTTCATCCGATGTCGAAGACAGCCGTTTTCGAATATCTAAAAAATGAGAGCACCAACTCCTCCGAAAAACTTACCTTCGCAATAGAGGACGCGAAGGACAGAAAGCTTCTAGGCCTAATAGGACTTCGAGGAGTTTGCGGACGATCTAGAAGAGCTGAAATCTGGATTTATATCGGGAAAAAAGAAAAGTGGGGTTCCGGATTTGGGAAAGACGCCTTATCGACTTTAATCCGCTATGCCTTTGATCAAATGAATCTGCACCGCATTTGGCTGGAGTGTGACCCTTCTTATGAAAAGATTATGGCCGCTTACGAGAAGGTTGGATTCGTCAAGGAAGGAACTTTACGTGATGGCTACTTTCGGCACGGTGAATATCGAAACACTTGCATGATGTCGATTCTAAGCACCGATGAAACAAAGACGGAGAGCTCGATTTGAAATCTAAATCTTTGAAGTCCAGCATTAATAAAGTGATTCTTCTGACCTTCTTTTCGGTCGGAATCCTCGTCTATATTCTTTTGCTTGGAATTTCAGAGCTTCAAAATAATTTTGATCGAGCGGCAACGGCAAAGGATCTCCAAGTAAATCTCGGAGTCCAAGTGGATCAAATACTCCCAACATTTTTACTTCCTGAACAGAAAGCTGGGCAAAATGCCATCCTTGAAAAAATAAAAAAAGAAGAGCGCCTCTCAGAGATTCAGATACTGAACACATTGAGCGATATTCCTAAGGCCTTTGAAGACTGTAAAATCGATTCAAATAATCATGAATGTACAAATCGTGCTGGAGACATATCAGCCATCGTCAAATCCATCAAAGAGGGCGAAACAACTTTCGGCTTTCTGTTCAAAACAAAATGGAATGGAAATTCGCATTTTAGCAAAGATTTACTCCAAAATTTCGCATTTATTCTTAGTGTGCTTTTCCTGGCGTTTCTCACTCTTACAATTTTCATTGCTAAGGTTCTATCGAGGGATGTTCCACGGTCGCTTAATAGTTTGGCCTCATGGGTTGAAGATGTTCTAGCTGATCGGCATTCGACAAAGGCTCCCAATCTTAGAATCCGAGAATTTCGAGAGCTCGGAGAGAAAATCGCGGAAATTATCGAGCGCCAAGAGTTTGAAAAGGAGCAGGCATTAATCGGAAAACTTTCTAGCGGAATCATTCACGATATACGAACGCCCCTTCATACTGTTTTCTTCGCGACAGAGCTCGTTAAAAAACACGAAGGAGGATCTGAGAAAAGGCCTACGTCTTTGGAAAATCTCTTCAAGGCCTGTGACGCTCGCTTGCCAGTCGTTTTTGAAATAATTGAAAGTACACTCGATGGAAGTCGACGAATTCAAATAAAGCCAAAAGATCAAGACATTCTCGATACGATTAAGCAAAGTATTTCTGTGAACTCGGACTTGGCCGGCCAGAAAGACGTTGTTATCAATCTTGATTGTAAAACTTCATTTCTAATCTTTCCTCATGATCCAATTCAACTGCACCGGGTTTTCGTTAACTTAATCAAAAACGCAATTGAATCCACCTACGGGATTCCTCCGAAGGGAACGTTAAAATCCCACCAAGTTTGTATTGCAGTCGAAGATTTAGGAACTCAGGGGATTCACATCTCCGTTGATGACAGTGGAACGGGCGTAAAAGGGAATCGTCAGAGAATATTTCGATTCATGTATAGCGACAAAGTAAGAGGCACAGGTCTCGGCCTGCTTATAACGAAAAAAATTATTGAGTCCCATGAGGGAACTATCAGCGTTGGAGATTCAGCTAAGCTAGGAGGAGCAAGTCTCTCAATTTCGTTGCCGCGACTTGAGCCAAGTAGGTGTGCAGAAATGTATTTTGATCATACGGAGGTACGAACGTGATGAAAGCAAAGCCACGATTACTCGTTCTGGATGACGATACAATTTGGATTGACCAACTAGCGTCAGTTTTTGAGGACACATTTTCTGTAGATGGCTACGCTTCCATTGATCAAGGTCTCCAGGCCGTTCAATCCCAGTTCTACGACATTGTTATTTTAGATTTAAATTTTGTCGGCGACGCTCGCAGCGGGATTGAAGTCTTTCGGAAAATTCAAACGCTTGATCGAGGCGCAGACGCCATTGTTGTCAGTGCTGAAACTAACCCGCAAAGGCTGATAGAAATTTTCAATGCGGGAGTTAGCCAGTTCGTTTCCAAGCCCGTTAGTCCAGACAAAATAAGCGGAGCCGTCAATCTGGTTTTACAGCAACGGATTCTAAAAACCCGTGCCCTCGAACTTTCGCACGCATCGGTCGCGTTGATTGGAAGCTCTCCGAGAATGGTCAAGCTGAGAGCGCAGATCGACCGGCTTGTTAAGTCGGGAATCCGCGATATCCTGCTATCAGGTGAAACAGGAACAGGCAAAGAGGTCGTTGCAAAAGCCATTGTTGAAATGAGCGATCCACGTTTTAGAAGACTGATCCCGGTCAACTGCACTGCCATTAGTGAGGGACTCTCTGAGTCGGCTCTCTTTGGGCATGTTCGTGGTGCCTTTACTGGAGCCGATAGAGATTCCATTGGCCCATTTGAAGCGGCTCGAGGTGGGTTTGTTTTATTAGACGAAATCGGAGATATGCCTTTACGGCTTCAAGGTAAAATTCTACGTGTTTTGCAAGAGCGAAAAATCATTCGCGTTGGTACCACTGATGAAAAAGAAGTAAGCTTTCGCAGTATCTCTGCTACACATGTCAATTTAGAAAAAGCCGTGGAGCAAAAGACGTTTCGTGAAGATCTCTATTACCGGATAGCGGCGGAAGTTCTTGAGCTCCCGTCTCTAAGGCAGCGAACTGAGGATATACCAGAACTCGTACATTTCTTTATAAGTAAACTTCCTAAGGTCCAGCAAAAATCGATCACCACCGAATCATTGGCGCTTCTTCAGCTCTATTCTTGGCCGGGCAACATTCGTCAACTTCGAGCTGTTACTGAGACACTCATAAGTCGCGCTAGTACAGGAGTAATAAGAGAAAAGGACGTCCTGCAGGTGCTGCCCGAGATATTGGAAACATATAGCTCTAGGTTTTCAAAGACAATCATTCGGGAGCACAGCGGGACAATCTTATCCCAAGAAAAGAGACGTTTTGAAAACGCCCTGATTCAAGCCAATGGCCATCGCTCCAGGGCCGCAGAAATTCTTCAGATGTCTCGCGCTACTTTTTTTAGACGCGCGAAGGAGTTGGGGTTGATTGGCGACAAGAGTAAGAGTTGGATGGCGGTACGATAAAGTTGTCACAGATAAATTGGAAGGTTCCGACGACCCATTTTAGTTCGAGTATTGGCACTGCTTTCTGGTGAATGCGTTTATCAAGGTTGGGAATTATTTCGCACTCCGTCTGGCCGTATAATGACCAGACGGATCGATCTTAGCACGTTTTTGGATCGGCAGACCGGCGCTTCGCCACTCGCCGACACCATCATCGAGGCGAATAGCCTTGAAGCCTTGGCGCTTGAGTAGGTGAACCGCTTCAACGGCCATTAAGCAATATGGGCCTCGGCAGTAAGCAACGATCTCTTTGTCCTTCGGAAGTTGCTTGAGTTTAGCCTTAAGTTCATCCAGTGGAAGTGAAATCGCGTAAGGCAGGTGTGCGGCTTCGTACTCGTCCCTCGGTCGCACATCAATAACCATAACTTCATCTCGCTTAGCACGTGCAAGAAGTGTTTTCCGATCGACCTTTTCGAGATTGTCGCTATCGCCAATAAGCATTTGAGAAATTGATTGAAGCTCGGCCAACTGACGTGAAGAGAAATCCTGAAGTGTCGCCCAGAATTCGGGAACTTTGTCGTCACTTACGGAATAGTAAACGTACTTTCCTTCTTTGCGTGAAGTGACGAGGCCCGATTCTTTAAGCACACGAAGCTGGGCGCTTACGTTTTTGAGCGTAAGGTCTGATTGAGCCACGAGGGTCTCAACCGACTTCTCGCTTTGGCAAAGGAGATCGAGCAATGCGAGGCGGCTCGAGCTGGATAGCGCCTTGCCGATTCTCGCAAACTGCTCAAGGAAAACTGCTTTCATAGCCCAGCAGCATAATCGGTTTTGAAGCGTTTCGCCATCAAATCTAACAATCTAATGATTATTAGATTGTTTTTTGAAGGCAAGGGCGGTAATTCCTGCTTCACAACACAATTTAGGGAGCCCTTATGACCGAAACGAATGACCTTTCCACCATTTGCGTACACTCCGGCGAAACCAAGGATGCCCACGGCTGCCCCCATACACCCCTCTACAACACAACTACCTTCGTTTACGACAAAACCTCGGACATTCTTGATGTTGTCGAAGGAAGAAAGCCGGGAGCCCTCTACACTCGGTACGGCCTTAACCCGACGATCTTCAGCCTCGAAGAAAAACTCGCGGCCCTTGAAGGAGCGGAAGGCGCTCTAGTATTCGCTTCGGGCATGGCTGCCGAGTCGGCGGTCTTTTTAGCTCACGGACGGAAAGGCGTCGTATGCCTTGGTGATGTTTACGGCGGAACTCAAGAGCTGATCGGTCAGCAGCTCCCGCTACTCGGAATCAAAACTTCGTTTCTTCTCAAGTCGGAATTGAATCGTCTGGAAGACGAGTTGAAGAGCGGTGCGAGTCTTGTGTTCTTCGAGACGCCCACGAATCCCGCGATGGAGCTTTTCGATATTCGCAAAATTTCAGAGTTGGCGCATAAGTACAGTGCACTCGTCGTTGTCGATAACACATTCGCAACACCCGTAAATCAACAGCCGCTTTCGCTAGGTGCCGACATTGTTCTTCATAGTGCCACCAAGTATCTTGGCGGCCATAGCGACATTACGGCAGGCGCGATCATGGGGCCGAAAAAGCTCATTGATCCCGTTTGGCCCTGGCGCAAAAACCTGGGGCAAACGCCTTCGGCTGAAACGGCATCGCTACTTTCGCGAAGTATTCGTACGCTTGTAGTTCGAGTTGAACGTCAGAATCAAACGGCGAGGTCCGTTGCGCAGGCAATGGCAAAGCACCCAAAGATCAAGCGCGTTCTCTATCCCGGCCTCGAAACATCGCCTGACTACGCTCTCGCTCGCTCACAGATGAAGGACTTTGGTGGAATGATGACTCTTGAACTCAAAGCAACGCGAGACGAAACTTCGGCATTCGTTGATCGCCTTGAGCTGTTTCAGCTTGCGCCAAGTCTCGGTGGACCGGAAAGCCTTGTGAACCAGCCTGTTCTTCTCACTCACCACGGACTGGGAAAAGAAGAACATCAGAAACGCGGAATAACGGACTCGATGGTTCGCGTTTCCATAGGCCTTGAGTCTGCTGCCGATCTGATCGCTGATTTGGAGCAGGCGCTTCGCTAGGAGTTAGTCAGTTATGGATGAGAAAAAGCAACACTGGGAGAATGTCTACAACACGAAGACCGCCGAAAAGCTGAGTTGGACTCAGCCTCGGCCTTCACCTTCAATCGAATGGATTCTAGAGGCCGCGCCTGACCATCAGAGCGCAGTGATCGACGTTGGCGGTGGAACGTCAACCCTAGTCGATCATTTGCTTGAAGCGGGCTACATGCGGCCTGCGGTGCTAGATATTTCCAGTGCAGCTCTCGACCAAGCGAGGATTCGCTTAGGAGAGAAAGCAAACTCGGTCGAATGGATCGAGGCCGACGTGACTGCATTCAACTCCTCACGCAAGTTTTTGCTTTGGCATGATCGTGCGGTTTTCCATTTTCTCACAAAGCGAACGGACCGCGAGCTTTACATCGAGTCGATGAAGAAGAGCATTGCAACAGATGCTCGCATCATCATCGCCACTTTTTCTCCTCTAGGCCCTGGACAATGCAGTGGTCTCGACGTCATGCGTTTCGATGAAAAGTCGCTCGAAGCGGAGCTGGGCAAAGAATTCATGCTTATTCGATCAGAAAAACATACGCATCGTACGCCATGGGGTAAAGATCAGGCATTTATTTATTGCCTATTTAGACGTGGCTAATGGCCCGAGACACTGAACCTTACTAGGAATAACTCCACAATATAACCAAAAGAACTCAATGGAGAACTTTTATTCTTTCAGTTTTTATCTGAAAATAATCAAGTTTTTGATGGATTTTAGCGGCACAAAATTTCTTACTGACTGAAAATGCCAGATCTCCTTAATTCGTGAGACTCAAAACGTGAGACTGAGTCTCGAAAAAGTCTCACGCTGAGACTATAAATAAAATCACTGTATCTAAATATTTCGCTTACTTACCTCATTTTTTATTTAATGAACGCTTCTGGCATACTTTTGCAACCTTAAGTATTTGAGAGGGACACAGTCTCAAATGCTGATCTCTCTTCAAATCACAAAGGAGGGAGACCATGGGCAATTTCTTTTTTCAACGCTGTCCCCGATGCGGGACACGCGCTCTTGAACGCCTATCATCACATTCACACTGCATTGAGTGCCTCTATTTCGAAAGTCATGCCTATGACTCGGACGAGGCCTATTTGGAAACAATCAAAATCGAAAAGGAGTTACTCCCGGAAATGTCGGAATCGAACGAAATATTAATCAAACAACAAACAGAAGATGAGGTCGCATCATGAAAATAAAGAAAATAAAAATAGTTATCTCGTCGGTCCTGCAAACAGTGCGATCTGATTGGGTCAAATCGACGGAAATCCAAGCAAGAATTAATCAGGCAAAAGATGAGGCCCTACTAAAGAATCCAACAATGTATCGGCGGCCAATCATATGAATAAAACGAACAGTAACGTTTTGAAAGGAGTGGCCGTGCCTCAAACTGAAGGTCTCTTAAAACGAAACATCGATGGTCGATGGGAAATCGGCGACATGGAATTTCAATCAGGCGATCCGATGGAGCTCCTCATCGATGGACATTGGGTGCGCGGCTTCGTCGAATTCTGGGATCAAGACTATCACTGGTACAGCTCACGAGACTATGTACTCGTCATTCTACGTTCGGGGCAGATGGCACGAACAAGTGGAGGTCGTTTCTAAGCCATAGAAGTTAGCATTGAAGGTTTATGTGGGTCCGTTTCTTTATGTTTAACACAGGAGAATTTTTTGACCGAAAAACAAGATCATAAACAAGAGTGCTTTCGTCTTTATTGGGTTTGCAATAACAGTGGCCGACGATTCCCCGCCGGCGTCGCTTTTTACAACGAGCCGAAGGGCGACTACCGATTGAAGATTGATGTGATGGCCGACGATAAAGTCATTTACCTTAAACCCGTTTCAATGTGCGATGGCGTAATTCAGTTTCGCGTTGAAGCTGCCGTTAGAAAAGGTGGTCACGTCTCCCACCGTGCAGAGATTGGAGTGGGTTATGCTAAAGCGGAGACCGGTTATCCAATTCAAATCGAACTTGGGCCCTATTCTCGTCAACTCGTTCTGGAACAACAGGTCTGAATAAATCCAATCTAGTTTGGGTTCTCCTTGCGAGTTTCGGAGTCGCAATGATTCTTTGTCCAGAATTTGCGATGGCGCAATTTGCTGGTGGCGGTCTCGAAAGCAAGGTTAACGGGGTAACAAGTGGACTCATCAACTTCTTACTACCCGCTGCAAGCGTCATAGGTTTGGTCTATGCCGCCATTTTAGCTGCGACTGGAGATGCCAGCGCTAAGCAAAGAATGGTTTTGGTGATTGTGGCATCCGTCGTTGGATTTTTAGCTCCCCTCATTATTCGTTGGCTTCAGGGAATGGCGAGCTAAGCGTGATCAAAACTTCGACCGTTCATCGAAAGTTAGATGCGAAATTTAAGGTCGGCGGCGTAGATGCCGCCGACCTGTTGGCTGTTCTCCTTTTAGGAGCCGTAATGAATTTGGTTTTTGGACGGCTTTCTATAGGACCACTTTTTATCTTCGGACCATCGGGTCTTTTATTTTGTGTTCTCTATTTTGGAAAACGCGGCAAGCCCGATGGATATCTTTTGCACGCACTTAAATATTTCGTTTCACCCGGTGAAGTTTGGGCCGGAGAAAAGGTAGAACTTGAGTAAGATCACATCGGTAGGAGCTAAGCTGCCATTTTTTTGTTTTGATGATCACACAATGGTTTATCAAGACGGCTCTTTGGGAGCTGGCTTTAAACTTCGTGGGTGCGACATTAGCTGCGCATCGCCCGATATTATCAATTCGTTTTGTCAAAAAATCGAAAACTTACTCGTCGGTCTCCCGGAGAGACTTCGCTTGCAAGTATTCTATCGGCTTACAAACTCGGTCGAGGAAGTTCTCCAGAGTCACAAAGCTGCATCAGAAAAAAGTGACGAAGTGTACAAGCCCATCCGAGCAGCACGATTTAAGTTTCTTGAGGGCAAAGCGGATTTAGGTCGTTTTTTCGTACCTGAGGTCTATGTGTTTGTAAGGTCGGAGCCTCTCTTACTTAAGAAGCGTCGCTTCTTTGAAAAAAAGCAAGAATTTCAAGGTTTTCCAGAAAAGGAATTTTTGGCTCACAAGGAAAGATTTTTTATTCTCCTTTCGCAAGTTGAAGCGGCGCTGACATCCGCGAACGTCGGTCCGTCACGGCTTCTTAAAGATGAGTGGTTTCAGCTGTGCTTTTCTTATTTCAATCTGGAAAGAAGTTCAGTCATTGGATTTCCAGATTTGCGAAATCCCTTGGAGCCACCCAATCCAGCTTTGGGAATTCAATTGGGACTTACCAATATCTCAGTTTCAGAGAAGCAATTGGAGATAGGAAACTTGAGCTTTCGGGCCATTACGTTATCACTCCTTCCAGAAAGAGAAACGTTCGCCTCAATGGTTGAAGCCCTAACAAAGTTGCCGTTTCACTTTTGGATATCACAGAATATTCAAACGCTCGTTCAACGGAAGGAAATCGAAAAATTAGAATTAATGCGAAGGATTGCCAATTCCATGGTCTCTGGCAGCAACAACGTGAGCGATATTGAAAGTGAATCAAAGTTATCCAGTCTCGAAGATTTGCTACGTGAAGTGATGACAGGTTCTGAACGACTTGTCGCCTCTGACCTTAATATTATTTTTTGGGGAGAAACAGAAGACGAGTTGGAGCGCAAAACTGAGGAGATCCTAAGATCATTCCGTTCGATGGGACAAGCAGAAGGTCTAGTCGAAACTTTTGCTCTTGAAGACGTGTTCTTCAAGGCAGCTCCGTCCGTATGCGAGGGCTTTCGGCATAAGAAGATGAAAACTTCCAACTGTGCCCATCTGATGCCGTTGTACGCCTCTTGGCGGGGCAACAAAAGGCCGGTGGTTGTTCTTTCCAATCGTGAGGGCACGCCTTTTGCGATTGATCCGTTCGCTCAAGAGTTGCCCAATTGGAACGGTTTAATCTTTGGAGGTAGTGGCGCTGGCAAATCGTTCACAATTTCTCAGCTCATGCTTCAATTTTGTGGTCAGGAGCCGAAACCAAAAATTGTATGGATCGATAATGGTGCTTCCAGTGAAAAATTGATCGAAGTTATGAATGGTGAATTCATTGATTTGAATCTTACCTCCGGAATTCGACTAAATATGTTTGATCTCGATGGCGGTGAAACCAAGCCATCGTCTTCGAAGATTAAACTTATTCTCGGGTGCCTTGAGCTAATCTTAAAAGACGATGAGAAGCCTGGTTTACCCAAACGTGACAAGGCCCTGCTCGAGGAATCCATTTTCAACTGTTACGCGCGAAATGTTGGAACGCCAACGCTCTCTACACTGAAGGAAATCCTTCGCGAACATCCCGTGGGCGAAATGAAAAAATACGCAGACATTCTTTACTCATGGACTGGAGAAACTGCGTTCGGGCGAATGCTAGATGGCACCTCAAATGTGAAACTCAGCAAAGATCTTGTGGCCATAGAAATTAAAGGTCTGGATAACTACAGGGAGCTCAAAGATATTTTTCTGTTGCTTCTCACGTCGTATATTAAAAATGAAGCAGCATCGGATCTTTCTCGACCCTACCTCCTCATAATCGACGAGGCTCAGAGGCTATTTAAGGGTTCACCTATGGGTAAGGAATTTGCGATCGACTGTTTTCGAGTTTTTAGAAAATACAAAGGTGGCATCTGGTGCATAAGCCAAAACTACAAGGACTTTCTATCTGATCCTGACTTGGCCGATTCGCTCATGCCAAATACAACGTTTGTATTCATTTTGCGCCAAAGGAAAATCAATTGGGATAATTTCAAAGAAACTTTTGATTTCAACGACACCCAGGTCGAGGCCGTCAAAAGCCTCGACATTGTGAAGGGAAAGTATTCGGAGCTATTCTTCATGCAAGATGAAAATCAAGCGGTTCTTCGACTTGAGCCAGAACCTTTAAGCTACTGGATATGCACCACCGACGGGGCCGATAAAGCGAGGGTTGAGGCACTGAGGGCAATGGCTCCTGAAAGGCCTCTCATTGACATATTAATTGAACTTTCAAAAGGAGATACGAATTAAACTAAAAAATTTGATTCCGGCGATATTTCTAACTTTTATGTGTCTGCCTCTACGTGCTGACATCTTTGGTGGAGATGTCGCTGTTCTCATGCAGATTCTTAGTGAGAACATTAAACACTACTACCAACTTAAATCCTTGATCGATCAAGGCAGCGATCAGATGGAGTATCTGAAGTACTTAAACGCGGGAATCGATAACTCCATTGGGCTGCTTGAATCTCTACCCATCAAAGACGAAAAGATCTTAGCGGATCTGAAGGATTTCAAAAAGGCGATGCAAAAGGTTGATTCGCTGTATGGCAAGGTGCCCACGAGTCCCGAAATGGCATTGCAAGCTCTTCACGACCAAACCGTTGCGGAAAGCTTGAAAATGGCCAACTCGTTTAAGGAATATTCCGAGACGCAAGAGAAAAACTCCGAGCTCATTGCAAGTCAAGCTCGGCAAGCCTCTCCTCGAGGCGCGGTGAGAATGCAGGCTGAAACTAGCGCGGAAATTCTTAAAAGTTTAGCGCAGCTTCTCAGACTGAACACGCAAATGCTAAAACTGCAAAGCGAACAGCTCGCTATGACGAATAAGTCGTCCAAAGAAAATGTGGCGAACTTCCAAAAGGTCAACGATGACCTCGGTGCAGGATTTTCGAAATTCAAACCTGATATGAAGTTTGTGACGTTCTGATTGTTTAATTATCTATCAGGAGTTGGTGTTGAGCTGCGAACGGAAATGGTGCAGCTGTACTGGATTCTTCTGTTGCCGATGGTCATTCTACTTTTTGCGTTGGAAGTTCTACGAGACGAAAATCCAAATTTGCGAGACTTGTTCCGTAGAATTATTATTTCAATTTTGCTGCTCTATTCGTTTGATTGGATGATCAACTCAATTGCAATTATTGGTGATGCGGTCACCGATAAGATTCAAGGATTAGAAAAACTGTCCGACGTCCTAGCTAACTTGGGTCCAAATTACTCGGGAAAAGACAGTTGGTTTAGTCTGCGGGAGAGCGTGATCTACATTTTCAGTCTAACGGCATACATCGTCGCATACTTAGGATTTTTTGTTGCGACCGCACTTACACACTTTGTTTGGACAACCTTGTATGTAGCGTCGCCCCTTATGATTTTAATGTATGTCAGTCGTGCGACTGCTCATGTGACTGCGAGCCTTTACAAAGGGTTGATTCAAGTCGTTGTTTGGAAGGTTCTTTGGTCGATACTCGGAGTTCTGCTCCTCAAACTTGCGATGCAGCCCGAGGTCACCGGCCTAGAAAATTATTTGATGTCCATCGTACTGAACCTCTGCATTGGATTTTCGATGCTATTTATTCCACTGGTAACACGTTCGTTGATCTCTGACGGCATGAGTTCAGTGGCGAGTTCCCTAGCTGCGGTTCCAGCCATTGCAGCAGGTGGTGCAATAAAAATGGCAGCAACCAAATTTGCGTCGAAGTTTGCTGGGGCTACTGCGGGTACCGCTATGTTTGGCGTGAAGCCACTGACGAATCCTGTAACTGGTCGGGCCGCAATACTGAAGGACAAATTGAAACCGAGGTTTGAGCAATTCAAAAAGAATTATAGCTCGATAGGACTTCCGAAAAAACCAACTCAACCAAAAGAGGAAAATTAATCGAGAATGAATGAAAATAAAGAAAATTCGGTTCCGAATATATGGATGGCCCAAGAAAATCAAATTCAACTATTCCGCATGTTGTCTATCGCATTAGGAGTCGTGGCGACGGCAATACTCGGCGTAGCCATTGTACTCTGTTTTCGAGATCCAATCGTCATTTTGAAAGGGCCCGATACGCAGGATTTTTATCCAAGCAATCGGAAATCGGTTCCCATTGAAAAAAGTGACGTCGAAACATTTGCCAAGAGGTTCTTGGCGGCAATGTACGTTTGGAATGACTTTGATGGAATGAGGATCGGAAAAGAGATTCAACCATTTGCCGAAGACAATCTTGTCTTAAAAGTTGTTGATGGCCAAACACAGCGCTACGTCAAAGATCTGAAGGGAAAAAAGCTTGCGCAGTCACTGGCCTTTGTCGAAGTGGAAATCCTAGCCGACAAAGTGGTGTGCCGCTTTGACAGAGTTTTAAAGATCGAAGGCATTCCGTTGGTAATACCCACCGAGGTTACGCTCACCATGATAACTGGAAGCGCAACTCGCCTCAATCCAATGGGCATTTACGTGGCGGGCGTCACGGAGCACGAGCGTGCGAAGTAGAGCTTTCTGGCTGGTGGTTTCTTTGGGAATCATTTCTTCAATCGCAGGGGCTGCGCAGCCTGGGAATAAGCGAACGATTTTAACTTCGGGAGAAAAGGTTTTTCCGATCCGATACCAACTTGGCAGTAGCACGGTGTTGTATTTTGGAGCCAAGCCTGAAACCGTGATTTGCGGAAACAGAAACTACTTCAACATCGAGAAAATCAAAGATGCAATCACGATTCAGCCTCTTTCAAATTTTTCGACAAACTTAATGGTCATCAGTGGGAACCGCCGTTACCTCTTTTACTTAATTCCGGCAAGCGGTTCTATTCCAGACGGATTCGTCGAGGTAAAATGGATTCCAGAGGGACTCGGCAGGCCCATTCGTTTAGCGACAAAAGAAGGCGATTCCATCAAGGAACTTGGCCAGAAGATGAATTTGGCAGAGCAAGTTGAATTGGTGATTCTACAGGAAAGAACCTCGTCTTCGCTAAAGAAGAAAATAATTGAAGTTGAGCTTCGAAACAAAAGTGGAAGGTCCATTTCTACGAATGCATTAGAGATCATTGCTTCACGAGCGGGAAAGCCCTTAGAGCGCCAACTCACCGTCTGGGAAAAAGAGGATGCCGCTCCAAGAAAGGCAGTCCCCGGCAGGATTATACTGCCCGTTGAAAGCGGCGCTGCCCTCCGTCTTAGTGTCGGCTTTCGTGGGAGGACAGTTAATCTGATATTAAAAGGAGACAAACGTTAAGCTGCCAAATTTAAGACTGGAATACCCTGACCTTAAGACCTTCTTTCTGAAAGAGTCCGGCGGGAAAAAAACAATTTCGATAAAACGCGCTGGCATTGCCCTCGGAGGGGTGTTCTTAACTCTCGCTGTTTCAATGGCGTGGCTATCGCCAAATGAAGATCACACCTTTTATCGTGAAACAAACGAGTCTCAGCCCGCCCACCAAAGTACGGCTGTGAATGGATCAGCTACAGCCGGTAGAATGACCGAACTTTTCAATAGTGGTTCAAGAAAACTTGAAACAGAGAAGCGCGAAGAAGCCCAAAGAAAACACAAAATGGTTGTGATTAAGTATTCGGCTCCTCAGGTATTGGGATCAAAATCACAGGAGGCCAAAGCAATAAAAATGGGATCGAAGCTTGTTGGTTTTCTTGTCAATGCCATCGACACAAGATCTCCTTCACTGGTGCGCGTGCGACTACCTCACGGAGGAGAATCCGCAGGTATTGAAATTGAAGCTGGATCAATTCTCACCGGGCAGTTCTCTTTTGCAGGATCGGATGACAAAATATTTATTTCTTTTTCTCGGCTCGATTCTCCTGAAGGAGAGGCGAGACCTATCCATGCTCTTGCGCTCGACAGTGCAACCTACACATCCGGCATTCAAGGTGAAGTGTATTCCAGCGCAGGTGTTAAGGTCGCAGCTCAACTCGGCCTTTCGATGTTTTCCGGAATGGCCGACGTCCTAACAGAGAAAGAGTCATTGGGGACTGCGGTCAACGGGGTTCAGGCGAAGCCAACAATGAAGAACGCGCTTTTGCAAGGAACTTCTCGTGCAGCGCAAGACCAAAGCTCACGCACAGCTTCGCAAATAGATTCCGCAAAGGACTACATGATCCTACCCGCAGGAAAGGAAATGATCATTGAACTAACAGAAGACTATCGCAAATGAGTGAGTTGAATAAGGAGAAAGGAAAGGGCCTCGTGGTGGCGCTCGCTACTATCTTCAGTACAATCGCGATATTTTTTGCTTCAGTAATTTGGAAAGGGGCTTCTCAAAAATCCACTTGGAAAGGCTCAGCAAAATCCTGCTGGATGGTCTATCTCATAACTGCGACGTTATTTATCTATTCACCAAATTGGAATCTTCCGGCCATCGTAAATATTTTTTCCGGTAGAGTTGCGCACTGGATTCGCTTGTACGTTCCTGTCTGGGCACAGCTGACTCTAATTTTTCTTGTGCCACTCATGACCTGGCTATTTTGCAAAGGACTCAAAGAGTGGATATCAACGACCAAATATCAGCGTGCAATTAACCATTTGGGAATCAAGTCTCCTACTGGTCTCGCGCCTAAAGTCGTAAGGGTCATCGAGCTTGAAACATACCAGAGAAAAATTCTTGTGCATGCGATTGGCTTAGACGTGTCAACGTTTCGAGACCGCAAAGGAGCTTTAGAATCCAGCTTAAATTCAATTGTTCAGGAAGTCCGCGTGGCAAGTTCCAATCGTCAGATATTTGAAATTCTAATTTCTGACAAGGAACTACCGAAGTTGGTGCGTTTTGATGAAATGGCTGAGCAACTTTCAAGACCATACACGTTTCTCGTTGGTCAATCGGCAGACAAGTTTTACATCGCTGACCTTTGCGAAATTCATCATATGTTAATTGCTGGAGCTACTGGCGGAGGGAAGAGTGTTTTCTTCAAACAAGCACTGATCGGTCTCTTAAAGAGTTCCTCGTACATCCAGCTCTACCTTCTTGATCTCAAACGCGGTGTTGACGTGAAGCCTTTCGAGGCACTTGAAAATGTGGCCATTTCTAAAGACAATTTTAGCGCACTTGCAACGCTGGATGCTGTTGTCATCGAAATGGAGCGTCGGTTTAAGTATTTGGAAGAAAGCAGTCATACGGAAATCGTGCCCCTTCGAGATAAGATGGATCGAATAGTTGTGGCGGTCGACGAGGCCTCCGTGCTGTTTACAATCGACAAAAATTCAAAGGAAACAAAAGCTCAAGCACAAAATGCGCGAGAGTTGACCGACAAGATCGCAAAACTCGGACGTGCTGCCGGCATTCATGTGATCTTGGCAACCCAAAAAGTTGTGAAAGAAACCATCGACACTCGCGTTCAAACGAATATCAACGCGCGCATGTGCTTCCGAGTGAATACCGTGGCCAGCTCAATGACCGTCCTCGGAAACAAAAAGGCAGCGGAACTACCGGACATAAAAGGCAGAGGAATCTGGTCCGTTGGCAGCAACGACATCATTGTTCAGGTTCCCAAATTAGACAACGACGAGGTCACGAGTGAGGTCGGCATTCTAACCAACAAATTTAACGGAGCCAACAATCCACTTCTACAAAACATGCTAATGAATAAAAGTATGCCAAAGAAAAAAAGAAATCTGCTGATAGGTCCCGAGACCGAGGAAAAAACAGCTGTCGAAGGCATCGTGTAAATGTCTCACCCCATTCAGAAAAGAGATGTGGAGATTCTGAAACTTGCATTCACTTATCGAGTGATAACCTACAATCAGATTCGCGATAAATTTTTTGAGAAAAATACGAACTCGGCGGCGAGACGTCGCACCAGCATTCTTTGCCGAAGAGGCCTGCTAGCAAGAAACACAGCTGTGGTTGGTGAGAAATCTGTAAAAATAGTAAGTCCGACTGAAAAGGCGTGGCCGTTGCTTTTGAATCAATGGGCATTTGAAATCGACAACCCGCATTTCAAAAGCGAATCTCCTGAACATGATTTTAGGCTGGCATCCATCGGCATGAGATTCGAACAGCTCGCTTTATTTCGAAGCTTTATTTCTGAAAACTTGCTCCAGTCGTCTGGGTATTTTGCAAGTCACAGTCTTTACAAAGATCTTGTAAGACTGCAAGCGGATGGCGCACTAGCACTCGAAGACACGGCGGGAGGATTTGTTTTGTACGGCGTGGAGCTTGAAATTACAAAGAAGTCTCCTGACCGATACGAAGATAAACTTTCATCTTATTACAAAGCCAACGGGATCGATGGGGTCATTTATATTTGTGGTTCACAAGAGATTGCAGCCCTCATCGCAAGGGCAGATAAAAAAATTCGCACGCAAGCAGAGTCCATCGTGTTTGTGGGACTAGAATCGGATGTAAATCAAAGTTCTGGAAAACTCTTTTTGAAGAACATTGAGAAACACGGTCTACGATTATTTTAGGACCTTTTGGGAAGGAAAATCACCTGTAACACACCTGTATCGTACGATACAGGTGGCATGGAGTTAAGTAGCTGAGAGTATTGAACTTGCAGGACAGTTTTTCGAGAGGGGTCGCGTTTTTAAGGCGAAATAATTTTGATGGCAATATTGTGAGGCATTGCGGGCCGATTTGATAGCGAAGTTGGATGAAGTAGGTAGAAAGGAATTGGAGGAAAGATCGAACAATATACTTTTTAGGAGACCTTATAAATAAAGCATTAATGACCGGATTAGTTTCAGTTTGTATTTTGAATGGATGTGCCACTTTAAAAGATTCACTTATTTTAGGGGCAGGCTTAGGAGTCGTTGCTGGCGGAATCGCTGGCAGTCAATCGGAAGGCGATAAGAGTGAGAACGCAATCAAAGGCGCAGTCATCGGTGGAGTTGCACTTGGCCTAACCTCCTATTTGATTCACAACGCTATAGAATCACGTGACTCGCGCGTCAGGCGGGACACTCTCATGAATCTCGAGCACTACGACGTCATGGGTTTAGGAGACTTGGATTCGAGCAAACAGAGTGAACGAAGCGGAAAGTGTTACACAACCAAAGAGGTAGACGGACAACTCGTTTCGATTCCCTGTTACCTCGTCAACGATTCCCTCGAGCAGAGTAAGTGAGTAGAGCTTCAACCCCTGAAGGAACAAGCATTAAAGAAACCCTCCGCGTCGCTCTAGACGCGGATGCCGCCCGAGCCTTCATGGAGATGTCGGAACGCCTTAAGGCCGCTAACGCTTTCGTGAAGATTCAACCATCGCAGTTTGTTAGCTTTTTAGTCTCGGACTTCTTGCACTCCTATTTCGAAAAAGACTTGGACGTTCTTGTTGCGGAATTTTTTGATTCTCAAAGCTTCTACGAAAATGCGACGCAAAAAAGTCGTGGGGACAAAAACTTTGAGGATGTTATGGACGCAGCACTCACTGCGGTGAAGAAGATTAAAAGCAAACGCCGTCGCAGAGCGCCTTTAAAACGAAGCGAAAGCTCTACCGCATTGGATTCGGCGCAGTAAATGAAGAGCTATAAACGTGCTAAAGAAAGACGAAAGCACTTGCATAGTGTTACTAAATACACTAGTCTCGAATCAGATGAGCAATGTAGAGAAGCACCCGGAATTTCAGCTAGCGAATATTTTGAAAGAGGAACTTCTGGATGCGATTGCAAAATCTATGGAAGCGGATGGGATAAGCCAAGGCGAAGTGGCACGAAGGATCGGCGCGCAAAGATACAACATCAACAAAGTGATGCGCCGAAAGTTTGCTGTAAGTCTCGATTTCCTCATGAAGATGGCCGAGAGCATTGGCCTCAATGTGGAAATGAAGGTGAAGCGGTCAAAGTCGTAAGGCTTGAGATTGATAACCCGAATAGTTGGAGTGAGATCCAATCAGTTCTAAAAGTGAAGTAAGGCTTAAGACTCTTGAAGAGTCATTGTTCTTTGAAAATTTATGGTTAGATACGAATGAGGCTGCGGTGTATTTGAGGACCACTCCTAAACAAATTAGGAATTGGGTCTATCAGGGAAAAGTCAGAGCCCACCGACTTCTGGGGCGTAGCTATCGCTTCAGGAGAAAGGACCTAGACTCCTTAATTAAAGGAGTCGTGTGATGGGTATTTCGACCTACAAGAAAGAAGTTTCCCCTGGCAATTTTAAGACGTTTTACTTAGTGGTCGCCGAGGCCATTAACAAATACACCGGCAAACGAATTCAGAAAAAGAGACGATCGATCACTTCTGAAGTGAAGGCAGAACGAGCTTACAGAGAGCTTTGGAGTCTGTGTCGAGAAGAACGACCTGATGGGTTGAGGATAATAAATTGGGGCGAACTGAAGGATCAGTACATTACTTTCATTGAATCCAAAGTGAGAAGTAATGAAAATCCATCGGGCTTTAGCCCTCATGTTATCGCAACGAAAAAAAGTCGTTTGAAACACACAAGTGGCTGGAGAGAAACTCATCTCGAGTTGATCACACCAGCGTTTGTGAGGGACCAGTTCGATAAGTTGGAACTTCAAGGAGTCAGCCGAGTGATGACTTCAGATATCCAAAAAGAGGTGAAATGCATTATGAGTTTCGCCGTTGATTTGGGAGTTCTTCCAACGAACTGCCTTACGAACATGAAGGCTCGTAAAGTTCCGAAGCGACGCAAGGAAGCTCTTACGCACGACGAAGTTGATCGACTCTTGCTGGAAGCGAAACGACGCAATCATCCTTATTACTTGGTGTGGCTCATGACCCTGATCACGGGTCTACGAAGAAGTGAATTGGCCGGATTGAGGTGGACAGACATCGACTTCGATCACGGATTGATTCAAGTGCGAAGACAGATATTACCCCGTGAGGGCTTAGTGAACACCACCAAGGATAAAGAAGAAAGAGTCGTGGCCATTCCGTCCCAAACAATACCGACACTCAAACAGTTTCGCCTTGCAGGACGAAGCGAGTACGTCGTGGCACTCAATTGCCACCGATGGACAAGCGGTCAGCAAGCGGTGGTTCTGAGAGAGTTCTGCCGCGAAATCGGCATCAAGGAGGTAACTCATCATCAATTGCGGGCAACATATATAACGCTTGCCATCATTGATGGGGTCCCATTGGGGATCGTTAAGGAAAATGTAGGACACGCAAAGCTGAGCACGACGGACGAATACTTTCGTTCCTCAGGCATCCAGCTTCGCGGTCAAACAGATGGCTTGAAGATTCGTCTTCCGCAAGAAACGCAGGGTATTGTTCTGCCACTTAAGGTGGTGGAAAAATGAAACCCTGCCATTCCCTGCCAACGTATGCTAACCATATGAAATTACTGAGCGGGATTTACCCGCTCCAAATTCAGATATTATTATAAAAATTCGGGACGGGCTCCTTGCCCTGCAAAATCGGCGTCGGCCATCGTGGCCGCCGGCCCTTTGGGCTTCCCGATTTTGATCCCGATTTTTTATAATAATATCTGAATTTGACCTATTTCACTGTTTTTAAATTTGAATGTTATACAACAAGGAAGTTTAACCGTTACGCTCGATTCATCTTTTCGGTCGCCCTTTAGCTTATGCAACCGAATGTTGAGTGGTTGACCTTTAATTTTAAGATCTTCAATTGTGGACGTACTGTGCAAAATCGTAAATAAGGCCTTCGTACGAGTCCACAATTCTTTAGGAATGGATTTAGAAGAATTTGTCATCCAAATATCTTCAGCAGCTCGAAGTCCGCTCAATCCTGTTAGTGTTGCATGGCGTGGGTTGGCTTTTCTGAGGCAATCCAACTTTCATAACCGGCGAAAGGTGTCACCTGAGTGATTGGGGTTCCTGGGGCTTGAGGTGTTGTACCGACAACCCATCCACCAATTTGAACCGCGTACGATGTAGCGACCCTTCGATCTTTAGCTTTATCTCGTTCACTAGCTGCGACCATTCCATCGAGCATCGCACGTTGCCCTTCAAGAGCCGCTCTCGCCGGTGCGGTTTCGCGCATGTTCGCAAGATCCGCATCGATATCTGCTTGGGTCATCGTGTCTACACTGGCTAGAGAATCCATGCTCCTGGTGTTGTAGCCAGCGCTGGGTCCCGGTCCCATTCCTGGAGAGCCTCCATAGCCGCCATCCCCATGATCTCGTCCGCCGGTGTCTCCGCTTCCACCATGCTGTCCGCCAGTATCATTATGCCCATCATCTCCGCTTCCAGAATCGCCTGGTCCCGCCGATCCGCCAGCGAGGGCTAGAGCCATGTCCACAAGGCTTCCTTTTTGAGGTTGAGTTGTCATGATTAAGGTCGCTACCCCTGCAAGAACTGACAACGCATAGATCAGATTTTTTGATTTCATTTATCCCCCCGGATAGTGTTTTTTTATCAGAAAACAGATTACGGGAGGTTTGTACATTTCTGATGTATTCAATCTATCTCAAGGCTTTTTCACTTTAAGCTGAGATATTCCGAACATCCCAATTTGAGTCACTGTCGAAAGTTTAAACAGCCCCCTGCTCGTTTAAGCTGATTTGGAGGTGGCCATGCTTTGCATGAACTTCGTGACAAAGAAATTCATAGAGGAGTTGCCATGAAAAACCTTGGTGTTTTTATTTTTTCAATTCTCAGTGCGCTTAGCGCTCAAGCTATCGACGGGACCATCACTAGTGCTCCAACCCTTTTCACCAGCATCAATGGTGAAATTAAAGCAGTCCCTCTGGCCAGCAAGCTGAGTCGCTTTAGAATATGGGAGGACGGAAAGAACATCTACATCTACACTTCTGTGGGCGAAAACGATGCCATCTTCAAATGTGGCAAACCACTCGGTGCTTTAGTAAGTCCTCTTTCCCTAAACGTCGTTGTGGATGGACAGGAAAAAGTCATGACGATCCCGGCTCAATACACCTTTGTTTTTGCCAACGGCGCTTGCAAAGAAGGCGGAGGCGCTCGGATTTTGCAAATTGATTCACGTGATGAAATCGTGTTTGACGTTAAGGGATCTTCTACAAATCGTCTTGCGGCTCAAAAGGCCTTTGAAGCCGATCGTGCAGATGCCAAACTTGCCCTTGAAAATATAAAAAAAGAAA
This sequence comes from Pseudobdellovibrionaceae bacterium, assembly GCA_044229295.1. Classification (GTDB taxonomy): domain Bacteria; phylum Bdellovibrionota; class Bdellovibrionia; order Bdellovibrionales; family Bdellovibrionaceae; genus JBGATJ01. Next base: position 40,588 of record JBGATJ010000003.1, read on the forward strand.
TCAATTCTAAGAATTTTGTGAGAGCTCGTCAGGCCATATCATCTTTTACTCAGCTCCGCGTTTTACCACCTGAACAGAAAATCATGGAATTTTTGCTAGCTGGGATTCCCGAGTCGGAAAGACCTGTGACTACCGACCCAGGAGATGCGAAAGGAGCGTTTTATGTCCTTAATCAAGACGTGATCACTCTTAATTCAAGCCAATTCTTACAAGGATTCAACGATTATTTTTCGGTATTTCGCAATAACTCGAACGTTGAGGCTCCTTCAATGATTTGGATTTTAGGAGACGCGTATTTGCCAGTCGATCTGAAGGTAGAGCGTTTAAAATGGGTGATTGAGACCACCTTACGAGGAGTGTTCGACGTCATTCACGCTAACGATTCCAAAAATGAATTATCAGTGTCCCCCGGGATTCTCATCGATGACTCTCTGAAAATGTTGGGACAGCTTCTTAAAGACGATAAAAGTAAAAAAGCTCACATTTCCTACATAGAGGAATTGATTGCTCGCACTTCAAAAGAAGTGGAGTCTGACAAAAGCGACTCCGGCGCCTTTAAGATGCTGCTAGGTGATTTGGAGTACGAACGGGATAAGTTTCAGCGCTACTACTAGGAGCGAGCGCGTTCCTGCTCCTTCGATCTTAAGAGCTGAAGGAGCATGGCACCGGCAATTGCGTCACTGCTGCAATTGGCAAAGCATCGCAGTGTTTTTTGGAGCGCATGTGTACTTTGCGCTCATGTTCATTCCATCAGCCTTCATCTCAATTGTTACTTGGGCATTAGGACCCACCGTGACAACCTTAAGACCAGAGATAGAATTCATCATTCCAGGCTCAACATTCGCGTAGTCTTTCAGAGATTCTTGAATCGAAGTCGTAAGCTGGTCGTTTGTGAGAGCGTTGTCGGCCATCGCAACATTTGTCGCCGCGATCGCAAGAAATCCTAAAATCAGTTTTTTCATAATTATTTCCTTTCGTTTAAGTAATCTCAATCCAAGTCGACATTCCGCCCATATCCATGTCATCCATTCCTTCCATGGGTGGCATACCAGGAAGTTGAGGACGATCCATGTCGTTCATAGTGTGATGGCTGAAATGACAGTGAAACATCCATCGACCAGGAGCACGGGCCGTAAACTCCAAAACTCGAACTTCAGCCGAGCTCACATTAATCGTATTTGCCTTAATCTGCTGATGCTCTGGCAGAAAGCCACCGCCCCAATCCGTAACCACAAACGTATGTCCATGAAGGTGGACCGGGTGAGAAAGCATGCTTAAGTTTGTGACTCGAATGCGGACTCGGTCACCCACTTTTGCCTTCATCGGTGGGAGCTGCCAACCCTTGATTCCATTTCCAACTCGGCCGTTCATTGTGAAATAATTGAAATCACTCATTTCAAGAGTGTTAGGAATGGAACTACCAGGATTGATTTTCCAAGTATGAAGAAAGTAGGCGTAATCATGGTCCACCAACTGCGCGGGCGTCGGATTTTTAGGATGGATAATGAAAAAACCCATCAGCCCCAGACCCACCTGTTTGGCGGCCATGAAATGAGAGTGATAGAAATACGTTCCAGATTGCTTCAGAGGAAATTCATAGGTGAAGGTTCCGCCTGGCTGCACTGGGTATTGAGAAAAACCGGGAACCCCGTCCATTTCAATGGGCAACTCAATTCCGTGAAAATGCACAGTCGTAGGCTCAGAGAGGTTGTTCGTGAAAATAATGCGAACAGTTTCACCCTCGATAGCTTCGAGGGTGGGGCCAATCATCGATCCATTGTAGCCCCAGACGTTTACCGAGCGTCCTTTCATTCCCATGCCGTCGCTCATATCTGGGAGCTGAATCGTCACGGGTTGAGCGGTCAGATGAAACTCTCGGACACTACCACTTAATATTCCTTGCAGAGTTGGCACACCTGGAGTGTCAACGGATACAAACTTAGAGCTTGAAGCATGGGCTGGCGCTTGAGCGCTTGCCTTCGGTTTCCACAATAAAGACGCAAGAAGCGAGGCACTTAAAGTCCATAAAAAACCGCGACGCCCAGTTTGATATTGCATCAATACTTCCTTTGATAGGTCAACGGACGGTAATTCGCCATGGGCGCTGCTAGCGAAGGCCCCACCGGCCAAAGGAGTTTTAGCGCGCCTGTCGAAACCGATTGTCCTGTGATCAGCCGATCGCCTTTTTCATTCTTAATTAGAAAACTCAACTGGCCTGAATTGAAATCAAACGAAGCCAAGTCAAACATCTTTTGAATGCCAGGCCCTCCATATCTAGCCACTAGTGGCAATCCTGGACCCGTGGTTTGACCACGGACCTCTACGGAAAGCTTTCGGGAATTTCTCAAGCTTGGCAGCGAATCGCTAGGCCCCAGAAAATCTCCTTCAGGATCTTGCGTTAGAGGCATTCCTGGCGGCAAAGTTGGTCTTGAGTCTTTTATCATCTCAAATGTTCCCACTCTACCGAACGATCTCGAGTAAAGCACTCCACTCAAATACCCCACCCTCCAGTTTCCAATCACCACAAATAAATCCTGTTCCTCTCCTTGAAAAGAAAATCCAGAATTCATCCAAAACACTCGCTGCGGATAAAGAAAGCTCACTGCCGAAGATGAATCCCATGACGATCCAAGCCGCAGATTCATCGTCGGTTCTACCAAAACTTGATTTTCAATGTGGGGATTTACGGTTGAAGTTGAAGCAACTAGGTTCATTTCCATAAGTTGATATATATCCCGGTTCTCATGGTGCAAGAATCCAAAAAATTCGCCGTTTAAAGCACCGACAAGAGCCTCGTTTGCCGGTGGTCGCGGATCTGGCAGAACGGCCATCCCGGCCGGGGAAACATCGATTAAAAAACTCGCAGGAGCTTGTATAGGAGGTGTCGGTGGCTTTGTCTTTTTATCGAACTTGCAAACTCGCTTCCCGTCAAAACCTGAGAGGTCACATTGAAGTGAATCTTGAAACTTCACACAGCTTAATGTGGCAAGAGGCCCTTGCATCGTCAATTGAGTGGAAAATGGGGAATAGGTTCCAGTAGAAAATGGATACAGATTGCAAAATTGATTCTTACCTAGATCACAGAGCGTTCCATTTCGGAATCCAATTCGGCCCGTGATAGAGTATCCAACAAGGGCGTTTCCGGCTGTTTCATCGGCCTGGACTCGCGCCGTCTCGATTTGCAGGGCTGCAGCTTCCTTCGCACATTTTCCGAAGTACTCTCCAGCTAGAATCGGAACTATAGGACCTGATGGCATTTCAACTTCCGCATCATCAAGGTTCATGACGAGTCGTAGGTGTCCTTTTGCATTTTTCATCCGATGGACAATTGGACCTTCTAGAATGGTTTGCGACTCAGTATTGGTGACTTGCAGAGTTGCTGAGAGATTTTCTTTAGGATCATCGAGCTTTAAAACTCCTTTTTCAAAGTTGAAACTAGGATTATAGAAGTCGCTACCAATGTATTCTGAGCTGTTAAACCCACCAAGGTTGGCACGAATGATAATCTCCAAGGCAGGGTATGTTTCAGGGTCCCTTATCTGAGTGACGAAAGCATCCATGGAAACCGCGATGACATCCGACTGGTTTTCCATCTGAATTGTTCCGAAGTATTTTCCATAGTTGAGTTGAGCTCCGAAGGCCGAAAGGCCAACAAAGCAAATGGAAGCACTCAAAAAAAGTTTCCCAAGCATCATGTGTTCCAAAGTCGAACGATCTCCTCGATTTTATCATCCGCTATAAAAGGGTTCTTGGACTCAAAGGCAGTTTTCACGCATCCCCTGAGGTGCCCTCTTAGTATTTCAGCCTCAAGACTTCTGAGGGCAGATTCTGCCGCACGTATTTGCTGTAAAATCTCAGGACAGTACTTTCGCTCTTCGATCATTCTTGCAACCGCATCGATTTGCCCTCGAATACGATTGAGTCGCTTCAAAGATGCAGAATGATCTGTATGCGAATCTGGCAGTCCACTTTTTGCCGGTTTTTTTCTAGCGTCTTTTTTATCCACTTAGATCCTGTCTTATTTTGCTCCAGCCTGTATACTATAGGGGAGTATTGTATCTCAAGACATTTGCCGTCTTGGTTGCGACGCATCAATAGCGTGTACAGGAGAAGGTTGACCTTTTTGCTCCTTCTATCTTAAAAGCCGGGGGAGCATGACAACGACATTCAATTCAAAAGATCAAGATCAGTGGGACAGGATTTTTGAAACAGCAAATCCAGCGTGGAGATCTGCGCCAGTCCAGCCGTTTATGACGGATGCTTTGGAGTTTTTTAAAAAGCACAAAGTGACGACGGTTTTGGACATTGGCTGTGGGGTTGGGATTTGGTCCATATTTGTGGCTAGAAATGGCTTTCAAGTTTTTGGAACTGATTTTTCTGAAAATGCTGTTCAGATTTGCAAATCTTGGGCAGAGGAAGAAGCTCTGTCAGCGAAGTTTGAAACAGCAGCCATTACAAAAGACGCTTTTCCACGAAAGACCTTCGATGCCGCCCTTGCGACTCTCATTCTGGATAACGTGGTTTTTGAGGAAATGGAGCGCGCTGTTTCTCTGCTAAGGTCCAAACTTAACTCCGGTGGAGTTCTATTTGCTTTTTTTAATCCGTTTCTTTCGCAACAGCAAAAAGCGGAGATTTATTCCCAGACTAACAATCCCACGAAAGACATTACTTCAGTTTCGTACACTGATGATGAGATTCGAAATTTGTTTCCTGGTTTTGAGATTGTAGAGTTTAGAAAATATCCGATTCAGGGTTTGGATTTTCGAGGGGTTTTTCTTAGGAAGCCGTCGGCAGAAAGTTAGCCACCATGCACCTGGAAGTCCGAGAAGCAGAAAGCAAAGATATCGGCTGGATCAACCAGCAATACTCTGACATTGGATTCAAGCTTTCAGATTTTGAATCAGAAAAAATCCTCATTCTCAATGCCGATGGCAAGCCAGCAGCTATCGGAAGACTGGTCCATATCACGACGACCTCAGCCGAGCTTGGGGGAATTTATGTGCTGCCCGAATTTCGAGGTCGAAAGTTTGCTGAAAGGATCGTGCGCGATCTTTTAAACCTTAAACACTCTTACTCGCAAATCTACTGTTTGCCTTTTTCAAAGCTCGAGAACTTTTACAAACGTTTTGGCTTCAGGGATGTTTTAGAGTACGAACTCAATGGGGTTCCAGAGAAAATTAAAACAAAGCTTCAGTGGTGTCATCGAACTTATAAAGATGAAACTGTACTATTGGCCAGGAATGCGTAGATTTCTTGGATATCTCTGACAGTGATTCGAAATTTTCTTCAGCTTTTTGTTTTCACTCCCATAGAATAAAGGAATGATATTACCTTTTCGAAAGCCTACTTTTTTTTTGATTTCTCTTTTTTGTTCCTCTTCTTTCGCGGCCGAATTGCCATGTACGGCTAGAATCGTCGATGAAGTCGAGGGCTGTGTCATGGGTAAGATGACTTACCTTACCAGTAGAAATATTCTTTACGCATCCTCACTCGCCGCATCAGCTTCGGCGCCTTCGATTGTTACGTCCCTGCGTAAAGAGTATGCAAAAGTTTTAGATGAGGGACAAATGGCCATTGCCACAAATGCCTCAGTGGAAGTTGCAAAACGTGAAAGTAGCGGCGCGGCCACTAGCAGTGTTTATTTTTCGGATCTGCAAAATGGTGCAACCACGGTATCAAATAGGTTTTCGATGTCCTACAGGGTGGTTGCAAGATCCATGTCAGAACAACTTGCGAAGGGTCTCCCCTTAGATGCCGCTTGGAGAGAAGCAACCGCCGAGATCGTCTATAATAACTCTTCCGAAACGTTACAAACTTTGGAATTTCAATATTTGAAGCGACCTCATGATTCCACGGGAAAGCTCATAGGCAAAACCTTCGCTCAAATTCAGGAAATTGCTAAAAGCACAGAGGACAAGAGTCTCGCAAAACTTGCTGCAGATCGTGTGAAGTTCGTATTGCAATTGATCAGAGATGCCGAAATCGGAGCTGCAGCAAAAAATGTCAGAAGGTTTGTCCAAAACGGAGCTGGAAGAGCATTAGGACTAGGAACATTTGTGGTGAGAACAGATGCAAAGTTTTTGGCTGCTCTCGGGCCAGTAGCCGCAACAGCACTAACATTGAGTGATCTTAGTGGTGATACTCCTTTTGACCCAGAAATCTGTATGATGCCAGGGACCAATAGAGATTCTGATCTTATTGCTGGCTCCAGTGCAGGGCTAAGAGTTCGCGATGTGATCAACATCGGCTTTGAACGTGGGTGTTATCCCAAAAAACCGATGATTTCTGCAGACTCTAGGGTTTTTATGTTCTTTGCACTTGACGAACCTGAGAAAGAAAAAGCGATGAAAAACCCTCAGGTTTGCGACTTTTACAAAAAGTTACATGCGAATAACTGCGCGCAATCTGTCGTCATCGAGCCGAAATGCCACGCTGATGAAAAAAGCCTAAACGTCATTCTTTATAATAAAGAAAAACGCCAACGGTACCCAGCCACCATTGCCTTCGATGGCAAAGGACAAATCTCTGCAATTAAAGGTTCAAACTTTAATGGCTATAAAAGGGTCGGAGAGAGTTGGATCCCCTACGCTGTCCCAGTGAAAAAAAGAAAAGTAATGGCAAATATCGAAACTCCTGAACAAGACTGGGTGGCGTACGACCCAAAAAGTAACCCTCTGCAAGGGCGCCAGAAGCGTGTGTTTGATCTGTTTGAAAAGTCTAACGGCTGGGAGTTGGTTTCTAACTTGGGTGAGATCGAAGCGGAGGTCGCCCGCTGTTTTTCAGGGAAAGATTCCACGACGAATGTCTCTCCTGCAGAAGGAACACTGTAGTCAGTGAATTGCGGTCTTTTCCATTAAGATTTTACCCCATTTCACCATAGGCCGATGCCTGTGAAACGAGAACTAGACTAATGCCTGTTACGGCCAAAAGTAGCGAAGACCCTCGACTCCACAGCCAAGCCGAGTGTACACATCGCTGACCGTACACATAGGAGAAACGTTCAGCTGCACGTACCCTGTTGGGCACTCTGGGATCTTAATCCAGTACCAGTACCCCGTAATTGAATCTCCTTGTGTGGTGCGAGTGTCGATATGGTAGATGGAAAAATCATTGAGCTGATGTTCATGCATATTTGCACTGACTTGCGTATCACAATCGCCTGCCTGTGCGAACAGACCCCACGTGATTCCACTTACTATTATTAACACGATTTTTTTCATACCTTTGCTCCTTTGTTGGTCGAGCATCAGTGCCATATTCCAAGGCCAAGCAAAAGTAAAAATGAGGTAAAATTTTTGGATCTATAGCCCCAAAGTCTAGCAAAAATACCCGAAGGCCTAAACGTGTGTCTAGTTAAGAAGTTGCGTTCGTCTTCCGATTCTTAGGTATGGACAATTTTAAAAAAATCTCCCGGTCCTGCATTTTTGTTCTTGGTATACTCGTTTGCATTTTATTTCCTTCGACCGGCACATCTATTGGATTACTCCCGCCGCCCAAAACCACGCCTGAACAAAACCGAGTGCTTGCCTATCTTAAGGGCCTTGGAAAAAGAACTGAATATTCCATCAAAACCTGTGACATGGCTTTAAAAGCTGGATCCCTCCGAGACCTAAGGGACATCAACTGTAATCCTCATAAAACCCTGGCTCAGAGACTTGGCCTTGCCTCTGTTCTTACCAATCAATACATTCAAAATACTATCGACGGAGTCGTCAACAAGGCCGTCGAAAATAACAGAGCGAATATCAAGGTGCTTGATCAATTGAAGGCGTGCTTTCAGAATCAAGACCCTCAGTGTAAGGAAAATATCGAAAGAGTTAAATCCCAGTTCCCAATTGCTGTGGACCAGGCACGCATACAAATTGCAAAAATCAGCACTTTAAAGCAGCTAGCATTCAAAACGTCAGACAAAATCGATTTGACCGTATCACTTAAACATCCCTACTCGGGGCGAGAATTTAAACTCGAGCCCTACGAGCAGGAAGAAGTTAGAAAATACCTCGCCGACTTCAAGAAAAATGGAGTCAGACGATATGTAGACTCGCTATCAATCAACGGTGTTCAGTGTACCGCAAAAAATCCGGCCTGCTCAGTTTTGTTGACTCAAACACCTCTTGAAGCTACTGCGATTGAAAAAGAAATAGGTGCCGTTGGTGCGGAGTACGATAGCCTTATGGAAATTGCACCCGCTGCACAATACGTGACCAAGAATCCCTACCAGATGACTGACTCAGATATTCTTGCTTCAGTTAACGACTATCAAACGGCCCTTTCAAAGGGAATAGACGACCTTCTGGCACTCCCTGGTCCGAGGCGACGAAACATTTTCAAATACAAATCTTTAGTCGATCATTACTTTCAAAACAAAAAGGATCTTTCAGTTCAAGACTGTGACACCGCTGAGTATCTGGTATCTATCCTAGATACAAAAGATACGATGGCCAGTGTGGGTCTCGGATTGATGGCGGCAGCGGGGCCTGGCATCTGTGTCATGACCTTGGGCGCGGGTTGCGGGGTTGGGCCTTTAGCCGCAGCGACCTTCACAGGAAGCCTTGCATCTACGGCTGCACAAATTGGATTGGTAGAAAAAAACTATGACCAGGTCAAACGCGACTTTCTAAATGGAGTGGCATCAAAAGATGATTTGGTAGAAGCTGCTGCATCTCGAAGAATGGCCTATGCGATTGGTGCAGTAAGCGAATTTGGTTCTGCCCTTGGAGCCGTAAGGATGGCGCAGAGAACGGCGCGTTCCATTAGAGTCACTCGTGCCCAAAGTGGGCAGTTAGCTAAGGATTGGGACGACTTACTCACGCCTTCGCAAAAACTTGATTTTGAAAATGCTCTAAAGGCGAGGCCCTCTTGGGCAAAGTCTTACAGAGACCTTGAAGATACGTTGATCAAGGTTGCCAAAGATCCCAAGCAGGGAGTTTCTCCAAATCTCCAAGATTCTCTCATCGCGGAGATCAGAAGGGCGGCAAGCCAACCTGGTGGTGAATCTTTGAACCTCCAGGAACCTTTGCGCCTTCTCCGCGAAATGCTTGGCACTAGCGACGCCGCCCGTAGAGAGGCGTTGGCAAGTGATCTCCAAAATTATTTACAGATTATCAAACAAGCAAATTCTCAAGAGGGTAAAGGATACATGGAAAAACTTAGAAATCTCTTTAGAAATCGACCCGAAAAAGAAGTTAAGGAAATTTACAGCTGCGTGGTGGGCAAATGATTCACCTGATAACTCAAGCTCTCCTCTTGCTTGCGTATTGTTTTGTTCCAATTATGACGTTCGCCGGCTCTGGAAGCGATGGAACAGTGCTCCCCGATGATGAACTTAATACCTTCATCGAAAAAAATCTGCTGGCCTTGCCAGATGATCAGCCTTTTTTTACTGCTCAAAGGGCGAACCGCGCCACTAAGATGACCTCCAGTGGAAACCTAGGTGCGAAAGAGATTAACCACATTGAAGATCTCACTAAAGACGATCGCATGGGCAGAGCGGTCTACATGGCGAAGGTTCCAGGAGGCTATGTACCTCCACATGACACACGGGAATTTCGATTGGTTACCTTACAGCCAAATTCAGGAACCTTGTATCTAGACATGCACGGTACAGGCATCTCTGAAGGCCAAATTTCTGCCTATTTCGAAACTGGTCCTGGCAAACAGCGGATTGCTGGTAAGGGTGTCATTATTCAGTACGAAGACGGATGGTACGCGGCAAAAGGAATTCCCGCTGATTCCATTAAAACCAAAATGTTTGATGGCAAAGATTTTAATGGGCAATGGCTTCCCCCAAAAGTTCTCGACAGAGCCAATATACGTACGGACCATCTTTTTCCTGAAAACAAAACATTCAGGACAATCCTGCGAGATCAAATCCTCCAAGGAAATAAAGGAATGAGTCAGACTGACGTCGATGCTCGCCTTGCTGAGGCGACACGAGATGCCCTAAAGCCAGAAAAACTATGCCATCCGTAAAAGGGCAGGGACACTTTCGCTATGTCCCCGTTTTTTTACTCCTATTTTCTCTTTGTGCAAAGTCTACGGAAGTTTGCCAACTTCCTAAGCTCGAAACTCCTCCAACTCAAGAGCCTTCACAGATCGGCTCTGAATTTCAAAAACTTAGTGCCGTCAAAAATGGAGGATCTTCTCCTGATATTACGATAAGAAGGCTCGTGCCAGAAGGAGACTACAAACAAGCTAAGATCCAGTTCAAAGAAGCCTGGCCAGAGAAAATCTACGGACAAGGAACCTCTCGAGCATTTATGAAAGCTGCCGACTTCGTGAATCACGAAGCCGATGGAATCCCAATCGGACCTGATCTTCTTCGTCGTATTCACTATATATCGACAGAAGATCACTACTTTCTCGGCTACGAACTTCGACGTCTGTCAAAGCTTTTAGAAAACAAACAAATCACACCAGATGAATTTTCCAGACTCAAAAATTTGATCCATTCAGGAAAACAAGCTTCAGAAAGAGATCACGCGACCCTACGTGGAGTTTTTCGCGATTCTGATTTCGATCAAGCACGAGTTAAATTTGACTTAAAAGCCCCCAAAAAAGAGGCCTTTGCACAAATGCGGCAAAATCAATATATCGAGTTTCCACCAGATGGGGTTGAGGTCTTACCGAGCGGCAGAGCTCGGGGGAAATTTTTGTGGCCCGCCTCGGAAGAAGTGGACGGCCTAGTCAATGATGCCTTTAAGAAATTTGATGTGGCGATGCGAACCGCAACTCAAGACCGAGAAATTATAAGGGCGGCCATAAGCCTTCAGAAAGATTTGATGTCGATCCATCCTTTCTCAGACGGAAATGGCAGGTCCATTCGCCTGCTTGTCGATAGCATCTACCACCGGTCTGGTCTTCCTCCTCCCCTTCATCCAATTGTTGATGAGCTTGAAAGGTCTGTCGACGATATGGTCGAAACGACGATTCAACAAATGCAGAACTACAACCGTGCCCTTGCAGAAAGCGGGGGGACTTGACCGAGCTCGGAAACCTTTTTCTTCGTGCTATGACCGTCGGCGGAACCAAGATTCTTCTTTTCTGCTTCGTATTTAGTTTGGTTTCATTTGTCACAAAGGCTGATCGCAACGTTTTCTCTTTAAGCCAAATTCGCAAGATGTTGTTCCCGATGGTCCTGATACTAGCAACACTTCAAATTTCGCTAGTCGCCGCCTACTATGGCTGGAACAAGATGTACTTCCGTTTCCCGAGAAACGACGGTTTTCATTTTGACTCTGGATTCGTGATCATCATTGCTCTTGCGATTATCCACGATCTTCATTTCACTCTATGCCATCGACTACTGCATGTGCGCAGTTTTTTCCGAGAACATCGCTTGCACCATACTGGAGGAACTTCGCCATGGACGTCTTTCACATTCGGTGCGGGAGACATTTTCTTTACGTACTCTTTTTATATAGCTGCGCCATTCTTTATCCAGGTCTCATTGGCCCAGTGGTCCACCTATTTGGATATTGTTATGCTGTGGAATATTTTTGTTCACACGCGTTTTCCGATGTCCATGAATCGCTTTTTCTGTGAGATCAGTATGCGTTTTAAAATTGTTACTCCTTGGTCCCACCAACGCCATCATTCAAAGAGCTCATCAGATTTTGGATTGTATACTGAGGTTTGGAATGGCTTACTTGATCTGTGCATTGGAATATTTCGTAAAAACCGACAGTTTTTTCCCGGAGTCGGGCTCAGTATAATCAGCGGAATACTTTTTGCTAGCAGTTTTGTTCCCTATTTTCCATGGGCTATCACGTTTTGTTATGTCCCTCTTTGGATCTATCTTTACCGCAGGCGCGCGGGCGTTTTTGAGAGTTTATTCTGCGCTCTTGTAACACAGCTCGCAGGTGGTTGTATTGCCGCTTCTTGGGTAAGTAGCAGTGTGCGAATGCTTTTTAATTTTAACGAATTTCAGGGGGCTATCTCGGTTCTATTTTTCGTTTTTATCAACAACCTCCATCTCACACTGGCAGTGTTGCTAGTTGCCCTTCTTGCAAGAAAGATTCGTTTTAGCTTACTTAGGTATTTTTTAATTTTAGCAACCGCACACTCTCTTGCGGACATATTCTGGCCCAAAATCTTTGAGTGGAACCTCGCCGCAGCTCTCCTTCCAGATCAGTTTCAAGTTTTGCAGTTTGCTCGCTACATTGGCACCCATGGCTTAAGTTGGCTTCTCCTTTTATGTAATGGAGGAATCGCTGCTGGCTGGATCTGGCTTTCAGAGCAACGGCAATACTCCCTGCGAAAAATGGTCCCTCGGGTGGCGATTCCAGTTTTTACTTTTGTACTCACCATTTGCCCGATTCCAGGGGCGGGTTTGAGTTCAAGTGAAAAATTGATAGATGCTCCTGTCCGAATTCTTGCGATCGGTTCAAGCCAGCGTAAAATCAAAGATCGGTTACGTTCCCACGACATGACAGCAAAGGTGGACGCGCTTGAAGACCTTTTCAGCATCACTCGCAACGCGATTAAAGAAAGTGGAAAAGTGGACCTGATAGTATGGCCTGAATCAGCAGTTTCAGCTCCCTTTGATCCAAGATATAGTGGACACCCGCTAAGTGCTAAGGTTTACGAGTTTGTGAGGCAGACTCAAATTCCACTTTTAACTGGGGGCCGCTCCTATATACCTGACGCGAAAACGCCAGGTGCATTTGATTCTCAAAATGCCGTTTTCCTCATAGATAAAAACGGCAAAACAGTTTGGTCGCATATCAAAAGCGAACTCGTTCCCCTCGTCGAATCTGCCGGAAACGGTCTGGGAGACGTTTTTCTCAGAAGATTTCAAACTTCCGATCCGGGGGCGGTTTTCCAAATCGGTAGTCTGCGCGTTGGATCGCAAGTGTGCTACGAAGGTAATGTTTCGTCTTTCGTCCTCAATCAGGCAACAGCTGGAGTCGACTTGATGATTAACTTATCAAACGACGAGTACCTCGCCGGAACCAATGGGAGCGAGCACCATGCGATGATGACAGGAATCAAAGCCGTTGAATTTGGTGTCCCTGTATTGCGCGTCTCAAACCAAGGCCTATCAGGACTGTTCAAGCCTGATGGAACTTGGGAAGGGCAAAGCTCAGCTCAATCCCCCTACTATTCAGTTTTCGAGATCGCTTCTGGGCATTTTCAAAATTCTTTTTATGCCAGAAACCCTCACCCTCTCCCCTGGTTTGAGATGATTTTTTTGATACTCCTTATCTCTCTTGAGTTTTATAGAAAAACCCCACGCTTTGCCCCTATTTCTTCAACGTCAACCGCACCGGGCAGTGATCGGAACCCATCACCTCAGGACAATGTTGCATAACCTTCATGCGGTCTTTGCTTTCAGGATTCGTCAAAAAATAATCAAGTCGCCAACCCACGTTTTTCTCCCGAACACCAGGTCGGTAACTCCACCAAGTGTAATGGCCACCGGATTTTTCAAACTCTCGAAAAGCATCGACCCACCCGAGACCTTCGATCATACGGGTTAGCCAAGCTCGCTCTTCTGGAAGGAAACCCGCATTTTTCGCATTGCTTTTGGGATTTTTAAGATCGATCTCTTTATGAGCAATATTGAAATCACCACAGAGATAAATCTCGCGGTCTTTTTTTCTGAGCTCGGTAAGGCGCTTTTCGGCAGCGGCACAGAAGTCAAACAAGTCCCGAATAGCCCGGGCGCTTTGCAAAATGCCAGTGACCGCTGTAGCGCAGAGGATTGCGCAGGTTCTCGTTGGCATCGACATGCAACTGCCCAATCTTGATCTCCTGAAGACAGACCACATCGGCGTTCTCATCCTCCAGCCAGCTCATAAAGTTTTTTTTGTGGGCCCGTAGGCCGTTGACGTTCCAGCTTAAGAGTTTCATCAGTTGCTAAAACTCAAGACGAACAGCCGCATCTACACTTGTCGCAGAATAACTGCCAACTTTAACTGTCGAAGAGGCGGTCTGCTCTGGCACCGATACATTTGAAAAACTCAGAGCTCCTGCGAAGTCAGGTGTGAAGTAGTATCCACCCAGTAACCGAAATCCAGTCACAGTCTTGCTATCTGTTGAGGACTCGGAACCATTGGTCTTTGTGGTTGTCGAGGTGATCGATTGAAGTTCCAGAGCGCCTATCAAAAACACGGAACTTCCGTGCCACTCATAGAACCCGCTGATGCCTGTGAGATCTCCGCCATTTTCAGTGCTCGAAGTTCCGGCTGAGTTGTTATCATCAACTTCTCTTTGCAACTTGTAGGTGTAAGCCAAGCTCGAGACCGTAATGAAACGAAATTTTATCCATGGGAGTGGTATTCTGAGCTCCAATCCAAATATCTTCCAAACCCGTGTTCTTGGTTGTCGAATTTGCAACTCCTGGAGCGACGGTTTGGTCATAACTCACTTCGCTTTTGCTTTCGCGATTTGAAATCTCCAGGCCCAACGCCCACTCATCGCTGGCGCCAAGTTTGACCTTTAAACCTTCTTCCAAGGACGTAAATTTAGAAGACGCAAATGTTTGCCCATTAGATTTGAACTTAAAATCAGGCGTTGCACTCAAGGACGAAACCGCAAATTCGACAGAGGCACGTCCAGCCTCGGGTTGCCAGAAGGCTTCTGATCTGAGTTGCGAAGCGCTTGCGGAAGTTTTCGTTGGGGCCGGAGCAGGTGCCCCCCGCTGGGCGTAAGCAAAGTGAACACGCCTTCAGGAACTCGAACTCTCATGGTCGACTGGCAAACTCGACTAGCAACCTTTTATGACGACAGCTGAAAAAACTTAATGATGAGGATAGCAGTTCCACCGCCCACGGCCCGCATCTTGAAGATTACTTTAGCGTGTTCTAAGGAACGTCTACCAGATTGTTTACAGACTTTCCGTTCATGGATCGGACATGCAAAAGATAGCGTCCGGACTTCATAAATCTGACATCTGCTGTCGTTTCGAAGTGAAACTTACCGTCCACGCAGGGAACCGAGGGGTCAATCTCTGCCATTGGTTGAATCACTAAAACATCCGACTGAACCTGCGATTTTACCTCCTTAAGTTTCATACAGCTGGTCGGAAAATCGCCTGTTAGATAGACTTTGTTTATGAGTCCGCGGGGAATGAAAAAAGCCTGAGAGATGGGCGCATAGAGATAGTCGTCTGGTTCTTTGCTAATAGTCGTCTTGACGCCAATTTGCCCAAGAGTTGCGCCGTCAGTTTCCTGAACGATGGTGTAGGTTCCTTCTTTCAGAATGCCGACATCGACGGTGCGATCAAACGGCAGAATGACCATGAGGCAATAGCCTGGATATTTATAGGCGAGCGGACCCAGGTGGATCGTTTTCGTATTGTGATCGACACGAACTTTAGTTTCGGCGAATCGGTAGCAACTGTTAGCAAAGAGCCCTTCACCAACAATTTGCACATTGTCGTTGTCATCAAACCCATCCGGTATATAGATTTTTTTGAAGTTCACAGGTACGAGCATCGGCGTGTGGTTTTCGGCGGAAGCTTGTTGGACTGCGAACAGTAGAGCGAGAATTGCGAAAGCTGATTTAACTAGATTCATTTTTGGTTCCCCCAAGAAAGTTGTTACTGGCACTAAGAGCAACGCTGGTGCCAGAGGTAGGAACTGGGTAAATTTGTATTCGCGAATTAATACCGGTCGAGTTGGCACAAGCGGCGCCCGAACTAAGCCAAGTTGTCCATCGAAATCGCTGCCGGAGTCTTACGGCGCAATGCAAAACATTAGTTTTTTTGAGAGTACGGTCCGACGGCAACCGCGTCGATTAGCAAGTTCTTGCCTGTTGCGGACTCGTTGACCTGTAGCTGTAAAGTTACTTTCCCGGCTTTGAGAATTTCGGCGGGAAAAGTAAGAAAAAGATGAATCTCTCGGGATTCACCGGAAGCCAACTCATATCGCTCGCTCGACTGCGCCAACTTAAGGCCCAAAGCTCCAGCGGCGACCAATGGCAATTCGATCTTAAAGAACTGAGAGAGATGACTTTGGTTATGAAGATTGATTTTGAAATGGTTGATTACGAGGCCTTCGGGCGACATTTGATAAGGCGAATCGGTTCCGCGAAGGACCGCGACAGAAAATGGCCGTCGAACCACCAGACTGAATGCGAAGCCAGAAAAGCAAAGAACAAGAAGCACGGAATAGACAAGGGTCCTTGCCCGCACGGGCTTTACGCGAACGCCGGAGGTTGCGATGTTATACGAAATTAGACCTTGGGGCTTGTTCACCTTGGTCATAATTTCATCGCACGCATCAATGCACGCCGTACATCCAATGCATTCCATTTGTATGCCGTTTCGAATGTCGATGCCTGTCGGACATACTTGGACGCAACGGTTGCAAGAAACGCAGTCACCATGTTTGGCGCTTGAGGCCACCTCGAGTCTTCTTCGTGGCTCGCCACGCTGTTGATCGTAAACGACGCTCAGAGAATGTTGGTCCATAAGGACGCTCTGAAAGCGACCGTAAGGGCAAACAATGATGCAAAATTGTTCACGGAACCAACCGAAATCGAAGAGTAGCAAAGCGGTAACGCCTGAAACGATTAGAAAATAGCTCCAGTTTTCTTGAGGAGTTCTGTTCATCATTTCTATCAAACGCCGACTTCCAGTGAAGTAAGCGATAAGACTATGTGAGAAAACCGAGCTCACGATCAGAAATGAGAGCCACTTCGCTGACGCTTTTAATGCCTTTTCAAAAGTTATTGGCGAATTTGCGAGTCGGCGGCGCTCGCGGTAGTTACCTTCGATTATGATCTCGATTCTTCTAAAAACAGCATCAATAAAAACTGTCTGAGGACAAGCCCACCCGCACCAGACTCTTCCCCACAGTGCGGTAGTCAGCATGATCGTAAGCACAAGCGTCGCGAAAATAAAAAACAAGAGAGGAGAATCATGCGACAGGAAAACAAGACCGAAGAATTCGAATCGGCGACCCGGAATATCGAATAGAAGTGCCTGAGTTCCGTTGATTTGAAACCAAGGCAGTGCCAAAAAAATTACCAAAAGGACGAAGTGAACAATAGTCCGCCATGTTCGGAATCGTCCTTTTACTTCGGCCGGGATGATTTGATTGCGACCCCCGAACTCATCCAGCATAGATAGTCGGCTATTGGCCCCCAATTTTTTCTCCCTGTGGCGGCTTTGGATTGGCGGGTTTCGTTCCGTGCATAGACGCCACGTAAACAACAACAGACTTGATCTCGTCGCCCTTTAGCATGGCTTCCCAAGCCGGCATCCCTTTTTCCAAGACGCCCTTGCTTACGATCGCCATAATTTCCGAGGGATGTCCCGTTCCATGAATCCAATAATCATCGACCAAATTGGGGCCAATGATTCCTTGCAGCTCTTGACCATGACATGCGGCACACTTTGAGAGAAATACGTCTTTCCCTTTCGCAACAAATGGAGCATCGGCCAAAAGCTTTTTTAACTCCTCTTCTGATTCCGCGCTTGTTCCGTGTTCATGTCCGTGTCCCTGCTTACTATGAACTTCGATTTCGGTGAGATCTGCTTTTAGCTCTTCGAGCTGAGTTAGAGCACTTCCGGATTCGTAGTGAAGCCAATATATTGAGCCGAAGATGATGGTAGCGAAAAAGGTCATTAGCCACCAATTCGGCAGCGGATTATCGTACTCTTGGATGCCATCGTATTCGTGGCCAGTTAGATTGTCTTTTTCATCATTCATGGTGAGTGTCCTCCGCGAAAGGGAGCATGGCGATTTTCTGATAAAATTCCTTTGATTGAGCGCGAAACATCGTCCAAACAGTCACTGAAAAGAAGACTGCAATGAATAGCAAAAGTCCGAAGACAGAAAGGTGCGTCTCAGTAAAGAATTTCAATCCTTGGGCGTACATAGGCTATTCCTTCCCCGCGGCTTGTCCGGAATCTTTCGATTTCTGGCCGAGTGCTTGAAGATAAGCGATGAGAGCAATAATCTCCTTGTCACCTAGATTGGGGGGAGCTCCCTGCTCCACGAGGCCCTGTGCTATTTTTTTAGCATCCGCCTCCGCTCGCGCGTCAGCGTTTGCCACTTCGTCATCCGAATAAGGAACTCCGAGCATTCTCATGACAGAAACTTTCTTTCTGAGAGAATTGAAATCCGTCTTGTCCCGTTCGAGCCAAGTGTAATTGGGCATAATCGACGTTAGGGTTACCGCCCTTGGGTCCATCATGTGCCGATAGTGCCAGAGATCCGGATATTTTTTGCCGACGCGAGCGAGATCAGGACCGATTCGTTTAGAGCCCCACTGAAAAGGGTGATCGTACATAGACTCACCAATAGTCGAAGGCTTGCCATAACGAAGCACTTCCGCAGCAAGTGGACGAATTTGTTGTGAGTGACAAAGGTAGCAACCTTCGCGGATGTAAATATCCCTGCCGGCAAGTTCGAGGGCTGAATACGGCAAAGTTTCGGTTGTTGCAGGAATATATTTGTGAATGGAGAGCGTCGGCAAAATTTCGATTACGGAGCCGACGAGAATTGCAATTACAGTCAAAACTGTGAACGTCGTCGCAAGTCCTTCGAGCTTCCTGTGACCATCGGCGTTTTCCTCATGAACATTTCTGGTATTCGTGACCCTTACCGGAATTTCGGCCGCCGATGGTGAAGTGCGAATAGTTCGGTACAGGTTGTAGCACATCGCCAGAAATCCAGCGATGTAGAGGGCGCCAGAGATGGCACGTACCCAATAGAGAGGAATAATTCGAGAAACGGTTTCAACAAAATCGGGATAGACGAGGCGTCCACTTGAGTCTACGGCTCTCCACATGAGCCCTTGAGTGATCCCCGCAGTGACCATCGAGATGTAGTATCCGAGGACGCCAAGAAATCCGGACCAAAAATGAAAGTTCGCAAGGCGGACGGAAAACAATTTCGTGTGCCACAGACGAGGTACGAGGTAGTAAATTATGGCAAACGCCATGAAGCCGTTCCAACCGAGCGTGCCGCCATGAACATGTCCGATGATCCAATCCGTATAGTGCGCGATCCCACTCACAGACTTGATCGAGAGTAACGGTCCCTCGAAGGTTGCCATTCCATAAAATGTTAGTGCCGCAACCAGGAATTTGATGATCGGATCTGTACGAAGAAGATTCCAGGCGCCTCTTAGAGTCAGTAGGCCGTTAATCATTCCGCCCCAGCTAGGCGCCCAAAGCATAATCGAAAAAACCATCCCGAGCGTTTGGGCCCATTCGGGAAGCGAGGTGTAAAGAAGATGATGTGGGCCTGCCCAAATGTAGATGAAGACCAATGCCCAAAAATGGATGATGGATAGCCGATAAGAATAGATCGGACGATTCGCAGCTTTGGGCAGGTAATAGTACATGAGTCCCAGGAAGGGCGTGGTTAGCACAAATGCGACCGCGTTGTGTCCATACCACCACTGAACCAAAGCATCTTGGATTCCGGCATAGACAGGATAACTCTTAAGAAAAGAGACGGGAATGACGACTGCATTTACAACGTGAAGGACCGCCACAGTGACGATCGTTGCGATGTAAAACCAGATCGCGACATACATATGTTTTTCGCGTCGCTTCGCCAGCGTCCCAAAAAAATTCACAGCAAAGACAACCCAAATTACGGCAATCGCGACTGCGATGGGCCATTCAAGTTCCGCATATTCCTTCGCCCTGGAATATCCAAGCGGCAGCGTGATTGCCGCAGCGACGATAATCAGTTGCCAACCCCAGAAATGGATGCGGCTTAATGTATCTGAGAACATCCTGGTTTTTAGCAATCGTTGAGACGAGTGATAAATCCCTGCGAAAATCGCATTTCCAGCGAATGCGAAAATTGCGGCGTTTGTGTGTAGCGGGCGAATCCTTCCAAACGTGAGCCAGGGGAGGTTCATATTCAAGGGCCAGTAGGCCAGTTGCAACGCCGCTAAGAGGCCCGCCAGGAATGCAACTCCGGCGAAAACCATTGTTGCGAGAATGAATTTTCTTACGATGTCATCATCGTAGAAAATGTCTTCAATGTTGTTTTTGCCGTTGGTCATTTGGAACCCCCATCTTCATTTTCTAAAATTCTGTGAGCTGGAGTTTGTAAGTCGTCGATCTGGCCGTCCCGAACGCTCCAGACAAACGCCGCCAAGAAACCGCCGGCCAACAGAAGGGAAATTGGAATCATAACGTAGAGAATGTTCATGCGCGACTCCTGATCCACGTCGCAAGAACGATAAAGCCACTACTGATTGGCATGAGAAGAGCTGCAACCATGGGATTAATGAATCCGGATAGTGCGAGGACACCACCAACAACATTGTAGATTGCCGAGATTGTCAGATTTTGACGAATGAGTCCCATCGCTGATTCGCTGACCGCGAAAAAGGTTTCGATCCCTTTCAAACTCGCGTCTGTCAAATAGATGTCGGAACTTCTGAGAGCAGCCTCGACTCCTCCGGAGGTCGCAACTCCGATTGAAGCTTTCATCATTGCGAGACTGTCATTTACACCGTCTCCAACCATCATTGCGCCTGGAACCTGTTCCACGAGCAAGGCCTTGTCGTGAGGACTCATCTCAAAGCGCATTTCTTCGAATGAAAATCCGAGTTTTGATCCGAGCAGCGATACGGTCTCTTTTTTGTCGCCGGAGAGCAGAACCAAACGTCGCTTCTTTCGCAAAGACTCGATCACGTTGAGGCAATCAGGCTTCAATTGCGCCTCGAATGTGTAGGTGTGAATCGCCTTTTTATCTTCGAATAGCGTGCAACTCATAGTTGCCGTAGGCCCATGTGTTTTTCCAATTTCGTAGAGTCTTCCGTAAATATACCCGGACACTCCAATACCGGGTGCTTCACGCCTGTTCTCCACCAGGACTGGGAATTCGGGCGCTGTGAATGCCTTTCTGAACGCAAATGCTATGGGGTGTGACGATTCATTTTCCAAACCTAGAATAATTTTTTGGTAGACCGATGGCGTGAGGTTGGGGCATTCGACAAGAGTCAGGTCTGTTTCTGTGAGAGTACCAGTCTTATCAAAGAAAATAGTATGAATATCCTGGGCTTTTTCAAACGCATTAGCGTTTCGAATGATGATGCCCGCCTTGTGAGCTTTCTTAAGCGCAAAGGCTAGCGCCAAGGGAGTACCAAAGGCCATCGCACAAGGACATGCGAGGATGATAAGAGCGAGCGAACGACGAATCGCTTCTTCGGGTGATACAGACCAGTAGAAATAGAGGAACGCGATCGCGAGCGTGAAAACAGTCGCAAGCAGCAACTGTGCCCAAGCATCCGCCTTCGTAATGAGACGACTTTCTGAGAGATTGAATCTTTGCACTTCTTTTAGGATTTCCCCGAAAGCGGTAGCCGAGAGTCCCTTTTGAAAGGCAAGGGACGCTTCACCGGAAATAAGGCGCGCTCCTGCTGGAACGGTAGCTCCTTTCAAAAACACCTTTGGTTTTTCTTCCCCTGATAACCATGCGAGACCAAATCGCGCACTGACTGAACGAAGCTCCGAGTCCGCGGGCACTGTTTCCGTCTCGAGAAGGAGAAAATCGTCTCCCGGCTGGAGCTTGTTGGCCGCCTCCCACGTCCAAAGCGAAGAATCCATTTTTCGAACTCGATCAAGCGCCAGCGATTCGACAATTTCGTCCCCCCTTAAGAATCTGCGCTGGATTCGTTTGTGAAGCCAACGAGCCACCAAGATCAAAAAAAGAAATCCACTTAGAGAATCGAAATAGATATCTGTCTTGCCGCGAAGAAGCTCGACGGAGGAAAACAGAAATCCGCTGATCGAAGCGATCGCCATAGGGAGATCGACAGAAAGGTGACGCTGACGGAGACTTGTCCATGCTCCAACGTAAAATGGGGTCGCGACATAGAAAGCGACTGGAAGATAAAGAGCAAAGCTGATCCATGAAAAGATCGGATAAAGACTACCCGTGTCGCCAAAATAGGAGGCGAAACTGAATGTCATGATATTTCCGGCGCAAAATCCACCGACCGCCAGACGAACGAGATCTGAGCGATCCTCACTTTTTTGAGCTTTCTCCTGGCTCATTTCTGCTGAAATCGGAACAGGTTTGAATCCGAGGTGCTGAATCTCTTCCGCAAGCTTGGCGAACGAAAGGCATTCTGGGTCAACTTCGGCATAGGCGAGGTTGCGGCCGAGCTCAACCCTGATGTGCTTGAGGCCCTCGAGTGTGAGGGAAAGATCTTCGATTTTCTTTACGCACTTTGCACATCGCATTCCGCCTACATAAAAACGGATACTGTTTCCATTAGGACCTAAGCCAAAAGTCCGACGAATGTTAGGTTCGTTTAAATAGGAAAAATCGATGCGAGACGCAGAACTCGAATGTTGCATGAAAGGAAGGAATGCTAGGAAAATGCCAATGGATTTCGCGCTGATAGGGAATACAGCGACGTTTCACGAAGCGGCTGATGACAGGTTGGCTCAAGAACAATGGGTTTCGTGCCAAGTTGTCACGGGATCGCTATGAATTCGATTGAATTATTAAGGCTTTTGAATCTATTTGAGTATTTTTTTGAGACGAATTTTGAAGGTCGCTCCCGGATTTCCCTTACTTTCAACCGAGATTGTTCCATCCCATGATTGAACCAACGTATAGGAAGTGGCGAGACCCAGGCCGGTGCCGAGCCCTACGTCTTTTGTGGTAAAAAACGGCTTGAAGAGTTGATTTAAATTTTTCTCCGGAATTCCGCATCCGGTGTCTTCGACCAGAAGCTCCACAAAATGATTGTTACTCGGCCGTGCAATCAGGGTGATATGATGTCCACTGGATCGCCCTCCGGCTTTAGCCTCATCAATCGCATGTACGGAGTTAACCAAGAGATTGAGTAGGACCTGTCCTAACGGACCTCCTTCAGCCATCACCAAAAGATTTTCCTGAACTTCGAGATTTAGTACGATGCCCTTCCGATCAAATTCGTGTTGCATGAGGTTCAATACATCTTGGATAACCGCGTTCAAATTTACCGCCGCCGCGCTGTCTGACTGCTTTTCTCGCGCTAGGTGCAAAAGAGAATTCACTAATTTTGTAATACGGTCGATTTGGGTAATGACCGTTGTCATGTCTGAATGTGTGGATTCGAGTTCTTTAGCTCTCCGCTGGACCAATTCGGCGCGGCTTCGAATGATACCGAGCGGAGTTCCGATTTCGTGGGCAAGGCTTGAAGCGAGAAGGCCGAGCGAAGCCAAACGATCTTGTTGCAGGATTTGGGCTTTACTTTGGTTCAGCTCTTCCATATCGAGTGCATGTTTCATCGAATAGCGAAGCGAGCGCTCAAGAAGAGGAGCATTAAGTTGGCCCTTAATTAAATATTCGGACGCCCCGAATTGCATGGCCTCCACGTCGAGATCAAAATCTCCATGTCCTGTGAGCAGAATAATTGGACAAACGAGTCGGAGCTTATGCACTTCCTTTAGAAGATCAATTCCTGTGTGTTCGCCCAGGCGATAATCCAAAAGGCAAGCATCGAATTTTCTCTCGTGAAGAGCCTTAAGTCCCTCCTCATAAGACGACTTCCAAGTAATCTCGTACTTAGTGCGAGGAATCTCCTCGAAGAGCCCACGCAAATTAACGAAATCATCTTCGTCGTCGTCGATTAAAAGAATCTGATACTCGTTTAACGACATTTACTTTTCTACCTGGCGATCAGGTAGTTCGACGATTTCGAACCAATACCTTCCTAAATCTCGCATGATCTGAACAAGGGCTTCAAAGGCAACTGGCTTGGTGATAAATGAATTTACCCCAAGATTGTAAGTTCGGAAGACATCTTCTTCGGCCTGAGACGTAGTTAGAACCACTACTGGAATTTGCCGAAGTGTCGCGTCGCTCTTGATCGCTTTGAGCGCCTCTCTACCATCCATTCGAGGCATGTTGAGATCGAGCAAAATAAGTCCCGGTAAAGGGAAGTTGTTCCGGTCCTCAAACTTGCCCTCATGACGGAGATAGTTCATGAGCTCTTCACCGTCCTGAACGAAATGAAGCTGATTGAGAAGTCTACTTTCAATCAAGGCTTCTCGAATCATCTGGCAATCGTCAATGTCATCGTCGGCGATCAGTATTGGCACCTGACTTTTGGGATTTTGGTTTTTCATATTTCCTCTCCTGGATTTTGTCTCATTGGCAAAGTGATTAAGAACGTCGCGCCAGATCCGGGAGTAGAATTCGCAGTGATGACGCCTGCGTGACGATCAACGATTTTCCGACAAACAGCGAGTCCGATTCCGGTTCCTTCATATTCATGCCGACCATGTAATCGCTGAAAGATCGTAAAAATTCGGTCCAGATACTTTTCGTCGAACCCTATTCCATTGTCCTCAATCGCAACTTGGCACGCTGGTCCTGGGCGACCCAGCGGAGATTGTTCGAAGATTTTTGTACTTACCTTTACGATTGGAGGCGTGCCTGGTTTGTGAAACTTGAGGGCATTGCCAATCAAGTTCTGGAACAACTGATGCATTTGAGTGGCGTCAGCGTCGATAGCGGGAAGGTCAGCATATTGGATAACGCCCTTAGTTTGTTCCAATCGAATTTCGAGATCGGAAACAACGTGGGCGACAATCTGGTTAAGATCAAGATTTTTGAATGGCTGGGCCTTTGTCGTCACTCGTGAGTAAGTTAAAAGGTCGTTGATCAGAGTCTGCATCCGTTGAGCGGAGTTCTGAAGACGCTCAAGATAGTCGAGAGACTCAGGCTTAAGTTCGTCTTTGGCTCGAACTTTTAGGCGATCAGCGAAGGATTGAATTTTTCGCAACGGCTCTTGTAAATCATGGGCGGCAACCGAAGCGAAATCTTGAAGTTCCTGGTTACTGATTTCAAGCTTTTTCGCATAGACTTTCAGCTGTTCCTCAGCAAGTTTTCGTTCGGTGATCTCATATCGAACGGCAACATATTGCTCGGGCCGGCCGTCAGCATCCATGAAGGGAACAATCGTCGTATGAACCCAATAATAGGTCCCATCTTTTGCTCGGTTGCGAATTTCTCCTTCCCAAACGCCACCTTTGGAAATGGTTTGCCACATTTCGGTGAAGAACTCTTTAGAGTGGTGCCGTGAGTTGATGATGCTATGAGTTTTTCCGATCAATTCTTCGGAAGCGTACTTAGAGATTGCGCAGAATTTCCGGTTTACATAAGTGATAATGCCACGTTTATCGGTGATCGCGACAATTGCAGCTTCGTCGATCGCTGACTTTAGGTGTGCAAAGTCTTTGCTAGAAAGCCCTTCAATTGATGACGTCATCGTTCTCCTCCGAGGGCTCGGGAACGTCGCCAGTCACCATTCCGTAAGTTCGTTCTTTTCTGTAAAGAGTCCTTCTGCTGATGCCAAGAACTTTGACGGCTTCATCTTTGCTGCCATGGACTTCGCTTAAGACCATTTTGATGTAACGCTCTTCAAGTTTTTCCAAAGTCGGACGATCTGCATGAAGCTGCTCGACGTTGTGTTTGGCTTCTTGAAGAGCGCTATCGAGAACAACCGATTTCTCGATCTGTTCACCACAAGTGAGTACCATCGCTCTTTCAATCACATTCTCGAGCTCACGCACGTTTCCGGGCCAGGGATGGGCCATTAGAACGGCTATCGCCCCAGGCGAAATCCCTCTCACTAATGAGTTGTTTTGCGCCGCGAACTTTTGAATGAACGTCTCCACTAGAAGCGGGATGTCCTCCATTCTCTCTCGCAACGAAGGAACTCGAATGGGAACGACATTCAGGCGATAGAATAAGTCTTCGCGAAACTTCCCATCTTTAACCATGATGCGAAGATCTCTATGGGTGGCCGCGATAATCCGAACATCAAAAGATTTAAGCTGACTGCCGCCGACCGCTCGGATTTGTTTGTCTTGAAGGACGCGCAATAGTTTTGCCTGAAGGGTGAGACTGAGATCTCCGATCTCGTCCAAGAACAATGTGCCGCCGTCCGCCTCCTCGAAGAGTCCCTTTTTGTCTGCGATAGCTCCGGTAAACGATCCTTTAACGTGTCCAAAGAGTTCGCTCTCAAGCAGGTTTTCAGGGATTGCAGTACAGTTGAGAGGAACAAAGGCTTTATTCTTTCTCGGGCCAGAATTATGAAGTGCCCTTGCGACTAGCTCTTTACCGGAGCCGCTTTCACCAGCGATCAAGACATTTGCTGACGCAGACGCCACGAGTTTTATGAGATCAAAGACCGCCATCATAGCCGTACTTTTCCCAACGATGGACTCAACGGTGAATGTCTTATTTAGTTCACGCTTTAGAAGTTTGTTCTCCCGTTTCAGGTTCACGCGCTCGGCCGCACGCTTTACGTTCAAAACGAGTTCATCATTCTTGAACGGCTTAACAATATAATGATAGGCCCCGAGCTTCATAGCCTCGATAGCAGTTTCGATGGAGCCAAAGGCGGTCATCATAATCGTGATGACCTCCGGATAATCAGACTGGAGTTTCTTGAGGACCATCAGCCCATCAATCTCCTTCATTTTGTTATCCGTGATGAGGATATGAGGTAGGTCTTTTTTGAAGCGAACCAGAGCTTCAGCTGCTGAAGAAAATTGAGTGACCTCATACCCTTCCTCAGTAAGAAGGTCCTTAACAACGCGGCCCATTTCTAGGTCGTCATCAACCACGGCAATTTTGTACGTTAAGCGCATACGGCCAGTCCTTCCTTCGCGATCGTCAATAGACCTTTACAAGGGACGTGCCATTCAGCGTTGGGATAGCGCCTCTGTAAATAGTTAATTTTACGGAGGCTTTTGTGCCCTATATTTCATACAAAGGCCAATGGATGACAAGTTGTCACGTCCAATTGATGCTTATGGACAAGTTGTCACTGGTTTCAGGCCCGCTGTCAATTATTTTCGATTTCAGGGTTGGCAAGGCATTCGCTTTAGGAGTCTCACGAGGATTCAACATCAACTTTTTAAGGAGCAAGAAATGAAAGCGATTCCGACCGTTCAGAAGTTTATGACGTATGTCCCGAAGTCCATCGGGTTTGACCAAACCATTGCTCAAGCGAGCGAGTTTATGAGGAAGCTATACCTCCGGCATTTGCCCGTGCTGAAGGGAGGAAAGCTCGTAGGTATTCTGACTGATCGAGACATCAATCTCGTACTCAGTTTCAAAGATGTCGATGCGGAAAAGATGACCGTAGAGGAAGCCTACACACCCGCGCCTTACTTTACCTCTCCGACCACTCCTCTGAATGAAGTAGTCGCACAGATGGCGGAAAAAAAATATGGCTGCGCGCTCGTCGTGGATAACGGCAAGCTCGTTGGGATTTTTACGGAAGTGGATGCCTATAAAGCATTGGCTGAACTTCTTGAAACAAGTTTGAAGCACTAAACAACTAACGGGAGAAACACAATGAAAATGGATATCGGAATTTCTGAAACCGACCGTGCTGAGGTTACGGCGGTCATCCGCACGGCGCGTTCGATTATGTCCCGGGGATTCGATGATCTAAGCAATCCGCGGAATGCCTTGATCGCAAAAGGAGAAGGAAAACTCATACATCTCGTTGCCATGTCGCCACGAAGCTACGGAAAATCTCCGTTTTTCGGAAGCGTAACGGCAAAAATATGACGTTTTGGCGATAGGCCAGTTTTGGTCATACCATGAAAGGATTCGAATCAACGAAGAAGGGGACAGGTTATGGGCATTAGATTGAGAGTTTTCGTGTTGGGCATTTTGCTAACGTCGATATTCAGTTCGTCGGTTTTTGCTGAAGACAAGGCCCAGACGCAGCCCCCGACCAAGGAAATCATGCACCAGTTTTTGGCACAATTGGGGGAGCTAAAGAAGTTTCTCGTGTCGAAAGATAAATTTACCGATCCCAAAAACACTATGGAGATCTCGAGCCGACTTAAAGAGTTTGCCGAAGTCGCAAAGAAAACCCAGCATGACCCGATGCTGAATCAGGAGAATTTCAAGTTTTCGCGGCAGATCCTTGAAGAGCACATCGTGGATACTGAACGAGTTTTTCGGCTCGGCAATAAAGCCTACGCTCGTTGGCAGCTCAATTCAACGATTTCTCTGTGCATGAGTTGTCACTCGCAGATGCCGGCCTCAAATCGAACATTTGAAGACTTCCAGAGCCTAAAGATTTTTTCGTCCGAATTCGATCAAGCTGAATTTTTATTTGCGACTCGAAAGTTCGATCAGGCATTCAATTTGTATAACCAGATTGTTAGCGGATTTCCGAAAAACAACGCGCGCATTGAACAGGTAGAGTCTTCGCTCGAGCGCGAGGTTGCGTATTTTAGCCGGATTAGGCGCGACCCTACGGCAGCGATTGCTCAAATGAAAAAACATCAGAAGGCGAAGGAATTGCCGGAACATCTCCAACGCAATATTTCGGCTTGGATTTCTCAATTCACAGCATGGAGTAAACAAAAGCCTTTTGACGCAAAAGCTGCCACCGAAAAGCAGATTATTGATTTTGCCAAACAGAATATCGAGCTCAAATCGACAACGACCTCCAATGCGAGCAATCCGAATCTTGTGAATTACCTGCGGGTATCCGGAATTCTTTTTGAGTATTTGCAGAGTCATCCCCTTTCTAAAGCAACTCCAGAAGTTCTTTACTGGCTTTCGATCTGTGAACGATCAATTTCCAGCAATTTCTTTTACTCATTAGCGGACTTGTACTTGCGCGAATGCATCGTGCGCTATCCAGGCGACGCAATCGCGAAGAAGTGCTTCAAGGAGTATGAGGAGGAAACAATACTCGGGTACACCGGATCGAGCGGCACAAATGTTCCTGGGGAGGTCCGACGCGACTTGAACAGTCTCAAGAAGTTAATCGAGACAGGCGGAAAGGTCGAACTGCACGGCAACTAAATAACACTGGCTCTGATAGTGGGCTCTTTACGGATACGAGGTTTAGGAAATGGCATTTGATATTCAGTTTGTAGGGGCGGCGGGAACAGTCACAGGGTCGAAATATTTAGTTTCGGCGAATGGCACAAATATTCTAGTCGATTGCGGGCTTTTCCAAGGGCTGAAGTCTCTTCGGCTTCAAAACTGGGACGGCTTTCCGATTAATCCGCGCGACATCCATGCTGTTATTTTAACTCACGCTCATATTGATCATTCCGGATACATTCCACGCCTTATCAAAAATGGGTTTCGCGGCTCAGTTTTTTCCACGGCTGCCACACGAGACGTTTGCAAAATTCTTCTTCCGGATTGTGGCTATTTACTGGAAGAAGAAGCCGCGTATCTAAATAAATTGGGCCGCACCAAGCATCACCCGGCGCTACCACTGTTCACTCTTCGAGAAGCTGAAGATTCTCTGAAGTATTTTGACGATGTTCCTTTTCGCGAGAAACATCAGATAAAGCCTGGTCTGGAGTTTGAGTTTCGCTACGCTGGTCATATTTTAGGTGCGGCGTCTGTCGTGTTGCACGTCAATGGTCGCAAGATCGCTTTCACTGGTGATGTCGGCCGCATGAATGATGAGATGTTCAGTGCGCCTGAAATTTTGCCCGAAGTCGATTATCTTGTGACTGAATCAACATATGGGAATCGGGTCCACCCAAGCGCTCCCCCGATGGACGAACTAGAAAAAGTGGTAAACCGAACCATCGAGCGTCACGGTGTTGTTCTAATTCCTGCTTTTGCCGTGGGTCGCGCTCAGTCACTGATGTATTTTCTCTCTCTACTTCGTCGGCAAAATCGAATTCCGGATTTCCCAATGTATCTTAATAGTCCGATGGCGACAGATTTCACGGCGATTTTCGCTAAATATAAGGATCTCCATAAACTCTCAGAAAGCGACTGTCACGAAATCAACAAGTCATTCAAATTTGTTCGAACGGTCGAAGAGTCGAAAGCGCTCAATGAGCGTCGCGGGCCAATGCTGATAATCTCCGCAAGCGGAATGCTTACGGGAGGCAGAGTTTTGCATCACCTCAAAGCATTTGCTCCTTATGCAGCCAATACAATCTTACTCACTGGATTTCAATCCGCTGGCACTCGAGGTGAGGCTCTACAGCGGGGCGCGGAAGAAATAAAAGTGCATGGAGAATATATTCGCGTAAATGCTCACGTAGCCGTCTTAGACAATATGTCGGCTCACGCAGATTACCGCGAGATGATCGAATGGTTTGGGAAATCGAAAATGCGACCTGTAAAAGTGTTTGTTACTCACGGAGAGGCTTCGGCTGCGGATGAGTTCCGCCGGCGTCTCAACGAAACCTTCGGATGGAGTTGTTTCGTGCCCGAACAAGGTGAGAAGGTGCGGCTGGAGTAAATATGAAAAGTCCTCCTTACAATTGTGAATAGCACAGGCACGTAGTTATCCTTCCAGAAGCACCTTCAATTTTATTCAGTGGAGGGCTTTGGCGTCTTGAATCAGGCAACTTCATTGATTAAAACTTTTCTTCCGGAAATATAAGCTCTGCCAACCTTTGACTCCGTTGCCAACTCTGCCGTTCATGGTAAAATAATTGAAGTCACTCATTTCAAGTGTGTTTGGAATGGTACTGCCCGGGTTGATTTTCCAAGTATGAAGGAAGTAAGCGTAATCGTGATCAACAATCTGAGTGGGCACGGGGATGCGGACAGCTGAATGGTTACCTCCCATCTTTTACGTCGCGATACTTCCGTCAAAATGTTGGAACGAACTTTCGCTTTTTGTTTCACGCCAGGCGTTCCGTTTTTTACGCCGAATTTACGCGCCAAAAAAGGGTTTTTACAACATTTTTACGCGACCAAGGAGTAATCTGAGATTGTAAAAAAAAGGAGGAACCCATGGAATTTACCTTCGCCGCAACGGTCGCAGTGGGCCTGTTCGTCTACCTTTGCTACGCTCTTCTTAACCCTGAAAAGTTTTGAGGTTCAAATGAATCGCCATGATACATTTCAAATATTTGGATTCGTCATTTTGCTCGTGGGAATCGCACCGCCTCTTGGTTTATTTATGGCAAAAGTCTTTGATGGCAGGCCGACGTTTTTAACCCCCATTTTAGGTTGGCTTGAGAAAAGCACTTACCGAATCGCCGGGATTGACGAAAAAGACGAGATGCATTGGCAAGACTATACCAAGGCCCTTGTTTGGTTTAATATCTGCGGTTTTCTTGCCGTGTTTTTGCTGCAAATCATTCAGGAGAGCCTTCCTTTAAACCCTCAAAATCTACCGAATGTCAGTTGGCACTCTGCCTTTAACACCGCAGTCAGCTTTACAACGAATACTAACTGGCAAGGGTATGCCGGTGAGACAACGATGTCTTATCTCACGCAGATGTTGGCGCTGACAGTTCAGAACTTTTTAAGCGCTGCCACAGGAATCGCTGCTCTCCTTGGATTGATTCGCGGCCTTTCACGACGCTCAGTAAAAACCATCGGAAACTTTTGGGTCGATCTCACACGATCTATCGTCTACATACTACTTCCGCTCTCGGCTGCACTTTCCATCGGGCTCGTCAGCCAAGGTGTTATACAAAATTTTGATTCTTACATCGACGGGAAAACTGTGGAGGGCGCCGCCCAAAAACTCCCCATGGGACCTGCAGCCTCTCAAATCGCGATCAAACAACTGGGAACCAACGGTGGTGGTTTTTTCAATGCCAACAGCGCGCATCCGTTTGAGAATCCAACCCCTCTCAGTAACTTCCTCGAGATGTTCGCGATCCTCCTCTTGCCAGCAGCCTTGGTTTTCATGTTTGGACGGATGGTAAGTGCGCCCCAACACGGTTGGACGGTATTTTTAGTGATGCTCGCTGTTTGGCTTGCCTCTCTATGTGGTTCACTGTCATCAGAATATGCTACGAGTCCTGTGTCGATGGAGGGTAAAGAAGTTCGGATCGGCATTGTGAATAGCCTCATTTGGTCAACGGCAACGACGGTGGCCTCAAATGGTTCTGTAAACGCGATGCACTCAAGCCTCTCACCCATGGCCGGGGGAATTGCGATGTTCAACATCATGTTGGGAGAAGTGATTTTTGGAGGAGTTGGCGCAGGAATGTACGGCATGCTTCACTTTATTTTACTCACGGTGTTTCTCTCAGGCCTGATGGTCGGTCGAACGCCTGAATATCTCGGAAAAAAAATAGAAGCTAAAGAAATGAAGATGGTGGTCCTTGCAGTGCTTGCCCCATGCGCTGTTATCTTGTTAGGCTCTGCCATTTCTTTGAGTCTACCAGTGGGGCTGTCGAGCCTAGGAAATAAAGGTCCCCATGGACTCTCCGAAGTTCTCTATGCCTACTCTTCTGCCGCCGGCAACAACGGAAGCGCATTTGCAGGCCTTAATGCTAACACTGTTTTCTACAATTTGATGTTGGGATTTGTGATTCTCGTAGGCAGATTTGTTGTTCTCATTCCTGCGCTTGCCATCGCGGGCAGTCTCGCTAGCAAAAAAATATCTCCACCTTCAAGTGGCACATTCTCGACCGACGGTTTTTTGTTCGCCGTTTTATTAATTGGAGTGATCGTGATTGTTGGGGCTCTTACATTTTTACCTTCGTTGTCTCTGGGACCCATCGTTGAACAGTTTCTCTTGCGCTCAGGGAGCGCGTTTAAAGGAGGACCATGAATCTCATACGCCCCGCCATTAAAGATGCATTTTTAAAGCTTGATCCAAGAATCCAAGTTAAAAATCCCGTGATGTTTGTCACGCTCGTTGGCGCGATTTTTACGACTGGACATATTTTTTTTGTTTCAGGTCCAAAACTCTTCGAATTGCAAATTGCCATTTGGCTCTGGTTTACAGTTATTTTCGCAAACTTCGCGGAAGCTCTTGCCGAAGGCCGAGGAAAGGCGCAGGCAGACTCTCTACGAAAAACCAGAACTGCGACGATGGCAAGACGTCTGAAAGATCAGACAGAAACCAAAGTCTCAGCTGCTGAACTCAAAAAGGGAGATATCGTTGTTTGCGAAGCCGGAGACACCATTCCCGGGGATGGAGAAGTGATCAATGGAGTCGCCAGCGTCGATGAGTCTGCAATTACTGGAGAATCAGCACCAGTGATTCGCGAGAGCGGTGGCGACCGCAGCGCCGTCACTGGAGGAACCAAAGTTATCAGCGATCGAATCCTCGTCAGAATTACTGCTGAAATAGGTTCAAGTTTTTTGGATCGGATGATTGCGCTTGTTGAAGGTGCAAAAAGACAAAAAACTCCGAACGAAATTGCATTAACCATCGTGCTCTGTGGTCTGACGCTTGTCTTTTTGTTGGCTGTCGGCACGCTCAAATCCTTCTCTGACTACAGCGGGACCGCTGCCAATCAAGACCTCTCTCAGATCGTCACGATTCCTGTTTTGATCTCGCTTCTTGTCTGCTTGATACCGACGACGATTGGCGGGCTTTTAAGTGCCATCGGCATTAGTGGGATGGATCGCCTCATCAGACGCAATGTCATTGCCACCAGCGGCCGCGCCGTCGAAGCTGCCGGGGATATCGATGTGCTCCTTCTTGATAAAACTGGCACTATTACGCTTGGCAATCGGATGGCGACGCAGTTCTTTCCAGTCACTGGAGTCAGCGCCGAAAAACTGGCGCAGGTAGCGCAGCTTGCGTCCCTTGCCGATGAAACTCCAGAAGGTCGCTCGATTGTGGTTCTAGCCAAAGAAAAATTTGGCGTGCGGGCTGAAACTCTCACGCCTCATCAAGCCGAGTTCGTTCCCTTCACGGCGCAAACTCGAATGAGTGGAGTGAATGTTCGGCGAGGCGCGGAGATTATTGAAATCCGAAAAGGTGCGGCTGATGCCATAAAATCTTATGTCACGGGGAACGCCGTTCCTGCAGGGCTCGACGATCAGGTGAATGCCGTCGCAAAGGCTGGTGGGACACCTCTTGTTGTTTCTGAGAACAAGAACATTCTGGGAGTGATCCAGCTTAAGGATATCGTAAAAGGTGGAATTAAAGAGCGCTTCTCTGAGTTACGCAAAATGGGAATTCGAACCGTGATGATCACTGGAGACAATCCCCTCACCGCAGCTGCCATCGCAGCAGAAGCTGGCGTTGATGATTTTATGGCTCAGGCTACTCCCGAATCTAAACTCAAGCGCATTCGTGACGAGCAAGCAAAAGGCCACCTTGTCGCAATGACCGGAGATGGCACTAACGACGCCCCTGCTCTTGCTCAAGCCGACGTTGGCGTTGCCATGAACACCGGAACACAAGCAGCGCGCGAGGCAGGAAACATGGTGGACTTAGACAGCAACCCCACCAAACTCATCGAAATTGTAGAGATCGGCAAACAACTCCTTATGACAAGAGGTTCGCTCACAACTTTTAGTATTGCTAACGACGTCGCAAAATATTTTGCAATCTTACCGGCCCTTTTTAGTGCTCTCTATGCCACCAGTGGATCTTCTCACGGACCTATTGCTGCTCTGAATGTCATGAGACTAAACTCCCCAGAAAGTGCGATCCTTAGCGCTGTGATTTTCAACGCCTTGATCATCGTGGCGCTGATTCCCCTTGCACTCCGAGGTGTCGGTTACCGAGCTGTTGGCGCTTCCCAAGTCTTAGCTAGGAACCTACTGATCTATGGATTGGGCGGCCTTATCGCTCCGTTTGTTGGAATTAAAGTGATTGACGTCATACTCACATCCATCGGTCTTGCCTAAAGGAGGGCTTATGAAACACTTCACAACATCACTAAAAATGCTAGGCTTCATGAGTTTTCTCACAGGGGTCATTTACCCTTTGCTGATCACTCTATTGTCGCAGACTTTTTTTAAACCAGAGGCGAGCGGGAGCCTTGTTCTTAAAAACGGCGAGATCGTAGGTTCAAAACTTATCGCACAGAAATTCGAATCCCCTCGTTATTTTTGGCCGCGGCCTTCAGCTATAGATTATAATCCTCTCCCTTCAGGGGGTTCCAATTTAGGCCCGCTGAGCCTTGATTTAAAAACAAAGCTCGAAGAGCGCAAGGCAAAACTCGGCAGCGACATACCCTCTGACTTATTGTATGCATCTGCAAGTGGCCTTGATCCACACATCAGCATTGCAGCTGCGATGTTTCAGATTCCCCGCGTTGCAAGCGCGCGTGGGATGGACCCAGAGCAATTAAAGAGTATAGTTGAGAAGTCTATCGAAAAAAGACAGCTTGAGATTCTTGGCGAGCCGCGCGTGAATGTTCTTGCTCTCAATCTGTTTCTGGATGAGCCGGAGAGGTAAACGATGTCTGAGGACTTCCGTCCTGACCCTGATGATCTTCTCTCAATGCTGAAGCGGGAGAGTGATTCTTCCAAGGGACGCCTTCGTATATTTATGGGAATGTCAGCAGGTGTTGGTAAAACCTACGCTATGCTACGAGCTGGTCATCAAGCTCTGGCAGAAAAAGTAGATATCGTCGTTGGCTTAGTAGAAACTCACGGTCGTAAAGAGACACTTGAGCTCCTCGAAGGATTGCCGCTGCTTCCAAGAAAACGCATCTCATACAGAGGTGCGGATCTTGAGGAAATGGATCTAGATGCGATTTTAAAAAGAAATCCTGAGTTAGTCCTTGTCGATGAACTTGCTCACACCAATGTCCCTGGCGCCCGTCATCCTAAAAGATTCCACGATGTCTTAGAGCTTTTAGATCGGGGTATCGATGTATATACGACTGTCAACGTTCAGCATCTCGAAAGTCGCAAAGAGGCTGTTGAGGCTATCACCGGCATCCAAATTCATGAAACGGTTCCCGACTCAGTTTTAGACCGCGCCGAGCTTGTAGAGCTCGTTGATATTGCACCGACAGAACTTCTAAAAAGACTACGCGAAGGAAAAGTCTATATCGGCGAAAAAGCGCAGAGTGCACTCAATCACTTTTTTAAAGAAGATACGTTAACTGCGCTCCGAGAGATTGCTCTGCGGCTGACAGCAGAGAGAGTCGACCATGATTTACAGAAGTTCATTCAGGTCAAAACATCAGGAGGAGCATGGCACACTAAAGAAAAACTCATGGTCGCAATCAGCCACAGCCCCTACTCCGTTCCTGCGATTCGAGCCACAAGACGACTTGCCTATAACCTTGAGGCTCCTTGGTTAGCTGTCTATGTGAATACTGGCGTCCACCTCAGGCAAGAAGATCAAAACCAACTGACTAAAAATATGAACCTGGTTCGGGATTTAGGATCTGAGGTGATCACGGTCACAGCAACCGACGTAGCTGGATCTTTAAAAAGGATAGCAAAACAAAAACAAGTCACCCAAATGGTCATTGGAAGACCCACACGGCGGTTTGTAAAAGATAGTCTTGAAGGAGGAACACTCCTTGACCAACTCGTCAGAAGCACTTGGGACATAGATATTCATGTTGTTCGCCATAGACGGCTCAATACGTCTCAGAAACTTTTCTATCTGAAATTTTCAGAATCTCCTTTCAGTTACTGGAATGCTCTGTGGTGTCTTTTTGGAGTCTCATTTGTTAGTGGACTGATTGAGCCGATGATTGGCTATCAAGCTGTCGGATATGTTTTTCTTCTTGGGGTTTTAGCGGTTGGCGCGCTCGCAGGCGTCGGACCGACTTTTTTATATGCGCTTTCTAGCCTCATCATTTGGAATTATTTTTTTATTCCTCCACGTTTTACATTTCACATCTCGCGCGTTGAAGATTTTATGATGTGCTTCACTTACCTGGTTGTTGCTTTGATAACCGGCTTTTTAACTCACAGAGTTCGAAGCCACGAAAGGCTCATTCGAAATAGAGAAGAAAGAACGCAAACGCTCAACGAAATTCTTCAAGACATTTCTGTGAGCCAAAATAAAGATGAATTTTTAGGTCGTGTTACAGAACGGCTCTCACAATTTCTAGGTGGAGATTGTGGAATTATTCTTCGAGGCGCTGACGGAAAACTCCAAACCTCGAAGTCTCGGCCGTACTCAAGTTATCTTTCTGAAAAAGAACAAGCCGTCGCAACATGGGCATTTGAAGCTCAGAAAAAAGCAGGATGGTCCACTGACACTTTGTCGGAATCAGGCTTTCTTTTTATTCCCATGATCAGCCCGAATGAAATCCTCGGAGTTTTAACTTATAAACCTCAGCAAAAAACCAAAGGCTTGGACATTGAACAAGAAAATCTTTTGTATGCCGTCGGTAAACAATTGGCTATTGCACTACAGAGGCACTTTTACGAAAAAAGAGCTCGTTTATCTCAAAAGTTAGAAGAGTCAGAAAAACTCCACCAGACTTTGCTTAACTCCATCTCTCACGAGATGCGCACACCGCTGACGACAATCATGGCAGCATCCACTTCCCTTGTGAATGATGAGCTAGCGACCAACACCACTTTTGTAAAAGCCTCAGCTCATCAACTTGTCGAGGCTTCAGACCGCCTCAATCGAGTTATTGAAAATCTCCTTGATATGACAAGGCTTAATTCTGGTCTGCTCACTCTCAACCTAGAAAGCCATGAGCTCAGCGAAATTATCGCCGTCATTTCTGCAAAACTTGGGAAGCACCTCAATAATCATCAGTTGGTCGTAGACGTTTCTGAGGACCTTCCACAAACAAAAATTGACTTTCGTTTGATGGAGCACGCTCTTTCTAATATCATTCTCAATGCGATCCACTACACGCCCCAGGGATCGAAAATCCGACTCTCCGCTAGGAAATATGGAAAAAATATTTTGCTATTCATCGATGATGAGGGTCAGGGAATTCCAGAGGAGTATCTAACCCGGGTGTTTGAGAAGTTTTATCGTGTCCCAGGAACCCCAGCCGGGGGTGCGGGCTTAGGCCTTTCAATTGTAAAGGGCATTGTGGAAGCTCACAAAGGCAAGATATGGGCCGAGAATCTCCCTGGACTAGGAGTGAGGTTCTCAATTGAACTTCCCATCTGAAAAAGGAGTCTGAAATGCTAGAAAAGAATAATCTTAGAATCCTTCTCATCGACGATGAAAAAAGCATTCGGGACACTCTCAAACTTGGACTTGAGACCTACGGTTACAAAGTTGCCGAAGGAGCAGATGGAAAATGCGGCCTTGGACTAGCGGCTGAATTTCATCCACACCTTATCATTTTAGATTTAGGACTTCCTGACATGAGTGGCCTTGATGTTTTAAAAAGGCTGAGACAGTGGACAACAATTCCGGTGATTATCTTGACTGTGACCGACGATGAACCGATGAAGGTTCAGCTTCTAGATGCCGGTGCTGATGACTACCTCACCAAACCCTTCGGAAGTAATGAGCTCATGGCTAGAATCCGAGTAGCGCTTCGTAGGCACAACTCTGAGGAAGCCACACCGGTTTTTGAATCTGGAAACTTAAAAGTGGATCTGAACAAACGAGAAGTCCATGTTGGCGCGTCAGCTG
Source organism: Pseudobdellovibrionaceae bacterium (assembly GCA_044229295.1). GTDB lineage: Bacteria > Bdellovibrionota > Bdellovibrionia > Bdellovibrionales > Bdellovibrionaceae > JBGATJ01. Next base: position 78,763 of record JBGATJ010000003.1, read on the forward strand.
TTAAGCTTACGTCCACCGAATATGCTCTCCTCACCGTGCTTGTCAGAAACCGGGGCCGAGTCGTCTCTCAAAACCAACTTCTTACTGAAATTTGGGGTGAGCACTCCACTGAGCAGACTCACTACTTACGAATCTATGTTGGTCAGCTTCGCAAAAAACTGGAGACCGACCCATCTGCTCCTGTTCACGTTCTCACAGATCCTGGAGTCGGTTATCGTTTGACGTAAGATCAGCATCCCAAACTAGTCGACCTTCAAAGTAGGTTTTGATCACACGGCTGTTTGCGACCGGTTCTAAGTCAGAGGCTAATCCTGTTTTCAAAAACTTTTTCTCAGCCTCAAAAATCGGAGTGTCTAAAACCACTATATCCGCTGACTTTCCAACCTCTAAGGAACCAGTTATTTTCTCGATGCGATTTGCAACAGCTCCATTGATAGTGGCAGACTCAACGACTTGAGCCAGCGTTTTTGCACGCTCCCGATGACCGCCCAAAGGCCCAATCGGGACTACAAAAAATTGCGAAACATCGAAATCTGAAGCCGAATAAATCTTCTTTAAATCGTTCGAGTACGGATGAACATGCTCGTAATCGGGAACCGAGCCATAATAATATTCGTAAATTCTCTGAGGGTAGAGCCGAGTCATAGCTGTATAAAATTGAAAAGGCACGTCAGGCTCTGTGACCGTCCAATCGCTGGCCATCGTCACATTCACATGAGCATCGTAAAGACTCTGGTAGGGGTAGGTGTGGTTGTAGGCACGATCAAAACCAAAATAAGGATAGTAAAAGTTCGAAAAGTAGCTATCAAGCCCCATCCAAAGAGGCGAAACATTGGCCGTGACGCCCATGCGACCCATCCGCTGAACGTCTTTTGCATCGGCCAACTGCAGATGCTCAAGAGAGGGTTTCATCTCGGCGCTAACGTGGGCAATCTCCATAGCATCTAAAGCGCGCCTAACGGCCCCGTCACCTATAGTATGACTGTGCACTTGAAATTTGAGCTGATTGGCAAGCGCGTAGGCTTTTGCCAAATCAACCCGCGCGTTCTTCCAGACATCTTCGCCATAGTAGCTTCCCTTGCAATCGCTCTCTGAGACCGCGATATTATCGCAGTAAGGTTTCAGTAAAAGCGCTGAACGCTGCTCCCCTGTTCCATCAATCATGAACTTAAACGACCGAACTCGAAAGTTTGGATCCTTAAACTCGCCGGAAATTTTAGCAAACTTCTGCATTTGCAAAAGTGGATTACCATCTGCAGGATCAATGCCCCAAGAGCTTAAAACGCGAACCGTGAGCTTGTGATTTTTGGCCAACTGATTGGCAGCCCTATGCATCGCAATTTGGCGATCTTGGGTAAATGCGGGAAACATGTCGTGAATCGTCGTAAGCCCGAGCTTGGCAAAGTAGGTTTGCGTGCGCAAAAATGCGCTCCCGATCTCATCGTCAGTCGGAATGGGGAAAGCCTTTAAGACCTGGTAAGCGGCCTCTTCGAACAGTTGTCCACTGGGCTCGTTAGAACCTGGCAAACGCTCAATCACACCATTGACAGGATCTTTGGTTTGCGAAGTGATTCCTGCAAGCTCTAAGGCTTTGGAATTCACCCAAGCTGAGTGCATGTTCAACTCAAAAACAAAAATCGGCCTTGAACTATCAATATCGTCGAGGATTTTTTTTGTTGGGCCGGCTTGGAACTCCGAAATAAAACGGCCACGATCATAACCAGAGATTTCAATGGCATTTTTCTCGGGGTTTTCTTGCAGATATTTTTTTATCTCAGCGAGCATCGACTGAGTCGTTGAGGAATCCTGAATCAAATAGTTTAACTCACGGTTGATCGCTCCAATAAACGCATGCATGTGCGAATCAATAAAACCTGGAAGGACCAGCTGCTTTTTAAGGTCGGTTTGAATCGTGTTTTTACCAGCGTAGCGTAAGGCTTGAGACTGAGAACCAATAAAAACGATCTTCCCTTTAGCCACGGCAAGACTGTCGGCACGAGTTTTATGGGAATCAAAGGTGCGGATGTCGGCGTTGTAGAGGATCAAATCCGCAAGAGTTTTTGCCAAAGCGTGATTCGAAAAAATAAGAATAAAAAGAAGTAGAGTTTTCACGCCCTAAGGGCCTATCAAACCTAGGAGACCACGGCAAGTGATCTCCTAGGAAGTTACTATTTCCGAGGCATATCGTGGTTAAACATCCATTGAACTCCAAATTGATCAACGAGCATCGCAAAGTAAGCTCCCCAGAATGTTTCCTGAGGGGTCATAGTCACATTTCCGCCCTGTTTCAACTGAGAAACAAGATCATCAACCTCTTGTTTACTCTCGCAATTGAGGGAGATGGAAAAATTATTCCCTGGGCGGTAAGGGTGCCCCGGCATCGTGTCAGAAGCCAAGAGTGTTGCAGTTCCTTTGGTCAATCGCGCGTGCATAATTCTATTTTTTGACTCCGGAGCGACCTCCCCTGGCATTTCGGAAAAAGGCATCATATGCAGGTCAGCCTTCAAGCATTTTTCGTAAAACCTCATGGCTTGCGCGCAGTTACCGTCAAATGTGAGATAGGTGTTTATATCTTTCATAGATCCTCCCTTTTTTTGAGGCCCACCATGCTCTGCCCGGGTTTTGGAGTCAAGATTTGAAAAAAATCGCAACACCTAAACGTGAGCCTTGCAGGACAACGCTTCACAAGATATCTGAGGGATCCCATTCACAAAAAAAGAGGTTTATATGAAGTTCATTTCGATCTTTCTAACGACAGTACTCGTTTCTCCATTCGCACTTGCCATGAAAAGCCTAGACTATAGCTGCTCTGGCGACGTCGACGCAAAAATTTATTTCGAAGAAGATGACAACACCTATACGGCGACAGTTAAGTTTCCTCAAGAGCGTGCGATCACTGTTCCCGTAAAACCTTACCGAGGAAGCGCCGGAGGAAATAATGGAACCCTGATTTTTGTGGGCAAACTCAACACCGGCAACGGTTTCCAAATCGCGCCTCTTGCTGGCATGAGTCCTGGTGTTTTTTACGTTGAAAATGTCAGCTTTAGTGTGACTTGCCGGTCCTACGTTCCATAGACAGGAAATTTTTCATACTTTTTTGCCGTGTCTGAATTTGTCCCTACAGTTCAAGGCCGGCAAAAGGTATAAAACGGGCCTATGCAAAAAAACTCATCCCTCACGCGCAGGGAATTTTTAAATCAATCTGCAGCTACCCTCGGTGGTCTCTATAGCCTTAGAGGGTTCACCGCTGCAGCCAGCTCAACACAAAAATTTGATTTCATTATTGTTGGCTCAGGACCTGGAGGCGGGCCTCTCGCTTGTAACCTTGCTCGCGCCGGCTTTAAGGTCCTGCTCATGGATGCAGGTGGGGATTTTCGAAAAACAAGCCCGCTTGCGCAAAAAATTGTTGAAACCCCTGCATTACATGGAATTTCCACAGAGCTTGCAGAAATTAGCTGGGACTTTTACGTCAGGCATTACTCCGATCAAAAATCCGACATCTTATATCCTCGCGCTGCAACCCTCGGCGGCTGTAGCGTTCATAATGCCATGGTCAGGATGTCCCCAGGAGTCAAAGAATGGGAGCGGATGGAGGCTCTAGTTTGCGATTCAGATTTTGGCCCCACCAAAATGGCACAGGTTTACAAATCCCTAAATAACTCAGCGACAAATCCGCATGGCATTCCAAGCAACTCTGTCGATCTAGGCCTTCTATTTGAAGATCGAAAGGTGAGACGGATTTTTGATGCCGTCGCCGACAGTGGCGACGGCAGAATCAGAACATTGGCTCGCGGCTTGATCTCGGGTCTGCAAGATTGGCGAGAAATTTTTAAAGATCCTAACCACTGGCTTGATAAGACTCTTGTCCGTGAGGATGGAGTCACTCGAGCGGTACAATCGACGACAGCTGAAGGTCTGCGATGGAGTGTTCGCGACTTGATCGCTGAAACTTTGGCGCTTGTGCCGCAAAACCTGTTTATTCAAACTCACTCACTAGTATCGCGAATTCTCTTTGATGACTCCGCAGAAAATCCCCGAGCTATTGGGGTCGAGTATTATCCTAAAGCTTCGATCTACGAAGCAGACCCACGGGCCCAGTCGGCTGACCTTCCAGAGCTAAAAAAAGTTTTTACCTCTGGCGAAGTCATCCTAGCCGGCGGCGCATTCAATAGCCCGCAGCTGCTCATGCTCTCTGGAATCGGTTCGCCTCAGGAGCTTCAAGAAAAAGGAATACCAACGCGAGTCGCCCTCCCAGGAGTAGGCCAGAATTTGCAAGATCGCTACGAGTTTACCGTGGTTTCTGAAATGAACTCACCATTTCAATCGCTCACGGAATGTCGCTTTGGTGAGACGTTGGAAGATCCGTGCCTTTCGAAGTTTGCTGCCGAGCGAACTCATCATATGTACTCTCGCAACGGCGTTTTACTCGGAGTCAAAAAACGCTCAGGCGCCTCGTCTGATCCCGATTTATTTTTATTTGCGACCCCTGGAGATTTTCGTGGATATCACAAAGGTTGGTCTCGTGAGACAACCTCACATTTAAACCGGTTCAGCTGGGCGATTCTCAAAGGGTACACGCAAAACACCACTGGTGAAGTAAAGCTCAAAAGTAAAAATCCACTTCAAACTCCTGATATAAATTTTAAATATTTTGACGATGGCCGGGATCTTGACGGGCCTGATATGAAAGCCATGCTTCAGGGTGTACAGTCCATCAGGCTATTCAATGCCCAAATGAAAAAATCCAATCCAGATTTAAATATCAAAGAAATACACCCGGGCTACACGATGACTGGTGAGACAGAACTCCGCGATAAGATCAGCCGCGAAACATGGGGACACCATGCTTCGTGCAGCAATAAAATGGGACCGTCAAACATCTCACTGGCACAGGCCCAAGAAAATCAGTTCGTTGTGGACTCGGAGTTTCGAGTGTACGGAACAAAAAATCTACGGGTTGTCGACGCTTCGGTCTTTCCATACATCCCGGGGCTTTTCATTTCCGTACCTATATACATGATTTCTCAAGTGGCATCCGAGAAAATTCTCAGGGGGCCTGGAACTCGGGCGGCAGATTCTTAACTCGGCACCGCACCTGAGTGTTCTGAAAAGTGAGTGTCGTACTCTCGCCGTGCTCTACCTCATGTGCAGGAAGAGTGACGATCAGGTCCATGTTGAGAAAAATGCGATCGCCCTTTTTATAAAATGTGGCCATATGGTGGTACTCGTCAGTGGTAGCCTCTTGAAGATCAAATGGAAAAAACATCAAATCTAGTTTTCGAGTGTGCGGGCGCGCAACTTCTAAAATCGTGCTTGTTAACCAATCCACCATATTCAAGTTGGCGGGTTTGTCAGATCGAGTAAGTGATACAATGCCAGAAAGCTCGTGGGTTCCTTCTTTGGGACAAATATCTCCGGAGGTTTCATCTTGGTCAAGGCGGTAGCTTTGATAGACGATTTCTGCAGAAATCGCGGGTACTTCTTTTGATAACAGAGAGCAAGTGATTTTCCAATCCGCAGCGCCTATTTTGCACGAGCTGCCAGACCCGCTTGCTGAAAAAGCTACTGATACAAGTATCAAAAATGTACTGAATGATTTCATTCAAACCTCCATGCTTGGAGGTCCTAAGAGGTTAGGTACTTTAAGTCAACGAACAAACTAGAACATCAACTAAGATCGTTTGCGCGATACGGACTTATTGATAAACGTCATCATGATCATCGTCAGAAGTGTAGTGCCAACAATCACGTATCCTACTGTATCAAAGTGCTCAAGAACTCCGTCAGGTTTCTGAACCACGATAAATCCTGCAATGACTGAGGCAACTCCCCCTGCAATTTGTTGAAGCGACGAACTCACCGACATGAATGACCCACGACTCTCCGGAGCAGGGATTGCTGACATCAAAGCTTGGGAAGGAATCATACGCGAAAATATTCCTACAAAAAGAACGACGTTGGTCAAAATTACAACGGCTAAAGTGCTAGGTCCAAGATTTGTGTAAATAACCACCATAATAATACTGAGGATAGAGCCAAAAGCGAACGTCTGCATTTTTCCAAAAGAATCAGAGGCTCGACCAACGAGGGGGCCAGTGAACATCGCACAGATGCCTGATATGAGATAAACCAAAGGTAATTTTTCAATAGCAACACCTAAATTATGCACACTGTAAGCACTGCCAAATGGCATGAGCATAAATCCACCCACAGAAAGTAAACCTGTCGCCCCGAAGGCAAGTAGGTACTGCCGATTGGTCAGCGTGGACTTGAGATGCGCAACAAACTGCTGCCCTTTAGCAAGCTTTAGGTGGTCATCAATAGGTTTAAGATAAAACCAGATCACGACTTCAACAGCACCGCCGACAAGAACAATCATCAAAAACGGAGCATGCCATCCCCAGAGATTTGAAAAAAACAAACCTGCTGGAATTCCTAGAATCTGACTGGCGGCAAAAGCTGTTTGAATAAATCCCATGACTCGGCCGCGCTTCTCCAGCGGGAAAAGATCCGTTGTTATCGCAAGAACGATAGAGCCAATGACTCCACCAAAGATTCCAGTAATCATTCGCGCGGCAAGGAGGAACTCATAAGTCGGCGCAAGACCACAAAGCAAAGTCCCTACTAAAAATCCCGTGTAAAAAAACATCAGGAGTTTTTTTCGATCAAAACGATCTGCAAAACCAGCAGCCAAAAGACCCGAGATACCAGCACTAAAAGCGTAGGCAGAAACGACAGCACCAAACTGTGAGGGTCCGATTTTTAAAGCCGGCATCATGATGGCTCCAAGTGGAGACATGATCATGAAATCTAGAATGATGGTGAACTGCAAAAACGATAGAAGTGCAATTACAAACTTTTGGTAACCTGAGAAACCTACTGTAGCTGGAGAAGAAACCTCGACGACTACACTTGCTGCCGATCCATTTGCCATAAAACCCTCTCGTTGATGAGAGGGATATCGGCCGATATACTCATATTTTTAAGGAGTTGTGCATTGAGTCTGGACCTGAACGGCCTGTTCGAGTGATATTCCTCGGGTGGACTGATTCGTATCGATAAACACCCCGCCTCCGGCAGTCGCCGCCTGCTTTAAAGTTTCAGCAGCCTGCGTGTCTGCTGGTCCATAGTACAGGGTATTGAACGTGAGTTTTCCTTGCGCTAGAGTTACCAGTTTTTGAATGTCGAGATTGAGAGCTGCGCGGTCAGGAACGTTGCATGGACCTACCATTGGGCAGTAGTCAGATGGCATTCCGTCTGAAAGAAAGAGGACCACATACTTTGTATCAGTTTGAGGCGTTTTTAAATCCTCTTTAATAGTTGCCGCCGTAGCATTGATCGCAGCTTTATATGGAGTCGCCCCTTGGTCTGCGATTGTCATAAAGGTATTTGCGGCCCCCAGAATTTCACTGGAGCTGCTAGTAAATATCGGAGTTACGCTGTCACGAGTGATAAACGCATAGGCTTCGTTGATATAGCCAAAACCAATGAACTGCCACGAAATTCTTGAATTGGATTGATTGTCTAAAATGAACTGCTTGATTTTCCCAAAACGAAACGCTTTTTGCGGGTCTGTTCCGTTGGCGCCAGCATTTGACCCTGACATATCCACGACAAACGTGATCTTAATCTTAGAAGTCGACTGTGCGACCGTGGTTAAACACGTAGGAGCATAGGTGCTCGCCGTCGATGGAAGATCCGTTTGCCCATTGGAGTTAAAGGACGCAGTTCCTGCCCTTGCATCGGCAAATTCGACCGGAGTTGAAAAATCATTTCCCGAGCAGTTCGTAAAACCCACGACGATCACGAGGGCGGAAAATGGGAAAATAATGGACTGGAAAATGTTTTTAAGAGACATAGCTCCCTCCGCATATTTTGTTTGTCGTTTCTAAGCAGCAGACGGGAGAAAATTTTCGTTACTCCATGATTGTATCGAAAAGTGGGACTTTGAACAGAGGAGAAATAAAAAAAGCACCCAGTTACAAACTAGGTGCTTTTAATTTTAAACTTGTCTCAAATTAAGAACTAAGGTTTCCATCGCAGTAAGTAAGCGTCGCTTGGCTTAGGATTGTAAGTCGTCTTTGGCCAAATCTGATGACGACCTCCGCCAGAGCGGTTGAAGTAAGACTCGTACTCAATGTACGCTTTGTTGGCATTAAAGAAGTCATACATTCCTTTAACGAAAAAGTCATTGTTAGCACCGTTGGCAGGAGCTAAGTCATCATTAGTAGCGCCCCACTCGTCGACAGCCACTTTTTTATGATGAAGTTTAGCGAAAGCTAAAGCGCCGGCAATGCCTTTAGACACTCCTGTTGAAGCGTTGTAACCACCGAGGCAAGTTTTCACCCAACCCGGAGCCGTCGCAGAGTTGCAGTATCCACCAGATCCATTGTCATAGACGTCGATACTTAGAACATCCACGGCCGTATCACCTGGGTAGTAGTCCGTGATTTTTAGGCGTGTGTTCTTAAGGACATTCCATACAATCTTAGCCCCGGGAACTGTGTGTCTGTAGATCGCGGCGATTCGTGCCCACGCAGCTTTGTAATCACTTGGAATGGCTGGATCTGGTTGAGCGCCCCCGTGGTTCGTGTAAGACCAAGGAAAGCCTTCATCAGCCTCGTGACCAAGGCGAATGTAAATTGGCTTTCCAGCAAGAACGGTGCGAAGACGGTTTGCTACTAGTTGATGTTCGTTATCGATATTTCCATTGGCTACCATTGCAAAGCGACCTGCATCACTTGCAACAACCATCGGCACCGTGAGAATTGGGATAATTCCCTCTTGTGATAGAGCTCTTACAGCCCCACCATCACCAAGAACTGAATTTGTAAGGTAGTCAGAATAGTCGTGGCCCCAAGAATTGTTTCCAATGAACACGGCTGCAACGTCAACTCGCCTTCCTCGCCAAGTCCCAAATCCACTTGTTTTTTCGAGAGCTAATGAACCAGAGTTACTTCCGGGAGCCATTCCTGATTTCCAAGGAAGACCGCTACGATTTGCAGTCGGAGTTGGAGTTGGAGTTGGAGTTGGCGTCGGAATCGGTGTTGGTCTTGGGGTCGGAGCTGGGGTTGGTGTTGGAGCTGGGGTTGGTGTTGGAGCTGGTCTAGGTGTAGTTGAGATCAGATTCATATTGAAAGTCAAAGCTCGTCCTGCAGTTCCCAAAGCCCCGTTCCTTGAATATGCAGTCAATCGTACGGTGTGCATTCCAAGTGCCAAAGGACGATTCTGGGAAGAAAGGTCAAAAGAGAACGGAGCATCGTTTTGAATAATGCTCGCCCCCCCATCAATGCTCATTTTAATACTTGTTTTAGGAAGAACAACATTGTTTACACGAAGTCGAAAGTAGGGACCGGTCACATTCGTATCAACTGTTTTAGTGGCCGTGATGTCACTGACAACCACACGGTTTGATAAATTCACGATCTTGAGTTGAGAAAGAGCTAGATTAAGATCAGCCGCACTTGCAACAGACAGTCTCATTATTGTACATGCTAAAAAAAAGACAGCAGCTTTGAACGCCGTTACCGACATAAATCTATTTTGCATTTTGATCCCCCCTGGACAGAAATCGTAGATGCAACGCGCATGCCTCGAAATTTATGGTGTGGTTTCCAATTATTCTAAGGCCCGGCGATTTTAGTTGTTTAACTTATTCTCAGTGTTCAAAAGATACTCATGAATTTCAGCGAGGACCTTCGAAGGGATAAACAAAACCTGTATGAACTTTTGAGCCCATATCAATCGTGGTCGGGAGGGAGTTTTAGAAAAATTACGATTTCTTCCTGCCACCATGATTTTTTAGTCTCATCGAACACACTTTCGACAGGCACCATCCTCTGCATTCTCATCCAGAGACAACTATTGCTAACGTTGCCATCAAAAGTCCACGTCCACTGTTGAGTTTCATTTTTTAGCGTCGCAGTCTTTTCGTCAACTCCGATACTGATATCGTTTATAAAATGAGGATCCAAAAGAAACGAAATATCGTCGCTAAAGGTTTCCATCTTGATCTGCACATCTGGCTGTTTGAGCATACGCTCCATTTGATGATTCATCGAAGAGTAGAGAGAGCGACACCCGTGGTCTTCATCGCAGTACTTAGACCTTGCGTACACATTAGCTCTTCCTAGGCTCTTATTCTCGCGAGCGATCAAGTCCCGCATCTCTTCGGGCCTGGCAGCACAAATATCCTCTCGAAACTCAGGAGCGTTCGGCACAAACCATTTGCTGTCTTTATTAAACTGAATCCCCAATCCCTCAAGCATGTCCGTGACTTCAGACTTAGACATATCATCGAACTGCTGCGAATGAATAAAATGATTCAATCGACGAATCATTTCAACGTCTGTCGTAACCTCCCACAGCCACTCGTGAACAACCAGAAATGAAAGCTGGAGCGGACTTTTGCCGGAAAGATCTCGAACCACCTTTGGAACATATTTAAAGATCACGTGGTCTTCGGGAGCTTTGGTTGAGGCAGGAGGTAAACGAATGACAGCCTGAACAATCTTGACGTCGTTTCCATCGCGGCAATTCTCGGGAAGTAGATTTGTTATCTTCTCATCCTTAAGATCTACGAGGCCATATTCTGCTGACTCCCAAAAGTGAACTTTGGTGCGATCTTGGTTATTGAAAAGATAGGTTTGGAAACGCTGAAAACTAGGGAGCAGCGAAGGGATCTTTTTTTCCAAAAGGCGGCTGATTCGCTTGAGGGAGTCTTTAAGAGAGTCCACTTCAACGAGCGTGGTGTCTTTGTCATAAGTCAAAACGTAGTCAAGGGAGTAGGTTCCCTCAAAAGGCGATTCGGGACCTGCCCTACAAATGAGAGCGTCTCCTCCGCTTCCTGTAATCACTCCCCCGAAACCTGCTAAACATGTTCCGCAAGCTAGCAACATCAAACTGCAAATCCAAATTTTCACTCGCCTTCTCCTTTTTTGGCGGCATGATCCACCTGAAAAAAACCAACTTCGAGGTGATAAACGCAGTCGGTCTCCGAGGACTCATAATCTCGTACCAGCTCAAAAATGAACTTTTCAATGCGTCCTTTAAACTGCGAAAAATCTTTTTTTGCAAACCCTAACGTGGCGCCCATGAATTGTCTCTGCTCTGTCGGCTGTTCAGAAATGGCTTTGGGAATCATTTCAGCAACTTGGATATGAAACTTTTGAAGAGCTTCGGACCGATCCACTTTCGGCGTGTAGACTAAATTGTACCGCGGGACATAGTCGTTGCCCTTTTTTTGGACCATTCCTAAGGTCATGAGGCGGTCTAAGATTTCGCGAACTTCTGCAATGCTAAGGCCAAGACGCTGCGCAAGAGCCTGCGCATCTTTTCTGACACCTTTGATTTTCAAAAGCTCGTAAACAGCAGCATTGTATAAAGACGAATGCAGATCTAAGAAGTTACGATCTAGCTCACTCTCGGCAGATGCTGCGCTGGCCATCTGTTTTGAATCAAAACGAATTTCTTTAAGCTCCCGCTCGACTCCCTCGAACTGATCTCCAGGAGAATTTTCTAGCTTGACTAAAAGAACAAACTCTTTTCGCGCAAGCGGCGTCCAATGAGGCATTTTTCGAATTATCGACTCTGCTTTTTTGACCGAAAGCTTTTTAGAACTTTTCAGCAGCTGGCTCAAATAACCTGGTGACAGCTCTAAATGAGAGGCAAAACAACGAAGCGAATACTTTTCGTTACGACGTTTACGCCGTAAAAATTCGTCATTGAGCATATCTCGATAGTTGAGATTCAAGACCATTACCTCAATGTTAGTTGTTGGGCGTCGTTTTCAAAAGTGTTTTCTCGAGAAAACACTTTGTGGTCTCGGAGGTCAATTTAATTTGAATCGAATTTTCTTTTGAGAATAGTTTGAATTCACAAAAAGGAGTTCAACATGAACAAAAAGTTAATTTTTACTGCTCTGTATTTGTCTTCATCTTTGGCTTTGGCAACTGATTGCCCCAATGCTCTATTTTGCCCTACTGCAGCACCTGATCCAGGCCAATGTCCCGTGAAAATGACTCCCAAAGCCGAAGGCAAGATGGATAAAGGAGATCTCGTCATTAACATCGAAAAGAAAAATGCCTACGGAATTATTTTGGGCCAAGAAAACGATGGACAGCTCATCGTTCGTTACATTGATGGATCTTTGAGCGGCCAAACAGAATCTCGAGTCAACCCTGAGTCTCTTGCAACAACTATCGGTTGTGACTCAGACATTTGCACTGATGATTTCTTGGTGGATACCACTGAGAATGGTGGAATGGCCCGGGTCGTTGGTCTCCAAAATCACGGACGCTTTGTGGTTGAGTACAGCACGGGCCGCCTGCTTGGAACCAAAAAATCTTTTAAAGAGCGAACTGATTTTGCACTCATGAAAGGTTGCTCTGACTTTGTCTGCGTTGAAAACAAGAAAGTATTCATTCATGTACCAACGCTCACCGAAGTCTTCCCAATGGCTGTTCAAGTTAATCACCAGCTTGTTGTCAAAGGAATTACTACAGGTTCTCTCATGTTGAACGTTATGAGCGATGATCTTGCAAAAACTGAAGGATGTCTGAACGGACTTTGTGTTGGTCAGCCAGTTTTCAACAGCCGCACTAACGTAAAAGCAGTCGTCAGCGGTATTACAAAATACGGCCGCTTTATAACACTTGATTTAGAAGGCACCAAAGCTAACTCTCTGACTGGCCTTTGGAGTGCCGAAGACCTTGTATCCGCTCAGCACGAGTTAGCTCAGTTTATTAACTAATACGTTTTCATCCATCGAAAGAATTTTATGAAGCTGCAAAATATTCTTGGAATCGGTCTGTGTCTTACGCTGGCGTCATGTGGAAAATCTTCGCATGACGAAAAGGCAGATCCGCCCCCTGCCCCGGCCCAAGCTCCACTCCCGCCCCTTGCGGAGCCAGCGCCTAAAGCTGACGAAACTCCAAACACCCCGGTGTCCAAGGCGCCTGTTGTAAACTTTCGATGGATCCAAAATCTCAACGAGTTTTTTACAAAACCTCAAGAGCAAAGCCCCTCCACTAGCTGTCTGAAACTTGGATTTTTGGCAAATCAGATCAAACATATAACAGGCGAAAGCGAGCTCACTAAACTTCGAGATAAATTGACAGTAGAGCTTAACGACGATTTGAACCGAAATGACTGCGCGCTTTCAAATCCCGAAGACTGGAAAGAGTTCTTTGATCGCCTCAATAACTCCGAGTTTCAAATCAGCCCCGCCAGCTCTGATATTTTGGAATGGCTCTACCGGCGTTATGAAGACACCGACCGTCTTCTCACGAAAGGTGACTACTGGGATCTTCTTCAGGCACAGAACACGAACCCCACAAAAACAAAAAGTGTTCGAGACGACTACTACTTCCATTTAGGAGAGCTTGTCTCTGAATTAGAGGCCCAAGGCCCCACTTACAAAACTCAACTGGAACTTCAGAGGGATCAAGAGAGCCTCGAAGAAATTATTCAAGAGCAGCGACAGATGCTTAGAAAAATTGGAGAAAAAAATCCAGAAACCGTGTCGCGTCCAGCAGTCTTTAATATCAAAAGCGAAATTTACGGCCTCTATAAAAACCTCAATACTCAAGGAGAAAAATAATGTCCAACTATCTGATTCCCATGCTGATAGCTATGTCCTCAAGTGCAGCTTTAGCTTCATCTGTCTGTGAACAAAAACCGACGAGCTTTTACACGGCAGAAGTGCAAGTAAGCCTCGTAGAAAATGGCAAGCCCGAAAAAGTTTTATGTGTGGGTCCAGTCAAGGCCCCATACTACGACCAGGTGAACTCAAACAATCCATTTTGTGGATTTTCACCCATTGCATTTCCGTGTAAGTTTAAAGTTGATGGTGCTATCACCTACGCACAAGTTCTTGTAGGCCTAAATGCCCAGGCCGAAAGCTTAGGTGACCTCAGCCATGACATGAAGTCTGTGACTCATATTTTAGAGATCAAACGACAGATTTTTGTCACAAAAGGACAGCTTGTGTCTTCGCAAAGCTATGAAAACTACGAGGATGAAAAAGAGTGGGTTGTTGGAAACTCAGTTCTTTTGCGTGAAGGACGAAGTCCTGTTCAGCTCAAATCTAAGATTCATATCCACCAGTTTTAGCACTTACGAGTTTGGGGCCCCCTTCGGGTCCCAATTCCCAATGTGATGATTTTTTTGATCCTCTCGAAGAGCAATTTTGCCAATATCATGAACCTTCACACCATCAAGCCACAATTCAGAGACCGGCGTTTTCTGCACTCTAATTTCGATACTGTAGAATGTTTGCCGACCATGGCGATATCGAATTTTAAAAACGCTGCCTTCAGGAAACTCTTGACCTGCAACAACACATGGCCGCAGACAGAGCTCTTGACCTTGGACTTTAAATCCTAAAACCGATTCCAACGCAGCTCTGTAAATCCATCCCGAAGACCCTGTGTACCAGCTCCAACCCCCTCGTCCCAAATGCTGAGGTTGAGAATAAACATCTCCCGCCAGCACATAAGGTTCGATCTTATAGCGACGAACCCCTTCGGGGTCCAAAGTATGATTCACAGGATTGAGCATCTTAAGTAAACTCCAGGCTTTCTCCCCTTCACTGAGCATGGCAAATGCAATCACTGCCCACGCAGCGGCATGGGTGTACTGGCCGCCATTTTCGCGAACACCAGGCAAGTAACCTTTGATGTAGCCGGGATCTTTTGGAGTCTGATCAAACGCTGGCGTGAATAAAAGCACAAGTTTTTGCTCACGCAAGACTAAAAATTTCTCGAGTGACTCCATGGCCTTTTTCGCTCGCGCGGGATTTCCTGCCTTTGAAATGACGGCCCAAGTTTGGGCCAGCGAATCGATTCGGCACTCCTCGCTTTCTGCAGAACCAAGCGGAGTTCCGTCATCATAAAAAGCCCGACGATACCATTGACCATCCCAAGCCTGATTTTCAAGAGCAGAGAGTATACGGTCAGCATGCTGCTGCCACTTGAGCGCGTGATCCTCATCACCCAAATTTTTTGCAACTTGGGCAAAAGAAATCAAATTGGCGTAAAGAAACCAACCCATCCACACGCTCTCGCCCTTACCCTCTTTGCCAACCCGATTCATCCCATCGTTCCAGTCCCCTGCACCCATGAGGGGCAGACCATGGACTCCTGTTTTAAGACTTCGATCCAAAGCTCGAACGCAGTGCTCGTAAATGGACCCCGAATGGTGGGACTGCGAAGGCGTGTAGTAAGAGTCTTCTTGATCCGCGCGAAGCAGAGGCCCCTCTAAAAATGCGGCCTCGGCTTCAAGAACACTGCTATCTCCAGTAACACCTATGTAATGGGAAACCACAAACGGCAACCATAGCAGATCATCAGAAAAATGAGTGCGTACACCTCTTCCTGCTGGCGGATGCCACCAGTGTTGGACGTCCCCTTCAATGAATTGGCGGCTCGCCGCTCTGAGAATTTGCTCGCGCGCCAGATCCGGCCTGGAAAGAGTGAGCGCCATAACATCCTGAAGCTGATCACGAAATCCAAAAGCGCCGCCCGCTTGGTAAAAGGCCGAGCGCGCCCAAACTCGGCAAACCAGAGTCTGGTAAAGCAGCCATCGATTGAGCATCAAATCTAGGGCTCGATCGGGCGTTTGAACTTGAACCTTTTCTAGAATTTCGTCCCATTGATCGACTGTCTTTTTAAAAAGACTTTCGAAGTCTTTCGCTCTCATCTGAGAAATGATGTCTCTTGAATGCTCGCGGTTTTTACCTTGCCCGAGCCAAAAACACAGCTCAGCTTTTTGCCCTGGCTTCAGAGTGACGTCGGTTTTAATGGCAGCACATGGATCTAGCCCTGCTCCCACCCGCCCATGAAGCTCCGTTTGATTGAAAATTCCACGAGGTTCACTGAGCACGCCATTTCTACCGATGAACTCCGTTCGATCGGCAGTAAAAGTAAATTCAGGTTGGCTCACAGCAAAAAAAGAAATGCAATCTCCATACTCGGGATTACGCCGATTAAAAGCAAAAAGAGATTTCGAAGACTCGTCATACTCACTGACTGTGGACGGCGCCATCGTCGCTCTTGAAAAACCCAAAACCCATTCGACATAGCCACTGACCGAAAGCTTGCGCTCGCGCGAAGATCGGTTTTCTAAAGTTAAGCGAGAAATTTTAACCGGGAGCAATGGGTCTACACACTGAACGAGATCTGATGCGATTCCATCGCAAAGATGTTCAAATCGAGAATAGCCTTGAGTATGGCGAGCCACATAAACCGCATTTTCTCGACGGATGGGATTGGCCGTTGGACTCCAAATTAAATCTGTCTCCCGATCTTGGATGTAGAAAGCCTCACCACTCGGATCACAGACTGGATCATTGCTCCAGGGCGTGATTTGATTTTCTCGACTGTTAGAGCACCATGTGTAGGAGCTACCACTTTCAGACACCTGAAAACCAAAACCTGGATTTGCGATCACATTGATCCAAGGCGCCGGTGTTGTCAGTCCCTCTTTTAAAACAACAATATATTCGCGACCATCTTTTGAGAACCCACCAACTCCGTTAAAAAAATCAAGCTCTGGAATCGGCAGGTTTTCTTCGCGAGATATCGGCGCAGGTGTCCCCCGGGGCCTTGAGTCCTGAACCGTATGCCTCATGCGCTTGACCTGCTCAGCAAGATTCCCTAAACGACTGGAGAGAGTGGCTCGAGCCTCTGCGTATAGCAAATCTAAATCCCCTGGCGGCAGTATGTCAGGTCGAAGAATAAAAACTTTGCCTCGCGATTGAGGTAGCGGTGAGTGCCCCACTGCCATACTCGAGTGCACCATCGATTCAAGCAAGTTTTGCAGCT
This sequence comes from Pseudobdellovibrionaceae bacterium, assembly GCA_044229295.1. Lineage (GTDB taxonomy): Bacteria > Bdellovibrionota > Bdellovibrionia > Bdellovibrionales > Bdellovibrionaceae > JBGATJ01. Next base: position 95,586 of record JBGATJ010000003.1, read on the forward strand.
CCTGCGTGTAAGAGTTTGCTTTTTCGTTGAGGATCACAAGATCTACGGCAAGACGTTTGGTCGCCAAATACTCTTGCGCCTTAAGAAGCTGGCGCACTATTCCTCGATCTTCCATATCGTCGATTCTGAGAAGGACGATGGGGAAGTCTCCAGAGATTCCATGGGCCCAAAGTCCCGTGACATTTTTTTTATTTCTTTTGATCACATCTCCAGAAGGTCGAAGAGACGGATCGGAGAATATCAGACGTGTCGCGAGCCTTTGGAATTGGTGGGCTTCTACAGGTTCGATGTTTAAATAATGAAGTTTGATCTGAGCCTGCGTCCACGCCAACTGAGTGGCGCGCTCGAAAGTGGCTCGGTCCTGAAAATTTTCAACCCGATGTAAGAGCTCATTTCGAGAAGGCGCGACAAGTGTTGAAAAAATCACTGACGAAGAAACCCCTGGCTCGAGGCGAACCTTGGTTCTTAAACTAAAAACAGGATCAAGCACAGCACCTACCGTGTTGCTTAAAGGACCGCTCCCATAAATGGCCTTTGCAGATCTTAAGCTTCGTCCCCTGCCAAGAAACTTGGCTCGATCTGTTTCAAACTCAACGCCGCCAATGCAGCCCTCGCCGCGCAAAATTACCTGCGCCATCCACATAGGAGACTCGCTAGAAGACCTGGGCCTGCGAGTCGCAAGCAAAGCTCCATGTTCGCCGATATACTCCGTTTGCACGAAAAGATTTGAGAAAGCAGGATGTGCCACATCTGCCGCCTGAGAGTTGAGGACCACTTCACAATAAGAAGTCAGTTCGATCTCTCGCGGAACATCAGATAGATTTGTCAGTGTTAGCTTACGGATCTCTGCACTATCTTCTGGCGAGACGTACACTTCCATTTGGCAAGCAATATCATTATCCTCTCGCTTAAAGGTGGCTCGATCTTCTGTGAACGTCACCTCGTAAGAATCAGCAGTCACCGCCGTAGGCTGGTGACCTGCAGACCAAATACGATTCGTCGTCGTATCTTTCAAAAAGAAATACTGACCCCAATGATCTTGCGTGACATCCTCACGCCAACGGGTGAGAGCCAGATCTCCAAACCGGCTAAAACCAGAACCTGCCGATGTCAGCATCACCGTGTAGTTACCATCGGATAGCAAGAGGGTTGTAGGAACAGGTCGATTTGGGGAGTGGTAAGTGCGAGAGATCGGCTCTGAAACCTCCCGCACGATCCCTATTTGAAACGACTCTTGATTTGGATTGATGGTTCCGACGTTTCGTGGAGTTCGCTCTTGAAGCAAAAGCTCAGTCGCCTGAATGAGGGCTTCCGCATGAAAACGCTTTTGCATGCTTCCATCTATAAAAATATTAGCAAGAGCCACAAGCGACATGCCTTGATGATGAGCCATATAAGCTCGAATGACGGCCCTGGGACTTCCTTGAGGAAGGCGCGACGCTGTGTAGTCGATAGATTCATAAAAGCCGTAAGGACCATATCCTCCCTCTCCAACAATTGCTCTCAGATTTTGCGCCGCCGAAGCTGAATCAAAAAGTGCAGCTAAAAAGCTCGCATACGGAGCAATGACTAAATCTGCACCTAAACCCCGCTTCAACCCTAAATTTGGAACTCCAAAATTGGAGTACTGGTAAGTTAAATCCAGATCCCGTTTGTTGTAAGCTGACTCTGAAACGCCCCAAGGCACACCTTTGCTTTTTCCGTAATCGATTTGCCTACGAATCACAAGTTGGCAAGTTTGCTCAAGGAGACTTCCGGGAGGAGATTGCATCACAAGTGAAGGCATTAAATACTCAAACATCGATCCTGACCAAGATATGAGGGCAACTCCATTTTCAACAGGCGTTAGGGCTCGCCCCAAACTAAACCAATGCGATACAGGCACATCGCCCTTGGCAATGGCGATAAAACTTGTCAGACGTGCCTCTGACGCCAGCAAATCGTAGTAACTTGGATCAAGTGCATTATCGCTCACACGAAGGCCTATAGAAAAAAGTTTCCTATGAGGATCGTAGAGCATCTTAAAATCCATTTCGCGAAATAATTTGTGACAAGCCTTGTAGGAGTCTGTGAACACTCTTACAGCTTCAAGCGACGCTGTCTTTGAGGAATCCAAACATTCTAAAAGGGAATCTAAAACCGAAGAGTTTGAAACTTGGCGCTTGAGCGTCAAGGTTGTAGCAATCAAGTGATCGCAATGCGCAGGGATTTCTGAGAGTGCGACTGTCTTACAGAGATCCTGTTGAAGAGGCTTCCATAGCTCCTCTTCTTTAGCATCCGAGAACGGATTCTCTTGAGCGAAATCCATCCAGGACACGAGACTCAGAACATCCCGCGCACGGCTGTCAACATCGTGTTTTAAAGCCCGTGTCCAGATGATCCATTCTCTGTAAGAGGCATCAGCAGTGATTGCCTCAGATTCTTGCACGCGCTTGACTTGATCCAGCAAATGATCGGCTTGAGCACGCATCCAAGGCCAGTACTCAGACCGCCTAAGAACGAGTTGGTTTGGATTCTTAAGTTGCTGTTCCATTTCATTTAGAATTTTTAAAAAATCACTAAGGCCATACAAATTCAAATGATCAGGGTCTTTTTCAGCCATCGCGGTCGCGGCTTTTTTTACAAGTGACAATGTCGAGAGAACACCAGAACTTGAATCAAAAAAATCAATAGGCTGAGAGAGCTTTTCGACACATCCGTAGCCAACAGCTATGAGGTGGCCCGCTAAATTTCCGTTGTCCACAGATGAGATGTACTTCGGTTCAAGGGGGCGTGCCCCCGTCGTTTCATACCAATTAAAAAAGTGTCCATGGTGTTTAGGAAGGTGAATCAAACTTTTCAGCGTCTGATTGAGACGCTCTCCCATCTCGAGGGTTCCAATCCAACCAAAGTCTCGCGCCGCAATCACAGACAGTAAATAAAGACCAAAATTGGTGGGAGAACTTCGATGGGCAATAACGGGATGCGGGTCTTCTTGAAAATTGTCCGGCGGGAGATAATTTTCTTCTGCAGTTACAAAAGTCGCAAAAAATCGCCAAATGCGACGGCCGGCAACTGTAAGAAGGTCAATGTCCTCTGGAGAAACCGGCAAATTCGGCCGCATTTTTGGCGGCAGGCTTAACCTATGCGCGAGAATTGGAGATAAAAACCATAAAATTAAAAATCCCGATGCCGATGGAAGCAGTGAAAAATTAAGGGCTACAATCCCGGCTGCAGCCAATGCAGTAAGGTACAGCCCCCCCCGCATATCGAGCCAAAAACTCCTTAGACTGTGGCTCGCCGCCGATTTAGCTTGGGCAGCCGTCGTCCATTCTAATAATTTTTTGTGGCTGAAATAAAGACGATAAAGAGCGCGCAAAATAGCATCAACCGTGACCCACGATCGATAAGGCAGGAAAATCAGATTTACAACGGCGCGTTCGGCGCCCAAAGAAAAATCTTTGAAGGTCAGCTGCAGCTGTTCCCACAAAGATTTTGACCGACCGGCTGGAAAAACATCTGTGATAAAAACCATAACTGCAGGAACAAAAAGACTTGCGAGTGCCAAAGCCAACCAGCGTGTTAATCCACCAGGACCCATCGTAAATGCAAGCCCAATCAATAGGAAAGTCATCGGAGCAACCAGGGACCTACGTAAGTTATCGAGCATCTTCCAGCGGCCGATAAGTGGAATACCCGCACGTCTCAATCCTAAAATCCAAGGGATGAGCTGCCAGTCCCCTCGAGTCCACCGATGAGATCGAAGCGCAAAAACGCCAGAGTGCGAAGGAAAGTCTTCAAAAAACTCAATATCGCTCACAAAACCACAACGCGCAAAAGTCCCCTCAAATAGATCATGACTGAGAAGACTATTTTCAGGAACACGGCCTTCGAGCACTGACGCAAAAGCCGAAACATCGTAAATCCCCTTACCGATATATGAACCTTCCTCAAAAAGGTCCTGGTAAACATCGGAGATCACAGAAGCATAGGGATCGATGCCTGAGGGGCCCGCAGAAATTTTTTGAAATAACGTACTATCTTGGGTCGACGGCAGAGCTGGCGTGATTCTAGGCTGTAAAATTCCGTAACCTTGGACGACGCGCTTGAGACGTTCATCCACGTAGGCTCGATTGAGAGGGTGAGCCATGGTTCCTACAAGCTGCTCAGCTGCACCGAGAGGAAGTTTTGTATCTGCATCAAGGGTGATTACGTATCGCACCCCTTGAGGGACTTGAACCTCAGCGCCGTCCAAAGGAATGTAGGAAGTGCCTTCTTCGCCAAGCAAGAGTTTATTAAACTCTTCGAGCTTTCCGCGCTTTCGTTCCCAGCCCATCCACTTGCCTTCTTGTTCGTTGAACAAGCGCTTGCGGTGGAAAATATAAAAAAGATTCTCTCCGTCAGCAGCAGGGCCAACTCTTGCATTGAGCTGAAAAAGCTTTTCTCGAGCTACCACTATAAGAGCTTGATCTTTAGGAGACATTTCGACATCTGAATCCGTCCAGTCTGTCAGGAGAGCAAAACGGAGATTTTTTTGTGGATTCGCAAGGTAATGAGTCTCGAGCTGCTCTAACTGTTGCGCAAGCCCCGAGCTTTTTGAAATCAATGTCGGTACAACGACAAACGTCTTTAGATGATCGGGAATGCCGCCCTCAAAATTGAGCCTGGGAAGATATCGTGGCCCCATAAGAGCAACGACAGCGCGATTGACGACAGCGATCGCAACTTCAGAGGCAGGAAAAAATGCAATCGCACATATCCATGTTAAATGCCACCAGATGACTTCGGAAGATCTGAAATCAGCGGCCGCAATCCCAAGAATGAGTACCGAAATAACGAGAATGGCCCCGATGTAAAGACCACTTGAATATTGTCCAAAAAGCCGCGCTGCTTTTTTCGCCAGGCTCGGAACAAATTGAATCTCTTTTTCAAACTGCCTTCGTCCTGATGAAATGAGATAGTACCCTGGGTCTGTGGCACGCTCTTCGGCAAAAGAAACCTCTACGGCAGTTTTCTGGGCCTGCTCGCAACGAGCAATCACCATTTCAGCAATTTTTAGCTCTGTGTGCGGTGAGTGCTTTGCGAGCTCTTCAAGGCCATGCCGGTAACGATCGCGAGACGTGAAGTCCATCTGACAGTATCCAGGGCTCTGCCGAAGAGTGCGATGAACCAGACTGACCTCTTCAAAAAAAAGTCTCCAGTCAAAAACTGACATCAAGCGAGAGCTCGTCACAATATTCCTGACGGTAGCGTTGGCGCTGGTTTGACTTGTGTGTTCTGCGGCAACAAGTTCGTCTGCGACTAGGTTTTGTTGCTTGAGGCGCTCGTAAAGCCACTCGAGAACAGGGTCTGCAGCGACATCTTGAAATCGAAGCCGCTGTAGGAGTTGGACTGCAAAAGATCTAGAAAAATGCGTTTTTTCAAGCTCTGCAATGATCTGCCTCATGGGTCGAGATTTATGAAGACCAAGACCGAGAACTTCATCGGCGAGACGGTCAGCATCTCTGCGCGCCAGTTGTGATCCAGCAATTCGGGCCGCAAGCCGTCGTAAGTTTTCGATCAGCACGGCCCTCAGAGTGATCGAGACCGCCCATAGCTCGCCGATGCGCAGAGGCTGCACGCGTTGATAGGCTGCTAAAAAATGCTTCAGCAGTTCGGGATCAAAACGACTGTCAGTGTGAGCAATAAAGGCCCAGGCAATTCCGTAAACTCGCGGGAAACCCTTGAGCGGACCGTCAGCAAGTTTAGGCAGCTCCTTATAAAAACGCGGAGGCAAGTGATCATGAATGTCTTTCAGCTGGGCTCGCACGATGTGAAAATTATCAATGAGCCACTCTGCCGCAGGAGTGACAGCTCGGTGAGCTTCAACAGCATCAAGCAAAACTGTGTATGAGGCTTCAAGAACTTTACGGTTGTCGCGAACTCGTGGAGCAATGTCTTCTCCATCTCCTGGGTGAGATGTCACTTTTTGCGCAAGTGCGAGACTCTCACCGTGAGTTTCAAGCCGTGCCAAACCGAAGATCTCCGAGCGGATCGGCTCTTGATCAGATAAAAAGACTCGTTTTTGAAATTTGTTTTTTCCATGTAGAATTGAGGTCACGTCAACATCCATGGGCGGATCGTAACACACCTATCCTCAGGAAGCGGCTAATTTCACTTTACTTTTTCAACATTGGCTGGGCGCAGAATGGTGGAGAATTTTTCACAACTTATCAGACTAGTGAGCTCCTTCACAGGACCCTGGGTTAAAATCATCATTGGCCACCCATTGCTGGTTCACGCATTCGAGATAAACATTGGACCTCAAACCGCCACGGGGGCAACTCCGACCGACAGGGCAGCCCTTGCGACCATCCCAAGTTTGGCGCTCCCAGGTTCCGTCTGGGCTCGCAGGCGGCTCAGTTTCGTCAAAACGCCAAACCTCACGGTTGTTATTGTGATTACCGAGACTGTACTTCAATCTCCAACCTGGCTGAGGGTTTCCGTCACAAAAGTGCTGAGTTGGAAATCCCTCTGGCAAATAGAGAGTCACTTCTCCAGATCGCATGCCCCCTGTGAGAGGCTTCGTACTTACACAGCCGCCTTTTTGCTTTGGCTTTAACGGATCATTGGGCGAAGGAAGATGAAAATCTGGATCGGCACTGCAAGTGACAATTGCACCCGCTTTATCTGCAATGATTTGAAGAGGAATCGTTTGGGGCCGCAGGTCCTTAGCACCAATGGTGCTCTCACCCATTCGAAATTTAATTATTAGATTAGCAATGTAATAGGCCTTATCACTTCCCGGCTGAGTGACATTTGCCAACGCCATATCAGAAATGATAGCTCCCCCAACGTTCCCACCAACTTCCATCATCACATCGGGAGTTAATAAGCCCTTAGAATCAAGACGACGAAGTTTTGCAATCGGCGTCCCAACGACGTCGGATTTCAAAACAATTTTTTCTAAGTTTTTCTGGCAAAATCGTTGCTGTTTGAGATTGAGCTTGGCTTCTGTAACTGCTGATTCCACAGAGCCTAAACTTCGCAGAGTGTTTTGGCCTTTGAGGAGATTATCAAGCAGCGAAGCCATCACCAGTGCGATGACACCAATGATCCCTACGGTCACTAGGACCATGACTAGACTCTCGCCTCTAGAATTGCGGACCCCTGACACGAACATGGTTAAACTCCCCGAGACACCTTCATCGGCATCCCCGGCCCATTCCTTTGAACCTATTCTTAAATTTTACGATCTTAGCCTTGACTTTGCAAATTGCCATTCCTCACAAACAACATACAGAGCACTCATCTGAGAGATTCTCATATCGAGACTTCGTACTACTTAGCAAAATAAGTTGATCTCAATTTGAGAAAACCAAGCGTTGAGATTTTTCAAAAAACACGTTAGCTTTAATAGCCGCGGGGAGGCCTGATGTTAACAATTTCAGTTTCACAAAAAATCCGCGAGCTCCGCAGCCATAATACGGGCAGCGCAGCTCACATGTTAGCGGCTCTCAAACGCCCTATCATTGCTCATTGGGAAACCTGGGCGAGAGAAGTCGTGTTAAGTGCAAAAAACAAAGACTCTCTCGTTCTCATCGATAAACTCGATCGGTTTATTGATGAGCTGGTCCATGCCCTTAATCCCCGCATCAACCAGTATGACGCCACTGAAGGAAATGATTTTTCTAAACACCACGGACAACATCGTGCCAGCACTCCAGGATACTCTCTTGCGCAAATGCTCCAAGAGTACAGCCTTTTAAAAAAGACTATTCTCGTTTTCCTTCACGAAAAACAGGCGCTCAGTTTAAGCGAACGCGAGATCATCGATGACTCGTTTGACAAATCGATGCAGCAAGCAGCTCAAGAATTTGCAGAGGTTCAGCAATCAAAGTACAAAGTGGCACTGGAAGAGGCACAAAATAGCAATAGTGACCTTGAAGACTTTGCTGCGATTGCAGCTCATGACCTCAAAGCGCCGCTCAACACGGTGACAAGCTACCTCAATTTAATCCATGAGGAGATTGCCGAAAGCTCGCTGCCAGAAACGAGAGAACTCTTCCAATTTGTGTTAGCCGCGAACGATCGGATGCGGGACCTTGTGGATCGTCTTCTTGGCTACGCAAGTTTAAAGGCTGCGACTCCAGATTTCTCTGAAGTCAAACTCAACGATGTTTGTAATGCCACTTGCGATAACCTCAAAGTGCTTATCGAAAAGAAAAAGGCGATCGTTAATCGCGATGACCTGCCTTGCGTGCGCGGCGATGTGACCTTGCTCATCCAACTTTTTCAGAACCTTGTCACCAACGCCCTCAAGTTCAACACAAACCCGCAACCAGAAATTTTTATTTCAGCCTCAGCCGTTGAGCCGTCATTTGTGGTTGTGACTGTGAAAGACAATGGCTTAGGATTTGATTCAAGTAAGACAGAGGAAATATTTTCGCCTTACATGCGCCTTCACGAAACATCGGGCCACCCCGGAGCGGGTCTTGGCCTTGCCACTTGCAAAAGGGTCGTTGATCTCCATGGAGGTCAGATCTGGGCGGAGTCCACGATTGGCGAAGGATCTTTGTTTTCGATCAAACTTCCACGCCCTAAGGTCTAGGAGTTATTTTTTTTATCAGATTTTTCAAAGAGGTCCTGCTGTGCAGGGTCCTGATCAACGTGGGTTTGCGAAATCTGTGGGGTGCTGGGCGGCGTTTGAGTAGGATCAACCTCATTGAGACTTTTCTTAAAATCTCGAATGCCTTTTCCCAAAGATTTTCCAAGCTCGGGCAGTTTTTTGGGCCCTACAAACAAAAGTAAAACCACTGCCATCACTAAAATATGAGTTAAGCTAAACTCTCCCACAAAAAACCCCCAGAAAGAGACATCAATAACACTTCAAAGTTCAAATGCAAACTGAAACCTAGGCAACCTCACCGCACGGGATGGCAAACGCCTCCTGCCGGACTGCCCGCAGAGTCACCATTACCCCGAGTCCCCGCAAAAACCGGTACGTCACCTCTAAGCTAAAGGTCGATTTTTGAATCCTCTCAGGTAAATGCTTCCAATTCCCAAGATCTCCGCAAAGTCCATCGCGAGTCCACTGCAAATTCCCAAGCTCCGTCGAATTTAAATAGGGCTCAAAAAGAAGCGAATAAATATGTTTGCCCGCCAGTGGACTTTGTTCAAGGAGGGTCTCTGAAACCTGGGAATGATAAGAACTGCAAAACCCAGCTTCGTCAAAAATGAGAAGACCCAGAGGGAGCACCTGGAGAACGTGAGCGGCTGGCTTTACAACTTTATCCAGCAACGCCGCCTCATAACCAAAAACGACGGCGGCCTGTCCCCCCATAGGCACTTGAATGGACCAATGAAAGAGTGACGAATTCACCGCGATGGCGACGGACTGCTCATAACCAGTCGTCAAAGCTAAAGACAGCTGCAAATTCCAGAGAGATTGATCGCCGTCAGAAAAAAGATCGCTGAAAGATCCTTCAAAAACATCGCTTTCCCCAAAGAGGCGATTGAGCTCCTCGTTACCGGCGAGAATTCGGCCCCGAGCGTCGACAACGGCAAAAACTCCAACGTGTTTTTCTAGAGATTGTTGCAATAAGTTTTTTGCATGTTCATAGGATTTAAAATTCATTTTTGCGATAGACGCTCCCATATTTATTTTCCAGCCGTTCTAGAATTTTGTCAAAACGGACTGGTCGAAGGCCTGTTGCTGCGTCCAGTCCACGATGGATGCTTGAACAAATCACCACTTGCTCCTCACTTAGGTCCGTGTCAGTCTCCCGCCAAAGGCCACGTAATCGGGGACGTTGGCCCACTGAAAGAGGAGGATTTATGATTTCAAAATTATTGATCACAGGAGTTCTTGCTGTGACGCCACTTTTGGCTCTCACTGGCTGTGATGACAACGACCTTGCCATCGGTGTCGGCGGCGCCGCTATCGGCGCAGGCGCTGTGCTCATTGGTCAAAACTGGGGACACAATCACCACGGCGGCCATCATCATGGCCACCATAACGGCGGTTGGGGTCACGGCGGCGGCCATCACCATGGAGGCTGGGGAGGTCACCATGGAGGCTGGGGTGGAGGACACCACGGCGGAGGTCACCATGGACACCACTCTCTAAGATCTCTTGAGGCTTCTAACGAGGATGTTTTCACAGACGGCCAGTGGGCTGATGTTTACAATATGACTCCAGAGGCCGCAGGCGTTTTCTTGTCAGCCCTTGAGTCTTCAAAAGCTGGTGACTCTTCAGCTTTGACAAACTTGGGCTTCACAAAAAGCGATATGCAAAATCTAGTGGCTTTCCAAATGCCTTCTGAAGAAAGTTTAAAAACTGTTTCAGTTGCATTGAAACAAGACACTGCGGACACCACTCGCATGATTCAAGATATGGTGAACGTGATTAAAACTGACGCCGCAAACGAAAACGGCGCGATGTGGTCGACTTGTAAGGAAGCCGGCTCATGGAAAACAGACAAAAACCTCAGCTGTGAAAACACATGGTGGGGTGGTTGCGGTCCTGCAACCGGCGCTAAGTTCTGCACTCCAATTAACTAGGTAAACTTTGCCACCTAGGTTACTTTTTCACCTGGGTGGCAATTTCTGTAAAATCTCCCTTAGCTTTAAGATAAGAAAAAACAGCGTCCCACCATTCATCAAGCGTTTGAGGATGAGCATTTTGCTCCGTCAACCAGGGAAATAAACTTGCAAGCTGCCTCCGTCCCGTTAGCACTTCTCCTAAAAATAACCAAGCGATCGGTCCACCTTGCTTGAACCATCCTGAGTCTTGATAAGCTCTTACCGTTTCCAAAGGATTATAACTCACTTTGTGATGCTCGTAGGTCCAATCTCCTTTTGAGTCTTCAAGAATGAGGCACTCAGGTTCAGTGCGGCCCGAAAGTGGAAGCCCCACACTCCCCGCGGACACTAAAATTTTATCGCGCCAAAAACTCACCTGAGGAATATGCCAGTGTCCACCAACAAGAATTGAGGCCGATTGACAAGAGATTTCTTCAGCAAGACTCTCGTCAATCCCCGCTTTCCAACCCTTGCGATTGCTTTTCGGTGAAGCATGACAGAGAAAAACAGGGCCTGCTCTTTCACTTTTAATTACTAAAGTCAGGGGCCAGCTTTTCATGGCATTTATTTTTGCCGGCGTTAAGTTTTTTACTAAAACCTGAACCGGTCCAAACTGGATCTTTTGGTTCACCTCGTGCAGTGGATCTGTCGAGCCATAAATCACGTAGTCTTCGTGATTTCCTCTTAAAATAGGGACTTGGTTTTCTGTAAGATAGTCAAAGACAGCTTCAGAACCCGGGAGAGGATTCACAATATCACCAAGACAAATAAGTTTGTCGATGCCGCTTTTTTTGAGGTGATGGATCACCGCTTGGAATGCGGCCCAATTCCCATGAATGTCCGAAATAATTCCAAGACGCATGCCTCGTTGTAACAAAAAAATAAGACAAGGTCACTTTAAGTTAGAGGATAAAGGGCCCCATCGGGCCCTTTATTGACCATTAGTAATTTAAAGTTGAGGAATCAGTCACGTCGCGGTTTCCACGACGAGGCATTGAACCATCCACTTCTGAAGTTGAAGCAATGTCTTCCGCACCGGTGACTTCTAAAATACCTTTGGCTTTTTTCACCCAGTCATTGTCATCGGCATGCACCGAAAGCAAAATTCCACCGTCTTTAACTCGGCCTTCGTAGCGTTTAGCTTCGTACTCAGGAATTCCCATTCCCACAAGACCACCGGCTAAACTTCCAACAGCTCCACCGACTCCTGCTCCTGCAAGAAGAGCAACGATAGGTCCTGCTGCGATCAAAGGCGCAAGCCCCGTCACCGCCAAAGCTCCTGCTCCAACTAGCCAACCGAAGGCTCCGCCCAAAAGCATTCCTGCTCCGGCGCCAGTGGTCGCTCCTTCGGGAGCTTTTGTTCCCTTCACACTTGCGAGAGTGTCGCTGTGCATATCATCGGGCATCAGGACCGAGATGTCAGAAGTGCGAAATCCTGAGTCTCTGAGGCGCTCTACCGCCGACTCAGCTTCGGTTCTTGTCTTATAGATTCCAAAAACTGCTGTATTTCCCTTTTTCATCGTAAACTCCTTTTTGTTTTCGTTCATTTTATCTATTAACGGCAAGCTCATTATGCACGGTCAGAGTTTGACCAGCGACTTTGCGAGCTATCTCGTAGATGGATTTTTTTTCTTGAGCTGTAGGCACGTTCCCTTTGAGAGTCACAACTCCATTTGTTGTGATAATGGTTACGTTCTTTGCAGCTACAGAAAAATCCTTTTTCATCAACTCTTGGCGAATGGTTCGAGTCACCTCTTCGTCAGCAGGTCGAGTTGACTGATCTTGAGCTGTAACTTCTTGTGTGGGGACCGTAGCTGGACGTTCCGCCTCTGCGAAACCAGTTGTACTTGCGGCCACAACACTAAATGCCACAAGCCAACGAGATAAGTTGGGTTTGGTTATTCTTGATGTATGCATCTTTCTTTCCTCCTATTTCGTTCGGTCACCTGGGGGGACAAAACACAAAGAAGGTTAGACCAATCAAGGGACGGTGTGTGCGAAGATTCGATGGAGAAAGGTTATAGTTAAAATCATGACGTTTAGAAATTAACACCTTTGTTCCACAGAACGTTTCGCTTTGTCTCATAAACCATCCCATTCCAAGGCAGTTAATTTGTGAACTTATCTATACTCCAGCTCCTAGACCTAGGTCCGATAATTAAAGGGTTGGGTAAATAAACGAATAAAAAGGAGAACAAGATGTCAACCGCCAGAAAGCTAGAAGAGGCCACCAGCCAGGATACCAAAACTGGAGATGAGGCTGATGGAATTGTTTCGGCCCTGAATAAGGTACAAGCTGTCATAGAATTTACTCCTCAGGGCACAATTCTTAATGCCAACGAAAACTTCCTTAAAACTGTGGGCTATTTGCTGGATGAAATAAAAGGCAAACACCACAGAATGTTCTGCGATCCCGTCTACTCTTCTAGTTCCGCATACGAAGCTTTTTGGATAAAGCTAGGTCGGGGGGAGTTTGAAGCTGCTGAATATAAGAGGTTCGGAAAAGGTGGAAAAGAAGTCTGGATCAACGCTTCCTATAACCCCGTGTTTGATTCCAATGGAAAACCCTATAAAGTCGTTAAGTTCGCCACCGATGTAACCGCAACGAAATTAAAAAACGCCGAATTCGAAGGCAAACTCACGGCGATCAGTAAAGCCCAGGCCGTGATTGAGTTTAATTTGGACGGAACCATTATCACCGCCAACGAGAATTTTCTAAAAACCGTAGGCTATTCATTAGAAGAAATTAAAGGCCGACATCACAGAATGTTCTGCGATGAAAAATATACGGCATCTTCAGAATACCAAGCCTTTTGGGACCGATTGCGCACGGGTCAGTTTGATGCTGGAAGGTACAAGCGATTGGGTCGTGGTGGCAAGTCCGTGTGGATTCAAGCCTCCTACAATCCTATTTTAGATGCTGAAGGAAAGCCCTTTAAAGTCGTTAAATTTGCAACTGACATTAGCGCACAGGTAGCACTTGAAGAAGAGGTTACTAAGATTGCAGAAGGCTTCGCAGAAAAATCAAAAGAGATATCAGGGCAAGCAACAACCGTTGCCTCAGGCGCCCAGTCTCTAGGAGCCACTACAGAAGAAATGAATGCATCTGTTGAAGAGCTCAGCGCCTCCATTGATTCTATCGCACAGAACGGAAAATCAGCTGACGCTATCGCAAAGGCAACCCAGCATGAGGCCGATCTCGGATCTAGCGCCATCGCAAAATCCATAGAGGCTATGGACCTTATCAACAAGTCATCTGAGGAAATCAGCGAAATCGTCAAAGTCATCAGTGAAATCGCTAGCCAAACAAACTTGCTAGCGTTTAACGCCGCCATCGAAGCCGCTCGTGCCGGCGAACATGGCTTAGGATTTTCAGTCGTTGCCGACGAAGTTAGAAAACTCGCGGAGCGTTCCTCTCAAGCCACCAAGGAAATTTCAAAGCTCATCAATGAATCCGTAAAACGAGTCAGTCTTGGAGGTGAGGTTTCTAAAGAGGCTGCTAATGCATTTAAAAAGATCGTCGAAGGTGTCAGCAAAACCACCCAGGCTATCTCTGAAATCTCAGTTGCGGCTCAGGAGCAGCAAACTGCCGCCAAAGATGTCGCAGGTGCCATCCAACAAGTGGCTGACGCGACAGAAAAATCAGCAACAGCCTCAGACTCCATTGCCCAAGCGACTAAAGGTTTAGCGACCGGTGCTGATCAGTTGAGAGCAGCCGTTAAGAAATTTGCGTCGTAAAGGAGAGACGATGGAACAGATAAAAGGGTTAGATATGTTTAGTGACGAATGTTTTCGTGATTCACTGAAACTGATTCACGCACTTACAGGAATCACAATAGCGCCAAATAGAAAGTCCATGGTCCACGGCCGCCTGAGAAAGCGAGCGGTCGCGCTTAAGTTAGACAGCTATGAGACTTATTTGGACTTGGTAAAATCTGACAACAATGAGAAGGTCGTCTTTATTGATATAGTCACCACTAACGAGACCTATTTCTTCCGAACGCCGCGGATTTGGGCCTATCTTCAAGAGGTCTTTTTACCTGACTGGATTTCAAAAAATCCAGATCGCAAATTTTCAGCATGGTCAGCTGCAGCGTCTTCTGGAGACGAAGGACATTCTCTAGGAATCTTGCTGCAAGCAATGAAGGACAAGAACCCCAAATTCTCCTATGAGATTCTCGGAACGGACATTTCTCAAGAGATGGTCCGCACCTGCCAAACTGGAGTTTACAAAGGTCGATCGATAGGATCATTCAAAACCACAAGGCCCGAATGGTTCCACAAGTATATGAAAAGCCAAGGCAGCGATGAGTTTCAAGTCACACCGGAAATCAAAAGTCGTCTTAAGTTTCAGCAGCACAATCTCTTTAAGCCGCTTGTTTCAACTCAAAAATTTGATCTCGTTCTGCTAAGAAATGTTTTGATTTACTTTACGGACGTCGATCAAGAAAAAGTCCTCAAACTCATTGAACCGAGGCTCAGCGATACCGGAATCTTAATTATCGGCGAGTCCGAATCGCTCACCAACATTCAGACCGGATACAGCAACATCCAGCCTCTCATTTATAAGAAGGCCGCATGAACCAAAAAGAAATCAACGTCCATATTGGCGAAGTCAAGATCGCAAAAAATGGAGAAACTTTGAAAGCTATTCTTGGATCTTGTGTAGGTATAGGTTTTCTTTGGAAAGAGCGAAAAATTTGTGGCCTTGCTCACTGCCTTCTTGCTGAAGCGCCAACTCGAACATTTGCGATCAGCGGCAGGTATGTCGATCAAGCGATCCCTTCGCTCCTTGCACTCATGAAAATTCGTCCTGAAAACTATCCAGAAATTGAAATCATAGTGGCCGGCGGCGGAAATATGACTCAGCCAGGAGCTTTGGATATTGACGAACTTGTGGGCTCTCACAACTTCGCTATCGCCCAGAAAGAGTTAAAAAATCGCGGCCTAAAAATCACAAAGCTTGACCGCGCCAAAGAAGAAGGTCGAAAAATCACTATCGATTCTCAACTTTGTACTTACGTCATCGAAGAAATTCCCCGTCTTACCGAAGAGGTTTAGGAGTTATTTATGGAAAATACCAATACAGACAGAGAAATTTTTGGTTCGTTCTATCTTTCGGGATGCGAATTTGCAATTTCGGTAAAACACATCCAAGAGGTTGTAAATCCCCCAGAAAAATACACCAACCTCCCACTCGCTCCCCAGTATTTACTCGGGCTTTTGAACTTGCGAGGGCTTATCATCCCCATTGTCGACTTGAAAACGCTTCTTAAGCTTCCAGGCCAAAGTCTCAAAGGAGATCAGAAGATCGCCATCCTTGAGCTCAACGGAAGTTCCATTGGGATTTTGTTTGATCACACTGGCGAGATTTTCCGCACTCAAGCCGAAGAGCGCAGCGATTTTTCAGAAACCCAAGAAGGATCAGTCATCAAAGGTGTGTTTAAAAAAGATGAGGGCAAACGCCTTATTCAAATTTTAGACGTTTTTGCTTTGTTTGGTATGAAGGCTCTTCCCCGCGAATCTTCAGATGGAAAGTCAAGCGCTCGCCATGCTTTTAGAAACCGAAAAGGGATCAGAAAACAGTGCATCTCTTTTGTTGTCGGACCAGCAAAGTGCGCGCTTAGTATGAATGATATCCAAGAGATTCTCAAAGTCGACAAGATCGACAACTCAGCACTCGGCGTTGGTTTTTGCATCGGCGTGATCGATCTGCGCAGAATTACCGTCCCGGTTATCGACTTTGCATTTCTCTTAGGATACAGAGACGCAGATAACTCGCAAGACGCAACGAAAGGAGATCGACGAGTTGTCGTCCTAAGATTGGGCGAAGAGTTTTTTGGAATCTTAGTCGATGGAGTGGATAGCATCGTTAGCTACCATGACGAAGACCTCAAGCCTTTTTCCATGCTCACGTCCACCCGTAAAGAGATGTTTACTGGATGTATTTCTATCGAGGGAAAAGAAGATATTCTGCTTCTCGACCACAGTCATTTACTATCTAACGGAGAAATTCAAGAAATCACCCACGGACATAGCCGCATCTATAAAGCTGCTGAAAAACTTGCTACCAGAAAAAAATCAACCTCAGGAC
This sequence comes from Pseudobdellovibrionaceae bacterium, assembly GCA_044229295.1. Lineage (GTDB taxonomy): Bacteria > Bdellovibrionota > Bdellovibrionia > Bdellovibrionales > Bdellovibrionaceae > JBGATJ01. The sequence goes on from JBGATJ010000003.1 coordinate 112,222, forward strand.
TCAAACGCACTTTCATCACTTTTACAGTTGATGGTTTATTTGCAGTCCCCATCGGCGAGGTCAAAGAAATTATCGATTTCCCAGCAAAACTGTTGCAACCCCCTGGCTTGCCGACCCATTGCAAAGGTCTTTTGAATCTGCGAGGAGATCTAGTGACCATCGTTGACGCTCGCGAGATGTATAAAATCCAAGAGAAAAAAAAATCCCAAACCCCTCCAAAAGTTTTGGTTTTTAAAAGCAAAGATCAGCATTTTGGTCTTGTCGTGGACTCCGTCGAAGCTATCGTTTCGATCTCAGAGGAAAGTAAAATTAAATTGCCAGGCCTTCTCTATTCTGGATCCGCGGGGCTATCCGAAGATGTTGTCGAAGCCATCCAATGCAAAGATGCCAGTGGAGGTGAACAGAATATGTTAATCCTGAACTCTGAATTTATTGGTTCAAGGTTACAAAACAAGGCCGCCTGATTTTTTCCTTCCTTGGATGGAGAACAGGAGATTGGCCGAATCGGTAGCCTCGATAGAAAGCTGAGCTTTCTTAAAGGAGGATTTCAATTCATCATACGTATGGAGATAGAGAACGTCGCGGGATAGGGATTCACTAAGCTTCATGGTTCCTTCTAATTTTTTCCCTGTAAGTTTGGCGTCTGGATAAAACGCCACCCACTGATCATACGCTTGCGGATTTGCAGTTACAATTAAGAAACTCCCATCCTCAACTAAAACGCGGCTGAGTTCCAAGGCTGCTTTTTCTATATCCTCGAGCAGGTGCCAAACTAAGATTGAAAACACAAAATCAAAGCTTTGATCTTGAATCGGCAGATCGTACACACTACCTACCAAAAATTCGTTATGGCTCCCAGAGTAAAGTTGATTTGCCCGCTCCACCAAAAAGGGCGAAGGATCAACGCCAGTGTACTTACACTGTTGGATCCCCCCTGAGGCAATTCCTTGCCCACAGCCGATATCAAGAATCGTTTTCGGCTTTGCAAGCGAAATTAAATTGTTGATTTTAGGATAGACAAAGTCATCTCGAAACGATTTTTCGGTTTTTTCAACGGCACAGATCCAATCCTGCGCTGTTTTTTGATCAAAAGTGCGATCATCCATGATTTGATTGTAGCAGAGCTAATGCTTAACTCCAAACTCCTCCCGAGCTCGCATCAAATTGTGAGCTTGGCAGAGGAGCCGGAGATTCTCTGGCGTGTGTTTTCCGCCCTTTACAAACGGAATGATGTGGTCTATCTGTACAAAGTGCTGAGAACCACATCCTTTATACGTGCAACGCCCTCCATCGCGCTTCCAAACTTCTCGAGAAACCTTCGCAGGAATATGCCGAGGCGACTTCGGCGTTGGCGTTGCCTTGTGTCGTGGGTTTTGCAAAAGCGGATCTTCGCGTTTTCTGCAGACTTTCGCCATTTTGCGAATCACATCTTGAAAGCTAGCTCCAGGCATGTCGTGAGACCAGATCTCTTGCAGACGCTCTAGGTCTTCTATGAGCTCGCTATCGGCGAGAAGTTTAATCTCGGTGAGTTCATCGGCAACAGGTCTTACTTTCTCTTTGGACCTTGCAGGGTTTGAGGACTTAGAGATAAGGATTTTTACAGCCTTACGCGTGGACTGAGATTCTAGACTTACAAGCAGATCCTTTTTCTGCTCAGTGGTGTAAGCGTTATTAGATTTTGCTTCTTGCTTAAAAAACGTCTGTGCTTGGCTCACAGTAGATAGCGCAAGCTCTCCAGAATGAATCTTTTCTTCAAGAAACGGAAGCTCATTAAGTAAACGAGCAGCGTTGACTTTACGACTGGCTTCAGGCTCGCTATTACGCAGAACTTTTATGCAGTAAGCAAATAGGCTATTCACTCCGACAGAGGCAAAGATACGCCGGCGCTGAACTTCGCAGAGATGATGAAGCACAAGAAGGGTTGCGGCTTTTTCATCGGAATCAGCTTTGAGGGTGTTTTGCAAAAGCTCTTGATCTGAGAGGTGTTTAAGATCCATGGTGGAACTCCTTTTTTTTCAAGAGTTGTATCATGGTTTTTAAAAGCGAAGATTTTGCGATTTTCCGAGAGTCAAAAGCAATCGAAGATCTCAAGAAAACTCGTCATACAAAGCAAGCAAAGCCTCAATAGCAAACGAAAAATCCCAACATGTTCCCGACCGAGAGCCGAAGAAAAAAACTCAAGCCAAGCCCGAATAGAAACACGAAAAGTCAGTCAAGCAAATTCCTCTTCCTAAAATTTAGAAAAACTCGTAGTAGCTGACCTCGGCTGTGGGTAGCAGTGGTCAACCGCAAGGTTGTCCACGCTATCCACGCCTCCGATCAACGCCGTGAAAGCTGCCGGAAATTCGTGGACAATATTATTGTCCACAATTTCCTTGGACAACCTGCGGTTGCCCACAAGCATTCACAGGCGGACGGAGGCTACGACTATTTTTATATAAAGGGTGAGGAGGGCTTATGGCCAGTACATGGGTACTCACTCCAACACCAGTCCCAACTAGAACCGTTTGGGCAAAGGAATAATCTTAGGAGTCACCATTTTCTTGTGCAAACTTTTATTATCGTTCGAAGTTATGACCAAAGGCGCTTCAAACTCAAGGGTCGTAAAGTCGTTGGGATCTTTTTCATTGGTCCATCGGTCCTCATACTTGAGTGTCCCTCTTTTGCTCCAATCCAACTTGTAGGTAACAATCATCCCCTTATCCTTAACCATGGTGTGCATCTCAGGAATCTCGATACGCTGATCCTTATAAGTTCCGACCACAACGCCGTTCGAGATAAGATTCTCTCCGTCGAGAGTAAAAACCTGCTGATCCACTCCCTGAATCAGAAAGCTCGACATGTTAAAACCAACCTGGCTGCGATTTACGAAAATAGATGCCTGCACGTCCACGTCCTCAAACTTGTTGTTGGCCTGAACATAAGTCCCCTTCATGGTGAACCAAAGATTCCCCTCACCGGCAAAAGTGGGAAGGGCCATCGAAGAAAGCAAGAGAATGGTGCCGAAAAATTTCATATTTCCTCCTTTTTAAGGAGGGATTCTTAAAAACCTTCACCGCAGAAGCAACACATTTCTACACCACATTTGCAACCGCGCAATACGCCCCGGAAACGTCGTTTTCCTCTCCATAGCATGCCTAAAATCTCTACGGGAAAACCCTCGAGAAATCACGCCTCTACAAAAACCGAGGGACAGGTGGCTATTCGCTTGACACTTTGGAGTCTCAAAATGAGCTGGCACGGCTTGCAAGAAAAGAGGGTGTTTTTCAAAAATGGCTTTTTCGATTTTAGCCGCAACTTTTATTATGAATAGCTCAGCAAATGCGATAATCGGAGCGTTCACAAGCAATGCAGTTTTGATCTATGTTGGGACGTTTGACGCAGTCCTTGGATTGATACTGCAAGATGATTCTGGAACTATGAATCCACTCCTTAAGATGGGTTTACTTTTTCTTGACGAAAACACTCAAACTTATACTGTCAGTGACATTCCAGCAGAAGTCGCCCAAAAAGCAGGGATTACACCTACCGAACTTGCTGCATTTAATTCAAACCAGAATTTAGCGATCGCAACTGCCGTTTTTAACGGAGCCCTAGATTCACAGGCAAAACAAAATCTGACTTTAGAACAAACTCACAAGCTTTTTATCGACAATCTAAAGACACAGATTTCACCCGAAGCTTTTTCTGCGTACTCTAAACTTGTTGCAACATTGAAAAAATAACGAGGCCTACTGTGTTCAGACGATTCCAAGCGGGGCTGTTTTTCTTCGCCGCGTTTTTTTGCAGCCTCACGTCTCTAGCTTCGTCTGAACATTTTATAGCTGAAAAACCTCGAATCTATATTTTTTCAGCTCTTCCTACTGACCAAACAGATCCCAGCGATCAAGGTCAATCGGTCCAAATTGTCTTTAGCGAAATTAATTCGGTATTGGCCTCGGGAGAGGCGATGGTTCCCGATAAAATCTACGCGTTTCGCTGGGGTGTGATTCGTTCTGAACTGATAAGTATCCGAGATAAATTAGATCAATATCAATCAATGACCCCTCTTTCCATTAAAGGTCTATTTTACCTAGAGCCCCATCGTTTTGGGGTCATCAACGATAGCATCAAAACTCTAAAAAAGCTTTCCTCAGCAATAGAAGAAGCAAAAAATCTTCGCAGAGGTCCACTCGCAGTCCCAATTGAAAGAGATCCGGCGTTTATGGAGCTCCAGTCTCACGTCATGACGTTATATACAAAGCTGCAGTATCTTCAAAATCTCAACAAGTCCTACCTCATGCACGGAATGCAGCGAGAAGCTATGGGGACTGACGATGGACCGCAAGGGACATTGATGAAAAAACTTGAGGAACGTACCAATTGGCTTCGTCCCTGGTTTAATGTCATTGTCATTCGAGAGGCTCGCCAGGCTCAACTGATCGATGCTCTAGAGCGACCCGAAACCGTGGGTATCGTCTGGATCAGCCATGCGACAAATCGTACCAACTCCTTTGTGGGAGGTAAAATCGCGGATGCCGATGGAGTTGATATCACGCCCACACTATCACTAGCTCGATCGAATCTTAGGTACCTTGGAATCGTCGGCTGTAAAGCTAAAGAGATGATTGATAACCTAACGAACAAAGGCGCGTTCTTGAAATCTGAAAAATTAATCGTAGACTCCCATGAAGACACAGTTGTTTTAGGTGGCTCTGCAATGAATGCCATCTATCGTATGGTGTGGAAGTTAAATACCGAGTTCCCAGGCGTGATGCCTATTCGTGATCTCAAACATTTTTATAAGACTACGACAACATCACCAACCCAAGTTGACATCGCTACAACTCGAAGGATTCACTGCCCTGAAAAACTGCAAAAAGGTCTCCGTCTCAAGATTGAAGCCTCTGTCGCGAGTGAAGTTCTTCTTCAGCTTGAAGAAAAAGCCGTAGCCCATATCTCTACAAAAAATCCGCTGATTGTGGACCTGCCCTTGAATGATTCCACTCATCAAAATGATCTGGTCTTTTTAGCCGTTGGAGAAAACATGCCAGAGCTCACCATTAAAACTCTCGATGGCAGCCTTGAGTGGAAGCTCAGGCGCTTTGCAAACGGAGAACCGGTCGGCGCTACGATTCAGGTGTATGAGCCGTTTGGAAACCTTGGCGAGCTGGTGGAGCTTGTGCCGGCAGAATGTCGTTGAGATTACCGCCCCTCTGAAAGCTCCGGATTTCTCAACAGCACCACGGCCGCAAGCACACGAGCTAAATATCCCTTATCGTATTCAATCCCGCTTTTTACGAGCACCCAAGCATCACGAGTCCCGTGCGCCTTCATCGCTTTTTTCACGGCATCATCACCGACGTTGTACGCTAAAATGGAGAGAAGCCAATCATTCAACTGACTCTGACTCGCTTGCAACAACCGCAGAGCAGCCCCAGCTTCAAGGCGAGGATTCAAGCGTTCGTCAACGCCGTCCTTCACGGCAAGCCCCATGACTCTAGCTGTAGAGGCGATCATCTGCCATTGCCCCGCGGAACCAGACTTCGATTTCGCAGGAACAGAGACGTAGTGCGATTCAACCACTGGGACCGCCAAAATCTCGCGAGCCACCTGATATTTCTCACAAAGCTCAACCAGCCAGCTCTCTTGGGAGCGGTAACGCTTAAGAACCTCCCGCATTTCAGCGCGTAGTCCTGAGTCTTTCAAAACCGCGTTGATTTCTTTAAGAACGACAGAGTTGATCACAATCGGAAAGTCCGAGGACGCGCGCATTTTCTTTTCTAAAGCCTGGGCCTGAGCCTCGGTCAGCGGGCCGCCGCCTGAGATTGATACTGGGTCAACACCGGGCGAAGGCTGGTCCCTTTTAACACTCCCAGAACTTGGAGCGGCACACCCCACACAAAAGGGAGCCACGAAGGCTCCCAGAAAAAACAAAGACAGAAAACTCACGAACTACGGCTGCTTCAAATCTGAGTCGCCAAGGACCATCGCATAAGCTATAGCAATTTTTGAAAACTGTGCAGAATGGTCAAAGTTCAAGCGAGGTGAAATGACATCTTGAGGCGTGTGAATCGCATGATTGTAGGTAGAGATCGTTGCTTCAAATGGCATCAGCGCAGGATAATCCTGTCGGTACCAAGAAGCATGATCGCTGCAACCATAACCGCATTTAAAATCTTCAACTTTTAGATTCAAGTACTGGCTATTGATTTGCTTGAAAATCCCACGGAGCCAATTGCTTGTAAAGTCAGTCGCACTGCCGATTTTGCCTTCACCCACACCTGGGAACAAAGTCATGTCTAGCTGCAAAACAGCGATGACATTTTTTTCAGCCTCGCGGTAGCTTTTCGCGATCTCTTGGGATCCGAGAAGTCCAGACTCTTCACCTGCGTACCAGAAAAACTCCAAGGTTCGAGCCATTGGTTTTTGCTTCAACAGGATACGCAGAGCCTCAAGGATGTTTGCGGAGCCAGAAGCATTATCGTCAGCTCCTGGAGCAAGACCGTCGGAGTCTGAAATGTTGATAGAGTCAAGATGCGCGCCTAAAACCACAATCTCATCAGGATGAGTCGTTCCTGGCAGAATCAAGTGCACCGTTTTTTGTTTGGTGGACCGATGCTCGATAGTTTCAACCGTAGCATCACGACGAGACGCTTTGACCAACTTTTCGATTCTCTCCACGAATGGCTCAATATGTTTGTTGGCTTGGCTTCCGCGGTTGTAGCGAGATGGAAAAGAGCTCAGCCAGGTAACAGTGTCAGTCAAGTTTTTGACATCAACTTCGGCAATCGCATCCGAAATTTTAGAATCAAATTCAATATCATCCCAGCCGAAACGAAGCTGCCGTGCCTCTTTGATCGATTGTAATTCAAGTTTTCGCATTTCGCTGTAGACCTGAGCCTGATCGAGATTGACGTCTTGACCTAAGCTCTCGAAAGATCCGCATCGGCCCATGCCATGAGCAATGCGAGACGCGCGATTTTCACTTGCTGGAGTGAGAACTGAATACACAACGCCAGTTTCAGAACTTCTCGCAAGCACTGGAATTCCCGCTAATTTAGCAACTGTTTCATCCATCAAAACATGTTTAAAGTGATATCCCCCTGCAACTGGATGAGCCCACAAAACGCTCGACCCCACCATCACTGACAAGGCGGCCACTCCTCTGACCATTGATACAATTGACATTTTCCCTCCTTAAAATTGAATTTCTAGGAAATCATCCGACGACACTAGAACATCCTTGGCAACGTCTTTTTTAGAAAACCCGCAAATTACACTCGTTGTTATGCGTAGCAAGTGGCAAGAAATGAGATTATCGTTTCCAATCAAACTCGAGGTTTTGCGTGTTTCTTGGTATTTTCAAAAGATCTTTTCTTCCGCTGTTTATACTCATGAGTGGAAGCACCTTTTTTGACCAGTTTCTCACACGCAACTACGAAGACGCCATGGGCGGCGACTCATCAAGTTCATTGGGATTTGCGCTGATCGTCTTTTTTTCGTTTTTAAACGGTGTCGTTGCTCCGCTCTTGAGTTGGGTCGTGTTCCTTTATGCAACTCGTAAACTGGCGCAACCAGCAACATCGTTTGTGAGCTTCTTTGGCAAAAACATTAAACCCCTCACCATTGAATCGCTTCGCTCCCTTGGAAAAACATTTCTTTGGTCACTCCTGCTCATTATTCCTGGAATGATTCGAATGGTGCAGCTGAGTCTTGTCCCGTTTGTTGTGACTTTGCACGAAGGCTATCCCCGAGGGCAAGTCGACGCTTTGCAAGCCTCCACACGGCTTGTGAATCGATATTTCGTGCGAATCTCAGGAATTCTCATCCTCATTTATTTGATTTGGCCTGGGGTCTCCACCGCGTTTTTTTCGGAGCAGCGAGATTTCTTTTCGTCCCCCATCACCGCGCTCTTGCATTCGGCTCTGGATACCACTATAGAAGTTGGCGCTCTCTTTTTGCTCTATCGCCTCTTTTTAAGAGTCTCAAAATCTGAAGTGGCGGGAAAGGTCTCTTAAGTGAATCTGTCCTTTTCTAAAGATGAAATCAAACTTCGCAGCCGTGGTCTCACCTTCGATGATGTGCTTCTCGTTCCCAAAAAATCTGAAGTTCGTTCAAGACGCGATCCCGATTTGCATTCGCTGGTCACTCGAAAAATCCGCCTTAAAACTCCGATCCTCTCCGCGAACATGGACACCGTGACAGAATCCGAAATGATGATTGCCATGCACCAGATGGGTGGCCTTGGAATTCTACATCGCTTTTTATCCGTCGAAGATCAGGTGCGCATGGTTCACGTTGCTAAAGACGGAGGCTGTGAGGTTCTTGCGGCCAGCATCGGAGTTAATGAAGAAGATCGCGCGCGAGCTCGCGCCCTTGTGGCAGCTGGCGTTTCCATTCTCACCATCGACATCGCTCACGGCCACTCGGTCAGCATGCTCGAGACTTTAGATGTGATCAAACAGCACGCCCCCAACGTTGAAATCATCGCGGGCAATGTCGCAACCCCAGAAGCCACCGAAGAGCTCATCAAAGCCGGTGCAAGTAGTATTAAAGTTGGAATCGGTCCCGGCTCCATGTGCACCACGCGAATCATCACGGGCTGCGGAGTGCCTCAGCTAACGGCCATTGCTTTGTGCGCAGAGGTCGGAGCTCAGTACGACGTTCCCGTCATTGCTGATGGTGGAATCAAAACCTCAGGAGACATCGTCAAAGCCTTTGCCGCTGGCGCCAGTGCCGTCATGCTCGGATCCATGCTCTCTGGAACTCTCGAAACTCCAGGGGAGATCAAAAATGGTCGCAAACAATACCGGGGCATGGCATCAAAAGCGGCTCAAGTGTCTTGGCGCGGCGGAGTTCCTGAAGGAATGGCTCCCGAAGGTGAGTCTGAATACATCCCAATTAAGGGACGCGTCAAAGATGTGATTCTCGAGCTTACCGGTGGAATTCGTTCAGGAATGAGCTACCTTAACGCCGAAAGCCTCCCACAAATTCAGCAAAATGCCCGCTTCATAGAAATGTCCGGAGCTGGATTCGCCGAGTCAAAGGCACATGGACTAAGATCCTGATGCAGGGCCAAGGTTTTGACCTGATCTCACAAGCAAGTTAATCTCATCTTTGTCATTGTTCCTCAAGGCTGTTTTAAAGAAGACTTACTTAATTACTGCCGGTTAAAGGCCTCAAGCTCTTGAGGCCTTTTTTTGTATCACCCGAGCGAGAAAATTATGACTGACTCACGTGCCATCGGTGTTTTCGACTCAGGCCTTGGAGGCCTGACAGTCTTGCGCGAACTTATGCTCCACTTCCCGCGGGAGTCATTCATCTACCTTGGCGATACAGCGAGACTCCCCTACGGCAGCAAATCCCCCACCACCATTCGAAAGTACTCTGAACAAAACATCGCTTACCTCATCAAGCAAGATGTCAAAGCCATCGTCATCGCATGCAATTCGGCCTCCTCGCAATTCCTCGAAGAGCGCGAGTTCGCAAGTCGCCCGCTCTACAACGTGATCGAACCGGGAAGCCTCGTCGCAGCCTCAAGCACCACAACCGGCCACATCGGAATTTTAGGAACCCGCGCCACTGTCACCAGCGAAGCCTACCCGCACGCCATCCAAAAAATTAGAAGTGACATCACGGTTCACCAGCAGCCCTGCCCGCTCTTTGTCCCGCTTGCTGAAGAAGGCTGGGAAGCCGACGACCCACTCACAAGCCTCATCGTGTTTCGCTACCTCCAGCCCCTCCTCCAAAAAAACATCGACACAGTCGTCATGGGCTGCACCCACTACCCAATGCTAAAAAACTCAATCCAAAAAGTTTTTGGCGCCTCCGTAAGACTTGTCGACTCTGGAAAAGCCATCGCAGACCTCATCGAAAAAGACGTAGCCGCAGAAAGACTCCACCGCAAAACAGAAACACCAGTCCAGGAGCTGCACTTACTCACAACCGACGCAAATCCGCATTTTCAGCTTCAAGCGCAGAAGTTTTTGGATCCTTTTGAAATTACCGAGTTTGAGCTGATCAATGTTTAGCGCGAAAAAACTCCCTTGATCACTCGCCTCACCCCCGATATCCTCTTCCCATGAAACCAACAATCACCGCTTTCAAAAATTCTCCGGATCGTGGCCGAGGCCTGGCACGCGACATGCGAGTTCGTTGGGCCTTCGAAGAAGTGGGCCAGCCCTACGATGTTAAACTTTTTTCTATCGAGGAGTTGAAGCAGCCTACCTATCGAGCGCTGCAGCCTTTTGGTCAAATTCCCGCGTATCACGAAGGTGATTTAGTTTTGCTGGAATCAGGGGCCATTGTTTTTCATATTGCAGAAAAACACAAAGGCCTTCTTCCAAGCGAAACCAATTCCCGCGCACGGGCGATTGCTTGGATGTTTTCTGCGCTTAATACCGTTGAGCCGCCCATTGTTCAGCGCTCAGAGTTTGTGCTTTTTGAGAGTGAAAAAGCCTGGTTCAAAGAAAGGCTCCCCTTGCTCGATGAGCGCGTGCATGTGAGGCTGAAAGATCTTTCGAAGCGCCTTGGAGCCTCGGAGTGGCTTGATGGAGATTTCAGTGCTGGGGATTTATTGATGATCACAGTTTTGCGTCGATTAGAGGGCAAAGGTTTGCTGGAGGAATATGCGAATCTTTGCGCTTACATTTCTCGTGCTCAAGCAAGGCCTGCTTACCAGCGCGCTTTTGCCGCTCAACTTGAGGCGTATCAAGTAACAAAGAAAGATTAACTACTGAGCCTGCTTTTGATACGTACTCACAAAATCAGAACCAGCCACACAGAAATGCTGGGGCATCTTCTTCGCATCAATAATTGTAATATCAGGAGAAATCACAGAAAACTTGTCCCCGTCCAGTCGGACTTTAACATCAAAATCCCGCTGTTTTTCTGTTCGTTGGTGATAAGGCTCATAACACTTAAACTTCCCATGACTTTCGCGGCTGACAAACTTATTTCCAGAGACATGAACAGAGCTGCCTTGAGCCGTCCACTTTGCAGAAAAAACCGTTTTGCAAAAATCTTCTGGGCCACCCTTACGCTCATAAATCTGCTGTTGAACATCCGTCTGAGATACAACCTGAAACGTCTCCACAGTTCCACTGGAAATATCTCTTTGATTATCTAAACCTAACTTTCCTAGCTCGCCAGAAGCGCAGTTCACCGAAACTAACTTCCAAGTTCCCAGCGCGGGAAGCTCTGCCCTTGCGACTGAAGTAAAAAAAAGAAGTCCAACCAAAAACCGACTCATCAATCCACCAATACCTGATGAGGGAATTCGTGGCAATTGTAAAAGCTCGCCATGGAAAACCCGTAAGCTCCTGCATCCGCAATAGCTACGAAATCACCCTCGGCAAATTCTGGAAGCATTCGATCTTTTGCAAGATAGTCGGTGGATTCACAGATTGGACCTACGACATCATATTTTGTCGTCGCAGCTCCCTCCTTAAGAGATCGAATGTGGTGAAAGGCAGAATACAGAGCGGGCCTGAGTAGGTGATGCATCCCCGTGTCTAAAATCAGAAAATTCTTAAACGGAGTTTTTTTAATATACTGAACCTGAGCGACGAGAACGCCAGCACGACCGACAAGCCACCGACCAGGCTCGCCATGAATCTTCGCTGGAAAGCCCTTGAATTCTTCAAGCACCGCTTTCGCATACTCTTGGCAAAGTTGGGTGTCACTTTCGTAAGTCTCAAGCTCATAATTAATCCCAAGGCCCCCACCGACATCAAAGCGCTCTAGAGTCGAATGAGTTTTCAAAAGATCTGTAAAAATAATTTTCGTTTTTTGGATGGCTTCTCGAAAGACATCCACTGAAAAAACCTGCGAGCCAATATGCATTGCAAGACCCACGAGCTGTAAGTGCTCCTGGTGATCTTTAAGAATCTGCAAAAGCTCAGGTAAAAATGACTCATCCATTCCGAATTTATTTTCACGAAATCCTGTCGTAATGTAGGGATGAGTTTGCGGATTCACATCAGGATTCATTCGAAATGAAACGGGAGCCAAACGCTTTTGAGATTTTGCGACCCCAGCAATCCGACGAAGCTCACTTGGGCTCTCAACGTTGATCTGAAAAATATTTTGCGCCAGAGCAAACTCAATTTCTTCTTTGGTTTTGGCGACGCCCGAAAAAACAATATCAGAGCCACGAAACCCAGCCTTCAAACCAAGTTGCAGTTCTCCGCCAGAAACCACATCAAGCCCACATTTTTCGCCCTTGACTGTTTTGAGAAGCTCATCATGTCCATTCGCTTTAAAAGCATAGTGAATGTGCATTTGGTTCAAAAATGCCTTTTGATACTCCTGCAAACGATGGCGCAAAATTTCACGGCTGTAAAAGTAGGTGGGTTTTGAGTAATTCCCAAGACACTGCGAAAGAGCCTTTGAATCTCTCCCAAAACACAAATGTCCATCTCTATAACGCAGATACATAAAACCCTATTGTCATTCGTAAAAAATTTCAGTAAACCTAGCAACCTAAAGTCCCCTAAGCAACAGGAAACCGAGGAACGTGACATGAAAATGTATGAATTTGGAAAGTCCCCTCAGGCCCTCCCCGTCTGGGCCTATGAGTTTGGACAGGGAGCGTGTCATGTGCTTATCCTCGGTGGTGTTCACGGAGATGAGACCGAGGGAGTGATTGCTGCTCAAGGCCTGCTTTCCCATTTTCTTGGCGGATTTCCGTATGCTTTTCGGCTCACCCTTGTTCCGGCATTTAATATCGACGGCGTACTTGCAAAATCCAGAGGTAACTCACGCGGTGTAGACCTAAACAGAAATTTACCTACAAAAGATTGGTCTCCCCATGTTGCAACCCCTCGGTACAATCCAGGCCCCTTTGCGATGAGCGAACCTGAGAATTTGGCACTTGCGACCTTCATCGAAAACGAAAATCCACAAGTGATTTTGAGTCTTCACTCATGGCATCCTGTTTTGAATGTTAACGGCGCTTGTGAACCTTTCGCACAAAGGATTTCAGAACACACCGGTTATCGCGTTGAAGGCACGATCGGATATCCAACACCTGGATGCTTAGGAACTTTTGCCGGCCTTGAGAGGAAGTCACCTACACTCACTTATGAAATTGAACGCGGCCTTGGAGCCCCCGAAATTTTGTCTATCCACGTTCCTGCAATTCTTGAAGCTTTAAAAGTTTACGAATCTCACTAAGGAGAAATCAGTGTCAAACCATCGCGATCTCATCGAAACTCTTTTTGCACAACCCCCATCTGAATTTTCCTCTTCGCAAACTCAAGCCATCGTAGAAACCATTGAACAGCTTGATACTGGTAAACTCCGGGTCTGCGAGTTCCAAAAAGAAAGTTGGATAACCAACGAGTGGGTCAAAAAAGCGATCCTTCTTTATTTCCGCGTGCAAAAAATGCAGGTGGTTCATGCCGGAGACATCAACTTCTATGATAAAATTCCTCTCAAAAAATGGAATGGTGAAGAAGGCGTTCGGGTCGTTCCGCATGCACTTGCGCGTTTTGGATCCCACATCGAAAAAGGTGCGATCCTCATGCCTTCCTACGTAAACATCGGTGCTTACGTCGCAAGTGGAACTCTCGTAGACACCTGGGCTACAGTTGGATCGTGTGCACAAGTCGGTAAAAATGTTCATCTCTCTGGCGGTGTCGGTCTCGGAGGAGTTTTAGAACCCGTTCAAGCCAGCCCCGTCATCATTGAAGACGATGCATTCATTGGCAGCCGCTGTATCGTTGTTGAAGGTGCGCTCATCGAATCTGGCGCTGTTTTGGGTGCAGGCGTGACGATTACCTCTAGTACAAAAATTCTAGATGTTTCTGGATCGCAAACAGTCACTTACCAAGCGCGTGTTCCTAGAAATTCTGTGGTGATTCCGGGCACTATCGAGAAAGAATTCCCTGCCGGAAAATTTGGAGTCAACTGCGCTCTCATTATCGGAAAGCGCAAAGAAAGCACTGATAAAAAGACGTCGCTCAATCAAGCCCTAAGAGACTATCAGGTCGCGCTCTAAGCGGCTTTTCTGGGAGAGCTCACTCGGCTGAAATGATCTGCACTTGATCTCTCCCAGGCGGAAAGATACCAAGTCGGGACATTGCCTTTGATAAATGATCCTGGTTCAACCGTTGGAAAGAGTTCGTGATACGATTTCACCAGGTCTTTTGAAATTCGGCGCCGAACCAAACTTCGATTTAAACTCGCTGAGGATTTAAGCCCTGCCGCCCCGACAAGCTCGCTAAAAGCTTTGACGGTGTTTCGATGATAGTTGGCAACACGGACCTTTTTGTCTGTGGGATCAAGGCCTACGATCAAACTCTCGTTAGAGGTTGCAACCCCTGTTGGGCAATGATTGGTGTTGCATTTTCGAGCTTGAATGCATCCTAAGGCCATCATCATCCCGCGAGCGGAATTGCAGATGTCTGCACCTAGTGACATCCGCGAAAAAATATTAAAACCCGAGAGAATTTTCCCAGATGCAATGACCCTGATGTCTTCACGAAGGCCAAAGCCCGTGAGCACATCATCGACAAATGCAAGCCCCTCTTCAAGGGGTGTTCCAACGTGATCCGAAAATTCCAGAGGTGCAGCCCCTGTTCCACCCTCTCCACCATCTACAGTTATAAAATCTGGCTGAAGCCCTGTGGCTATCATCGCTTTACAGACAGCAAAAAACTCCGCAGGCATGCCGACACACAACTTAAACCCAACAGGCTTACCGCCAGAAAGATCCCGAAGTTTTTGAACGAATTGCAAAAGCTCTACAGGTGTTGAAAAAGCCCGGTGGGATGGCGGCGATACAACATCAGCCCCCTTTTCTACTTTTCGAATTTCCATAATTTCGGGAGTGATCTTGGCCGCCGGCAAAAGCCCCCCGTGAGCTGGCTTAGCTCCTTGAGAGAGCTTAATTTCAATCATCTTAATGTTCTGGTGCTGCGCCGTTTTTGCAAAAAGGTCTGGGCAAAAATCTCCGTTGGATTTGCGACAACCAAAGTATCCCGTTCCAATCTGCCAAACAACATCTCCGCCAGAGAGATGATAAGGGCTCACTCCACCTTCACCCGTATTGTGGTAGAAACCACCAATTTGCGCGCCGCTGTTAAGAGCTAGAATTGCGTTCTTACTAAGAGCCCCATAGCTCATCGCCGAGATATTAAACACACTTGCAGAGTATGGCTTTTTACACTGCGGGCCTCCTACAGTCACACGAAGTGTTGAAGGATCAAGGTGCACTGGCGCTAGGGAATGCGTAAGCCAGTCATAGCCTTCCTCATAGACATCTCGTTGAGTTCCAAAAGGAAGAGTGTCTGTTTGCAATTTGGCGCGCTGGTAAACTAGCGATCGAAGCTCTCGCGGCACCGGAGCGCCGTCGGTTTCGTTTTCGATGAAGTACTGCTGAATCTCGGGTCTTACGGATTCAAAAAGGTACCGAACATTTCCAATCAGCGGGAAATTTCTCAGGATGGCTTTTTTCTTTTGAAACGCATTTTGTAAACCAATTGCTGTCAGCGGCGCAAGGAGGACTAAGCTCCACAGGATCTGGGGAGCAAACCAGGCGCTAATGATTAAGCTCGCGTAGATTAAAGTCAGCACATAGAAAAACTGCCGTCGCATGAATAGCCTCCGCTCAGAGCTCATCGGCATTAAAGAAAAGACACATTACTGGACTCCTTAATTGTGCGTGTATCCGACCCGGACGTTAGAACAGAATCTGATGAGTTTTGAAGTCACTGTATTGAAACTGGCGTCCGGATCCGGTCAAGCACAATTAAGGAGTCCAGTTCGGTTAGCGCGTGGAGACTATTATGATGGCCATGCATGCATCGGCCAGCGCATGTGTGAGCCACGCCAACCAAAACGATCGAAAATAATACTGCTGAAGTCCAACAACACTCGCAAAAAGCATCGTTAGAAAAACGCCAAGCACTCCTCGCGGAAATCCCTGATGAAAATGGATAAAGCCAAAAACGGCAGACGCCAAAAAAATTCCAAGCACAGGACCAAGGTCTCTGCTGAACGTTCGCTGGAGGACGTAACGGTAAAGAAACTCCTCCCTAAATCCATTGATAAATGCAAATGCAAAAATCACAAGAGGCCACTGCCACAATGTGAATTCAGCCATGGGGAAATTCTGCGCTACCTCTGGATTCGCCCAATAGTAAAGCGAAAGAATGCCAATCGTTGGAACGATAACTCCTAAAACCGATAGCCACGCCCACTTCGACAATTTTAAAGAAAAACGCGCTTCATCCAATTTGTTTTTTGATATTCGAACGACCGCCAGTTGAATGAGCCAAACTAAAAATCCGACAGCCAAAAGATTCATTGGCCAAGGTTCTAAAAACGGGATCATGTAGACAATCTTTACCATTGTGAAATACGCAAATAGAACGATGAGACTTCCCCTGTAGCTCTTCAGGCCCGGAATCACAAAACTCAAACCCGCAAGGATTCCAGAAATCGCAACTCCATCGAGGATGTGTTTTTCGATCGTGTAAAAATAAAGCAAAACCAAAATAATGACGGCTACAACTATGGAGCGAGGACACGGCCACTTCATTTAAACTTCCACCCTAGGCGTTGAGATCCAATGGCTTTGCGAGTCGGCCAATAGGATCCAAAGAGCGATAAAACAACTCCGCAAGCTAAAGTGAGAAGCACAAAGCCAAGATTGACTTGCGCTGGTATTTGCGAGTCATAGTAAATGTCTGGTAGCACATTGAGAGGATACTTTTCGATGTACAAACTTGCCGAAAGACCTAGCGCAAATCCGATTCCCAGTCCTAAGCACGAAAGGTACATGCCAATTTGAATAAAGGTCTTACGAAGTGCCGACTGCGAAAGGCCCATAGCTTTAAGAATTTGAATGTCTGCGGTCTTTTGAGAAATTAAAAGCGTGAGCACGCTCAAAATGGAAAACCCGGTGATAAGAGCACTCAATCCTAAAAATGTGCCCATGATCGTTTTTTCTAATCTCAAAGCATAAAACAAGGCTGAGTTTCGCTCTTGCCAAGACTCAATGGTCATTTCTGGAAAGGCTCTAAAAATGTCTCGAATGGGGTCAAGCGTGTACGGCGTTGTGGTCCAAATCTCGTAACCTTGGCGAAAGCTCAATTGGCTAGAAAGACGCCTTAAGCTTTTGCCTCGAATGTAAAAAAGAACCTGCCCATCAATTTCTGCAACATCGGTGGTTATGATTCGAGTCACCCGCAGGCGCTCGATTTTAGGAGTTTCGCTCGGCGGGAGCAGCAAACTCTCTGGCGCAATCACACTGAGCGTGTCCCCTTCAAAAACTCCCAGCATACGCGCAAGTTCTGATCCAAGAATCACCTCTTGAGAGTCAGGAGCCGATGCGTTTTCGTTAAGCTGGTGAAACCAAGCAGCGCTCGTGCTTTGCTCGTAGTCATCTTGTTTCTTGGATGTAGAATGAATGGTTTTGAGAGTTTCCAAAAGATGGCCAAGACTTTCTTCGGTCACACCGCGAGCCGTAGCTCCTCGAAAAAGTCCCTCTTGTGTTCTAAGAATGACATCTTGAGTTTCAAACTCAAAACCTTTAGCCCCATTTTTTTCAAGGTTTGATTTGATAGTTTCGCCAATGTCTTTGTTCGGCGGAGTGGAGAACTGTACGACCATGTGAGGCTCAACACTTAAAAGCCGCTCATGAATGGTTTGATTAAGGCCCGCCATCACGCAAAGGACGATCAAAAAAGCGGCCAGTGAAAGGCTGACACCAAAAATACAAAGCCAAGAGATTCTTTTAACAAGAGCCCCAGCACGCCGAGAGAGAAGGTATTTTCGGAAGAGCAACCAAGATAGCATTGCTAGAGAGTAGCAAAGAAAGGTTTTATGTTACAAGTGTTGATGCGCTACTTCTGTTCGGGGGAATTGTCAGAAGCAGGCTTGCGAGAGTCGCTTTTGTCTCGCTTAGCTTCTTCTTGCCTGACATCTTCAACATTGGAGCGCATGAAAAACGATTTTTGCATAGCTTTGAGTAAAACAACGGCTTCGTTAAGGGCCTCAACCGCACGCCGGCTGGTTTTTGGCAAATCAGGAGCGACTTCCGCCAGAGCTGGTATTAAAACCTTAAACTCTGTGGTTAACACCGTGAGGTTGTCGACAAGGGCAATCATCTGCTCTGCCATGTGAGGTCCTTTTTCCTTAAGAGCAGGAAGAAGCTCGTTGACCTCGCGCGTGGTGACCGTGAGGCGTGCAAGGACGGAGCCCAAGTTTTCATCTTTGGTCGCTTGCTTTGCGAGTTTTATCACTTCAATAGACATGGTGCTGAGGTTTTTGATCAGGGGTTCAACCCGATCGAAAGTTTTAATAAGACTCTCGGTTCGCGTCGTATCGCCAAAAGCTTCAGCGATAGTTTTTAGATTTGTAAGGAGCTTATCGATGGTTTCAAGATAGGGTCCCAGAGTTTTTCCGCTTAATAAACTCATAAGATCCATGGTTTCGTGAGAGCCCACGCTCCCCCGTTCGGGAATCGCAGGTTCCGATTCGCTTCCAAGGGAAACCTCAAGCACTCGGTCTCCAATGATAAAAGGACGAATCAGCTGAGCCTTAGAATCTTGTCTGATTTTTTCTTGGAATTTTTCAAGAACACTGAAAGTCACTTTGACGGTGTTGTTGGCCTGAAGCTCGACTTCATCAACGCTCCCGGCACGAAGTCCCGACATCTGTACCACAGTGCCGTTATGAATTCCTTCGGCGCTATCAAAGGTCGTTGTAAAAACAACTTTGCGTGAAAACCAACCTCGTTTAACGGCAACGCTAATCATCGTAAACACCGCAAGTCCCAAGGCCACCCCAACAAACATTCCTGCAACTCTTTCAAATTTATTAAATTTGATCTTCATGCTGCCACCTGATTTGTTTGAGGAAAGTTGATTCCATGGTTTTTCAACTCCAAAGTCACAGGCGTAAGCGCCAGTGTGAAACGGTCATCAAAACTGCAAACGTAAATATGCTTGATAAGACCAGACTTCTTCATCTCAAGAATCCGATCTACAACAAGAGTTTGAGCATCAGCACTGAGTCCAATGTTAGGATCATCCAGCAAAAGCATTTGCGGTTCGTGAATGAGCGCTCTTAAAACACAAACCAGTTTTTTAGTGCCGCCAGAAACTGAGGTAGGTCTTAGGTCTTTAAAGCGAACAATACTGAACGTGGTGAGCATCTCCATAGCCCGGTCATGAGCCTCTTTCGGGCTCACGAGGTTGTGGTAGAGAAGCGGCAGAATCAGATTTTCATAAATGGTTCGATTGCTGAGAAGACCGCCCATATCAAACGAGTAACCAATATTCAGACGATAAGGCAAAAATTCCTCAAACGACATCTCTGCCACAGCTTGCCCGTTGATTTTGTAAGAACCGGTCTGTGGCGAAATGAGCCCTGCCATAATTTGCAGAACGGTAGAACGACCTGACCCGCTAGATCCTCTAAACCAAACCACATCGTTCATTGGCATTTGTGCTGTAAGGTCAGAAAAAACCACATGATCGTGATCAAACTTAAAATTCAGACTCTCAAAATGCAGGCTGTCAATGGAAGCACGTCTCACTTAAATCACCCCCAGGCGCAGAAGCTGGTTGAGATAAAAGAGCGCGCTTACCGTTAGATTGAATATCGTCACATAAATAATGCAGTTCACGACAGCCTTTGTTGTCACCTGTGGAACCTCAGTCGGACTGCGCTTGACCAAAAGGCCTTGGTAGCAGCAAACCACAAAAACAATGGTCCCGCCAAATCCGGTTTTCAAAAGGAAAAGCCAAAAATCTTCAAACGCAAGGCTTCGAATGATGGAGTCTGCATAAAAGCTAAACGGCATATCCAAAATCAATCGGGTGAGAAGGAACCCGCCGACTAACGCAATAAAAACATAATAAAAAGAAAGGCAAATAACACTCACGACTCCGCCAACAATTCGCGGGAATACGATATAACTCAAAGGGTTGATCCCCATGCTTTCGAGAGCTTCGATCTCACGATTGGCACGCATGTTCCCAATCTCCGAAGCGACAGCGGTTCCAGACCTTGCAATCACAACTAGCGAGGTCATGAGTGGTCCAAGCTCACGCACGATCAAAATCACAAGCAGATTCCCGATCATTTCAGTTCCACCTAAGAGACTCAGCTGAGTCGAGGATTGCAGAATGACAACTCCTCCGGAAGCGATGGCAAGAACCGAGATCAAAGGCATCGCTTGCCATCCAGTAAAATAGATTTGCGAAGAGACTACGCCAAAAATTGTGCGCATCCCTTGAGACTGGTCGGAGATAGTGGCACGCAAAGCCAAATACACCATCTGGAAAATGCGTGCTGTGTACACGACATTGTCTGTGATCTTTCGACCTAGCGAATCGATGTGACCGAATAAGAAAGCTGCCATACGGAAGTCATCGGTTTGCATTGCGAAAAAGGTAAATGCACTCTGAAAAATATGGACGGCTAGCCCACCTTAGACCAGTCAGTTAATGGAACTATCGTAGACCCAGGTCGAGTAAAATAGAGATTTGCAGGCTTCAAACAAAATCTCAAAAGTGCCAAGCTCCCCTTTTCCTGGAAAGATGGCGTGAGCCAGAAGCGGCAAGTCTTTTGGATATGCAGCTTGAAAGGTGCGGATGGCTCGGTACATGTGAAACCGCGACGTGATCAAAATCAAATCTTGGCAGCGAAGAGTTTCGACAAGTGGGAGCGTTTGCTGAGCATTTCCATAGGTGGTGTTAGACCGCCGTTCAAGATAGATGTTTTTTTCGTCAATTTTCCCATAAAAAGCCCAGAGTGGCGAGATCTCAGAAAACGTGACCTGAGGATGAACGCCAGAAATGATAAGCCGAGCAATCTCCCCGCGCGAGAGCATGTCCATGCCCTCACGAATCCGACCGGCCCCCCCCGTGAGGACTACGCCACAATCTCCGTGCTGAGTTTCATGCCACGAATTCACATCGTAAGACGACACATGCTCGAGCTCACGATACAAAAAACCAACAAAAACCAAACCCAAAAAGGCTGTTATATAAAACGATTTGCGAGAAAAAAAATTCCTATCTGTGAGCCACAACTTCAATCTCAACCTGTACGGCTTTTGGAAGAGCAGCCACGGCGACCGTGGAACGCGCTGGTGGATCTGATTTGAAATAAGATCCGTAAACCTCATTCACTGTCGCAAAGTCATTCATATCTGTTAGAAAGATCGTTGTCTTGACAATGTTTTGAAGAGTAAGTCCGGCGGCTCCTAAAACCGCCTCAATATTTTTGATCACTTGAACGGCCTGAGTTTTGACGTCGGCCTTGAGGACCTGATTTGTTTTTGGATCAATCGCAATCTGCCCTGAGCAAAATACAAAATCCCCGATCGAAACCGCTTGCGAATAAGGTCCCACAGCTGCTGGGGCATGATCCGTGTGAATCACTTTTCTCATGATAAACTCCTTTTAGAAATAAAAGAACATTCCTGCCATCACAGGAGATTGCCCAAAGGTCCGAAAACGCACTCCACTTTTGAGCGAAGTTACATCTACCCCTGACTCTAACGTAAATCCTAAACTATCAAGACCTGGAAGAAAAAACTCACCTCCACAAAAAGCCGCCAGCTGAAATCCCGACTCTGTCTCTGTCGCCGTGGTCGTGCCGACGATCTGCCGACTCAAAAGTCCTACTCCACCACCCATGTAGAAGTTCATATTGTCTTCTTTAAAAACGATGCGATTGGCCCGAACCATAAACCCAAACTTCGATTGCTTGTCTTCGGTGTCAATCCCCAATGATCCATTGAGTGCCATATCCGCATTGGGATAGTACTGAGCTGCAATCGCGGGCAAATCTATAGAAAACGGATTTTTAAATCCAACTCCCAACCGATTGGTCAAATCTTTCCCAAAAGCCAGAGACCCCATACCTGACAAAACACAAATCCCAAGGGCGATTCTCGAAAAAACCAATTTCATCGCGTCAAACCTTTCATAGCTGCAAATACCGTCCATAGACTCAAGCAAAGATGCCCACAAAGTTCAACTTTTTATTGCACTTACACGAGGATGACGTTAAAAACTGCGTTAGGTTTTAAGATGTGGGCCTGTAGCTCAGCTGGGAGAGCGGAAGCATGGCATGTTTCAG
>JBGATJ010000056.1:0-29301 GCA_044229295.1 Pseudobdellovibrionaceae bacterium
GGCAATTTGACTTTTTAAAGCTTTTCCTACGTTTCCTTTTTCTAGAGGTTGAAAATTAACTTCGACCTCTTGAACAGTGCGAGGTTTTGCGTTGGGCGTGTCTTTAGAAAGCTCGGCCATGGCAACCTCAGGAGAAACTCCTTTTTGGCGTGCAAGGGTCAACGCCTTTTGCAAGTCATCCGGTGAGAGTTTCTGGAGATTTTCTAGAATCTTCAAGCGTTGAGCCATGGGGAGTGCCGCTAAGTATCCGAGAAACTCTCCCATCTCGTTTTTCGCAAGCGAACTTTTCAGATGAGCAAGGCCAGTTGCATATTTTGGATTTTCAGAAATCTCTTTGAGGAGATCTGTTGCAGACTTCAGAAGATCTGAGCCTGCCTGCGCACCCTGTTTTGCAAGACGTGCTGCTTTAAGAGCTTGTGACAAAGCGACTATGTCCGCAGCAGAAAGTACCGCTGATGTGACAGCGGCGACGACCGCTCTTTTGTAGTCAGATAGGGCGGCATAGGTCTCTAGAACGTTGCGCTGGTTGTCTGTTCCCGAAAGAAAAGAAGCATCAAAATCATTGGCTGCTTTTTTTGCGTTGATAGCTTCGTTGGTATAGAATCCAGCGTCAGCAGCGCCGGCCGCAAGACTCAGACCTGAGGTCACTGTTCCAATAGTCCCCACTCCGACTCCGCCGATCGTTGTAATTCCAAGGAGAGGAGCTCCCACGGCAGCTCCAATCCCGGTAACCATGAGCGCGCCGCCGACAACAAGTCCCCCAAAGAGATAATATTTTTTGAGCCTTGCATGTTTAATATCATCCGCGGTTGTTTGGGTGATGATGGAACAAACAAGACCAGCCATCTCAGGATGGTTGATCAGCACTCGACCTACAGCCGCTGGATTCACGCGAACCAGTTCTTTGAGATCAGCGGTGCGGGCACGATCCTCCGATGAGCCCTGACCTCTTGAGGCCGCGCGGTCGTTGTCCATTTGTCCAAGCTCCCAGCATTGAGAGCGAACAGTATCTTCCGCCTCTTTAGCTGCGATGGTAACATCTTCTGGTGAAATTTCTTTGTGAGGTTTAAATTTGTAGTTGGGATCGAATTTTTCTGGGCGAGTGACGTCGTTTTCTGCTCGTAGGGGCTTGGCCACTTTTTTCATATGATCTGTCATCATCAAGATTCCAGGTCCTGTTGAAACAGATGCGATGTAGTCGCTGACGTAACGTTGGTCGTATTCGTCCTTGGCCTCAGGATCAAGGCTCGTGGCAGTGAAAAGCCAAAGGCGTCGTCGCCTTTCTACTGGAATCTTGCTCAAATCTTCATTGAGTTTTCGAATTCGCCAATTGATCGCTTCTGCTCCTTGAGCCGGCGAGTAACGAGTGATTTTTTGGGTGGCCAAATATTTCTCAGTGGCAGCGAGCATAGCGCGCTTGGTTTCTGGGTCGCAGAGATTTTTAGGGCCCCCTCGCTGGAGTGGTTTCAAACAGAGATCCATGACGACTTTTGAATTGGGCGGAGCCGACGAGTATTTTATTTTTAAGTCCATGTAAGAGACCGCGGCGTTAACCATCGACTCCATGTAAATGGCTCGCTGCAAGCTATTTTTGACATTCGCTTGCAAGGGGTGCTGCATGGCTCGGATATAATCGAGCGGGTTTGGAGTCTGTCCCAAACGCTCTTGGCATCTCACTCCAGCTAAGGGAGCGTTGTCAGCAGCGCTCAGGATCTCTGCTGAAATATCAGTGGCTGAATTGGACTGGCAGCTTCGCAAAGGGCCCTCGATACTCAGGTAGTTCAGAAGCTTTGTTTGGCGGGCGATCAGACTTTTCCCCGCTGGAGTGTTTAGAGCAGATTTGTTTTTTGGATCTGTGATAAAACTTTGGACTGTCTGTGCTGCTGTTTGATTGGCGGCCGTGTCTGTTTCTTGATAGTTGAGCGTGTCAAAAATTTCATTCATCTGCTCGAGCGATGGTCCAGCGTAAGCGCCCGTTGGAAAGCTCAGAATGATTCCTAAAATGCAGCTCGCAAGTCTCTGAAAGATCACCCTTGCTTTTCGGTTTAGTGGGAAAAAACAATGACCTTCGTTAGCTAGACCTTAGAAGGGTTTTTGGTTAGCATTTAGGAAGACGTATGGTAAACACGGTGCTTTGCGGGTGAGATTCGACGGTGAGTTGCCCATGGTGCCTGTCAATGATCCGTTTTGAAATGCTTAGGCCCATTCCCGTCCCGTGCCCTACTTTTTTTGTCGTAAAAAACGGCGTGAATATTTTTTCCTGAATGGACTCAGGGATGCCCGGCCCATTGTCGGTGACGATGATCAGGGCCTCACTTTCTTGAGATTTTACCTTGAGGTCAATTCTTCTGCCTTCAACGCCTTTGACCGCATCAAAAGCGTTATTCAATAAATTGAGAAGAACCTGACAAATTTGTACCGAGGAACATCTGACTGCCAAATCTTGTGGAATATTCGAGACTTCAAACCGAATGCCATGATTTTTGAACTTTTCAAGGCAGAAGGCAGTGGTGTCCTCCACAATGTCTGAAATCAGCGCCCGATCATGGAGCTCACGTTCGCCATCTGCCGCAAAAGCTTTGATCCCTTTGATAATCTTCGAAACTCGTTGGGTCGTCGTCAGAATTTGATTTGCATACTCTATAGCTTCGCTATTTTCCAGCCTGTTTTTTCGAGCTTGCAACAGCAAATATTCCACACGGCCCTGAATCACTGCGATCGGGTTATTTATTTCGTGGGCAAGGGAGGTTGCCATTTCACCTAGAGCTGTCATTTTTGAAGTTTCAGCCTGGCGCTCAATGAGCGAGCTCATCGTTCCACGGGTCCGCCTGAGTTCAAAGTGGGCCATAACCTGTTTTGCTAAAATTGTTAGAGCTGCTGTCATGTCTTGGGTCATCTGTCTTGGTTTTTGATCAAGGACACTTAGAGTTCCAAGGGCTGCCCCACTTTCTGTTATTAAGGGACAGCCCGCGTAGAATCTAATATTTGGATCGTGGATAACTAGGGGGTTGAGATTGAAAACAGATGTCTTTAAAGCATCCTCGATAACAAAAACAGAATTTGCTTTTATTACATGTGTAGCAAAAGAAGTGTCTCTAGGCGTTTCCATCATTTTAAGCCCAATCTGCGCCTTAAACCACTCGCGATCTCGGTCAAGCAGGCTGATCACGGCTATTGGGGTTCCACAAACTGAAGACGCCAGTTGGACCAGCTCATTGTATGGTGCCTCAGAGGGAGTTTCTAAAATTTCGTAGGACACAAGCTCTGCAAGCCGGTCGGATTCTAGTAATTGGCCTTCCATCATTGCATTATGACTTCAAACGCGTGTCGTGAGGTCTTAAAATCCACGAGTTAACAAAATTTAACTCCCAGTTGTATGCCTCTTAGAACCCTCCTGGGATATTCTGCCGGTAGAACTCTCTGGGGGGCGTTATGGGGACTGACAAGATTTGGATTGTAGATGACGAGGCCGACTTAGCAGGGATATTTTATGATTATCTTAAAAGTGACTTTACTGTGGAGGTTTTCCACTCCGCTGAAAGAGCGCTTGAAGCCTATTCTTCCCAAAATACAAGTCCGCCTAACGTGGTTGTTACTGACTTACAAATGCCGGGTATCGAAGGGATCGAGTTTATCGAGAGGCTGAGAAAGGCAAAGTATGAGCAGTCCATCATCGTGGTGTCTGGTTATGCTGAGAAGACTCACGCGATTAAAGCCATCGATAATCAAGTTTTCGGTTTTATTGAAAAGCCTTTTGAACTTTTGCAGCTGAGAAAATTAATTGACGCCGCTTCTTTAGAAAACTCTATGACCGCACTCATAAAAAAGTGTTTTGAAACCTATGCTCATCAAGTCGATAATCTCAAGACTGTTAGGAACTTGTATATTGAGCGCTATACTGCGGCGGAAAATTTACTTTACCAGCTAGATGTTGAAATTTTTCCCTCTCGCCCCGAAATCAAAAAATTTCTCTCTAAAGTGAAAAAGGAAAACACTGTTGAAAAGGCCATTGAGGAAACGGAGGCTCAGCTCTTGCAACTTCGTGGTATGATGGACATACTAAATAACTTGAGAGCCAGGAGTCGGGAGCAACTCACCTCGCCCTCTACCGAAGTTCCTTAGGTTCGGTGTGGTTAAGAAAAAATAACCAGACTAAAACGCCAATTTATTTGACCCTTCCCGAGGACTTTTCAAGACTTTAAAAACACAACAAAGTGAAATCTAAGGCGGAACTCAATGTCAGAGCAGGTGCTTTATCCAAAACCATTTTGGTATCCGATAGCGCTTTCCAGCAGCGTTCGGGAGCAGAAGCTCTATGCATTTGAAAGGCTCGATGTCAGGCTCGTCCTTTGGCGCGATCAAGAGGGGGCTTTGTGCGCTTTGGAAAATCGTTGTCCACACAGATCCGCAGCTCTCAGCCTAGGTCATTGGAGACAAGGTCAAGTGGAGTGCGGTTATCACGGCATCAGGTTTGATGGGAGTGGCCAATGCCAAAAAATTCCTCTCAATGGCTGGGATAAAAATCAATGTGGCGGAATCACAGCCAAGAGTTACCTTGTGCGGGAGTACCAGGAGTTTGTTTGGATTTGGTGGGGGGACGAAAAAGACGTCCGTGCCGAAACCGATTGGTTTGATAAAATTGAGGCTCTCGAAGATTATGTCCAAATCGAACGTATCAGCAATTGCAGTTTTTTTCGATTCATGGAAGCGAATTTGGACTTTGGTCATTTTCATTTTGTACACCGCTTTTTTAAGACCGATGACTTGGGCTCCGTAGCGAAAAATTTCAAGGCAGTCACAAACGGATTTTTGATTCAGCTCAGAGGGGATATGGGGCGGCACGATGAGCGCACGACACCCGTATGGGCTGACATTTTATTTCCGAATCTAGCACTTTATGAGACGCCTCACCACAATCCCCAAAAACGCAAGCCTCTCGTCGTGGTGTCTTCTCCGGTGGACGAAAACAGAACATGGTTTGCGATTAGAATCTACGTCCAAAAAAACAGGTTTTCATGGTTCACAAAGCTTTATCTTCGCGTTGTATTTTTTGGGATCATTTTTAAAATTATTCATAAGCAAGACTTAGCGTTTTTACGATCCCAAAGCCCATTGAGCTTTGACCACATGGATGAAAAGCTCGTGTGTAAATCAGATGTAGGGATCACCCATTATCACAGGCTTCTCAGGCGCCAGATGCAAAAATCAGAATACGAAAAGCCTCAACCGGAGTTGGAATGGGTTTGAAATTAAGTTCGGTCCTTTACAACGTGTCTTGGGACAAGGTGACTCCTCTTACCCACCCCTCTAAAATTGAGGTAAAAATCATCACGTTTGACCAGTTTGCCTGCTTTCTTTCAAAACAATTGGTTCCTCACAAAAATCTAAGTCCGCGCGAAAAGTACTACCAAGAGTGCGTAGATCTTTTTGGTTTTTTTGATGGGCCAAACATGTGCGGCGTTTTTTCTGGAAACCCCGTAGACTGGGAGACTTACTATATTCGGTACTGCCGCATTGATAGAGAATATCAACGAAGAGGTTTGGCAACCTGGTTTTACAAATGGATCATTTCTCAGGTGGAGCAGGCGGGAGTGACTAAGATTCAAACGGAGACATCGCCTAACAATGCGGCAAGCATACGAATTTTTTCAAATCTTAACTTCGTGGTCACCGGATCTGCGATTTCTGACACGTTCGGAAGCCTGCTCAAATTTACGAAATTTTGTTCAGCCCAAGATGAAGCATCATTTGTTGAAAAATTTTGCTTCCCCTAACTATTTTTACAAGGAGGATAAAATGAAGAAGTATGCACTTTTAACTTTCTAATCGTCATTTATCTAGGGAGCTCTGCGGAGCTCCCTTCATCAAGGAGACCTTATGAACTCGTTATATATAAAACAAAAGATTTCCACATCGATCCAGCAAATCCGTGATGTTGGAATCTTTAAAGTCATAAAATCACGAAGCCTCACTCGCGCGGAGTTACAAACCTATCTTGCCAACATTTATTACATCTTACTGCAAACCGCACCCTGTCTGGTAGAGGCCTCAGCGAGAGCCGAACAACTTGGAGAAATTGCGTTAGCTAAGCATTACCGGCTGAAACTCCAAGAGGAGTCTGGTCACGACCGCTGGTGTGAGGACGACTTAAAAAAACTGTTGGGCGCTGACTACGTTTGGTCTTCTAAAGAAGTCCTGCCTATCACACGAACACTCATGGATCTTCAACGCAAAATAATTATTGTTCGCCCAAAGTGTTATCTTGGTTACATTGCATTGGCAGAACAGCTCACTGTGGAACTCGGGCCCGAGATTATCAATAGCCTGCCCAAGATGGCGCCTCAGGTCACTCTCGCATCTGAAGAGCCTGCCGTCACCCTCAGCTGCATATCAAACCACATCGAATTGGACAAAGAACATGTGAGTGAGGGGTATATCCACATGGATGAGTTTATCAAAACATCAGAGGATCTCGACAAAACTATCGAGCACATTGAGGCCTCTACACAATTCATAAAAATCTTTTTCACTAAGGTGGTAGACAATGATGGACGAACAGTTGCCAGGGTCATGGAAGGTCATTGAAAGTGTTGATGATCAAATTTCATTTTTGGGCTCGAACATCCGTCGCTGTGGTTTGACCGCCCAATCTTCTCAAACTCAGATCTCAGCTTCAGCCGCAAATTTAGAAAAAGACGGTCTCAGTACCATCCAACGAGCTTGGTATGAACTTGTAGAACGCGTCAGTATTGTTGAGGCTATGGCTTCAGATGGTCCCTTTCGAACCTTTGACATTTTTAGAAATGAATTACCTCCATTGCCGAAAGCTGAGGTTTTTAAGGTGAGTTCTGAACCGCTGAAATGGCAGTACGCAAAGTCAAGCGGGGTGGCAGCTGGGATTGAGTTTCAGGATTGTGCGATGCGAGCTGCCGCCGAACTCTTTGAGCGAGACCGAATTTTGAGCCACTGGTACGTTCAGCATCCGCCTCGTCTTCTTAATCAAAAGGTAGCGTCCTTGGACTTTCTTAGTGACGACTATGAACTCTCATTTCATGTTTTTTCTGAGAGGCCTTTTGTGGTAACTGCAATCTTTGGATTTCCTAGAAAACACCAAAGGCCTTTGATTTTTGGAATGAGTTCGGATAGTGATCTCAATCGTTCTTTAGAGCGTGCCAGTGCTGAACTCCTGCAGAGGTTAGCTTTTCTCATTGAGGATGAGGTCAGTGAAACGGATCCTGATTTCAGTGCGACTCCCAATTATCATCAAGAGTATTTTTTAGTCCCAAAAAATCACGCCAGAATTAGAAATTGGCTTTTTAAACCGCCCCAAAGTGATTTTAAAGAAGAGGCTATAGGACTTTCAGATTTTCGTTTTGTGGATCTCACTCCAGAGGACAAAAACGGAAAAATTTGCGTGTTAAAAGCGATGTGCCCCAAGCTCGTACAGCTTACCTTTGGGCGTTGGAATCCCATTTTTTCACGGCTTCACATGGGTTCTGAGAATTGGCTGCATTTTGTCCCTTAAGAGAAAATAAACCGGGTGCACGGAATTCAATGTTGAGGTTCAAAGGAGCGATTTTCTTTCGCAGGTGAAAGATATGAACGTCGATGGTCTTATTAGATACGTGAACCTCTTTCCATAGGGTCGTTAAAATCTCTTGCCTTGATATTGGATCCGGCAACGAGTCCCACAACAGACTCATGATTTGCATCTCTTTAAAGGTAAGGTGGGCTTTACGACCATCGGAGACCTTTATTGCGCTTTCTGTAGCATCAATTTCAACTTCACATTTACTGAGTTTAATGACTCTCGGCAAACCGGCTGAGGGACACACAGGATTGGCCTGTTCTAAAACCTTTTTAACTTTAAAAAGCAGTTCGGCTCGAGCAAAAGGTTTTGTGAGGTAGTCCAACGCCCCCTCTTCATGGCAGAATTTTAAGACATCCAGATCATCCATCGAAGAAATAACTATGAAGGGAATGGCCCGATGTACCCAAACGTTGTTATTAGCTAAAAACTTTAGAAATGAGCCATCGGGTAACCTGAGATCGGCAATGACCAAACTGGGCCCTTGATCGCTGAGGAGAGCCGTTTCAAAAGATTCTACGGAATCAAAAAATTTCAAATTAAAACGATATTCGAGAATTTCCCTGTACACAAAAACACAAGAGGCATCATCTTCTAGAATCCAAATTTCGCTGCGAGGGCTTTTTTTCATAATAGAGAAGGCAACCTTAGAGCGGCGCTTTGGGTAGGTCAAGAGTTAACCAGGTTCCTTCTTTTGAGCTGTCCTCTCGTAAGCTCAGAGTTCCCTTGTAATGCTCTAGGAGACGCTGCGTGAGCATCAAGCCCATGCTCTTGCGGGGAGGGGGTGACTTCCCTTCGTAGAGGTCAAGGTTTCTTGAGAACCGATAAGCAATATGACTGCTGAAGTCGGTTTTTGACAGACCGGTACCGTTGTCTTTGACGATGATCTTGTAGTGAGTCTGTTCGGCTCCGACCTCCGATTTTACAAGGAGAACACTGATTTTAGGATCGACGATGTCATTTTCAATGAGGTTAGTGACCGCGTTTCGATAGATGTTCTCGAGCACATGAATCAGATCCGTCTGGCTCAGAGCGAACTCCACTTTCGAAAGGGCGGGGTCCAGTTCAAAGCGAATCTTTTGGAACTCTTCCATTGAAAATTGGGTTTCTAAAATTCTAAGGACGTAGTTGTGGGATCGCACGAAATCAGCTTTAGCAGCGCCGCCCTGGGGGTCTTTAACCCTTGCTCGAATCGCCGTTACCAGTTGGAGCATGCGATCCAAATTGATGTTCAGATTTTCAATATACCGATTGTCTCGGATCAATTGAGGATTTTCTTGAAGCGAAGAAAAACAAAATTTAATGACATGCAGAGGAGCGCTGAGATCATGGGCGATGAGCGCTGATATTTCTCCCAGGGCCCGGTATCTGCTTTTTTCAGACTCCTCCAGAGCCCAAACAGACATGGATTTTTCGCTTTCTCTGAGCCTCTTCAAAAGATTGTTAAAAGACTTTTCAAAACCCGCCAGCAGAGGGTCCGTATGAAGCGCCAAAGACTCTTTACCCGTGTGCGTATCAATTCTTTTTAAAGCTAAGTGCAGTTCCGTAAATCCTTCAAACACAAATTTGCGACCCATGTGCCAGAGGCGGGCCACGAGAAGGATACCTGCGATTCCAACGACAGCGTCTGCAGTGGCCAACTGTCCCACCGTCCAGTGCTGGCCATTATAAATGATAATAGCCTGAAGGCTACAAACCATCAGGCTGATCGATGTGAGGATCAGAGTCTCTTGAAATCTAAAATCAGACTGAACGCTAGCGATTTCAACCTGCGCAAAAACATCGCTGAGGTCTATTTCGTCGTGCAAATCTCTTAACTTCTTTGACAAAAAAATGTGGGCTTCTATGTAAACAGCCCCATAAAAATAAATGAAAACAACAGAAAAAATGCCCAACAGATTCATGAGTTGCGCTCCGTTGGAAATGCTATGGTGCCAATAAAACACAATGATCAATGCGGCCGGGACAACTTTTGGTAACGAGAGAAGAGTTACATAAACCGCTCGCCTTTTAGGAAAGGAACACATCGAAATATAAAATTGCACCCGCTCGATCAGGGAAAGGTTTTTTACGACGTCTTTATCGATACCTTCAAAAAATAGGCGGTCTTGAGGATAAATTCTTGTGTACATCAACTTGTCAAACTTCATAGTCAAAGCAAATGCGATCGTATCAACGATGAGAAAGATAAAAAACTCAAGGATCGAGGGCCGAAAGACAATAATAAAAGGCAGGCTTGCCGCGATTGCTTGAAAAATCTGGCTCTGGGGGCTTATGCAGGCGCTGAGTGATTTCATCGTTTTATCCTTATGCCCTCACACAAGTGCATAAGAGGTGCCACACAAGCTTTAAACAAAGGAGGATTGGGGCGTTAAGAGTTTAAACACCTTGGTCTAGGACTCGAATTTGTGCGTCGTGTGTTTACTCTTTAGCCAAGTGCCTCATTCTGAGATTTACTTGGGCATGTTGGCGATCTTACTGCTCAGCCCCGCGCAGCCTCCTGGACCTTTCGGGAATGTGCCATCGTCACGGATCGTGAATAGCGATGAGTATCCGGCAGCAAAAAGAGGCTGAAAGCTGATATTTTTTGGCTGAAGGACAAAAGCGCCTTTGACCACAATTTTGTAATTGTAGCCAATGTGAGATTCGGCAGGGCCAATGATATTTTTGATCAAAAACGCAAAATGCTTTCGTTTAAGCCCACTTGCGACTGCAGGCTGGAGGGCCTGTAAGTCAGCTATAAGCTGCTGATAGACTTTAATGTTGGCAAGGCGTTGGGATTCAGAAATGCGAGCTGATGTCTGCTTTTTTATGTGTCGATCAAGAGCGCCTTTGAAGTTGTAAATGGCTTTGGAAATACTTTTGCCAACAGTGGTCTGAAGGGTTTTAATCTGCGCATCTGTAAGGTTACGAACTGCCGTTGAAATCATGAATAAATTGGCCAGGCCATCATCATCGAGCATTTGAAAAGCGCGGAATTTTGTCCTGATATCGAGAGTTTCTACCTTCATATCGCCTTTGCCAATATAGACCGTCACATCATCTAACTCTCCACAAGCGAAGACAATGGGGGGGCCAAGGCTAAAAATCAAAAAGAATACTAGCTTTCTCATAGAGGCACCTTTTTTTTAAATTGTAATACGAACCTGTAAAAGGATCGATATGAAAATGTGATTTCTTTACTGAATTCATTGTTTTTTCCGATAAGTTCCTTTACCGTTTTGAGGTGAGTCAAAAGCAGATTCTAAAAATTTTCGCAGTTTTGCCTTTCATATTAGTGGGAAGCCTTTTACTTTTGCCCCAGGCTCAATCCTTTGCACCGTTTGCTTTTATCAGAACACTGGTGGCGTCTTGGAATTTTGGCACTGCGGGACATTTTACCTACAGCGGGACGGAGTTCACGACCTCGACTCCTCTGAATAAAGCCTCGATTTCGCCTCTTGATTTTACCGTTAACACGAGCGGCGAGTTTGGGGCTGCTGGAAGCAGTCAAGTTGGAACTTCGTACGCAAGTAGCAAGCTTTCGCTGACAGGAGCGTCAGCTCAGGCGGAGCTTGCCTCAGGCTGGACTCCCAATTGGGCCAACTTGGTGCTTTATCTTAAAATGAATGAGTCTTCTTGGACGGGAACAGCCAACGAAGTTGTGGATAGTTCGGGGCTTGCGCATCATGCGACTCGTTACGGAACCCCAACGACATCGGCTCAGTCGAAGTTAGGCGCAGCGGCTGGAATGTTTAATGGAAGCACCGACTATCTTCGTATCGCAGATACCAATGATCTTGATGCTTCATCTGTTCGGCCGTCAGTCAGCGTTTGGGTAAAACCGAGATCTCTAGGCAAAAACTCAGTGGTCATTGAAAAGACTTCTGAAGCCTATAAAATCGAAACCCAAACTGATGACACTTGGAAATTCCAAGTGAGAAACGCCGGCGCTACCATCGTCAATGCCACTGGCGGAAAAGTCACCACCGAATGGACCCACGTGGGTCTTGTTTATGATGGAACGAATCTTTTGGGCTACGTGAATGGCGTTCTCGTAGCTTCAGCCGCGGTGACAACAAATTTGTACACGAGCGCCTACGACTTTCATGTGGGATGTAACTCCAATGTTTCTAATACTTGCAATGACGGATATTGGGACGGTTACATCGACGAGCTTGCCATTTGGAAAACCGCCCTCACAGCCTCAGACATGCAAACCATTTATACAAGACAGGTCGCTAAATATGCGGGCGTGTACACATCTCCTGTTCTGGATGCAACATCTACGAGAGATTGGGCAGGTCTTCGGTGGACGACCAATCTCCCCTATGGAAAAGAGTTGCCGGGGGATTACGATGGCGATGGCACGCCTGACACCGAAACTGCAACAGAGTATGCATCGATCACTCCTAGTGGCGAAAATTTGGCGAGTGGTTTAGTGGGTCTTTGGCATCTTAACGGCACGATTGGAACTGTGGTCGACGATGCTGTTGTTCCCGACTCCAGTGGAAAAGGTAACAATGGGGCAGCTAAGGATGGAGATACGACAAACACACTCCAGTATGTTCAAGGCCGCTTTGCACAGGGCCTCAAGTTTGACGGAGTCAATGATTGTATTTACATTCCAGATTCAACAAGTTTGAGTTCCACGTCAGCACTTTCGGTTTCTGTTTGGGTCAATGGTTTAGATGGTAACAACAAAAACATAATAGGTCAGTCCGATCTGACATTAAATCAACGGGCATGGAGGATACTCGCTAACTCCTCCCAAAAATGGAAGGTTTTACTTTCCTCCGATGGGGTCAACAACGACAAAACTTACATCTCATCGGGGGTTGCTTTTGACGGGCAAACTCACCACTTGGCGTTCACATTCAATGCGGGCACGCTTAAATTGTATCTCGACGGTGTAGAAGACACCTCCTTAAATAAAACATCCGATACCTCCATTACCTCCCTTTTTAACTCTACTGCAAATGTTGGTATTGGATGCAATTTCGATAACGGCGGACAAAATGCTCCCAGCAGTTCGATGATAGACGAGGCCGCCGTCTGGAATCGAGCTCTATCCGCCGCCGAAATCTTGCAGCTCTACCGCCGAGGAGCCAATCGTGTGAACGCCTTATTTCGCACTTGCGACGATTCAGCATGCTCTGGAGAAACTTGGAAAGGTCCCCTGGACGCTGGTGGGGGCTGGTTCAGCGAACTGCATAACTACACCGCCCTCAGTAGCACAGGAGATGGCTCCGGAAAGATCAGTCTCAATCACCCATTTATGGATTTTAGTAAGTTTTTCCCGTTGGGTTTAGGCGTATTAAAAAATCGGTATTTTCAGTACATGCTAGATCTGGAAAGTGACGATGCGGGAAGTGCCTGTGGAGGTAGCACATGCTATCCCGACGTAACTACGGTGACCCCTGTCCCCGCATTTTCTCTTGTAACAACCGTAGGTCGTTCCTATCACGGAAAGCTCATTCAGATGGATGTAGCGATGGCAGGAAGTTGCGCGGGGACTGTTGACGACGTGAGATTTCAACTTTCTTCAGATGACGGTACCACCTACCAGTTTTGGAATAGCGTCACATCTGTGTGGACTAATGTGAATTCTACTTATGGAGATTACGCGCAGGCCAATTCAAAAACAGTCATCAACGCCCACCTCCTCACCTTTGGGCCAGCTACGGGCACCCTCAAGATGAAGATTCTTGTCCCTAGCCGCACCGGCTACACCTGCGATGTGACGAATCCTCTTTTCCGTTGGCAGTAACAAACTGGATCCTAATAATGTTGGTCGGAACACCGGACTCCTTCACCCAAGAGAAGCCATTTGAGCAAAGGTGCCTTAAAACGAAATCAGCCTTTTTAAAGGCCATGACCATCTAAAACTCTTACCAGCGCCTTGGGGATACTTACCAACATTATTAGGACCCAGTTTGTGCAATTTTTCTATATCTAGAGCAGCGTACTGGCTTTCGAAGCTAAGTATTGTTACTCGATCTGAAAACCAAACCCCTAGGAGATTTATGAAAACCCTCATCGCGTTCTTTTCTGTCGCTCTTACTGCCGCAACTGTTTCTGCCACTCCACGATGTGACTCTACTGTTGTCCCTCAATTGCGGGCTCATGGATTGACTTACTTGCCATCTAAAACCCCAGACATCCTTCAGCCCGGCGAAGAGTCTATGGCGTGGGCAGGTGACTTAGAGAATAATTACGCATTCCCGATCGAGTTCTATTTTGGCTCTCGATTCAATGGCGTTTACAGTCAATACTATGGAATTGAAGTGAACCCAGCAAATTGCAACGTATTGGGCTATGTAACTCTTGGCGACAGCATGGATCTTGGCCGCGATTAATTTATTCTCCGCCGTTAAAGAGCCAGTCCACGATTTTTTCACTTAAGTTGCGCTTACAGGGATGGTCGATGACCTCCCAGCTGGCCTGCGTGAGCCATCAATGCCCAAACAAATCACTAAGCACCTTTGGAAGCTCGTTGATAAAATCTGGCTTAGTGAGGCTTCCTCGCACTCCGATCTTTTGAACTTCATCAGCCAAGCTTGGTGCTAAAAATCCGGTGACCAAAATGATAGGGATGTCTGGTCTTGAGGCGCGAAGTTCCTTCATCAGGTCAAGGCCCGTAAGTTCTGGCATCTCATAGTCTGTTATAAAAACATCAAAGTCGCGAAGTTGATTCTCCTTGATGAGGTCCATTACTTTTTTTGGTTCTGTAAAACTGCTGACAACGTAACCTAAGTCAGTGAGAAGCGAGGTCACAATTTTAGTCACAAGCTCTTCATCGTCGATATACAGAACTCTTTCGGAATTGCCTCGAAAGCTTTTATTTTTAATTTTCTTTGGTGCTGCCTCGGCCATTTCGGCAAATGGAATGTAGACACTAAAAATGGTTCCTTTTTTGGGAGAGCTAGTCACGCGGATCGCGCCGCCGTGATTTTTAACAATGCCCCGTACGACCGAAAGACCGAGACCAGTGCCTCCCTTAGAGGCGCGAGTTGTAAAAAATGGTTCGAAGACTTTCGCCAAAACTTGCGGGCTCATTCCTGGTCCATTGTTCCCAACTCGAAGGCGAACGTACCGGCCCGGGTGAAAGCCAGCGGTGTCGGCGAAAGACTTTTCGCGAAGGTTGACGATGTCCACTCGAAAATCGATGCTCCCTCCTGGCAAAACAACCTGGGCGGCGTTAGTTCCAAGGTTCATGACGATTTGATGAATTTGAGAAGCATCGGCAAAGGCGCTCGGCGTATCAATAACAAAATGGGTTTGGATGTTGATCATTGTGGGAAGAGTTGATCTGAGCAAACGAACTGCGTCTTCGACGACGGTCTGCAGATTAACTACGGTTCGTTTGGGAGGCTGGGGTCGACTGAACGTGAGA
Organism: Pseudobdellovibrionaceae bacterium; assembly: GCA_044229295.1. Taxonomy (GTDB): domain Bacteria; phylum Bdellovibrionota; class Bdellovibrionia; order Bdellovibrionales; family Bdellovibrionaceae; genus JBGATJ01. The sequence continues at coordinate 14,964 of JBGATJ010000056.1, forward strand.
ATTTGGCTGACCAAAGTGCTTGCGCGTTTTCCAGCAGCAAGGATGTTACTGATTTTGTCTTGGAGCCGATGATCATTGGGCAGGCTTTCCATTCTTTGAGCATGAATGATTTGGAGCTCGAGGCTCTTTTTTTCCGTGATGTCAGTAACCATTTCAAGAGCGCCTTCGACGGCACCTTTGCGATCAACGATAGGGCTGCCGGCGATGATCACCCACTTGATGGAGCCATTTTTGTGCATGAGGCGAACTTCGTACTGCTCGCTCATCCCACGAAAACGTCGGGAAAGTCTTTGATTGACCATGGTTTGGTCATCTTCAAAAACGAAGCTTGAAAGGCTTTTTCCAAGAATTTCCTCTTGTGGATGTCCAAGCAGATGAGCCAAACGTGGGTTGATGTAGGTTGTGCATCCCAACCCATCAATCATCCAAATGCCTTCAAGTGTTGTCTCGAAGAGTTGCCGCATACGGGCTTCGCTGCGTTTGATGAAAAGCTCGTGACGATCGCCAAGGATAGCGACCGCGGCGAGGTAAGTTGCAACCCCAACCCATTCGATTTCTCGTGAAGAGGGGAGGCGACAGGTTTTGTAATACATGGCAAATGTCCCAAGGACCTCGTTTTGCGGCGAGAGAATAGGTGATGACCAGCAGGACCTGAGGCCATGGGGCAGCGCAAGCTGTTTGTAATTGGTCCAATTCGGGTGAGTCTCGATATCTTCAACGAAAATAGCTCTCCCAGTGGCCGCAGCAGCGCCACATGACCCTTCTGTGGGGCCGATTTTTGCGCCGTCGATCTCTCGATTGAATTCTTTTGGTAAGTGCGGAGCTGCCCCGTGGCAAACGCGCTCTTTTTTTTCGTCGAGTAAAAGTATCGAACATAGCAATCCACGCTCTTGATTTTCAACAAAGTAAACGATTTGTTCGAGAATCTCTTTGAGATTGGAGCCGTGACCAATATTTTCTAGGATCTTGATTTGCTGCCGCTGGATACTGTCGATGCGCTCACGATCTGACAGAGAAAGTGCCAAAGACAAATGAGAGAGCATGACGACGGCCAAAAATATTTGCACGGAAAGAGATCTATCAACGAGGAGGGCATCGGCTCCTGCGAAAGGCCCAATTCCGTAGATCGTAAAACCAATCGTCATGAGGCCCATTTGGAGGCTTGCAATGGCGACGCCCTTATCTTTAAAACGGAGAGTTGCCCAGAGCAGAAATGGCAACACAGAGTAGGAATAAAAAAGCTGGGTCGAATGGTGGGACTTCGTGAAAAGAAAATCTAGAGTCAGAGCCATGCCCGCCAAAATGCCTAACATCTCAATGAGGGATCGCAAGCTTGGGCGAGTAAATCGAGGGTAGAGGTCCGCGGATTTCCAGAAGATGAGGATAGCTGGAGCGACAAGGAGATAGCCAAGCCAATCATCAATCCACCACAACGGCCAGCTCACCGGACCTACGAGCCAGGCCATGCTCGCTCCAACCACGCATGAAATAAATGTCGAGAGAATTAGAATACCTACAGCTCGAAGGTTTTCAAGATCGAAGGGCTTCATAAAGCGCTGAATGAGAAGGGCTGCCATAAGGGGTTCAAAAATATTTACAAGGCCGTAGATGAGATGAGGATATAGGGTCAGATTTGTTTGAACGAGATTGGCGGAAAAGCCAACATAGACTGCAGCAAAAAGTAGCGGCCAATTTTTTCGAGATGTTCTAAGAAGGAATGCGAGAGCTGTTCCATTTTGAAACCAAAATGGAGCCATCCCTTGAGGTTGAATGAGAAAGCGCACAGCAAACGCTGCGGAAAAATACGAAATACCTGCGAGGACGATCGCATAAATAAATTTGTGATGGTTTGAAGTCTCGTACTCTTTCATTGCAGTCGATAGTTAGCTCTCCTAAATTGGTTGAGTCAACTGTAGCAAGACATGAACAAGAGCAATTTTTTGATGTTAATTAACTTATTGGATAAGAGAGCGTGAATTAAAAAAATGATTTACGATCGCATCGAATTTTTTATTTCTTAGATGTTCGACAAGAAATCTGAAACTTTTGTAAGACGCCTGAAGCCTTTGAAGACCCCAGGCATTGATGGGAAAACTCAATTACATAGTAGGAACGGTCTCACACTTAGCTTTAGCAACTTCTCCTGAAGAGAAGATGAGTTTGGCTTGGATCTTAAGGCCCATTGGGATTGTCGTTGAATCGTAATCGGCTTTTGGTAAAAACAATGTATTGCTCTCACCGTCGTCAAAAGAAACAGTGTATTTCACGTTTTTACCAGAAACACCGGCAGCCTCATACTTGGTTTCGTAGCGTTGAGTTCTGTTTTTAAGAATCAAAGCTTTGTTGCTTACAACAAGTGTCCAACCCTCGTGGTAGTAGTTTCCTTCAACCGAGGGAAATGCAGCGAGAAAATCAAAAGTCCAGCGAGCTTGAGCGGCTACGCTGACAAGTAAAACAGAACCAACTAATAATGATTTGAACATGGGAATCTCCTTAAATGAATTTAACCCTTCATAACGGAGATCCACCAAAGGCACAATGGGAGCGAAAAACTTATAAGCTGGGTCCGGATGCTGCTGGTGAATTTTGACCTGGTTGTTGAAAAACTCAACTCCAATGATGTTTTCTACACAGCTTCGACAAGATTTAGGCTCAGGGATCGGCTAATAATAGTTTTGGGAGGCCCAATGAAACAAAACGCACAAGAAAAAATCCAAAAAGATCCTAAGAAAAATCAAAAAAAAGCGGCAACTCCTCTGCCTGTCATTCGGACCGCTGAGGGAACGATTGAGCATAGCGATCCTCCCCACGAGCAGAAGTCACTTTAGAATTCAATAGGCATCAAGGGCATTTGCCAATATGCCATATGCCCTTGATGCCTGTTGATTGAAACACAAACTTCCCGACTGCGGCCCCGATTTAGCACATCTTCTCCTTCCAAAGCCCAAGGAACTACGATATTGCTCCCCAGGAGCAAAACCACCATTTCTTGTCACTTTTTGAAGGAGCCACCGTGAAAAAATTCTTTTTACTGTTTTTTATTTTTAGCCTTAACGCCCAGGCAGCGCCAGGAGTCTGTGCCAAGTTCAGTGCGCGACTGTTGGATGGTCGTCGCGTGACCATTTCAAGCTTTGCCACAAACTACCTTCCGGAGTTTGGTTTTCAGGATGTGGGTGCAACGGTTTCAGGGGCGATGCAAAAAACTTGCGGTGAGTTTTTCACTGGAGATGACGTTGCCTGCGGAATCAAAGTCAAAAATGTTCATTTGATTTCAGATACTGACTGCTGGGACTTTTGATCTTTCGAGAATGTGTTTAAAGTTGAGGTCTTTGGGGAGCGTCCCAAAGCCGTAAGAACATCGATCGGCAAGGCGCCCGCGGCAGAAGGCTTCGGCGACTTGGGGATCTCCCTCCGAGACAAGCAATGATCCTTGTAAGGCAACAGCCATTTGCTCCACGAGAACGCGGGCCTGGTGCTCGTCACTCCCATTCTTTTTGAGTCGGTCGGTCAGGTCAGAAACATATCTCTTCAGGTGAGGGTTTTTGTCTGTTCCTTTTTGCACTTCAGATAAAAATGCGTCGACCGCTTTGGGATCTTTATTGAGAGCCCGGAGGACATCAAGGCACATCACGTTGCCAGAACCCTCCCACAGAGAATTAACGGGAGCCTGCCTAAAAAGGCGCGGCATGACGGACTCTTCAACAAAACCATTTCCCCCGTGTACTTCAAGAGCTTCGCTGGTGGTAACGATGGAGCGTTTGGTAAGCCAAAACTTCATAACAGCGGTTGCCACTCGGCCAAAGTTTTTTTCTTGTTCGCTTGCAGATTTGCGATCGTAGGATTGAGCCAGTCGCAAAAAACTTAATGTGGCTGCTTCGGATTCTAAGCAAAGGTCAGCTAAAACGTTTTGCATCAGGGGCTGTTCGATAAGTTTTTTCCCAAAAGCACTGCGGTACTGGGCATGATGGAGAGCTTGAGTCAGCGCTTGTCGAATCAGGGCGGCGCCTGCGATCGCACAATCAAGTCTTGTGTAGTTTGCCATTTCGATGATCGTTGCTACGCCTCGACCTTCTTCACCAATAAGGCGCGACCAGGTGTTTTCAAACTCGATTTCTGAAGACGCGTTGGAGCGATCGCCGAGTTTGTCTTTGAGGCGTTGTATGTAAAAGGCATTTCGATTTCCGTCAGGGGTCCATCGTGGAACAAAAAAACAAGAAGGGCCTTTGTCGGTTTGAGCTAAAACTAAAAATGCGTCTGACATTGGGGCTGAGCAAAACCATTTATGGCCTGTGATCCGATACTCTTTGCCGGGGCCCTTGGCGCCTATTGCTGTCGCAATCGTCGTATTGGTGCGTACGTCTGAGCCGCCCTGTTTTTCAGTCATGGCCATTCCAATCATGGCTCCCGTTTTTTCTGAGACGGGTCGAAAACGAGAGTCGTATTTACGACTGAGGATCTTGGGTTCCCAGCTCAATATGACGTCGGGCTGTTGGCGCAAAACGGGAGTCGCTCCGTAGGTCATAGTGGTAGGGCACATGTTCCCCTGTTCATTTTGATAACATAAAAAAGCGGCGGCCGCTCTTGTGACATGAGCTCCTTCACGAGGATCAGACCAAGGAGAAGAGTGGACTCCAAAAGAAATTGTCGTGCCCAGCACCTGGTGCCAACTCGGGTGGAACTCCACCTCATCGATACGTTCTCCAAAGCGGTTATGAGTGCGCAAAATGGGGCGGTACTCGTTGGCCAAAAATCCTGCACGAATTGAGTCCTCCGAACCGAGGACTTGACCGAGCTCCGTCAGTGATTCATTGGACCAGCCGAGCGAGCGATTTTTCAGAGCTTCGCGCAAACATTGATCCTGAGTGAAGAGATTATAGTTAACCAGGGGCGGGACTTGATTAGTTATATCGTGGGTTTTACTCATATTTTGATACTATGAAAGCGCCATTGACCCTGGCAAGGTAAACATGCGGCCGGCCCCTTTTTTGCTCAGCTCTTAAGGTATCAAGGAGCGCCTATGAGAAAAAAACTTTTAAGTCATCCTTACCTTGTAAAACTGTCAAAACTTTTGACAATTGTTTATCTGATCGGTGCATTTTTTGTGACCGCGGCAACCAGCAAACAGGGCGATTCAAAAAATGATGTTCGAGACACCTATGTAACCAACTTTGCTGTGACTTCAAATTGTGAAAACTCTATTGGCCATGCTGGAATTCGCGTCCAAAACAACGTGATCATAGAGCTCCAAATACCAGGCTCGTCCTCTTATAAAAGGCAAAGGTCCTTTAAAGAGTTAGGTTTTCCAAAAGATCAGGCGGCCATGGGTGCTGAGGTTCGCAATGATGAACTTAAGCAAACTTGCGTCGTGATGAGAAGTAGCCAATATTCTTATCCTGACTATGACAAAAATCAGACGGAATATTGGTTTGCAAATCCGGGCAACCTGACGACCAAGGTCTATTCTTGCTATACCAATGACGCCCACACCTGCGACATCGTTGTTGAAGAGCTGCCAGTAGGTGAGCTTAGTACCGTCTATCGATAAGCCGTCGGCGGATTATCGAAAAAACTTTTGGCGTAAGCATAGGTCGCAAAAACTGAAGTTATTGCTATAAGATCCGTCGGATCGTTCACCAATTTCATCGGAAAATCCAACTGCGCTGAGATGTCTGCAATCCAAATATCCATTTGCGAAAAGCATTTTGTTGCAACTAGGAGGAACACAGCAAACAGACTTGAAAAGACGAGTTTTTTTCGCGTGATATAGGCAATTTCGCGCTTTCCAGAAACTGTCTGTCTCCAAAAGTTTTGCATCAAACAGACTCCTGCACACATCAAAAGCGGAAAATAAAACATTCCTAGAAAATCACTGAGTTTCCCCGTAATCACAGATGGATACGCGTATTTTAGAAAGTGATCGTTGATGGCCATAAGAAGAACGGCCGTCCCTGGAATCGGGTTGATGAAAAAATCCAAATGCAAAAATGAATCAGGGGAATGATAGATCCAGCGCGGTTTCATAATTAAGGATAAAAAGAGCTGCTCATTGAGGTCAATAACAATGGGCGAAATAACTTTTCTTGGTTGTTTCCGGAAAAATCGCTCGTTACGCTTAAGCCTCGTAGCAGCAAAAAGGAGTGGGGCGATGTTTTTACAATATTTTGTAGGGGTTCTATTTATGTCTGCGTTTGCATTTGCGAGCTCCACGGTCGATGTCAACAGCCTTACCTGTGAGGAAGGCCAATCATCCATGCGTAGATTCAAGGGAGCTTTGGTCCACGCCAAAGGGCTTTTTTTTGAACCTCGAACTGAGTTCATTATCTCGGGTTACCCAGTGGAGTGTGGAGATTTCCTAGAGTCTCCCTCGCCAGATCACTATTTACCAATACCCACTTACTTAAGGGCGACCGATGGTTGGTGTTTTATCGGCTATGCGTGTGGGATTGAAGAGTCTGACGACGATTAAGCGACGGCCGACTGCCAATCCACGGGAGTTGACGGGAAGAGCGCAATGATCTTTTTAAGCAAATTAGGATCAATAAAGCATTTGCTAGGATTTGAAAGCGACTGTTTGAAATGAGCGATGGCTTCCATAGGACTGACTCGAGCGCGGCCAGAAGCGAGCGAAGTCATTTCGTCAAAGGCGTCAGCAAATGCTAAGATCTGAGCTTCTTGAGAAATTTTATGACCTGGCATTTTGGTGGGGTACCCCTGACCGTCAAATCGCTCGTGGTGTTGCATAACCATTTTGTACAAAATATCAGGGATGACGAGTTTTCGTTCTTTGATCAGGTCTACCGAGTATTCGCAATGCTTTTCGTAGATGGCCTGCTCTTCGGGAGTTCGCTCACTAGGCGGTTTATTTTGAATTTCTCCTGGCACGCGGGCAAGACCGATATCATGCAATAGGCCCGCAAGTGCTAACTCTTCGACAGTTGGAAGGCCAAGTCCAATTCCAAAAAGCGCTGCAAACGTAGAGACATTTGAATAGTGAGTGTAGGCATCGCTAGATTCGCCAACAGCTGCGGAGATTCTCTTTAAAAGAGAATCTGGGTTGGAGACTGTGATGTAGGTTCGAATGATTTCCTGGCAATCTTTAACAATCTGTTTACCGCCGTCAGTACCAGTGACTGTGTCGCTGAATAAATTGGTCACGATGTCGCGAACGGCGGTTTTTAGGTTCTGAGTTCGCTGAGTTTCGCTCAGGCCAGATTCCTTACCCATGTTGATGAGGCGTTTGGCCGTGTAGTCATAGAATTTCGTCATGTCCTCCTCAGGAATGTAGAGAGAGGTGACGTTGGAAGTTTTAAGTTTCTGCAGCTTTCTACCTTCGATGGGCTGACCAGCAGCTGTGTATTTGATGTGTTTGTTATTTGCTGGCAGATATAAAAACGTGTCAAACTCAAGGACTTCGTTAGGTTCTATATCGATCAATTTAACGGATCGAAACGAGGTGCTACGTCCAGCGGCACGGGAGTACATGGCTTTAATTTCATCAAGCATGAATTGATGGTCTGTTGGCAGAAAGAAAATATCTGTAAAACCGTTTTTCTTGACGTCTTTGCGATCGTATTTCTCACTGGAGTTTACGATTAAATACGTAGCGCATGTTGGGTACTTCATACGTAGCATTTGAGCGAGTTCGATGAACGGGATTTCTGGCGGTGGAGATCCACAGAATATTGCCACTGGATCAAATTCATCGGCAATATCCATGATCATATCCAGATCACATGGAATGTCGCTCACCTCAGCGTCTTTGACAACCTGTTGAATGGCGCCCTTGATAGGGTCTTTTAGACCCACCATAAGACATTGAATGGTGACCGTCGTGTTCTCCTCCACAGTTTATCCCACCATTTTCTTGTGAACTTGTTCAAGCTTCTCGGCGAGGGTTTCTGCACTAAACGGTTTAACGATGTATCCACTGACTCCGGCCTTAACAGCCTCAACAACTTGGCTGGCTTCAGATTCTGCAGTGACTAGTAAAAACGGAAGGTGTTTGTATCGCCCGTCGGCTCGCACTCTCCTTAGGAAATCAATGCCCGTACAGTTTGGCATGTTCCAATCTGAAATGATGAGTCCGATGGGAGCTGGCGCATTGGTGAGCGCATCCCAAGCGAGGGCGCCGTCGGCGGCTTCGGTAAAGTTCGTGAATCCGACTCCCTTACAGGCTTTTGTGACTAGCTTTCTCATGGTTCCCATGTCGTCTACTATGAGAACTTGGATACTGAGATCAAACATACGTTCCTCCTATTTACTCAACGGTTCCGTGGCAATTTCAATATGAAATAATCCAACTTCAGTTTCAAAAGGTAGCACGATGGTCGGCGAAGGCGTCAGATACCTGACGTTAAGGCTCGGCCCTCGAACCACACTCGGGAGAGCTTTTTGCAGAGTGTATCCTGTCTTATTAAGCTCTCGTTTTGCGGCGCCAAAGATAATATTAGTAAGTTCTCCGGCGCCATCTTCTACTTCTTTAGTAATCTCGGCGAACTTCTCGTCTAGCATTTTTTCCATAACGTTTAAAAAAGTCTTAGCTGGAAAGCACAACGCAATAGATCCCGTAAATCCTTCGCTTGTGATTCCGATAATTCCTGCGATATCAACAGCAGCACCGTTGAGTTCCTCGGCATTTTTGAGGTGGGGCTTCCCGGGCCTAGCTTCGATATGACACTGTACTTTCAGAGTCTCGATCGCTCCTTGGATGAATGGATTTATAAAATTGACGTCAACAGTGTAACTCACGTGCCCTCCTCATATGAAATAAGCTTACCTATGCACCATGAAGTTGTGATCTCGTCTTCGTTAAGAAGTCTTCATAACGAGCGAAACTCATGTCTTGTATTGAGACAGTTTCTCAAATCACTCCACCGGATAAAACCCACTCGACTCATTGAGCGTTGCCTTGCGAGTCCAGTTTGGGTCGAGATTCAGGTGTTACTGGATCAAGTTGGAGTGCCTGGAGCCGATTCGTACTTTAAGGAGAAAAGATGCAGCAAATTCTGTTGGTTGAAGACTCAGAGGAATATCAAAAAATTGTTGTTCGAGCCCTCAATCACTATCAGATTGTTTGCGTTGAAAATGCCGAAGATGCCCTCAGTCGCCTTGAGCAAACTCAATTTGCTTTGATCTTATTAGACATCCACCTTCCGGTGCGAGACGGATATTCGCTGCTTTCTGAAATTCAGTCAAATTCGGAGACAAGTTCGGTGCCTGTGATTTGCCTGACTGGCAAAACCGCCGTGACTGATAAAATTACTGCATTTAGTTTGGGTGCAGATGATTACATAATTAAGCCCTTTGACCCTTTAGAGCTCAGGGCAAGAGTCGATGCAAAGCTCAACAAAACCTCAAAGTCCAAATCTTCGGGGAATCTTTTGTTTATTAATAAATTAGAGATTTCTCACAACACCCATCGCGTTTTTGTCCATGAGGGGTCCAAAAAAAATGAGGTTGAGCTCACTCAAACCGAATTTAAAATTCTCTCGTGCCTCGCTCGTCGTCCTGATCAGGCCTTCAGTCGAGATCAATTGCTGGTCGCCGTGTGGGGCGAGGACGCAAGAGTGCTCGATCGCGTCGTAGACACGCACATCTGCTCTCTCCGGAAAAAGCTAGGACCCGAAGGCTCTTTCATTAAAGCCGTACCAGGAATCGGATATAAAATCCAACCCTCCAGAACTAATTTAAAAAGAGCTGCCTAATGGCCAGTTCTTCCGATTTTGACTTATCGGAGTTTTTTTTCTCTTCGCACGAACTCATGTGCATCTGCGGTCACGATGGTTATTTTAAAAAGGTCAACCCAGCCTTCGTCAAAGCCTTGGGGTATAGCGAGTCAGAACTTCTTTCAAAACCGTATCTTACCTTCGTTAGTCCTCTTGACCGCCAAGCAGCACAACTTGAAGAGCAGAACTTGCGCGATTCTAAAGTAACATTGAATTTTGAAATCCGCTATATATGCAAAGATGGCACCGTTCGTTGGCTCTCATGGATGTGCAGATCCGTTGGTGAAACAATTTATGCCACAGCTCGTGATGTCACAAAAACGAAACAGCTCGAGTCAAATCTGTTTCAAAGATTAGATTCAGTGATTCAGCAGGCCGAAGAGAGTTACCGTGAGACCTTCGAACATGCGGCCATTGGAATTTCGCATGTGGATATTGACGGAAGGATCCTTAATGTTAACTTTGAGTTAGCCCGCATTTTAGGTTACACGCCTGACGAAATCATTGGCCGCGACATCCGAGAGCTAGTTCCAGAAAATGCGGATGAAGGCGATGGGTCCCTCGTGCTTAAGCTTCTTGATGGTGAGATTCGTGGCTATGATCGAGAGCGCCAGTATGTTCGTAAAGATGGGTCTCGAGTTTGGATGCTTTTGCACATTTCTGTAGTGAGGGACTCACAGACAGGGGAGCTAAAATATTTTTTGGCAACTCATCAAGACATTTCGACCCGAAAGCAAATTGAAGAGTCTTTGAAGGCCAGCGAGGAGAGCTTCCAATCCATTGCTGAAGCGATTCCACAAATTGTCTGGTCAAAAGACATGCGTGGAGGTAAATCTTTTTACAACAAACGTTGGTATGAATACACAGGTCTAAAACCCGGTGACGATGTCGATGCCTTCGCTGTCGTTCACCCTGAGGATCAGGCGCGCGTTCGACGGCTTTGGAGTCACAGCTTAGCAACGGGTGACCCCATCGAGACAGAGTATCGAATTAAGAACTCAGCGAATGGAACTTATCGCTGGCATTTGGCTCGAGGGATATCTATTCGTGACGAGAGTCATGGCATCGTAAAGTGGTTTGGAACCTGCACTGATATTGACGACTACAAACGCATCCAACATGCTCTCCAAAATGCCATTGCAGAAATCAAAGAAACTTCACTAGAAAAAGAGCGTCTGGTCGAAAGAGAAAAGGCTGCCGTTGAAGCCTCAAAGTTGAAGAGTGAGTTTTTGGCTAATATCAGCCACGAAATCCGAACCCCTTTGAACGGAATTTTAGGCATGACAAGTCTGATAATGGAGACGAGCCTGACTAGAGAGCAGAAGGATCATGCTCAAGTCATCTATGAGTCAGGACAAAGCTTACTTGGTCTCATCAACGACATTCTTGATTTTTCAAAAATTGAGGCCGGAAAGTTTTCACTAGAAAACATTGATTTCAATCTGCGAGAGTTAGTGCAGGGTGTGGCCCGTGTGCTTGGGCAAAATGCTAAGGCTAAAGGAATCTCTTTTCGCTCGCGGATGCACTCAAAAACTCCATCCTACTTTAAAGGCGATCCTACGCGAGTCAGGCAGATTCTTTTTAATTTGGTTCACAATGCGATCAAGTTTACCTCAGAGGGTTCCGTGGTCCTATCCATTGGCTCTCGTCTTCAGGCCGGTGGTCAGCACTGCGTGAGGCTTGAGGTACAAGACACTGGTGTTGGCATCCATGAAGATGATCGTCCACGAATTTTTATACCTTTTAGCCAAGCCGATGCTTCGACTACCCGTAAATATGGAGGAACAGGGCTTGGCCTGTCGATTTGTAAGTGGGTCACTGAGCAAATGGGTGGCACTATTGAATTTAGTTCTGAATACGGAAAGGGCTCCATCTTCTGGGTAGAGATTCCATTAGCGGCTGCGGACTCTGGTCAGCCTAAGGCCTCCGCCCATCGTTTGCAGCCAATCCCTATGGAAGCTAAAAATCACCTTCCAATTTTAGTGGCTGAAGATCATCACATCAATCAAATGTTCATCAGAAAGGTCATTGAAAAACTGGGCTTTGAATGTGATGTGGTTGAAAATGGAATCGAGGTATTAACGGCTCTCAAGAAAAGGTCTTATTCTTTAATTCTCATGGATTGCCATATGCCTCATATGGACGGATTTGATACCACCGTTGAAATTCGGAAACTAAAAGACCCTGTCCTTCGTAATATTCCCATCGTGGCTCTGACCGCGGATGTCGTAAAAGGAACTCGAGAACGTTGCCTGAACGTTGGGATGAACCAATACCTTAGTAAACCTGTTTCACCCGACACTCTTCAAAAAGCCATCGGCCTTGTGCTCAATCAAGATACCTTTTCTGGGGAATTGCAGACGATAGCAAAAACTTCAAGTCGGTCTGTGATACTGGACCAAAAAACATTGCAGCAGCTTGCCGCGCTTAATGAAGTTGGGAAGCCAGATATTGTCGCTGAGCTTATCGGTGATTTCTTGAAAAAAACCCCCCGTGAGATGTCTCGTATTGGTGAGGCCCTGGAGCGAGGAGATCTTGCTCAGGTGGAGTATTTCTCTCACGGGTTGAAATCTTCAAGTGGATGCATCGGGGCTCAGAAGATGCAAAAGCTTGCCGCGCTTCTGGAGTCTCGTGCCAAAGAAAAGCGCATCAAAAATCCTCGAAAGTGGAATCTATGGTTAGCCGAAGCTTTTGAAGAAACAAAGCTGGCTCTTGGGAAACTACAAAAAGCGTCTTGACGGCCTACGAACATGGGAGGCATCTCCGGGAGGTCTAGATAAGGCCTCACGAGTACGAACATAGCCATACCTGTACTGAGCTTCAACAGCATCCACGTACTCGTCATAAGACCTCGGAATGTAAGACTGAATCTTTAAAAAACTCCGAAGATCCATCTTTTGAATAGAAGCCCAAAGTTGGAGTTTCCCCCGCGGAGATAAATTGGGGAATGCTTCATCGGTGAAGTCGACCCATGCATTAGCGCCTGCCTGCATAGATTTAGCAACAAGATGATTTGGATTAAAGTCAAACACGCCCTGGATAATAGGGGTTTCAACCAAAGCATCAAAACTTGAAGGGTAAGTCGTTATCACTGCATCTGCTAAGATATGGGCGAGGGGCAAAGGGTTTAAGTCGATGGCCCCGGTAAAATATGTCTCTCCATCCATGTGGCTGGGGCCGATATACAAAGGGTCGCTGATGGAAGCTCGAATCGCCTGCATGACCGTTGATGGCGTCCATGCGAGAGTGTCAAAGGCGACGGCACTTTCGGGGAAGTCTTTTCCAACAGGTGAAGGCAGCTGCTGCAAAAGGGGCAACATGGCCTTATCCGCAAAAAAAACTTCGCGAAATAATTTTTTCTCGGCTGGAAAGCGCTGATCATCGACCGGATCTGGGAATAGAGTTTGCGCTGAAATAATAACGATATGGGTTCCTGAATTTTTAAAAGGGACATCGAATTTAGAAAGGTGATCAAAGAGGTTGCCAACTTGTGCAAAGGCCACTTGAAACCAGTCGGTAAGCACCGTTCGAAATGTCTGCCCTGGTCTACGATTCTCTCTTGCAACAGTATTTTCTCTTTGCAGCAACTTCCAAATTTCAACTCCGTTCATGGTTGTTATCGGGAGGTCTCGGAGTTGTTTGTAGTAATCCTGGGATTTTAAAAAATCCAATCGCGAGGTGCGATCCTCATCAAGATGGATAAGGGCAGCTCCAATGGAGCCCCCACAGGAACCGATGACAACGTCTGGCGGCTGACCTGCATCCGTGGCGGCGTCAAACATTCCTAGAAAAAGCGCAGTGTTGTTGGACTTTCCTGAAAACACCATGGCTCTGTGATACGGCGAGGCGCTTGCCAGCGAAGTTATTAAACCAAGTGAAATGAAGCCCATGCAGATTTTTTTCAAGGCCGAATTTTAGCTTAAAAGAGCGGTTATTTCAATGACTAGTTGGCGGAGTTTGGGGAGTCAAAAGAGATTTTACGAAGGTAGTGATTATCGTATCCTCCCTTGTTTTTAATAAGGTATTTTTGATGATACTCCTCAGCTCTCCAGAACTTTTTTGCCTCATCGATTTGAGTTGTGACGGGGACTTTCCAAGCCTTAGACTTGTCCACTTTTTCTTTGAACGCCATGGCCGCCTTTTTTTGCTCATCACTGTGGTAAAAAATAGCTGATCGGTATTGATTTCCCGTATCGTTTCCTTGTCGATTTAAAGTGGTCGGATCATGCATTTTAAAAAACTGATCGAGAAGCTTATCATAAGTGACGACTTTAGGATCAAATTCAAGCTCAACAACTTCGGCGTGTCCTGTATGCCCGTCGTGCATGTCACTGTAGCGTGGATTATCCACGGTCCCACCGGTGTAACCCACTTGAGTCTTCATCACTCCAGGAATTTTTCTGAAAAACTCTTCGGTCCCCCAAAAACAACCGGCGGCAAACGTCGCTTTTTCAAGAGCTGCAGCACCGCTGGACAAAACCGAAATCAAAACAACAATCGCTGTGAGATTTTTTTTCATAGATCCTTCTCCTTAGAGGTGGGCCATGACTCATTATAGATGATCGAAATTCAGGTTGCACTAAAAACTCGTGTAGGATCTCATAAGAGCATGG
>JBGATJ010000057.1:0-30169 GCA_044229295.1 Pseudobdellovibrionaceae bacterium
TTGAAGGCCTGTTGATCATGAAAATCGGAGCTCTTTTTTTCACGGCTATGACCTTCCTCTTTCCCTCAGTATGGGCTCGGTCTGAGTATAAAATTCTGAAGAATTATTTTAACCCCCGCTACTTATCACAGTATGAAAATCGGTATAAAGATCCAGCACAGTTCCAATGGATATCGGAGTTCTCGCTTCCGACATCGGCGTTTCCAGCAGAGGTTTGGACTTTCGAAGGACAAAGCGAAGAGTTTTCAAAAGACATCCGACAAGCCTATCGATTTATTTTCCGCAGCCGTGGATCTTCGGCTTTTTGCGATCTGCAGTTTGCTTCCACTTTGGATGTAGCTCGGTTCCTTGGTTTAGATCAGGGCGAACTTTCAAGTCTATTGGCGGACAGCCCAGCACGATGTTTGCTTTCGGAATTGAATCCTGAGGGGTTGACCGCTTCAGCAAGTCGGAAGTGGCTATCGATTTTTCACAACGACCCAACATATGCTCTTAATTCTTGGACTTCGCTCACCAACACTATCGTTTTTGTCCCGGTTTCTTTACGGCAGGAAACGAAAAAAAGAACTCAGTGGCTTGCAAATGTGATCCTTCATGAACTTGCCATGTCTGTGGACGCTTTGGGAAGCATCTCCGTCTATGAGCCATGGCTTGACTACGTTCAGCGTTTGAATCGGGAGCTGTCGCCCGTGCTTGCAAAACCTCTTCAAGAAGCTGACGTTGTTTTTGCAAATCACAGGGTTCTTAAAGATTGGTTCTCCGCCATTCGCTCAGAACGCTTTGTGGATCGCATTTTTAGAAACTTGAGTCAGGGCTCTTCTCCACTGTGTAAGATCAAAGACTTTCGTAAGATCAAATCTCATCCTACCTACCAAGGGATCGTTGATTATCAGGTGTTTCAGAGGTTCACGGCAGCTCACCTTCTTCAAGCCGAAGATATAAGTTTGATGCAGTCGCGTCTTGATGAGTTGGGACCTGTGGTTGCGCTCGGTTATTTAACGACGATGCCAGTTTTGATGCTCGATAGATCCGAAATTTCTTTGTGTGAACTCTACTCTAGATTTACGCCGATGAAGTCTGGCAATACCACCATGCATTCGGGACCACGACCTGGTGTCGGAGGTTCAGGCTCATGAAGTTGGCGTCTGGACTTTCTTTAGCAGAGGATCTAATATTTTCTGGTCACCTTCAAGAGTCAGAAGGGCTTTTGACAAAACTGACTTGTGACACTCCGGCGAGTGTGCGCCATCATGGACACCTGCTCGGTAAAATCGCCTATAGTCGTTGTGAGTACGAGGTGGCAACGAGAATTTTTGAAGAGCATCTTCGCAATTATGGCGATCATGTTTTGATGTCTGCAGATCTTCTTTTGTCGTATTACATGCAAGAACAGCATTTTAAGTGGACGACTGGTCTTGATGGATTGATTGCGACTTTGGCGAAAAAGAAAGATTTGATTTTACCTGAGCACTGGGTAAGAGCGTCTCTGAGCTGTGGAAAACTTCTTGAAGAGGCAGGCCGAAATGCAGAGGCCTACGACATTTATAAAGTCTGTGTTTCGGTGCGGAATGTTCCAGAAATTTGGCAAGAAAAAGCGTTGATTCAGATCGTGAGGCTGGGAGCCATGTTTTTTGGAGATGCTCAGCTTTTACCTGCCTACAATCGACTTTCGACTTTGCAAAAACCGCAGGGTCAGATTTTCCATGACCATGAACGTCTCCATGCTCTTCTTATGGCGGAGATGGTGCTTCTCACGCAGAAAGACTTTTTGATGTCTTTCGAACGGTTTATTGGAACTTATGAAAATATCAGTAAAGACATCCTCCGCTGGTTCCTCTTAGATCTTTTAGAAATGCACCTTTTTAAGCGGCTGTCGCTTCCTGATGCGATTCGTTTACGTCTAGAGGCTCTTGATGGGCTTTCTGATTATGAAAATGCAATCTTGAAAATCTCGATAAATCAAAAAAGCTTAAGCAACGATGAAATTAACCACCTCAATTTAGCGCCTTTTTCGAGAGTTAAACTCTGGTATCTCACCCAAGGCCATGACGTCGAGTCTGAAAGAAAGTTTCAGTTGTGGCTTAAAGGTATTTCCTCACGTGACCAAACTCTTTTCTTATCGGCCCTGAATCGATCCACGGGACCGGCCTCAAATTTAGTGATTTCACTTCTGCCTGATTTTCAAGTTCAAATTGGAACCGAAATTCTTGAATATGCTAGGAAAAAATTGAGTTGGGCGATGTTGGAGCATTTCGAGCAAAAGAGAGAATGGAGCGAATCAGAGCTCATTCGTAACCTTTGGCAAGAAGAGGTCACCATGTACTCGCAAGATCGCCTCCGAGTCGGAATCAATCGCATGAATCAAGATTTAAAAAGGCTTAATAGTGGCCGCAAAGTAATTAACTACCGAGATGGTAAGGTCGTACTATTACCTCAAGTCGAGATCACTTGTAAATGACGTGAGACCCTCGCTCCGAATCATCGTTCACAACCGTAAACCCGATATTACCAACCTCTTGACCATCGCGTGTCTCGACAGCCACTTTCCAATCCCCTGGAATAAAATTCGCTTTCTGTGTGACCGCTCGATATCCTTCTTCGCGACCACCCACGACCGCAAGTGCGATGGCATCTGATGTGGTCCATCCTTGCTTAGGATCGTGATAAAACCATCTCACCTGGAGTTCATCTTTGAAACGGGCCGGTGAAAAGATCTGTGTGTAACAGTAAATCACATCCCCCGGCTGGCTAAAAAAAGTTTGATCTCCGTGCTGCCAAAACTTCCATTGAGGTCGAGTGTAGGTAAGTGCGTAGCCATCTTCGGTCTTTTCTGCCCCGTGGAAAATCCCCATATATTTGACAGACAGTGGAACTGGGGGAATCGCATGGGCAAAGTAGAGAATCACAAAAAGAATTTGAATGGCGGCAAAAGGGTATATGACATGAGTTTTTAACAACTGAGGCTTTGGGCGAAGTTTGGATTTGAGAATAAATATGTAAAAGGAAAATACAAAAAAAGAGGCGATCATAGCTATCACAAAAGGGATTTTCCCAATAAATCCAAAAAGAATCGGGGAGAGGGAAACAAAGTAAGAAATCAAGCAGAGACTTAAAAAGGCGACGTGCACTTGAGTCTGAGATTTACCAAAGCGCTTGAACTCGTTAACGATAAGTAGGGCTACTAAAAGCACAATAAAAATCATGGAGGTGATGGCCGAGGCACTTTTAAAGTAAAAGATCGCGTAGCTATTCAAAAGGGTCCCAAGGAGAAAGTGCAAAAGGGCTTCTCGATAAGGCCAGATTTTTTTAATAAAACCCGAAAGTGAGATCTCCTGAACATGTTCAACAAGCTCAATGGCAATCAAAAACCCAGAGACGATAATATACAAAGCTTGCTGAACGATGACTTGTGGCTCATCGATCCTCTTTAGGACCAGCATGTCAAAGACAAAGCCAGCCAAAAACGCTGCAATGGGAACCCACTTTTGGTGTCGCTCGTAGACCGACTTAAGATAACTGATTGCCATTAAATGTTGATAGCATAAGTTTTTACAGGAGTCGAAACAGGAAACGAAATATTCACACAGGCGCCTGTTTTGGTATTGCTAATAAAAACTTTCCCTTTATGGGCACTCGCAATCGCTTTTAAAATCACAGAACCAAGCCCGAGTGATAGGTGAGTCGAAGAGTTATTGAGCGAGCGCTGGACCGAGCGTTCTCCAAAGGTCTTGAGGGACTGCGCACAAAATCCCGGTCCGTCGTCCTGGAGTGAAATCTGAACGCAATCGCTTTGCGTCCACAGGGAGACGCGCACTCGATGTTTTGCAAAACGGATGGCGTTTTCGAGGGCATTTCGGAACATACGGCGAAGCAAAACGGGGTGTCCATAGATCAAACCGCAATCTCCGGAAAAGTTTTTTTCGATAAAGATGCTACTATTGACGGAGGACACCTCGATTTCCTCTTCGATGAGGTGTTTGAGGTCTAGCTCTTCGCTAGGGACTGCCACGCGAGGTCCTTCGAGACGGGCAAGGATCAGCATGTCTTCAACGAGGCGTTCAAAATACTCGATTTCTCGGTGGGCTAGGCCCAAAAACTCGCGCTCTTCGTTTTCGTTCAATCGTTTAGGAACATGGGACACAGCTTCTACTAAATTTTTGAGTGAGGCCACGGGAGTTCTTAGGTCATGGGCAAGATCCTGAAACCACAACATCCGAGATTTCTCTGAGACTCTCACTTTTTCGACAAGACCTTCAATCTCGTCAGCCATGGTGTTAAATCTTTCAATAGGAAGAGCAAAAAAGTCGCGCGACTCAATGGGGATTCGCGCTTTGAGATTCCCAGCTTTGATTTGTTCCATAATCTCATCGGCCTGCCGAACTTTTCTTTTTACTCCGTAAAATAAAAAAGCAAGCGCGCCACCGACACCTACTAGCACCGAAAGCATGATCACGCTTGAAAGGAGAGTCATGTACTTTTGGAAAAATGAAGAGGCTACATCAGTTTTTCGCTTGATGTAGAGGTAAGTATTGGGATGGTTCTTCATTTTAATGATGGAAGAGTCAGGTCTTGAAAAACGGTTTGCCTTTGAAAACTTCTGCTCATAGGGCCCTTTTGGCAGGTCAAGGGCATTCCAATTCTCTGGCAATTGCCCATCGGGAGGTGCAATGACCTTATTATTTTGTATGAGAGTCCAAGTTGCGGCTCGATTTTCTGGAACCCATTGGAGGACCTGAGTGAAAGAGACGCTGGCATCATGAGTGTCAAGATGATCGATGATTTTTGCAAGTAAAACACTGAAGTGAGGTTCTTTGCGAGAAATAACGGCTCGACCAAGCCAGTGAGTGAGTAGGGATCCAACAATAACACACACGGTGAGAGTCAGGGCCAAGAGCAGATAAATCTTACGAAATAACTGCCGACTGGATCTCATACCGACGCTTCTTGCGCCAACTGCAGTCGGTAGCCGAGCCCGTACTCTGAGGAAATATGCAATTGATTAGCGCCAGCGGAGCGAAGACGCGTTCGAATTCGATAAACATAAGAATCAACGGTTCTATCAAATATGTCTTCGGCGTTACTAAGATGTTGTAACAAGGCCTCGCGAGTGACAACGCGATCTGCGTTTTGCACAAGGTAAATAAGAACATCCAGCTCACGGCGATTGAAATCAAGTGGAATTGGGCCAACCTTGGCCCTCCGTTGAGAAAGATCAATCTCGAGTTGGCCATAAGAGAGCATTTCGCGAACAGCCTCGGGCTTTTTTAAAATATTTGATATCCGAGCAAAAAGCTCACGGCTACTAAAAGGCTTTCTCACATAGTCACTGGCCCCTGACTGTAGGGCTTCAACCACGGTCTCTTCGTTGATTTGTGCGGTCAACACCATGACGCTCGTGGATTTGATTTGCTCGCGAAGGTATCTCAGAAGGCTAAGGCCGTCGCCGTCTGGAAGCGTTAGGTCTAGAATCACTAAGTGGTAACTTTGCTGATGTAAAAAGCTGCGAGCGGACTTCAAACTTTCTGCCCAATCCACAGAGTATCCTTCGGACTTCAGATGCACTGAAAGTCCGCGACCTAAAATAGGATCATCTTCAACGAGTAAGAGGCGACTCATACTTAAGAGTCATAACATCTGTCTGTTGGGGGAAGTCACCGAAAAAAGATGTTTCAAAAATGCACAAGTTCCGCAAAGCGTAAAAAATAATTTTTCATACTGTTTCCACAATTGTCTTTTATGGTCGTTGTAACAATTAATAGGAGGTTCTCTATGAAATTATTTATTCTACCAGCACTCACGATTGCAATGATGGGCCATCAAGTCTTGGCTCAGCAGGAAGAAGTCACTGCCCAAGACACTGCCGTTGTCGCTGAGAGTGAAGACATGCAGCAGGATGCGACTCAAGAGATGCTTGAGAGTTTCGGTGCGGTTTCTGTCACTGATACGCAAAAACACAAACATCCAAAAGCTTGTGCCGAAGTGAAGCTTACTGACGAGCAGAAAAAGGCGATGAAAGAGGCGTTTTTCACGTATAAAAAGGAAAATCTGCAACTCCATACGAACCTCAAGCTTGCAAAAATGGACTATGAAAGAAATCTTGCCAGCGATAAAGGTGATACTGCAACCGCGACCAAACTTGGTGAAGATATCAATAAGGATGTCTCCGCATTGGTCAGTAGTCACTTGGCTCTGGCAAATCAAATCTTTTTTACGATCTTGACTCCCGAACAGCGGGGGCCCGCAGCTCTTTGTCATCGCCATATGAAGAAGCATCATCATCATATGAAGTGTATGGGAGCCAAAGGACATGAAGGCAAACACCCTGGTCACGGTCCTCACGAGATTGCTGACTAAATATTTTTTCGTCCCCTCCAACAAATTCCAATAAAATCCAAAAAAATTCCAAGAGGCGTGGTAACATTGCCTTTTGGAATGGATTTTTCTCAAGGAACCGCGTGCTGATTATTTTGAGTTTGATATTTCTCAACTCGGCGTTTGCCGAGGATTTGACATGGCAGGATTGCCTCAAGGAAGTTCTTAATAAAAATCCCGAACTTGTCACTGCTCAAAAAAGTGTTCAGGCTTCTGAAAGTCAAGTGAAAGCGGCGCGGTCTAATTACTTCCCTCAGCTGTCAGCCAGTTTAGAATACGCCCGTGGGAACTCCTCAGGCATCACCGATGATCAATATCTGGCAAGCCTCAATGCCTCTCAGAATATTTTTAACGGACTTCAAGATCAGACGCGATTGAGGCAAAGTCGCGCTGATCAACGAAGTGCTGAACTGGCTCTGGTCAATGCAGAGGCTAAAATCAGAAACGATTTAGTGGTGGCCTTCGAGGGTCTTATCTACGCCGAAGACTTTCGAAAAATGATTCAAGAAGCGGTCCATCGTCGTGAAGAAAATTTAAAGCTCGTCACTTTGAGATTTGAAAGCGGCCGAGAAAACAAAGGCTCCGTTCTTCTGTCTCAGGCAAATTTGGGTCAGGCCAAGTTCGACGAGCTACAGGCCAGTCACGCTCTTGAAGTGGCTCAGAGCCAATTGCTCAAGGTTTTGGGACGAGAAAGTGAATCTCAGATTCAGCGAAGTGGAAATATTCCTATAGAAACGCCCCCACCTCAACCGCCTAATTTTCAAGATCTAGCCACACAAACACCCGATTACCAACTTGCCGTCACCAAAGAAATGTCGGCGCAAGCGGCGGTTGCCTTAAGCAAAGGGGCTTTTTATCCAAGCCTGAATTTGGTGGGTTCTGTCGGTAAACAAGGTCCTGACTTTTTTCCAAAGTCGGATCGTTGGTCGGTGGGGCTGAATCTGTCGTTTCCATTATTTGATGGATTTAAAGATTATTACTTAGTCCAGGCGGCACAGTCTCAATACACTGGTGCTGAGAAAACGGTTCAGACGACAAGCTTACAGAGTCTTGTGACTCTCAAACAAAAATACATCTCTTGGGTGGAAGCCGCCCAAAAACAACTGGTGGATGAAGCTTTTGTCAAAGCTGCGAAGGTGCGTGCCGAGATCGCGAGAAATAAATATAATAACAGTCTACAGACGTTTGAAGAGTGGGACCAAATTGAAAATGATCTGATTTTGCGGGAAAAGAACTTTCTTGGGAGTCAGCGAGATCGCGTGCTTGCAGAAGCTTCGTGGTTTCAGGCACAGGGAAAGGGTTTGCAATAATGCCAGTGTTGCGCAAGATTCGGGGAGCCGTATACGCATCACCGAAGATGATGCCTTTGATTTGGCTCATAAAGTATCTGCAGTCAAGGAGGCAGCACCTGCGGTCAACGGACGCGCCCAAGTCACCTTTCAAAATAAAAATTGGAGCACTCAAGTTTTGGGATCTACCGCTTCATACGCAACAATGCACGCGTCACAGCCCGAAGAAGGGCGCTTTTTCACCGAGGACGAAAATCAAAAACGCGCAAGAGTGGCTATTATAGGAACGACCGTCGCAAGAGAAATTTTTGGGGAGCTGAATCCGTTAGGTGAATATATCAAAGTCAATAAAGTGAGTTTTCAAGTAATTGGGGTGCTCCCAGAAAAGGGCGCAACCGGCTTTCGCGATCAAGATGACGTTGTCATTGTCCCTGTGCGCACAGCAATGTATCGTCTCTTAGGAAAAAACTTTGTCGATTACATTGATCTCGAAATCAAATCAGGAGCTGACATGCAAGCAGCTCAAGATGCCGTTGAAGATTTCATGATTGGTCGTCATAAGGTGCCCATTTCGAGTCAACAAGAAGCATTTCAGATTCGTAACATGGCTGACATCCAAGAGGCTCTGGCTTCAAGCAGTCGTACGATGGCGACCCTTCTTGCTTCCATTGCGGCAATTTCGCTTTTAGTTGGCGGCATAGGTATTATGAACATCATGCTTGTTTCAGTTACCGAGAGAACTCGAGAAATCGGTCTTCGAAAGGCAGTGGGAGCCAAACGCTGGGATATTCTTGCCCAATTTTTAGCTGAGGCCGTTTTAGTCAGTGTGATCGGGGGGCTTCTTGGAATTTTCATCGGATGGGCGATCACACTGATTCTTTCTTTGGTTTCGGGATGGGCAACATCGGTGAGTCTTGGTTCGGTGCTACTGGCATTTGGATTTTCCGCAGGGATTGGAATTATTTTTGGAATTTACCCCGCACGTCAGGCTTCGCTGTTAAATCCCATCGAAGCCCTTCGTCACGAGTAATAGCTACATTTTAGGGAGCGGCAGGCACTCCATGATCTCAACCCCATCACCAGGGAACGTCGTGAAGTGCGGATGATTGAGAAATATTTTTGCCGCAGCTTCGTGAGACTCAGCCTCAATGACCGTGTAAGCAGCCATGCTATTTCTGATGTCTGAGACTCCTTCGCGCGTCACGCGTTTGGTTTTACCAAGGGGGCCACCTTGCTCGACCGTTGATTTTGAGTGCTCTGTCGCCCAGTTTTGCCACTCCTTCATCCCTTTTTGTTCACGCTCCTTTTTGGTTTTTTCCTCCAATGCCTGCCATTTGGACATTCCCTCGGGCGATCCTGTGTAGATGGCTAAGAACTTCTTCATTTTACCTCCTGCTTTCGAACTATAAACCAGGCTGAAGCTTTTTAAAAGACGGGACTAGCAAGTTCAACAACGTAAGTTTTAACATCAGGAGCCCAATTTTTTATGCTCGCCGTAAACTGCTTTTTGTCCTTTCTGTAGAGAGCCCTCAGAGCGTCTTCATAACCCTCTAAGTCACCTGCCATCACGTTCATAAATTTATAAGCGCGCTCCTGTGCCTGCTGCACAGAGGGGCCATCGGAAGATTTTCTCATCTCAGCATCCACGAACTTGCGAAGAGTTGCAGACGCACCTCCAGGCTGTGAGGCAAGCCACTCCCAATGGCGAGGAAGTAGAGAAATCTCACGAGAGACAACTCCGAGGCGAGGGCGACCAGGACCCTCAAGAGGTTGTGATTTTTCGGTCACAAAAACCTCAAGACGTTTGAGGATGTCCTTTTCCGTTCCTTGGAAGTTAAAATCCATCGTTTTCCCAGTGGCATCGCTGAAAATGAGAATGGAACTATTGGAGTCTTTCCCTATGCGTTTTTTGATCTTTAAAACCACCTCAGAAAAAGCCCCTTTAAAAAGAAGTTGATGGCCGTCGAATGCTGAAAAGCTGGTCATGGCAGACCTCCTGTTCTAATATTACCCGGGTTAAAATGAAATGTCAATAACACCCGGGTAATATTAGGATCATCTCTTTCTGAGACGAGGCTCTGGCACATCCATTGAAATACTTAAGGATTATCGGAGGCCCCCATGAAGTCCCTCGTCGTCATCACCGTTTTTATCGCCCTTGGTATTTCTATGGGTGTTCAGGATGTTGTCAGCGCCAGCCGGAAAGTGGCTAGATCCGTAGCGGCTTGGGGAGGAGTCATTTTAGACCCGATCCCAGCGGGAACGCCCTCCTCAGTGGTTGAAGTTTTCAGCGAGGTCAATGGAGCCATGGAGATGTCATGTTCCGGAGTTGTCGTCGGCGAGAATGCGATCCTTACGGCTGGTCATTGTGGGGACCCAGGAAAGAATTATGAAATCCACTTTCATCCTTCAACAAAAAAAGAGATCAGCATTCGACCTGTGATCATGGATCCTATCCGTGATCCTCTTCACGAAAAAGAATTGCAGGAGCATCCGTGTAAGGCTGGCCCCGCGATTTGCGAACTGCGTTTTGCCAATCGCGATGTCGCGATGATGATATTCTCAGGCGAGCTCCCTGCAGGTGTAGAAATCGCAAAGATGCTAGATTCTAAAGTGACTGCTACGGCATTTACTGCCTACGGCTACGGGCTTAATGACATGTCAAAAAAGGTCCATAAAGATGGAAGTGTTTGCGACATCTCTGATGAGAGTTGTCAGTACCCTTTCGATCGTCGGCTCCGCGCTGTTCAAGGGCAATTAAGAGAGTCGGTGAGTGATGGAGTCTTGCATGTGCTCTTAAATAATGGTGGCATTTGCAGTAAAGATTCTGGTGGGCCCGTGTTTGCATCGGTGAATGGCCATGATGTTCTGGTAGGCCTTGTATCTTCGGGAAATCCAGACCCCAAGAACTGTTCTCAGGACACCGGGATGGTTAATTTATGGCTTGAGGTCGCCAAAGATTCAGACGGTGCAAGCTGGTTTCAAAGCGCTATTGAGCTTGGTGAGAGCGCGCTCAATCCCTTTCCAGAATAAAAACCGTCTACTTTATTTACAGCTCTGAAATACTTACATCGGAATTTATAAATTCTAAATCAGAAAGCCGCCGTTTTAAGAAAGCCCATGGTGAGGATTTGCGTCAGATCCGTTAGAATTCAGACCTAACTAGGAGGCTTTATGATTACAAAAATTATTTTAGGTTTCATTCTATTTCTTTCCGCGACAGCAAATGCAAGCGACGTAACACCCTATTATGAAGGGACGGACGCAAAAATCGCTTATGAGTCCATCGTGGCTTCGGGTGTTGAGCCAGAGATGGTACTTACAGACGACGATCAGTATGGGGCTTACGGAAGTGTTTTCGTAGTCGGTAGACATATCACTGAGAAGCTTCATTGCACGCTGACTTATTCAGGTGGACAGGACATCTATGTTTGCTTTCTTCTAGAAGGCCTCCATGCGGTTCCCCCTGGTCCGACAAATCTTGAGTGAACCAAAGGTCGAGATTTTTCTGTAAATTTGACTAAACAGTCAAAAAATGTTCGACTGTGTTTATGATTTTAAAACGAAGCGAACCTGATCTTCCGACTGTTTTGGATTTGTTGAAGAATCGAGATGAGGCTTTTTTAGAGCAGACGTTTCGTGACACGAGTCCCTTTCTTTTAAAAATTCTGGCGATGAATGGAATTTACTCTGATGTTGCCGAGGATTTAGTAAGCCAAACGTGGGAGCGATTTTTTACGAATCTCGATAAATTTGAGGCTCGGTCAGAACTTCGCACCTTCATTTGTGGAATTTTACTTAACAAAATAAGAGAGCATCGACGGGCTTCAGGACGGATGCTTTTTGAAGAAGATGCTGAAGCTGTGATGGCAAGGTCATTCTCTTCTGAAGGCTGGTGGAATGTCGACTGGCCGAGCCCAGATGCCATCGTGTACTCTTCGCAGCTCTCTGTTTTAATTGGGGACTGTCTTGATGGACTCACGGACTTGCAAAAGTCGGCCTTTCTTTTAAAAGAGGTGGATCAAGAAGAATCCTCTGAAGTCTGTAACGTTTTAGGCATTTCTATCTCTCACCTGAGAGTTCTCATTTTTCGAGCTAAAGACAAACTCCGACAATGCCTCGAAGGTCAGGTTGACGGGTAAGGACTACGGGATGAAAGTCACGCAAAAAGCCAGGCAATACTGGCATGATTTGTACTACTCCTTGGCTGGAGATAGGGGTGTTGCCTTTGCGATGACTTGTAAAGAAGTCACTTCCAAAATTGACCTGACCGACAAGAGAAACTTTCGATTCTGGCTGCATCTCAGCCTCTGTCAGGCCTGCAAAAATTATCTCAAGTTGACTCAAGCTCTCAGGAAGGGAGCCCAGAGTTTTTCTAAAAACAGCAAAAAGCCGATCGATGTGAATCGCTTGAATAAGGATCTTCTCAACAAGTTTTCAAATAAAGGGCATTGAGGTATGGGCCGAGCGTTAAAGGTGTCCCGCGCCAAAGCTTTGAGATCTGCAATGAACCTATTTTGGGCACGAGGTTTTAATGCAACAACCTTAGACGAAATCCAAGAAGCCACTGGATTACAGCGCGGGAGTCTTTACGCTCATTTTAAAAGCAAAGAGAGCCTTTTTCGAGAAGCCCTCGAGCTCTATCAGATTGAAGTGGTTGCTGAAAGGAGAAAGCTTGTTCAAAATGCTCCATCTGCGATAAAGGGGATTGAGCTTTTCTTTTCAGTTCTCGTGGAGCATGCCTTAAAAAATAGAAAAATCGCAGGTTGTTTAAATACCAACACAGCAGCAGAGCTTTCATTGATCGACAGCGAGTTTGCGATGAGAGCTCGTAATGGGTTTAAATCTTGGGAGCAGTTTTGGATAGAAACTTTGGACCGTGCCAAACGCGAAGGGGATGTTCCAAAGCAAAAGGACTCTCAGGGCCTCGCAAGAGTTCTCATCACTCTCACGCAAGGAATAAATATTGTCGGCAAGGCAAATCCTGACCGGTCGTTTTTATCTGACGTGGTAAAAACTGGCCTTCAGATGTTGCGGACTCATTCGAGCAGCCCGTAAGTCGCGATAAAAGAAAAAAGCCAGCCTTCATTTCGCCCTCTTGCAAACTCAGCGTTCTGATTTTTTTCGCCAATAGTTTCAAAGTGAACGAGCTGAATAATCGGATAGTACCTATCGGCCTCTTCAGGGAATGCAAGCCAAAGCCCGTAGGAAAAATTATTGACTCCCGCTCCCTCAGCGCTCGGGCCATAAAAATATTTGTTGTGAGCTGAATCGCCCGCGCCCACAGAGAAAAAGAGATTTGGCTCTATTTTGGTATCAAGCTTATGAAATTCTGCAAGTTTAACCTTCGCTTGAAGATCAACGTAGTTACCAAAATGCTCTCCAATATCTCTTGAGTACCCAAGGTCAATCTCAGCCAGATAGTGCTCGTTGTAGTCTGGTAAAAAAAATTCTGCCCTTGTATTCCATTCGTAGGTATCGGCGCGGTGAGGGGCATCTCGTTGTAGAGAGTCGTAGGCAGGAAAAAGCGGTTTGTCGGTGATTGAGACCATCCGAGTGCGCAAGCGAATTTGATCCCTCCAAATAAAATCTCGATATCCTAAAGAATCTCCAAGAAACTCAAGCCTGTCATCAAAAAGAAAAACGCCCAACACAGGATCAATTTGAAAATCTCTATAAAAAATCACTCCTCTGTTTGCGAGAATTGATGAGTAACGAATACCAAGATTCACGCTGCTCAACGTCCCTTGGTGGTGGGGAGCTGAGCGCGCGTTTGCGCTCCAAATCAGCAAAAAAATTCCAATGAGGTTTTTCATCAGACGTTAAGAGCTTCCATAAGAATATTCTTTATATGCCTAATTTCGAGTTTGGGATGAGCGAGGATCAGTCTCAAAAATGTTCCCTGCTCATTGCTTGCAAAGTTAACAAAGGCGATGTTGTCTCGTTTGAGCTGCTCTCTAACTTTGCGTGACCAATCGGGATCGTGACCTTCGCTAGGGAGCACTCTCACGCACACGTTCAGGTATTGCGGATGATTTATAAGCTCGAGCCGAGGTTGTGTTTGAACAAAATCAAGAACTTTCACTTTAAGCTCCAGCTGCCGATCTACAAACGCGCCAAGACCTTCAGAGCCGATACTTTTCCATAGTGTCCAAAAGGCAAGAGCGTCAGGGCCTCGGCCGCACTGCCAAGATAGCCGGCCGCGATCTTGAGCAATCTCTTGAGAGTGAAAAATGTAGTCGCCTCCAGCAACATCGTTGGCCTTTTGCAGTAGGCCTCGATGTTTTGTTAAAAAGAAACTTGAGGTGAGATGGGCTCCAAAAAGTTTGTGGGCATCGAAGGTCATTGAGTCTGCGCGCTCAACTCCCTTTACTAGATTTCGCGCTTGATTTGAGAATAGAACAGGGCCGCCCCAAGCTCCGTCAACATGAAGCCAAATCCCAAATTTTTCACAAACGTCAGTCAGAGCATCAAGTGGATCAAAGGCTCCAAGAACAGTTGTTCCTGCAGTAGCACAGACGATGAGCGGAATGGCGCCTGATTGAATCGCGCGTTCTATTTTTTCTTGCAAGTCTGCAGAGCTCATTTTCCCGGCAGAGTCGACGGCCACCTCAACCAAAGCGTTAAGTCCAAAGCCAAGAGCAAGGCAGGCTTTTTTAAAAGAGTAATGAGCTTGGGTTGAGACAAAGATTTTATACGCTTCTCCTTGTAGGCCTACTTTTCGGAAATCCGGTTTTTTTCTGATTCGGGCACAATGGATGGCCATGAAGTTTGCGGCGCTCCCTCCAGGGACTGCAACTCCATCTTGATGGGGCTGCTTCCAGCCGATGAGTTCGCAGAGCCTTTCGATAACTTCGATTTCCATTGCTGTAAATACAGGACTTGCTTCAAAAGTCGCAAGGGTGGTTCTTGTCTGAGTTGCGAGTTTGTCTGCTAGGATGGATTCTGGAAAGAGTCCCGAAAAAAGTTGATTCATAAAATAGGGAGAATTGGTAGAGACCGAGTTTTCTGCAACTTGCGAGAGAATCTTTTCGAGCTCTGACCATTTAGTGGGGGTATTTGTAAGGTTGATTTCAGTATTTTTGCGAATTTCCTCAAGGCCTCCGGACTTAAACTGAACCCGGTCAGAAGCCGCGGTGATTTTAGGAGCGTAAACATGAAGTGTCTTTCCATGAGGTGTTACGCATTTTATCTCGTGCTCAGCGCCGGTAGGGGTTAGAATGATTTGCCCAGGTTCCAGCAGGTTTAGCTCAGATTTTAACCCAAACTCAGTTCGGTTTTCAAAACACCCCTCCTGAACCAAGACGGCGCATTGGCTCCATCCGTGACTATGAAGAGCCGAGACGCTTTCACTCGTCCATTCGCAACAGACGATCTCAAAGGCATCACAAAAATACAAAACCGATCTTCGGTAGCTGCGATTTTCTGTCATCAATTCCCCTTTTTAAAGGAAATAAGGCATTTTTTGATTTGTTCTCTCTCTAAGAAAATGACGATGAGGCAGGCGACCAAAACGGTGCACGCCAGAGAAAACAGAAGTCCACCGTCATCTTGAACGATAATTCCCAAAACAAAAATATGACTGGCAATGGCTCCAAGCATAACCCCTACCGCAGCAAAGGCCCCTAAAAGATGTGTTCTAGGAATAAGAAGCAAAACGCAAGTCACAAGTTCCGAAACTCCTGCAAACAAGCGCCCCCAAGGCTCAACTCCGAGAGTTGAAAAAATATAAATGGACTCCGGAGCCCCAGTAAATTTAAAAAACAAGGTTTGAAAGAGAATAATTGCTGCAAGGATTCTTAAAGCCAAAGAGAGAGATTTCATTTATGGCTCCTTCGATTCAACTTGCGGCCAGTTAGCGTCGGCTTCTTTGAGGTAGGTGTTAGCATCCTTATTTCTATCACTCAGCCATGATTTACGAGTGTGTGCAAAAAAGCTGTCGTAAAAAAGAAGGACTCTTCCATCTTGAACGTAAAAACTCTTTGGGTCGATATCTACTTTCTCTTTTTTTACAGCTACGGCGTAAGCGCACCACCCCCCAAATTGGGGAACAAAGGTGTCAGGATTTTTTTTAAAGAGATCGAGGTGCTCTTGGCTTGTAAATACATAAGTGGCCTCTTTATATTTGAAGCGATAGTTTTTACTGTTTTCTAGACCAACCTTCTCCGCCTTATTGGCTTTTACGTAACTTACAGGATCATAACAGTCCGAATCTATCTTTGAGTTACGATCTTCGCAAAGTGCAACGCCGTTTTTGTTCAGGCGATCTGTGGATTGGCCTGCGATAGAGTGGGTTGAAATTATCATTGGGATTAGCAAAAGAAATGGTCGCATTTGTGATTCTCCTTAACAAGTAAGAGAGTAACGCACAAAAAAAATTACAACCTTTTGTTGCAGACCCGGAAACTTACGAAAATATTGTGATATTTCCTATTTCTTTGGAGTTGTAACGAGTTCTTGCAAACACTCTCTTATTTTATAGAGAGGTAAATCATGTATGATCTTATTTTGAGACGTTTATATATTGTGTTTTTAGTCTTCTGTGCTCTTTCAGAGGCCCACGCTCGGAAATTGGTCGGGGCGTCCACCGAAAAAAGGGTTCCACTCCTGGAGCTCTATAGTTCAGAGTCGTGTTCCAGCTGTCCTCCCGCAGATGAATGGATTTCAACATTTGTTGATAAGCCAAATCTTTGGAAAACTTTTGTTCCGATCGTCTTTCATGTGGACTATTGGAACCATCTTGGCTGGAAGGACGGTCTTTCTTCAGAAGCAATGACTGCCAGGCAAAGAGAGGTGGCGCAAACGTGGGCTGAAGCTTCGGTTTACACGCCAGCGGTGGTGCTTGACGGAAAAGAGTGGAGGCAGTGGCGAAACGCTGAGGTTCCAGACCAAACGTCGAGTGTTCCTTATGATGTTTCCCTATCCATTTATCAAAATGACGATGGATCCTTTGTCGTGACCGGCAAGCGCAAAGATTCAGGTCCAGTCGTTATTAGAATGGCTCTTTTGGGAATGCAGTTGAGTTCTAAAGTGACAAACGGAGAAAACTCCGGGAAATTATTGAAACACAATTTCGTGGTTCTAGATTGGTCTAAAAAACCCGCAGGAGGAAAAACCTTCGAAGAGCGTTTTGAGTTTAAACCTAAAGATATAAAAAAACTTGCGGTGGTTGCATGGATAGAAAGTCCTTCCTCCCCTAAAGCCATCCAAGCCACAGGTGGATTTCTCTGAGCATGGACTATTTTTTGAGCATTTTCTTAGGCACTTTTGTTTTAGAGGACGTGGCGATCGCAACGAGCCTTGTTTTTGTAGCAGAACAGAAAATGAGTTTGGCTGCCGCGTTTGCCGCGTGCTTTCTTGGCATTAGCTTAGGAGATTTCGGTCTTTATTTATTAGGATCGCTAGCCTCTCGTTTTGAGTTTGGTTTTTTAAATAAAAAAACCAAAACGTGGATGCGGACCAATCGGTCAAGTTTTATGGAATATTCGATCGTCGTCTCAAGAGTGATTCCTGGAACGCGTTTACCTACGTATTTAGGTGCGGGCTTCCTTGGATACTCAGGGTGGCGATTTTTACTTTTGACTTTAGCAAGCGTGCTCGCGTGGGTTTCATTAGTTTTATTCGGTGGCCACGTTCTTGTGTCGTTTTTTTCAGATCACTGGATTCTAGGACTAGCTCTTTTTTTTCTATCACTTAAGGTCATTAAGTCTGCAGTTTTAATGGCCTTAGATCCATGGAAGCGAAAGGCTTGGTTTCATTCCTGGCGGAAGTGGACTCATTTTGAGTTTTGGCCTGCCCCCATTTTTTATTTTCCTGTTGTCATGTACTACATCTACCTTTCACTTCGAGGCAGAAATTTACTACTCCCATTTTATGCTAACCCGCAAGTCCTTAATGGCGGACTGATCGGCGAGTCCAAGTGGGATTTTCTAAAGCGTCTCCAAAAAGAAAAGCCTGAAACCATCCCTTGTGTATTTATATCCAAAGAGACCTCATCTTTAAATGCGTTGAAAATTATTGA
Source organism: Pseudobdellovibrionaceae bacterium (assembly GCA_044229295.1). Classification (GTDB taxonomy): domain Bacteria; phylum Bdellovibrionota; class Bdellovibrionia; order Bdellovibrionales; family Bdellovibrionaceae; genus JBGATJ01. Next base: position 17,683 of record JBGATJ010000057.1, read on the forward strand.
AGACTCGGGAATTACTACCCCCTATGTCTTAAAACCCGATGTCGGCCAGCGAGGGTACGGAGTGCGCATCATTCGCGATAAAGAGGAGGCACAAAACTATCTCAATGAGCGAAATGCCTTTGCAGTGCTAGCTCAAAAGTTGAGTACATACCCACACGAAGCAGGGGTGTTTTATTTTCGGCGCCCTTCCGAAAGCGTAGGTCAGATCTTTTCGATCACAGAAAAAATATTTCCAACTGTTACCGGTGATGGAAAAAGAAAACTCGGTGATCTCATTTTGCAAGACAGGCGGGCTCGAATTATGGCCACCGTTTATTTTTCGCGCCACCGAGAGCAGTTAAACACCGTAGTTCCTGAAGGAGTGCATGTCGTTCTTTCTGAGTGTGGCAACCATTGCCAGGGAGCGGTTTTTAAAAATGGCGAAGACTTACTCACGCCAGCCCTTGCTGCGAAGATAGATGTGATTGCTAAATCGATTCCGGATTTTTATTTTGGACGACTTGATCTGCGCTACAAAAATAAAGAATCATTTATGGGCGGGGAGGATTTCGAAATCGTCGAAATCAATGGAGCGGGATCTGAAGCGACACACATCTGGGATAGCGATACGCGCCTTCTAGAAGCTTACAGAGTCTTGAGAGTTCAGTGGAAAACCCTGTTTGAGATTGGAGCTGAAATCCGAAGGCAAAATCCAAAAAAAACTCATATCCAGATCTTTCAGTTTTTCAGAGATTGCCTTAAGATTTTTTGCAGAGATGATTCGTTTTCTATTTCTTCATGATCAGTAAATTGCGACGAGCGAAGTGGTGAACAGAGTATCTCTCTGTGATGTGGACGGAGGCGTAGGCACCTGATTGAATTTGCTAAGATAAGCTATTTTCAATGAAAGCAGGTTTGTCAGCATGGTCGACATTGAGATCTCGCTGTTAACTTTATACTCTTCTTGATGAGAAAAATTGGGAAGATACTCGACCCAGGCTTGGGCTTTGGTGTTCCCCCATGAATGTTGCAGTTCCATGTAAAAACGACCCATGTGGGACCCGTTCACTTGATCAGTCCGAGTGTACTCAGTGGTGTAACGATAACCATCCTCTGTGAACCACAGCCAGTCGCTCGTCTCAAGGAGAATGTACTTGGCGCCGATGTCAGTGTTATATCTGCGATTGTATCCTGCGAAGATATCACTTTCCACATTTTGGCCAACGAATAGGCCCCACTTTTGCGATAAAACCCGTTCGAATCTAAGGCCCAAAAGCCAGTACCTGGCACTTTCAATATCGTTGCTAGATGTCTGTAAATACTGGCCCTCAAATTTTCCGATGTTGTTGTCCCACTGATAGGCATTTCGCTGGTTGACGTGATAACTTTGAGTTGATGAGTTACCGCTGGCCACACTCACGCCGCCATCGGACTCGTTAGAAAACGGTTTTACACCCGCGCGTGTTTTGCCTTTAAGGTCCTCTTTAGCTTCATTGGCTTTGAGGGATCCCATTGAAAGGGGGTGTGAGTCGGTAGGCTGAGCCCAAGATTGCTGAATAACTACTGTCGAAAAAAAAATAAATATAAGTTTTGTCATGGACGAGAATTTATTCACAGATTGTGCCAGAGCTCATCCTTAACTAGATTGCATTTCACAAACTTCGAAGGAGTCAAAAGTCCTCGACTCCCTCCCAAAAGACCCCAAAGATTATTGAACGAAAATTTTTCCGCCGTCCATCATCTCCATGCCACATCCAAATCGAACTTCGCCCTTTTTCATTTTTCCAAGGTGAAGTGTTACTAGTTTATTAAGAGGAAGAGCTGTCTTTTTGACTCCCATGGACGGGACTTGAATTTCTTGCGAACAGGTTTTGTCTGTCTTTCGTGTGATGTCGAGTGTGAGATCTGTTCCAGGCTTGACTTCGATCTTGTTAGGTTTAAAACCGGTTTCGGTCACTTCGATAGAAACGGTTTGGGCTTCCTGATCTGCAAAAACGGGCGTGTGTGCCAAGAGCAGTGCTGTGATAATGAGTTTCATAATTCTCCTTTAAGAAAAGATGGAGGGCGCTACATAAGCGAAGAAAGCTCCCACCGAAAATATAGCGACGCTGACAAAGTATATCCATCTGCTGACCTTTTTGCCACGAATACAAGCTTTGCGCAGCTCTGGGTCAATGGGGCAAGGTGCATTGCGACCCATCCACATGGCGACGCCGTTTCCTATGAGCAAAACTCCAGCGACAGTAAATACGAGAGTTTTGTTTTCAGAAATCCAAATAAGACCGGGAAACTGACTTGCCAGGCCTGCCATCACAGCGCCTAGACCCAAACTTACAAGCAGAGTGGGTAGTGCACAACAAATGAGAGTGCTCATTGAAGTAAAAAGAACGAGAAATTTTGTCATTTTGCCCTTTCGATTTTTACAACATCGTAACCAGCGTCCAAGATGATTTTTTTAATTTGATCATCCGGGATGTCTTTATTGGACTTGGTTTCAACGGAGACTAGCTTTGTCTGTAAGCTGACTTTGATACTTTCGACTTCGGGCAGAGATTTAAATTTTTTCTCAATCCCTTGGGCGCAAAAGGCGCAGACCATTCCTTTCACCTGAACGGTTATGTTTTTAGCCTGACTCATCAGGGGAAAACCCATAAGTCCCAGTGCCAGGATCACATTTTTAATTCGCACGGTTCCTCCTTTAAAAGTGAAACATGAAATTCATCATCCAATCCCCATCCAGACTCACACCACTTTCTAAAAGAAAACTCTTATAGAAAATTCGCGCGAGGGGAGTGATGACGGTTTTTCTCTCAAGTTGTGGATGCCATTGGGCCTGCACCATAAACCAAGTCGCCATTTCGTTATATTCGGCTTCATAGGGAGCGATGCCGAGCCGGCCTTCGATGTGGTTGAAGTCGCTCGCGACATCGGTCTGCATGGATTCGCCTTTAATGAGTCCAAAGTATTTGCGATTTTCTGCATCGGCCTCAAAACCTGCCATCGTCGCCACACCATTTTTGTCATCTAAACTTGAATTTCCAGCTCCGCCATAAATATAGATATTCGCTTGGTGATCAACCCCGTTCCATCGACTTAGTAAGTAGTCGAGTTGAAGGCCTGAGTAGGTGACTCGTCCCTCCGGCATTTCCATTCTCATGAACCGTCCAGCGACGGCTAAATAGGGCTTAAAACTATAGGTGATCCAGTGATCTGATAGGAAGGGCTGGTTCCAAGTCATCACGCCAGTGGCATCCTGATAAGAAACGGGATGAGCGGCTGCTAACGATGAGACGAACAAAAATGAGACAACTCGCCATTTCATGTGAGGACCTCCTAAACCAAATACGTCGGGGACCGCTCGGTTGTGACAGTGCTGGCCCTAGATCTTGAAACTCAAAGGGTATTGTGTTTATGTCACAAAAACACCCTTTTGTTCGTAGAAGAGTGTAAGGAGAGGGTTTGCCTCAAACTGATGAAGAACTTATGGCCCAATATCAAGAAGGCTCTGAAGAGGCCTTACGCATTTTATTTTCTCGGCACTCGGGAAAAGTCTTTGGCTATTTGAAAGCTCAAACCAAATCAGACTCGGAGGCGAGCGATCTTTTTCAAGAGGTGTTTATCAAGATTCATAGGTCAAAGCACCTCTACAAGAAGTCATTGCCTCTTCTACCATGGATTTTTTCGGTGACGCGTTCGGTGCTTATTGATGGCCAGAGGAAAAAGGCGAGAAAAAAAGAGGTTTTCGGTTATGACTTTGATCAGATTCCACATGAACCGCTTGAAGAGAGCCATCTCGTCGCTGTTGCTCCACTTATGGACCGGTTGCCAATCCAGCAGAGTGCTGCAATTCAAATGCGGTATGTGGATGAAAAAACTTTTGAGGAAATTGCAGAGAGCTTAAAGACATCTCCATTAAACGTAAGAAAAATCGTAAGCCGTGGAATTCAAAATCTCAGGCGGCTTTTGGTGGAAGGAGAAAAGCCATGAACGAACATAAGCTATGGCTCAATGAGTACGAAAAGTTTTTGCAAGCTGAGGACACCGCTGTGCCAAAAGAAACCTCAAATCAGGTTTTGTCCCGGCTTTTGGATCTGGTAAACCCAAGCGCGTGGAGTGTTTTTGTAAAAGTTCTTTGTATCCAAAGCGTTGTTGGCTTTTTATCAATGAGCGTGTGTCACCAGTTTGGCATGAATCCATTTGGCACTGAGTTTTCTTTGGACCGTTGGTTTATGGAGATGTGGGGACATAACATCTGCATGGTTGGATGTGGTGTTTTATTTTTGAGTGCCGGAGTTATTACGGCTTGTTCTTTTTTGTCTATTGAAGAGGTTCGTACTTTACGCCGCCATCAACTCCTGCAGAATTTTTTGTTCGCAGTTATTTCCCTGGGGATCTTTATGGCTTGCGGTGTTGAGATGGCGATAACGCTTTCAGGCCTTTGGATTTTGGGAGGCTTTATCGGTGGATTTCTTGCAACCGAAGCCATGTGGAAACTGCGACGTGCTTAAAATAAAACGCATGCATTTGTTTGAGATTGAAGATCAAAACTGGTGTCCAGAAATCCTCAGGCAATCCATGACCGAATTTTTACTGACGGTCACTCGTCTTTCGAAGATCTGGACCCCTACAGCTGGTGTGCTCCAGGATCTTTTAAAAAAATCTGAAGCCAACCAAGTTGTCGTTTTAGGCGCGGGCTCAGGAGGCGGCATTCTTGATGTTGCCCCACGGCTCCCTCAGGATACGAAGATCATTCTCACCGACCTTTACCCTCACCAGAGTTTTGAATCTCCTTTTCCAAACATGGATTATTACCGAGAATCTGTGAATGCGGCTGCCGTGCCACAAAACTTGAAAGGCCTTCGCGTCTTGTACATGATCTTTCATCACCTCACTCCAGAAATGGCAAAAAAAGTTTTAGGCAATTCGGTCCGAGACCGCCAGCCCATCGCCATTTTCGAAGCTACGGAAAGATCCATTCGCGGAATTCTTGCGATGATCTTAGTTCCAATTGTCGTGCTGCTTGTGACGCCTTTTATTCGCCCTTTCAAATGGTCTCGCTTGCTGTTGACTTACGTGCTACCAATTCTCCCCTTGGTTATTTTTTGGGATGGGTTTGTCTCCGCACTGAGAACTTACAGTCTTTGCGAAATGCGGGATTTGGTTGCGGAGTTCTCTGATTACGAGTGGCGGGTTGAAGTTTTGAGGGGACCCCATGGGGAGCGGATTCCGATGATGACTGGGGTGCCGGTGTGAGATGTAGATTTTCTGGCGCCGTAAATGAGGCCTGTTCCTTTTAAATTAAAAAATTAGCCGTAGCCTCTTCCGCCTGAGGGAACTTGTGGAAATTTGTGGGCAACTTGTTGTCCACAATTTCCATCAGTTTCCTCGGCGCTTGATCGAAGCACGTGGCGCGAGAGATTTTCCAGCGCCGGAAACGAAGCCTCCCCCTGTTCCCCCTAAATAAAAAAAATAGCCGTAGCCTCCGACCGCCTGAGGGAACTTGTGGAAATTCGTGGGCAACTTTAGTTGTCCACAATTTCCATCAGTTTCCTCGGCGCTTGATCGAAGTACGGGCGCGAGAGATTTTTCCAGCGCCGGAAATAGTCGAAAAAAACTTTGCGTCAGAAACAAAAAACATTTGACCGGGTGTCTTTGTGATTTTTTGAAATACGAGAGATGCAGGTGCAATCGCACTCTGGCAACTATGGTATTTCAATGAGCGAAAAAAGCGTGTACTAAACGTTCGTTGATTCTTCGTCGAGCTGGAGTCTCTTTTTTCTGGGCGCCTCATGGTTGAGCAAATAAACGCAAAAAATTTCGCTGAAAAAACTACGTGTTATACCTCTCACTAACGGAGGTATTCCCATGAATCTCAAACATCTCACAGACCAAGCACTTCTACGACACAGAACAAGCCGTAAAAACGAAAAAAAAGCCACCATCGTAGTGCTTTATCACCTCAAAGAAGTAGACCGCGGCGCCTCTAATAACGATCTCAAAATATCCAAGCCTCGCAAGATATGCCAAAGGAACAACGCCCTCAACTACAGAAACAGCGAAGCCTATCGAAGAGTCGCAGCGATGAATCTTCTCACGAGATCAGAAATAGCGCGCAGCTCTTGAATCAGGAAAACTCAACCTCACTCGTATCTAAATATGGCGCAAGCTTGTTTTAACAAAACGCGAAAAGCCCGAGGTGAAAAGCTCACGAAGAGAAAAAGACACGCTAAAGAAGGTGGTAGGAACCTCACTCGCCAGGCAGAGGGTCATCATCGCTAAAGAGGCGTCTTACGAACAGCCTAAAACAACAAAGCTAGAGGCGGATCTAGAGCTTGCTAGAGAAAATGAAAAAGCTCAAGGACCTTCTTGCGCATGCCCATCCGAATATGACAGACAACGAGCTTTTGCATCTGCTCATAGACCAGGCCCTGCTGCCGAAAAAATCTAAGATTCAAAAGGAAGTTTACGAGCGTGATGAGGGTAAGTGCACCAACTGCGGTTCTACGCATGCGCTAGTGTTGTTGATCTGAATCCCAAAATCTGCTGGCGAAGCGACGCCAGAGAACCTTCCGGCGGCTTCCTCTGCCGAAGTTGCAATCAGCGCTCAGCGATTCGCTTTTTCGGCGCCGAAAAAATGGAGCCGTATCTGTTGCACAAAGAGCAGTCCTCATATACAAAGGCACAAAATGAAACCAAAACTCACTAAAGACATGACCGAGAAGGAATTTGATAACGGCTATTGGTATGCGACTGAGATCAAAGATTTTGCTTTGTCTCTGGGGTTTGCGGATGCTGGTAAGCTGCGAAAAGATGAGCTTGAGAAAGCTATTAAAAGGTTTTTGAAAACGGGAAAGGTTGGGATTTCCTAGCGCAGTCTGAAAGAGGCGGGGATTAAAGACACGCAAAGAGGTCTTAGGCTTGCTCTTCCTGTTGTTAACTACACGAGCGATAGACAGACCAAAGATTTTATTGTGGCCGAGGCTCAGAAAATTTCACCAGGCCTTCGAGAAAGATCTGGTGTTCGTTACAGGCTGAATCGATGGCGTGAGGAGCAGCTTACGAAAGGTCGAAAGATCACGTATCGGGATTTGGTGAATCAGTACATCAAACTCAATCAGGATAAAAAGCCATTTAAAAAAGTGCCAACAGGAAGGTACATCAATTTTCTCAGTGAGTTTCTTGGCGCTGAGAAAAATGCATCTCACGCCCAGGCCATTCGGGCCTGGAAGAAGTTAAAGAGTTTGGACATTCCGAAGACCTACAAAGATCGGAAAAAGGTCTCAGGCCTTTAGTTACAAATCGTCGTGTTCCCGGTCTGGGTGCAGACCCTGGTGCCTTGTGGCCCGGTGGTCACGGTGGTGTTTCCGGTTTGAGTCGTGACGTAGGTGCCTTCAGGGCCAGTTGTCACTGACGTATTACCAGTTTGGGTTGTTACGTAGGTCCCTTGGGGAGCGTTGGTTACGACGGAGTTGCCAGTTTGGGTACTGACGTAAGTACCTTCTTCTCCTGTGCAAACAGTGATGTTACCGGTTTGTGTACAGATGCTTGAAGCGTTCGCAGCTAATGCGAAAGTGGATGCTAAGGTGATTGCCATGAATACTTTACCCATTGTTCCTCCAGGGGTTTGTTGCAGATTGCATGGTGCCCTCTTGCAATCGATTGGACCAGTCGTTTTGGTAACAAAGTGACTCTGGCGGAGTAAGTCTGGAGTTTGGGGTGCCCCACTCGCATTGAATTCTGCTAATCTCTAGATCTTGCTACTGCATGAAGGCTCTTTTTTGTTACTGCTAATGTACTACGATCTCGGCTGCTTTTTTCAAGGGGGGCCAGAAGTCTCATTTTTTCCCGCTTGTTCGATAAGTGCAAGCAACATCACTCCAGTCTTCAGCGATGTCTCTAAACATACGGATATCCATTATCTAAATGTTTCGAACCTAAAAGTAGTAAAGCTTTCTTTAGAAAATTCTATAAAGCATCAAAAAATTGAGCCACCAGTACCGGCTCTTTCCATCAATAGTGCTATGAGAATGAGATCATCGGGCGTTTTGCCATTTTCAACCATTTAGGTAGGACTTTACGATTTTCCTCAATGCCAAGGTAACTCATGCCCTTGAATGCAGGCTTTGGCAATTTTTTGAGTTGTTTCCGGAATGGCGGACCAGCGGTGTTTTCATCAACTGTTGAGGGCGCGACAACGGTCCAACTTCTCGCCTGCAGACATTGACCTTTTCAAATCGTAGGGGAGCTTTCTCGAGGGCAGACAAGGAAACTCTATGTTCGCCACCTTGTTGCTTTGTATCCATAACCATGTCAGCCTGCTCTCAACCCGAAACGCGACGGCGTGCCTGCAAATGCGAATCTTGAAGAAAAATAGTCGAGATGAAATGAGGTCGAGCTGAGGCCAACAGGCTCCTCTTGGGTTGCCGCTCCCATGCTTTCGACCTTGAGTTCGTTTCTCTAATCGTCAACTCGATACCGCGTTCCTGCATAGAGCTTTGAGTCACCTAAAATGGCTTAGTTCGTCCCCCAATAAAAGGCAAATTTAGGCCTTTGAGATTCAAGAAAATAAATCTGAGTCCCTCGCCCAATCTCGAACAGCATCGGCTCCGAAAGTTTTATACCACATTGATAGAGGAGATTGCCAGTAGCGGTTGTTTCACAATGTTGGCCAAAGAATTTTTTGGACATAAGAGAAGATACTTCCATTTTTGGAAGAGAGCCGCCCTCTGATTGCTTTGATATCATAAAACTCCTTTCATCACTCAGGTCGTGCTTCATTGATGTGCGCACCAATCTGTTTTAGAATGCTGGGGCCAACTCCAGAAACAGTTTCGCCTCTACTGAAAATTCGCCCCATATCCTCTGTCAGATCGTCAATCGCCCAAGCTGCTTTTCGGTAGGCCCATTCGCGGTAGCGATCTTTGCCCAAAAGTTGAAGCTCCCGGGAACGAAGATAGAGAACACCAGCGACCTTTCGATTGGATTGAAGCTCCTCCGGAAAGTGCGCGACAGGGCGAGGAATGTAGGGAGTCATGCTGTGTTTCTTGCAAATTCTTACGAATCTTTCATGAGTTTGTGCCGTGAGTTCCCCGCGAAGATTTTCGTCGGAGTAGATTGTTTCATATTTTGGCACGAGCTTGGGGTCATGCTCATTGAGAATCTTAAGGAAGCGGTCCTTGTGCAGACCTTGTAGACTCAAGCCTCCGTCTAGCACATACTTTCCACCTGCATCCTTTGTCGCTACCACGACGGCCTCTATGTTTTCTTCATCGTCATAAAGAAATGGTAGAATTGGCATAAAGACGGTTCCTGTGTAAATGCCTTCATCAGAAAGTCTTTTCATCGCCTCAAAGCGAGCTTTCGCTGAAGGTGCGATTCGCTCAATGCGCTTTCGAAGCTCATCATCTTTAGTAGTGATAATAGACCATCCAACATTCAGATGTTGGAGCTGCTTTAAGAGATCAAGATCTCGTAGAAGCGCGGGAGATTTTTCCAGTAGAAATACAGGGAAATTAAATTCGTGGCACACTTCGAGCAACTTTCTCGACAAACCAAACTTAGTTTCGGCAGGTTGGTAATCGCCAAGGCGTATCACGTCCCGTTCTTTCTTGGCGAGAGTTTTACGTAACAACTCCGGAGCATTTTCCTTAGCGCGAATGTATTGAGAAAACGGATCTTCTAAATTATCTGAAGAGGCCGCGCGATGCGAGGAGTATTGCTGGTCTCTAAGATAGCAGTATTCGCAGCCCCATTGGCATCCGATGTAGGGAGATGCTGAATACTTGGTCCAAAACCAGCCGCCGTCAGTACGCTTATGTATATTGAGAATCGTCTTAGGCCTGTAACGTGCGAACATAGTGTTCAAGTGCGGCCTTTCTTGGTTTGCCCAAGTAAGTGGTTGCTTTTGAGAGCATCAGCCCCGAAAGTTTCTTCTTCTCTCGAAATTGCTTTCTCAAGAATGCATCCATCAAATCAGGATGATGTCGACCGACGGTCTTAAGTCCCCATCCTATGCCTTTGACAACGTCAATTTGTCTTTCTTCAATGTGGACTTCGAAGATGTTAAGGAGAATCTTAATTTCTTTTTCGGCGGTTTTGTTCCTTTTCACGTAAAGATGAACGGCAACTCCGGCACTTCGGCGCACCCAGGGGTCTTTGTCATTAAGGAATTTTTTGAGCCATGGGAGAGTTTGTTCGAAGTGGCGGTGCAGAGCCTGGCCAATCACTCGTTCGCCAACCATGTCGCAAATGTACCAGGTGGCGCCTTGTTGAATATGATCCCTCGCCATTTTGATCACTCGATCGAAGTCAACGTCAAGTAAGCTAACCAACGCCTGAGCAAATATCACATGGCCGCCCAAAGTGTTGTAATCTACGATTTCTCTCAGCAGTGGAAAAAGCGAAGATGGCCGGGACTTAGCAGAGTCACCAAGCATTTTCCCGATTCGATCCAATTTTACGAAGGGGCATTTCGCATCAAGCAGCGGTCTCAGCGTTGCAAAGATCTGATCGTATTTGCGGCCATCAGCATGGACCTCAACATCGGAGAAAATTGTTTTAAACTTCTCGTGAGAGATGGATTGAATATCCATACACGCCTCAAGCCTTCGGAAGAAGAGCTTCAACAAGACTCGCTCCTCCCCAAGTAATTGCTGGAACCATGAGATAAGCCATCCCAATCTCGAGAAAATAATTCGCTGCCGGAGTTTTAAATCCGAAAATGAAAACAGGAATGTCAATCGCGATACATATTGCGGCCCAAAGTACACCAATCATAAGTCCTTGAGTTGCCTCTAACGAACTCAATTCCACGAAGTAGATTCGCATGAGACCGACGGTCGCAAAAACAAGCACAACAGCCACGATCGTCTTGAAGACGAGAGGCCATTTGTTTTTCACTGGGAACGTGAAGAATCCGACAACAAAAGGAATCAGCCACAACAGGAACCCAAATAGAATTGTCTTGCCTGTTAGGATTTGTTCAAAATTCATATGTTCCTCGCTGCTTTGTGATTCTTCCACGCAGGAAGTTTTGCCATCGTCTGAGCTGCCATCTGGCGAGCGACATCTTCGTCAAGACCTTGCGTCTTCACCATCCAACCTGTCATTCCAGCTAAGGCCTCATCGTAGCCGCGCATCGATCCATCCGCCTTTGCGCAATGTTTGCAGTAGTCTTTTGTTGTGTCGCCCATTGCAAAATCTTCTTGGCGTCCCATAGGCATTCCACATGCGATACAGCTTTTTTCCATTCGTGTTTCTCCTTTCACGGAACGAGAAGTTCCATGTAATAGTTTAATAATTTCTTGCCCCATTTTTTAAGTACCGAACCGCCCGAGGCAAAGAGATCTCGGTTTGATAAATAGTGATGAAGAAGCCCAATCCATGTATTGAACGCAAGGTGAAGAGGAAGTCTTCGGATCTTCCCTTCAGAAATTTCTCGCTCGAAGACTTCTTCGAGGTGGCTTGCGATAGCGGATTGAATTTCCACCAGCACTCGCCTTGCATCTTCAGGAAGGAGGGGTCCCTCCAGAACAAGACAAGTGTAGAAAGACTCAAATTCCATCAGCCCATCTAAGTGACCTTGGAGGACTTTGCGAATCGACCCGCCTTGGCTCGTGAGGTGGCGCACTCGATTCGCAATTTGTGCCCCAACTTCCCCAACCACCGCCGTCACAAGCTCCTCTTTCGTCGAAAAATGAGCAAACACACTGCCATGTGCGAGCCCAGCTCTCTTGGCGATGTCCCCAACCTTAGTGGCGTTCAGACCCGCTTCAGAGAACAGTTCCGCAGCGGTGCTGATAATCTGCTGTCGTGTTTGTCGCTTCTGTTCTTTTCGCGTTGAAAGATGCATTTGGATGACTTATTAGTCAGTGACTTTGAAGTCAACCAGTTCTTTTGTAAAGAAGGGACGCCGATGGGCCAGGCTGGCTTGCCGGACTTACCGAAGGGATGGTTTTCAATTGACACTAAAAGTAGGGATCGGTAGGACCCCCAAAACCATTCACCCAATTGGAGAACAAAATGAAAACGATAATTTTTTCTTTGAGTCTTTTATTCGCGCCAGGTCTGAGTCAAGCAAATGAGGTTAGGTGCGCTGCGGACTGTGGATTTGAATATTTCTATGCCCCTTGCCATTTCCTAGGTTGTGACGGCAATCAGCACAACACGTACCCACTCCTCGGTATTGGAAAAAGCAAGAAATCGGCTTATCGCTCAATCATTAAAAGCTGCCAAGAAGCCGGCCAGCAGTACAACCGCATTCATCGAACTAGCTACAGGTTTGAGCTTTTCTCTAAAGTTGACGGCAACTATCAGGCTCTTGATCTTTCAGAAAAATCAATGGATGCAATTTGTTTGGTTCTTTACGGTGATAGTGGGAAGCAATAAGTCATAAAAAGATGAGGCATAGAGCTAAATCCAGCTAAGATTTGGGTATCTGACATCCAACCTTAGAAAGGACAAAGCCTCCATGCCTCAACCACAATCAGAGATACCACAATTTTTTCTA
>JBGATJ010000058.1:0-28978 GCA_044229295.1 Pseudobdellovibrionaceae bacterium
ACCTGCATCCAAAGCTAAAACCGGAGTGGTGACGTTGATCCAAAGATTTGGCGGGAGTCTGAACTTGAATGTGCACTTTCACCAAATCTTTATCGATGGCACCTATGAGCTGGGAAACGAGGCAGGGCCAATCGACTTCTTTGCAAGTCCCCCACCAACTACCCCTGAGCTTAAGGAAGTGCTCCGTGAGATAATCCTCAGACTCACTCGGTACCTGATACGCCAAAAGATCATTGTTAAAGATGAGGACCCAGGCCACTTGCAACTTGAGATCGATGACTCTGACACCTTCACTAAACTCCAGGCTCATTCAGTCACCTATCGCTTTGCCTCAGGACCGAGCAAAGGTAAAAAAGCCTTGGTGCTGAAATCTCTGGGATCAGGGGGCTCTCATGCCGACTCTGACCATAATACAAAGAAAGGACTCGTTGCCGAAGAGTCAGGGTTTAGTCTCCATGCTGGCGTTGCTACCAAGGCCGGAGAGCGCGACAAACTCGAGAAAATCTGCAGATACATCGCACGTCCCGCAATTGCACAAGAGAGGCTCTCCATAAATGAGCAGGGCGATGTCGTTTACAATCTCAAAAAACCTTGGGACGATGGCACCACCGCCGTCAAAATGACCCAGATGCAATTTATGGAAAGACTCACTGCTCTGATCCTTAGCTGCGGTACTAAAACCACTAGTTTTAATCGCCACTCGGCGATCATGAATTTTCAGACTTCGCGATCGCTCTACGAGAGCGATAATTTCGAATCAATTCCAAGATGTGACAGTCAAATCTCCACCTGAATCCCAACCTCAATCACCTGATTCGGAGGAATCCGAAAGAACGCCGTCGGCCGCTGGGCATTGCGCGCGATAAAAGCAAAAAGCCTCTCCCGCCACAGAGACATCCCCATGCGGCCCGTCGCTAAAATCGTCTCAATCCCAAGAACAAAAGTGACATCATCCTCAATGAGCGAAAGCCCTTTTTCAGAAAGCAAACTCAAAATATTCCTGATGGACGGATTTTCCATAAACCCAACTTGAACTAAGACCTTGAAAAAATCTGGAGCTAAAACTTCGATAGTGACTTTTTTCCCGGGAGCCACAAACGGAATTTCCTTAGTCCCAATAGTCAAAATCACAACCCGCTCGTGCAGAACCTTATTATGCCGCAAATTATGCACCAGCGGAATAGGAGCCACCGTAGGTTGCGCGGACATGAACACCGCAGTCCCTGGAACTCGCACAGGAGGGTGCGCCTTGATCTGACCCAAAAACTCATCATAACTGATGCTCGTGGCATTGAGCTTATCTGAAAGAATGCGCCTTCCCTTTTTCCATGTCGACATCAACATGTAAATCGCAAACCCAATGCAAAGAGGAACCCAACCCCCATCGGGAATTTTATGAATATTTGTAGTCAGGAACGTAAAATCGATGATCGCAAAAAAACCAAAGACGACAATTGAAACCCACATCTGCCATTTCCAAATGCGAACCGCAACTAAACCCGCAAGCAGCGTCGTTGCCACCATGGTGGTGGTAACGGCAACTCCATAAGCTCCCGCCAAAGCCGAAGAGTTTTTAAAATTGATCACTAAAAAAATCACGCCCACAAGCAAAGCCCAATTGATCACCGGAATATAGATCTGCCCCATCTCCCGCTGCGAGGTGTGCGTGATCGCAAGCCTAGGGCAATAGCCAAGCAAAATGGCTTGATGAGTGAGAGAATACACGCCCGAAATCAAAGCCTGTGAGGCAATGACCGTAGCAGCGGTTGCAAGCACCACCATCGGAAGAACCGCCCAGTCAGGGGCCAAAAGAAAAAACGGATTGGTAATCGCCTCTGGCTTTGTGAGCAGCAAAGCCCCTTGCCCAAAATAATTCAAAAGCAGGCAAGGAAAAACCAGAACAAACCACGCAAGGCGAATCGGCCTGCGTCCAAAGTGACCCATGTCTGCGTAAAGAGCCTCGCCTCCTGTCACCACCAGAAAGACCGATCCCAAAACTAAAAATCCTTGCCAACCATGAGCCATCAAAAAGCTCAAACCGTACCAAGGGTTCATGGCCACCAAAACATCGGGGCGAATGCAGATGCCGTTAATTCCAAGAGCGGCAATGCTCAAAAACCACATGCAAATGATCGGTCCAAAGACCCCACCAATGCGAGCTGTACCGTGATACTGGAAGACAAATAACACAATAAGAACAAGGAGAGTGATAGGAATCACAAACGGCTGAAAAACCGGCGTTGCCACCTTAAGACCTTCCACAGCGCTCAGGACTGAAATCGCAGGTGTGATGACGCCGTCCCCATACAAAAGAGAGGCTCCGAAAATTCCAAGAGGCACTAAAAGGTAGCGCCGAAATTTTTTGGCTTCAGGAATGCCAGTTGTGGCCAGAGCCAACAGCGCGAGAATTCCACCTTCTCCCCGATTGTCAGCCTTCATTACAAAGATCATGTATTTGACCGAAATGATCAGAACTAAGGACCAAACGACGAGGGACAAAATGCCTAAAACATTAGCTTCAGACAGCGCCAAACCATGCTGCGCTTCGAAACACTCTCGCAGTGCATAAAGTGGACTCGTTCCGATATCACCATAGACGATACCCAGAGCGCCAAGGGCGAGGGGCCAAATGCTTTTTCTTTGATTCATCTCTAGGTGCGCCACCTTGTTGGAATTTACGACACTTTACCCCAATTTGCTTAGGGGGGTCAAACATCCCGACTTCTACACTGATCGTCAAATTGAGCCCCACCAAAAACAAACTCTAAATCCGTTGCTTTACAGCTGGAATCGTCATTATTGTCCAAACAACACACATTTGGAGGGGCTGTGAGGTTTATCCTATTTATTGCCATGTTCAATTTGTTGATCCCGTGGTCCGCGCCCGCCGTAACGGCCTTTGATCAGTTTCAAGATCAAGTCTTAGGAGATGAATCTCAAGACACTCCCTATGATTTCGATGTCGAACATTTTGCGATGAAAGTGCCGATCTTTCGACCGACCGTTTCTCCCACAGACATCCTTGAAGAAATTTCTAAATCCGCGCAAGACAGCTTGCGGGGCCGTGTGGATTTGCTGGATTGGGATACAGTTCCTCGCGATCCCAAGCTTCCTAACCCCAAAAAAGTGCCGCCCTACAATCGTGAAAAACAGTATGGACCATGGATGCCAGACCCCTCTGGAAAAACCTGCTTCAACACTCGCGGATTAGTCCTCGTGAGAGAGTCAAAAGACGAAGTCGTCGTCATCAAAGACCAGCCCTGCTTTATCGAAAGCGGAAAATGGAAAGATCCTTACACCGCTCGCACCTTTAAAATGGCAGCTGACATCGAAGTCGATCACATGGTTCCCCTCAAACAAAACTACCTCAGCTCAGGCTGGCGATGGAAAAGTCAGATCAGATGTAACTACGCCAATTTCATGGGCAACAACTTTCACCTCATTCCAGTTTCAAAAGTTGAAAATCGTTTGAAGTCAGATCAGACTCCGGCAAGTTACCTTCCGCCGAATGAAAAATACCACTGCACATACGTCCAAAATTGGCTTCAGATCAAGGCGATTTGGGGGTTGATCCTCTCAACCCGCGAAGGAGAAGGGATTAAAAAAATCATTGATGAAGAGGGGTGTAAAATCCAAGGTTATTCCCTTTCGGAACTCCGCCGTCAGCGCAAGCTCGCCACAACAACCTCAGAGGCCTGTGACGATTTCGCCCACGGCAGATTACCCCCTCATCCGTTAGAACCTATCGAGCCGTAACAGCAGCATCAACTCCAGCAAGCGCATTCACAACTCCTGTACCAGTTTCGTTGGTGCGCGTGGGGCTCAGTGGAGTTGCCGTCTTTTTCATAATATCGCGAATCTGTGCTGGCGTCAGATTGTGGTTTGCAGACTTGATCAAAGCTGCAACTCCGGCGGCATGAGGACTTGCCATAGATGTGCCTTGCAAACTGTCGTAGTCCGTTTTTTCTAAAACATAAGACAGCTCTACAGGCAGACCGTGAGTCAGATTTTCCACAATTTTTTGGCCTTGCTCTTGATCAATCAAGACAGCCGGAATGTCGATCGGGTCTTTTTGACTGAGAGTTCCTTTGAGAAGACCCGGTTGATTGTTATAAATAACAATCGCTTTAGCTCCGTGAGAAAGTGCATAGCCAGCTTTTTCACCAAACGTGATTTCGCCACGCTGAGCGATCGCAATTTTATCCTTACAATCAAGCTCCCCTTGCGGAGTCACATAATCTTGAGGACGACCAAGGCCGACAAGCACCATCGAGCCAGACACCGCTTCGTAAATCTCTTTTGATTTTGCAAAACTTGCACTTGGAATTTCTTGTCCCATCACTTGAACTGTTGATTTTCTGCCGGAAGCGCGCGGCACGCTAGAAACGACATCAACACCTGGAGCAACGACGGCAAGCTGTGGTCCCCAGTTTGAGAACTCACCTTTTTTTAGATTCTTATCAATGGCTCCGACAGCAAGAACGGTTTCAAATGCTGCAGGATAAGAGACCATTCCTTTTCCATCATTTCCAGATGCGGCAATAACTGTAACGCCCGCATCTTCTGCCAATTTCAAAGCGTCTTTTTCAGACATGTTTGGCCATGAAGATCCAAGGGACATATTGAGAACATCCGCTTTTTCTGCGATGACCCAGTTGATTCCTTTAACGACCGCAAAGGTGCTGCAAGACTCAACCCCGCAAACGCGTCCCATGAGAAGTTTAGCTTCAGGGGCAACTCCAGAAAAACCGTTTTCTAAAGTTTCAGCAGCAATGGTTCCAGACACGTGAGTGCCATGACCGACTTTATCGGCGAAGTCATCGGCGTTCACTTCAACAGAGCCAAGGTCTGAGACAAAGTTCTGACCTTTTTCAAAATTATGCGTCACTGCTGGATGATCTTTATCGATGCCGGTATCGAGAACAGCGACTCGAACACTTTGTCCTTTATATCCTTTAGCCCAAGCATCTGGAGCTTTAGCAGCATCGATGCCCCAAGGACGACCCATAGGAACCGAAAGCGGTCCTGGAACTGGAGAAAGAGCTCGCGGAAATTTCGGCGCCGGAAAAAACTGCTCCTGCTCGATGTACGCAACAGCCGGATTTTTCTTTAAAGCCTCAGTGGCCTCTTCGGAATCTGCAGAGACGATCATCATCTCCACCTGATCCAAACTTTCAGAAACCTCAGCGCCCGTTGCAAGAAGGTTCATGTGCATAGAACGTCCTTGCTCAGAGCGCATTTGCACAAGCTCTGTATTGAGCTGCTGAAATGTTGATGAGTTTAAAAACTTGACTATGTACTGCGCCCCTTGAGCTTGAAAGCTCAAAAAGCCTAAAGCAAGAACGACCATCCCTGTCTTTCTCATTGAATCCCCCCTCTGTATGTTGCAACTGCAATCATCCCCATGACTCCAGCTGCGTTGAAGTTAAATCATCCCGACCAAGATCCCGATTGTCAAAAAATCTTTTTATTTTAGTCATGATTGTAACAGTCATAAGGTCCAGTTCTAGGAATTATCACTGGATCTTCTAAAGGTCCGGTCTAGACAGTCCGTTGGACCAGCTAGATGTCGAGGGAAAAATGAAAAAAACCGGCTCTTGTGCAATAGCTCTATTTTGTTTGATTTTAAGTTCCACAGCCACAAGCGAAACTCTCAAAGTCCCAAACCTCGACTGTACTTTGAGTCTAAAAAACGACTCACTCGACTCTCAGCGAGTCCTACTCTCTTGGCGAACCACGGTCCGAAACGAAAAGCAGCTTGAACTCTGGCCCGATGAGGATTTGCAAATTCAACTGAACCAGTTTGAGGAAAGCCCACGATTTTTTGAGCTCAATCTCGTGAACCACGTGGTTCCCTCTCTTACCTGTGGAAAGCAAACTCTCAACAAATCCGATCTGCAAAAACTGACTCTCCCTCAAAACGGCTCGCAAAAAGCTCCAGGCAAACTCCAGATCACAAACACATCACCTGTGGCTCAAACTCTGCAAATTCTCGTGAATTCTCAAGCATCAACCATCGAACTTAAAGGCTATGAAACCTTCACGCAAAATCTTGAAGCAAACACAGTTGAGGTCAAAAGCATCTATCCCGTACTCGCATGGATCCAAACTCAAGACGGCCTAACATCCTTTGAACACACCTCAAGTCAAACTCTCAACCCCGACGAACATGCCAGCTATTTTGAAATGGCAGGTCCTCATGCTACAGATGCAAGCTACATCGTAAAAATCACAGATCCTAACCAGGCCGCTATTTTGCGCGCTAGGCTCAACAATCCTGAGCAGCCGCTGATCATCGTCGGTCAAATCTCGTATGGTCACGGCCAGTTCAATCGCAATTTAAAAGACCCAGGTCACCCCGCCTGGTCATGGCATATCACCAATCCACAAATTTCAGAGGTCGGCTCCATGAGCTGCGATGGCTCGCCAGAAATTATCGAAACTGTGCTGCCTGAATGGATGAAAACCGTGGGATACATCTGTTTTTGGAACTACCATCCCACGCGCGAAGTGGCTCCGTCAGAGCTGTAAGGTAACAACTGCAGCCTGACCAGAGGTTTCCTCGACCGTCACAGAAAACGCAGTGATCGCAAGCTTTTTAAGCTCAGGCCTTAAGGTCTCGGCAATCCAGCTACTGTACTCTTCAACGCTCGTATTTTTAATCGGAAGAAGTTTAACTTCATTTGCAGGAAACGCATAAGTCCGATCCCGAAACTGCAAATGCAGGGTGGCCCCTTCGATACGAGTTTTTATCTCTGGATGCTGGGCTGGAAGCAGCACATACTCATCAAGCTCAGCCATGACCTTGAGAATCAGTTTTTTGAGCACAGAAAAATCCACCGTGTATCCAAGGTCTGAGGGCGGCTGCATCTCAAACCCCAATTGGACTTTATAGTTATGACCGTGAAGGCGTTCGGCGCGCTGAGAATCAAAAATCAAAAAATGAGCTGCCGAAAATTTGAAATTTTCTTTGTACAATTTCAGTTCAAGTCGTGGCATAAGGTCCTCATTATGAATTTTGAATTGAAGCACCACTTTACCATAGAAGCCGCGCGAAGGTTAGAAAATCTGCCCGCAAACCATCCCTGTCACCGCCTTCACGGCCACAGCTTTAAGGTGACCCTCGTTTATCGTGGTCCCCTTGAAGAAAAAACCGAATGGCTTATGGATTATCACGCGATCACCGTTGGCTTTGAGCCCATCAAAAGAGCCCTCGATCACAGCTACCTTAACGACGTTCAAGGCCTTGGCCCTCAGCCTACTTCAGAAAAAATCGCCTACTGGATTTTTCAAAATTTAAAATCAAGTCAGCCACTTTTATGTCAAGTCAAAATCTGTGAGACCCAAGACACCGAGTGCAGCTACCCAGTTATTTAGCGCTGATTTGAAAGCTCGTGCATATCGACACCATTTTGCATGACTCCGTCCTCGACAGGCGGCTCTTCCGCGGGCGGTGGCTCTTCGCCTTGTGGCGCGGCCTCACCCGTATCGGCAGACCCATCGGGTTTTGGACGCGAGGGCGGCGCTTGCGGAGCTGGCGCAGGCTCTTCGGTGTTGAGCTCAGCTCCAGGCTCTGGCAAATCCTGATTCGCATTGGGTGTTGCCGGCGGAGCATGACCTTGAGTCGAAAGATTCTGATATTTTTCCGGCGCGGGAGTTTCTGCCTCTTCGCCTTGAGGAGCCTCTAGAGGCTCCTCTACCGCACCTTCTTCAACCGTAGCAGATTGTGGCAAAGCACTGAGCGGGGCAGACTTTTTCTTCGGAGCAGGCTCTGCAGCGGCCACTGGCGCGGCAGGCACAGGCGGCGCTGGAGGAGCCGGCGGCGCTTCGATAGGCGCATCAAAGCTCTTCACATCAACGGCAGCCTCAACGGCAAGCGGAGACCAGGTGATTTTATCTCCATCAAGAGGTTTAAGCCGAATGGTTTTAAGCTGAATCGGCCCTGTCATCGGAACATCAAGATCGATCTGTTCAAAACGATCGAGCGTTTCATAGCGATGGGCGCTGAGCTTGAGCATTTGCGAGTTATTTTTCTCAAACGAAAACTTCTCAAAATCCAAAGAGTAAATGTGCTGATTTTCTTTGCGGGACTTTTGCCCGAGGTGTGTGCACTCAAGCTTCTCGATGGAGTCAGCGTCACCGTCGGTGATTTCGCACTGAGAGCTCAAGTTCAGCGAGTTCAGAATTCCCATGTCGGTCATGCGCTGCCATTTTTCAGCAAAAAACTTCACGTGGGTTTGTTTTGCATTCGTCCTTCGCCACGAAGCTAGGATCTCATGTTTCTTGCTTTTGCAATCGTAAATCGACAGCTGCCCTTGAGAGTACTTGTGCGTTGCGGGCTCCTGCCGATACATCAGAGTCAGTGGCTCAGAGCAGGTGCCTTTAGTGCTCTTGGGAAGATAAACCAAACGCCGCATGTCTTTGGAGCTTCGTTCATCTAACGAAAAGCGCGGCCAAATATCCACAAGAATTTTAAAAACAGAATTAGGCCGATTGTAAAGGCGCTGACCATTCACCTGGTACCAAGCCTCTTCGTAAAGATTCATGATCTGCTGCCAGTGCGCGAAGTCTTTTTGCAAACTCAGTTCAAGCGGAGTTTTTTCAGCAGGAGCGACCACCACCTGGCGTGACACTCGCGGCGCCTCTGGCTCGGGCGTGACCGTACGATGACGGAACCCAAAGGCCGCCATGTAGCAGATTGCAATCACCAAAAAGAGTTGGATGAGCCGGTTCATACTTCCTTAGATAAGCATAAAACGCGCCACAAAGACTCGGTTTTACTAAGTAAAATCAATAGATTACATGTCTCAAATTGAAACAAAACCAGAAGGCGTACAAATCACGCCCTCTGTTGATTAAAAATTAGACGACAGGCTTAGTACCCAGCTCCAGAATGATTGCAATCCAGACGGTAAACCAAGACACTCTGAGTGCCAACGTGCTTACTTTTCGCGAGTTTTAAATTACGAAATGCATTTGACCTTAGAGCATGCTTTTCGCCTCTGCCGTTTTTTTAAATTTAGCGATTTAGAAACAGAGTTTTTTCTGGAGCTAGTATCCCTTTGTAAAACAACATTCGGCCCCCTCAGAGCGCAAATCGAAAAACGGCTCCAACATCTCAAAAAAGCAAGTGAGGATCGCCTTAACCAATTTCGTGCTCCAGAACTCTCAAGTCTTGAACATCAATTTACATATTATTCTTCCTGGACAACGACGGCAGTTCACATCTTGTTAACGATCCCCCAATTTAAAACCCGTGCCGCCATTGCTCGCAAATTAGGAATCACAGAGGAACAAGTCCAGGAGGATCTTGAAAAGCTGGTGCGAGTGGGGCTTTTAAAATCAGCCTCGCCCCAAATAAAATTAAAAGCGGACACGTTCATCTTGCTAAACACTCAGCTCTCAGTCCAACGAATCACCAAAACTGGCGCAATTTAGCGGTCATGAATTCTCAACAGTCCACTTCTGATGGGATCCATTACACAGTAGTGCAATCTCACAGCCACGACTGCTTTGATCAAATCATAAACCTCATCACTAAATTTCTAGACAGTAAAAGAAACATGGTTAGCGAGTCCCCTTCAGAGGAGCTCAGCGTGATGACTTTAGATTTTTTTAGACTCGGCCGCCCGGATTCCTAACAACGCCCCTCGTCTTCCAGCCCTAAGGCGAGAGCTCCCCCACAAAAGTTGTTGAAATCACACCTCTTTCTCTTACACTACAAGGAGCCTAAGTTCATTTTATGGAGGATTGAATGAAAAAAGTATGGCACGAGTCATATCCGCCAGGGGTTGCCACTGAAATCGACTTCGGAAATTACAAAGCAATCACCGACGTTTTTGATGAAGCTTGCCAGAAGTTCAGATCCCGCGTCGCGCTCATCAACATGGGCCACGAAGTCACTTACGAACAGTACGATATTTTGGTGGGACGGTTCGCTTCGTTTTTGCAACACGAACTGCTATTAAAAAAAGGCGATCGCATTGCCATCCAAATGCCAAACCTCATTCAGTTTCCAATTGCAATTTTCGGAGCCTTGCGCGCTGGCCTTGTAGTCGTTAACACCAATCCCCTCTACACCCCCCGCGAGATGAAGCATCAGTTCAAAGACTCTGGCGTTAAAGCGGTTGTGATCTTATCCAATTTTGCAAAACATCTTGAAGAAATTTTGCCAGAAACTGCCATTGAGCATGTGATTGTGACAGACATCGGTGATGCGCTCCCCGTTCCTAAAAAATGGATTGTGAACGCCGTTGTTAAATACGTTAAAAAAATGGTGCCATCTTACCATCTGCCTCAAGCCTACTCTTTCAATCAGGCTCTTCATATCGGAGCACAAAAGCCTTACATGCCAGTCAAGTGCAGCTTTGATGACATTGCCTTTCTCCAATACACAGGCGGCACAACGGGAGTCTCTAAGGGCGCGATGCTCACCCAAAAAAACATTCTTGCGAACATGCTGCAAATGGTAGCGTGGATGAAGCCAAAACTTGTAGAGGCCGAAGAAATCGTGGTCACGCCGCTTCCGCTTTATCATATTTTCTCTCTCACACTCAACGGCCTTGCCTTTGTCAAATTCGGAGCCACAAACATTCTTATCACCAACCCCAGAGACATTCCGACATTCCTAAAAGACATCAAAAAATACAAAATCACATGCATGTCTGTCGTGAACACGTTGCTCAACGGACTTTTGCATCATCCAAAATTCTCTAGAGACTATTTTGCCTCTCTAAAAATCACAGTCGCAGGAGGCATGGCTTTGCAAACCGCCGTCGCGGCTAAGTGGCGCGAGATGACTGGAACGCCTGTCATCGAAGGCTACGGCCTTACAGAGACCTCGCCTGTCGCCTGTTGCAATCCTATCGATGGCACCGACAAGCCGGGCACCATCGGCGTTCCTTTGCCAAGCACCGACGTTAAAGTTATTGGCGAAGATGGTCGCGATCTCCCGCAAGGAGAGACGGGGGAACTTTGCATCAAAGGCCCTCAAGTGATGAAAGGTTACTGGCAAAATCCAAAAGAGACGGCACTTGTTCTCACAGGTGACGGGTGGTTTAAATCGGGCGATATTGCGATGGTCGATGCGCAAGGCTTTTTTAAAATCGTAGATCGCAAAAAAGATATGATTTTGGTTTCGGGATTTAACGTTTACCCGAATGAAGTCGAAGATATTATTGCCGGTCACCCTGGCGTGCTAGAGGTTGCCGCGATCGGAGTGAACGATCCTAAGTCTGGCGAAGTGGTTAAAGTCGTTGTCGTTAAAAAAGATCCAAACTTAACTTCGGATCAAGTCATCGCCTACTGCCGCGAAAACCTCACGTCTTACAAAGTTCCAAAGATTGTTGAGTTTAGAACTGAGCTTCCGAAAACCAACGTCGGTAAAGTCTTACGACGCGCGCTTAGGGACGCTCAGCAGACCGGTTAGTAGCAAGCAAGGTAACGCTTGAGATCCTCGATCCCATGGCAGGCGGCCAAGTACGCGGAGCCTTCTCTAATTTTTAGAAACTGTTGGAAAGAATCAAGACTTAAAAATGAATCCCCGCACTCACTGCTAAGAACGTTGTACGAAGTCTGCCAAAGCAGGTTGCGATTGGCTTCTGAGGCCCAAGCGTTATTCTGACACATCTTTTCGCCTGAAGAAAAAAGAATCCACTTCAAGCTATCTAAGGAGCGCCCTTCTAAGACTCCGTAGCCAGCAACACTGATGTGATCTATGTTGTAGACACGCTCATCAGAAGGCTGAAAAAGTAAAATCTGCGAATACAGTCCAGCGACATCAAAATATCTGGGATAGGGGCAGTTGATGTCCATTTGAACATCGTAAATAGGAACTCCAGCTGGGCGGCCTTTGTAGCTGATTCTAACATTCCGAGGATTCATATCCGCAAAAGCCATATTAAAATAGCGATCCACATTTTTACAAGCCGCTGTCACCGACAAAGTCGTGGCAAAGGTGAGGATTGAGAACAATCTGAGCATGAGCTTGAAACGACAAAGCAATGGCAAAAAGAAAAAATAGAGCTTTCATAAAATCCCCCTCTTTTCCTTAACGGTATCGCAATTCCTTGATTCGATTCTGTTAGATTTATTGAGAGTAAACCCTAAGTAAATTAAACAAACTGGGTCCTAATAATGTTGGTAAGTATCCCCAAGGCGCTGGTAAGAGTTTTAGATGGTCATGGCCTTTAAAAAGGCTAATTTCGTTTTAAGGCCCCTTGCTCAAATGGCTTCTCTTGGGTGAAGGAATCCGGTGTTCCGACCAACAGTATTAGGACCCATTTTGTAAATTAAATAGAGACGAGCTTTTTAAGAAGCTCTAGGTCGCTATCGCTCAAAAGCCCACGAGAGTGGGCTTGATTGGCAACCGAGTAAAGCGCAGCAGAATCAACCTCAAGCTGCCCATGGGCTGAAATCAGCTGAGCCAAAAGCTTGATAACAAGATTTTTCAACGCTGCCTGATCTTGAGCTGACTCACAAACCAATTTGGACTGAACCTGTAGTGCCGCCGCAAGTTTTGATTCGATGGCATTGTACACTTTCAACCCAAGAGAAGCCTTGACTTCATCTTGGCGCATTTTTTCTACTTGTGGGAGATACTCCTCAGCATCCCTGTCGCGAAGAATGCGGTACTCACTATCCACGTCGATCTGCGCTGCCCGGGTCTCAAACGAAAGACAAAAACCATTTCGAGTCGCCGGAGAAGCAAATGCCACAAGCGTTTCAACCGTCGCATTTTCGGCGCCGAGAATTCCATTTTGCAAAATGCCTTTGTAATCATCCGCAGCCAAAGCCTGAACACAAAACCCCATCATCGCAGCAAAAAACAAACGTGCAGCCAAAGAAACCTCCGAACGAGATTTTTATCATAAATCTTGCCTGCACGCAGCTGTAAAAATTAGAATCCCCTAGCCAATATTCGTCACTTACGAGATCGCAAGCTGTGGCTCCCATGGCGAAACCGACTCATCATGCTGGCTTTGATCAAGCCCCCGACCCTCATCAGCAACATCCACCTCAAGAGGCATCATCCAGCGCAAAATGCGAAGACCCGCATACGTCATCGCAAAACAGTACGTGCAAACGACAACCAGCGCGATAAAATGCGCTTGAAGAGTTGCAAACTGACCGTAAATCGCGCCCACATCTTTAGCAAAAATCGCTGTTGCAATCATCCCAACAATCCCGCCAACGCCATGACAAGGGAACACATCCAAAGTGTCATCGATCTGAGTGCGAGATCGCAAGCGAACTGAATAAAAACTCACGACAGGAGCAAGAATCCCAATCGCAAAACTTGCCATCACCGACACGTATCCTGCTGCAGGTGTGATCGCGACAAGTCCAACCACAGCACCGATGCAAGCGCCAAGGGCCGAGGGCTTTCCGCGGTAGTACCAATCTAGAGCCGTCCAAACAAGCATGGCTGTTGCCGAGGCTGTGTTGGTGGTGAGAAACGCCTGAACGGCTTGAGGGTTGGCAGCAAGAGACGATCCGGCATTAAATCCAAACCAGCCAAACCACAAAAGCCCTGTTCCTAAAAGAACAAACGGAATGTTCGAAGGCTCAAGTTCGCGCTGTGATCTCACTCGCATAAAAAGAGCCGCCGCAAGAGCTGCAACTCCTGCTGTGATGTGGACAACAGTTCCACCGGCAAAATCAAGCACGCCCATCTTGCGCAAAAATCCGTCGGGGTGCCAAGTCCAGTGAGCCACTGGCGCATATATAAAAAGGCTAAAGAAGATCGCAAAGAGCAAATACGCTTTAAATCGCATTTTTTCCGCAAACCCTCCAGTTACAAGTGCCGGAGTGATGATTGCAAATTTCATTTGAAAAAGGGCAAACAGCGCAAATGGAATTGTCGCAGCAAAAGCAGCGTTGGGATCCATGCCCACATTGTGAAAGCCGATGTAGGTGAGAGGATTTCCGATAAATCCGCCAATACTATCTCCAAACGCCAAGCTAAATCCGACAAGTACCCAAAGCACACTGATGAGAGCCATCGAAATAAAACTCTGGAACATGGTCGAGATCAAATTGATTCTCTTAACCATACCTCCGTAAAAAAGAGCCAACCCCGGTGTCATTAATAACACCAGCGCCGAAGCAATTAATAACCACGCCACATCCCCAGCCACCACGGTTGACGGAATCATTTTTCCTCCTTCAAAATAAAAATGAATAAAAAATATTTAGCTTAAAAATTTTTTTGCGCAAGATCTTCCTTCATTTTTCAAAAATATTTTTCTAGAATATATACTCTAAACGAAAGTGAGAAGAGCAATGACTCCACCAAAATTTTTTAAATCCGAAACTGAATTGCGAAATTGGTTTTTGAAAAATCATAAAAACGGAGAAAAACAAAAAGAAATTTGGGTGGGCCTCTACAAACCTCACGCAGCTGCAAGCTCCGCCCTCTCGCAAAAACAAGCGGTCGACCAAGCCCTCTGCTTTGGCTGGACCTACTCCATCCTCAAACGCATTGATGACGACAGCTACAAGGTCCGATTCCTCAAGCGAAAAGCCAAAAGCACTTGGAGTCACCCAACTATTCAAAGGGCTCTTGCCTTGAAAAAAGCAGGAAAGATGCACAAAGCAGGACTTGAAGCCATGAACGCAAGAGATAAAACCAAGTCCGAAGAAACCCCGGCAAAACTCGCCCCCTGGCAAACCGAGATGTTTAAAGCCAACAAAGCGGCCTGGGATTTTTTCAACTCCCAAACGCCAAGTTACAGAAGGTACACCACGATGTGGGTCGTAGGCGCCAAACAAAAAGAAACGCAAATCAAAAGGCTCACCGAGCTTATTAAAGATTCAGCAGAGGGCACCAAACTCAAACGCATTCTTGCCGCCATCGAAAAAGTAAAACCCGTCTACAAACCTGGAGAAACTCCCATTGAGCAAGGCAAAAACCTTGGCAGGGTCAGCGGTGTAGAACTTCGAAGCGTGGGGATTGAAACTCTTGAAAAATTAAAGTCTATGGGTTGGGAAAGAGCCTTTAATAAGTGGACCGATATGTACCCTGAGCGCATGAACCTAAACGCCCTCAAAGCCATAGTCACGGCAGCCGAAGATCAGTCGTGGACCGACATGGATCCCGAGATCAAGGCGCAGGCCAGAGACTTTATGGCAGAGCTCAAGCGCTCGGTTTAAAAATAACGTCAGCGCGCTGGCGCTGCTCGGGACTAAGCTTATCAAGGTACGCTTTAGCAGCAAGCTCAAGATCTTGAATTTTAGGATTTGATTTATAAAACACCGGATCTCGATGATGGTGAAACCGCAAAAGCGAAAGAGTCGTATAAAGCCCACTCTGCCACTCTTCGTTCTGCTGAGACTTCATCAGCTTCTTAAGCCCTTTAACAACCTTAGACGAAAGATTCATTTTACCAGCCGCCAAAAGCGCCTCAGCAGAAAGTCGGCTCGAGTCAGACTTCAAGTAGATATCAAAAAAAACATTATCACGACCAAAGTGACTCAAAATCGAAACCGCCACAGCCTTCACACGCGGATGGTCCATCTGAAGAAAATCAACGATGATCTCCTCAAACTCAGTATCAAAAGATGTCGCCGGAATCAAAAGCTTGCACAAAGACAAAGTCACGCAAGTGACTTTAGACAGCTGAGGATTGATCAAAAATCGAGACTTCAAGCAGGTGAGAAGTTTTTTAAACGTGCTCACAACCTCAGGCTTTAAAAGCGAGATATTCATATGGGAATAGGATTTATAGACCTCAAAAAACACAGCCTCTTTTTGCACAACAACGTCGGACTTCAAATACTCTAGGACTTTGATGATGTCTTGATCCGAGCGATAGTAGCTAAGATCAGAAGACGTGATATTTTCTGACAAAACCTCTTGAATAGATTTAAAAGCCTCAACCTGCACAATCTTAGTTTCGCTTTGAAAGCCTTTGAACGTCGCAACTCTTTCCGCCTTAAACGAACAAAGATCATGACACCGCTCTTGCTCCTCAGCATAGATACAAAGCGTATTCTCATTTTTCTCAGAAATCTGCCCAAGCATCCGAACCGACTCAATCAGTGGAAGCCCAGAGAGCGCATGCCCTTGATCAAGCCTAACAAAACGAAGCCGTCCATGCACAAACGATGATTTCACCTTAAACGAGTGCCCAGACTCGCGCACCGAATCCTCGATGATCGAAACCTCTTCGAAGAGGCTTCGTAAACAAGCCATGGCCATTTTGGCGGAATTGCCCTCAGGGGCCGCCTCATCTTTAATATGAAAAATAATCTCATCCCCAAGATACTGGTAAATGAGTCCGCCATATCGCTCAATCACTTCGCGCGCGCGCAAAAAGTACTGATTGAGAAGTTGAGTAAGATACTCCTCGCGCCTTTCTAAAAAAAGCTGAGTGTAGCCATTGAGATCCACACGAACTAGAGTCGTCATAAAAGCATACGGAGACTCTTTGCCACTTAAAAGCTCGGTTTGAATGGCAGGACTCACAGACGTCGTCAAAAGCGCATTCTCGTCAGAAAGTTTCTGATTCTGCTCCTCAAACCCAGTTGAAGCATTTAACAAAACCTGAGCCTCAGTAGAAAGAGTCTTAATCTTCCCAAGCTCCCCACGATTTTGCCGTTTTAAAAGCTTTGAAATATTCAAAATATCCTTAAGAATAAAAAAGAAAATCAAAGCCGCAAAAATCGTAACCACCAAAAGGTCTTTGATGATCGCAATTTTCTCAACATTGAGCTGATCAACAATAAAAGTCGTTTCTAATTTGTTAATCCCGAGAGTAAGCTTGTAGTCATCCACTTTGATGGTCTTAAGAGCAAGCGAGTCAATCTCCTGAAACTGATCGAGAATCTGATAGTCGTAATTGATCCCTTCAAGATAATCATCGGCATTTCCAAAAGCGACAACCTCACTGCCTTTTTTGAGAAGGAAAAAGTCAAACTCATGAAGCCCACGCGCTTTTTTCAGGCTTAAGACAAGCGGCTCAACATTTTCGGTGAGCAAAAAGAAGGTGGCATTTTGAAGCTGAAACTCGATATGAGATTTGCGCCTCTGAGTTTCGGTATCATAAAAAGCATGAATATTATGAACAAACGTAAGAACGCTGATGGTGGAATAACCAAACCAAAAACAGACCACCAGAAGAAGCAGAACTGATTTTTTCTTGCGCAAACCCTCAACGAACCCCAAACCAACTCCCTATATGTCCTGAATGTTAGGATCAGCCCCTTGTCCCCGACGAACCTTGTAGGGAACAAATCGCCCTTCTAGAAGTTTAAGTTTAAGCTGAGCCTTATCATTCCCAGCCCCAACAGCATCCCCTTCAGAAGTCCCAAGATAAACCCGAACCCCAATCTCCGAAAGATTCCCAGAAAGCTTCCGAGCCGTCGCCTCCTTAACACTGATAGAAACCGCCGGATTCTGAAAAAACGACTGAGCCCCAGCCACATTCGAAAACCGCGAAGGCACCTTCACCGGCGCCGAATTCGCAGCACCAGCCGCACTCCCCTCAGGCGAAGCACTACCAGAACCGGAGCTAGAGCCAGAGCCAGAACCTAGACTCGCAAGCTTACCTTGCGAACCTGCCCCACCAGCACCACCACCCGCTCCACCACCCGCTCCACCACCAGACGAACGCGCCGCTTCGCCAGCGCTGGTTTTTTTGTTTGCACCAGCCGGAGCTCGATCTCGAGATGTTGTCCCTACCGCGGGCCCGTTGTAACTCGCATTTTGAAAACCCGACGAAGACTCTGCCCCATCAACCGAAGGCACGCTGGTATCGGGCAATGATGGAATTGAGGCGACGGCGCGGCCTGGATTTTCGTTGGTCGGAGTCGTTGAACCACGGCGAGGTACCGAGGCTAGCGTCGTTTTTGCTAGCGCACTAGGTACAGAGCCCATGACTGCGTTTGAGAGACTGATCATGGAGTTCCCGTACCTGGTCGCTGCAACTGTTCGAGCGCCGGGGTTAACCTTTGCTGCGGCGACTGTGCCTAAATCAGGCTGGCGTTGTGCCAGGATGGCTGTGGGGCCGGTGGGTGTGATGGCGAGTTCTTTGGGGACTGCGGCGCGGACGTTGGCTGCGAGGGTGGCGTTGTTGTGTTCGATTTCGGCGGCTACCGGGACTGAGGCGACACGACCATCATTAATTTGACAACTTTTTTGGATGTTTTCAGCGTACTTTTTCGCTGCATCTTCATTTTCAATTCCCACGTAATGGCCGCTTTCGTGTGCAAAAACTAGAAATAAATCTTCCGAGCTGCATTTGTTGCCTACTGGAAAATTAAAATCGATAGTATTTGATGCATCCGTGTGCCCATCACATTTCTTGTTGGAACCTTTACTTTCTTTTGAGCAGTTAATTTTCAAGTTTTTTTGGTTGTCAGAGAATAGCTCTTTTAAAAAGGCGACAAATTTCTCGGGGACATCATTTCCTGCCGTTCCGATACACTTCAAATACTTGAGCCTACTCATGTTCCCTAGCCCATCGTACCTACCAACTTCACCGGCCACATCGCGGAACATAGAAATGAGAGCCTCATTCCCTTGGCAACTTGGTCCTAACAATTTTACGGCTGACTCTGCCCAGGCCTGATTCAAAATTTTGGATGCATCATCGACCTGCGTCTGCGTGTCTAGACTATCGCGATTTCCACATACGATCGGAGCTGTGTCAAAGCTGGAAAAGGAATCAACACCGAAAGAACCTTCGTCGGTCAAAGAGTTAAAAAATCTTGGCTCCCTCGCGCGAACGTCAGACAACAAATACTTTTGTCCTTTTCTTTGATATTTAACCGTAGCTCGTCCCGTTAACAATTTCAGATCAAATTGTATTGAGGTTGGATTACGGTCGCCACCATAAATGATTTTCGACTCATGGTTTTTCCAACGGGTCGTAACAGACCCCTGAGAACCCTTCCCTGGCAAGATAGTAATCATCGTAAAGTCCGAGCTGACTAAAACTTCTGAATCTACTATACCATCGTGATTGTGATCGAAATACGTGAACTCCAGTGATGACTGGAATGCAAAAACAGAGCTCAAAGAAAATTTAAGGAGGGCTTTCCATAGCACACCTCATGTTATACCAAATCTAAAATATAATCATTTTTTTAGAGTTGACAGGTCATAGGTCTAATTGCCGTTTGCTGGGCAAACTCCGGTACTTACAGCTTGCTTCCACTCCTTCATGAAGTCTTTGTTCTGTTCCTTGTACTGAGCAACTATTTTGGGAAGAATTGCATAAAGTGCAATAGCTTCACCATCGGCCAGTCTTCCAGTCTCAGGGTCAATTGCACCCGAAGCAGTATTGATAGCTACGGCAGTAGCTACGGTCTTACCACCTTTTTTGCCATAAACAACAACTGGACTACCAGACTCGCCAGCATAGAAGCATTGAGCATTGGCCTCTTCACCTGGAAAGTGAAATAGACCAAGTTCAGGAGTAAGGTCCCATTCTTTGACTGTTCCTCTTAACTTGGACTTTCCAATGACTTGATCACCATGCGCAAATCCAACAGCCGAAAGGAAATGAGAATTTGAGTAGTATTTTAAAAGGTCCCTATCCGATGATCTATCAACAAATGAAATGGACATTACATCCTTGCCAATAGGAGAAGTACCTTTGCTAGAATTTGCGAGAGTTAACAATGACCAATCTTGAGCTCCAAAGTCTGCTGCCCCAGTCGCCGTGACATGAGCAACATTATCAACATGACCAAAAGCACCTTTTGAATCGACCTTTGTTGAAACATAGTATTCTTTTTTAGAGCCACAAACCTCATTTGTCGCAGTACGTGGGTCATCGCAGATGCGGTTCGAGTGATGAGCAGTGATACAGTGGCATGGGCTAATACAAGTAACACCAGCATAACCAACAGTTGGGTCACTAAGTTTAGAAGACTGCCCAGTTTTTGCAGTTACGACTCCGACGCCAGCAAATAAAGAAACATCTTCGATTCCATAATCGTGATTTTTTACTGACTTCAAATCCGCATCTGGGGTGTAGCTGACTTGTTGGACTGGGGCATAACGGCTGATATCAACTGCTGCGTAAACTGCATTGATGTTTTTAAGTAAAGGATTTGGGTTGCAAGAAAATCCAGCCTGGGGAACAAGAAGGAGAGTGAACCAGATTGAGACAAGGGTGATTTTGTGTTGTGCTAGCTGTTTCATGTTTGCTCCTCAGTTACATTTACCTACTTCAAAAATCAAGCCCTACGAACAGCTAAAGGTTTGGATTTAATAGCCATTTGTGTAGTTTTGAGCCGTCAAAACAGTAGTCGGTGCCGCTTAACGCCGGCAAACCGTGGGTACACCTAAAGACGCGGTTGGTCAATTTTAATAATTATCTACCTGAATAAGATAATTTTGAGATCTCGACGCCAAAATATAAATTTAGGATGAAGTGTCGAGTTGCAATTTTATCCGTGGAGGGAATCCCCAGAGAGAACTGGAATGTTTTTGAAAAGGTTTCATTCAAGTTTTTATAGAGGTTATATGGAGTTATTTTAGCCTCGATTTGTCCGAAATCCTGAATTTGGAAATCAAGTTCCGGATACTTTTTGTTTAAACTCGAATTTATCCGTATTTGGTAAAACCAATCTTGGTATTAAAACTGCATATTACCTAAAAAAAGCCTTTCAAAAGCATAAAGATGGGAAATTTTGCATGGCTTTGAATTAGTGTCCACAGAAGTGGAAGAAGAATGACGCGCATGGTAATTTTGCCACTGGTTTGAAACGAACTGACGAGGCAAGTGAAAGGGACCCCTTTGAAATTAGAAGCACAATTTGGAGCTGAGAACAAAGAAGTCGGACTGATCTCTCGAGGGGAGCACCTGACAGACTCGAAAGCGGAATCCGAGAAAAATATAACGGACAGTCCTCGCTCCGTTAGATCTTCCAGCTCGTTGGGAAATCTAGGCTCCGGAAATTTAGTGACTCTTCCAGTCTATGAGAATTTGGTGATCGTTGGAGCTGGTGTATCGGGAATCTTTGCAGCCATCGCTTTATCAAAAAAATATCGAAAAATTTTTCTTTTAGAGCAAAAAGATGAAGAAATTTACGAAAAACAAATATTGGCTCGCGATAAACATGGTCATATATGTGTATCAGCAGCTTTGACCTCGATTAATAATCTAATTCCTAATTTTTCTGAAGAGCTAAAAAGAAATGGTGTCAGTATTGGAGACCCCGGTACTGAGATTAGTTGGACCACAGGCTCTGTAACCCTCCAGAAGGCTGAGACCGGTTCAAGTTGTGGTTTTGGGTCCTACCGGGGATTCATAAAGGCACTACAATGTGCGGCTAAGTTGACATCCAACATCGAAACAGTTTTTTCTGTTAAATCAATTTCTGTAAATCCCGGCCAAAAGACGATTGGTTTTATGAAAGGTAACCAAACACAATCGATTTCTTACAATTCGCTTTTGGTTGCAACTGGGTCGAAGGGCCGAGAACTAAATTTCTTAGATGATTGGGGCGTCGAATATAAAACCACAACATTTGGTGGACGAGGCGCCTATCACTCCTTTGATGTTCGATTGAAATTTCCTCTAGCCTTATCTCGCGGTTTTATAAGTGAAGCTGATCCCAAGAAAAAGCTCTTAAGTTTTCTGTATGTTCCCAGAAATCCTACCGAGGGAATTCTCACAATCGGTAACTTTGGTTCAGCTCTGAAGATTAGAAACGAAACTGAGTTAAAAGAGGTCCTAAAACCTTGGAAAGAGCAGTTGCCTTTAGATTTTTTATCGAAAGTTGACAGTATCTCAAACCAATCCGATTTTGGTTTTTCAGAAGTCTGTTGGCATCAGTTAAAATATGAAAATCAAAATATCTATCTCATCGGCGACGCTCTCCTTAAGGTGCCTCCCTATTTAGGTTTGGGATTGAACATTGCCGTCCAAAGTGTACTTTCTGTGATGGAACATCAGGAAAGTCAGATGACAACCGAGGCCGAGTCTTTTAAGAGCATTTTCCAAGGGAAGGCTAACGAGGTGTTCGTCAGAGTATTCCGATATGAGCGCCTTTGGGGAGACAAAAACTCGAAAGCCGTTAGGATGAAAATTCGAATTTTTCTAAGGAAACTTTTCCTCCAACAACTATCTAGATTGATTTTTTCTAGTGCTGGTGAATCTAAAGTAGTTGCCAGATACCTGGTTCGAAGATTTCACTTAGTGGAGCAATCGAGAAGCTCTGGCTTTATTAAATTGATTTTTACAATTATTACCGAAAATTTTTCGAAAAAAACGAGTATGGCTTATGAAAAAGTATTTAAGGCACATTGAAAGTATATCTGCTGACCTAGAACGGTATTTAGAAAACAATGTCCAAAAAAAACCCATCCTCTTAATGGATGGAACTGGGATGTTATCGTCTTATCAAAATGCAATATACTCGATCATTGGTCTTGAACGGTTTTCTAAATTTGAACAGGTACATTGTGTTAGCGGATCTGCCTATGCACTTTTTATATTTCTGGCCATAAAGGAAAAGCAGTTTCGATGGAATGCTGATGAGATTGATCTTTGGAATGAGAATGTCCGCAAATGGCATGGAGTAACTCCGGTACTGAGTCTATTAAAGTTATTAACTTATAAATTCACAGGCATACCAGCCGGCAAATTCGGCGGCCACTATAAAGCTTGTGAAGCGATTTTTTCGGAGTCCTTCAGGAACAGGACGCTCTCAACATTCTCCAATGCCTTCCAGTTCTGGACCTACAGTTTGAAGTCCGAGAAACTAGTACTTTTAAATGCTACGAATGAATATAAAGATCTAACGGTAAGCGAGGTCATTTCGATGACCGCAAGTGTACCTTCAATCTTTGGTCATCACCAAAGGGGTGACGAGGCCTTCATTGATGCGATGTATGCTCCAAATTTTCCCAAGTTCAAATATGATCTTTTTAAAAATAATCAAGTTCTTCATTACAATATGTTTAAAAACGGCACGAGGAAAAACATCACATCTGTTCGAATTCATGAGCACGCTGACGGCAAGAGTCTTGTGCAGAGAGACTTCAATAGATTTCTGTTAGGCTTTAAAAATACCGAATTTACTGATGTTACCAAGTTTGCCCTATTTGGGATGAAAACATGAAATCAATTACGTTAATTCATGGCCTTCCGGATCATTCAGGCTCTTGGGAGAAGGTAATCCCTATTTTGTCAGGTGATTTTGACAAAATCCAATTGGTAGGGCTACCCGGGCTTGTTGATAAAGCAGAGCTTGCACCTAATTCTACGCTTGAATCTCTAGCAAATGCCTTAACGGAAAAAATGGACGGGGACGCGAAGGCCATTTTAGTCGGTCACGATTTTGGGGCAATACTTGCAAGTTTAATTTCACAATCAATGCCTGAGTTGCATAAAAAACTCGTTCTAATCAACGGCCCATCGCCAGATGTTCTTTTGCACGCGATAAAAAATGATCCAGTTCAAAATGCTAGATCTCAATATGCATATGCTATTGTGAGATCCCCGGAGATCGTCCTGGCAGAAAAAAATTATGCGTTTCTGAAGTCATATCTTTTTCGAGATGAAAATTCTCCTTCGCAAACTTATAAAGAGTCCTTAGTTAAAACGTGGTCTGATCCCTTGGTTAGAAAAAATATCGGCATTTATTACCAGGCATTTTTAAACCACCAGGGGACTAGCACAAGTATTGAAACTAAGACTTTACAAATTTGGTCCAATGAAGATCCATTCTTTTCGCCAAAAGTGAGATCGAAAATGGCTGAATTATATCCTAAACACGAGGTAGAAGAGGTTGAAACGGGTTCTCATTGGCCACAACTTTCTGCCCCGGAAAAAATAGCCAAGCTAATTACGAGCTTTGCAAATTCAAAATGAAAAAGCTTTTTTTACTTTTTCTAACTCTGGGTTCCATTTCGGTGAGTGCCGCAAACGACGAAGTCGTCTGTGAAAAATGGATAGTCGTCGATAACACAAATGCCCAAACGTTAGCGCAAATAAAAAAAACTGAGGCTTTTAAAAGTTTTAACTCAGACACGGCCTTGGGATTTACTCCCTTCACCCATTGGTTAAAAGTGAAGTGCACTAACAATTCAGATGTTGATTTTCAGGGTAAATACCAATTTCTTTATCCAGTGCTAAAAAAGCTTAATGTTTATTTTACGGAGGAGGCAAAGCATCTCGGCTTCTGGGATCGAGGTAATGTAAACCATGGGGAAGATGTAGTCTTGCCTGAGATTAGTTTAAGTATTCCTAAAAAGGAGTCAATTGAGTTTTATGTTGAGGCTCAGTCCAATGGTTCTCTTCAGCTCAAATCTGAATTGATTTCGGATACAAAAAAAACTAGTTCCATACAAAATTCAAATTTCTTCTATGGCCTATTCTTCGGTCTCCTCTTAGCTTTAATGTTTTATAATATGTTCTTAGGACTTTCTTTAAAAGACCGCACCTATTTCTATTACTGTGGTTACGTGGCAAGTTTCTTCATGTATCAGGTAACGATAACTGGTTACGCTCCGATATTCTTTGGGAAAACTGGATATCAGATCACTGAGTTTCGTGCGGCTTACTTACACCTATTATTTATGTTTATTACAATCTTTGCGCGACGTTTTCTACTTTTAGAGAAAAATGGAAAGCTCTTATCTCGCATGATGCTTGTGATCGCATCTATCTATGCTATGGCCGCAATTTTGACGCCATTTCTGGACACGCAACCGAATTTAAAATTTTCTGCCATAACCTCTGCGATCGTTCCACTCATATTGATTGCAACAGCGGTTACGGTTTATATAAACGGCTTTAAGCCGGCTATTTTCTTTATCTCGGCTTGGATCTTATTTTTAACGGCCATTATTCTGACGGCGCTTAGAAATGTCGGCTTGGTCCCTAAACTCTGGATCGTAGACCATGTTTTGGAAATTGAATCGTGGTAGAGGTAATCTTGATCTCACTGGGGTTAGCTAAAAATGAGAATCTTGGAGGCTAAAAACCTGCTGAATCTGACACCTTAAATGAGCGGCTTAAAGTAGTGCAGTTAAACGCCCATTTGGAGAAGGAAAGAGCTTTCTCTTTGGTTTCGGCTCAAGTGTCCCATGATATCCGGTCACCTTTAATGGCCTTAGAAGTTGCACTCAGAGACGCCCGAGGTTTTCCACCAGAAAAACGGGATCTACTTCGAAAGGCTACGATTCGCATCAGATCGATCGCAGATGATATGCTTGACTGCACCCGTAAACGAAAAGTTGTAAAGCCTGAAAGATTAGACGCTGACACCTTGGAAGTTGATGCAAAGGAGTTGTCGCGATTTCCTCTCCGGCAGTCCATTCAAAAAATTTTAGAAGAGAAAGTTCTATCTTATCCGACCGTTGAATTTGTCACAGATAATCTAAACGGTGGCTTTGAAGTTCAAGGAAGTCCTATTGTGTTTGAAAGGATTGTTGCAAATCTGCTTCAAAACTCAATTGAAGCTACTGCCGAGACTGATAAACCTAGAGTTCAGATTGCTATCAGATCCTATTCTTCTAAATTACAACTTACTATCATGGATAACGGGGTTGGCATTCCTTCGAATATCCTTTCGCGGATTGGGGAAGTGGGATTCAGCTATGGTAAACAAAAAGGAAATGGATTTGGGGTCTCATTTGCCAAAAGCAAAATAAGCGAATGGGGCGGCGATCTTCAGATATTTTCAAGTGAAGGCCAAGGCACAATGGTCAATTTGAACTTTCCTGTTGAGCAAGTTTAGTCCCTAGTTAGGGAGCTAAAAGTTTTTGCACCCAGCAGGTTTGACTTAAATCGCAGCCTCAAGGTGGGGCAAAAACCATTTTGCTAAGATACCAGTGTCCATTTTAGTGAACCGACTTTATAGTTCCATTTTGAGTTCAAAACGAAGACTTTTCCAAACCCCTCAACACACCTATCCTTTTCCCCCTCACTCATCTACAAAACACCACAAATCTAAATGAAGGAGAAAAAATGAAATTACTCACCACTTTAATTCTAATTTCCGTCGGCACCTACGCTCAAGCTTACGATGCTGTTTGCATGCGGCCCAGGGTGATGGATAACCAATTGACGGTCACTGTAAAAAACGTGGGATCTGGTCAAGAATCAGTAGAGGTTTTCGTTCCTCACGGTGAATACCAAGGGCAACGTTATCCAGGAACCTGCAGTGCTGTTTCTGGTGCTATGAAGTGCAGTGTGTTTTCATCTACAGAATCAGGTTTTGAGGTCCTCGTAAAAAGCTCGGGCAATGGTCGCCTTACTGCAGAGGTGACAGGTTGGGACATGATGGGATCACGCCCTGTTATCAAGCTTCCTTGCCAAGATTTGATGTAATTGCAATGAGCCCCGAGCCTTCGTTAATCGAAGGCTCTCCGGCGCCGAAAAAAATCTACGCCTTCTTATTCCAGCTCAAGCACCAGCCCGTGCTCTTCACCAAAACCTTAGGCGACGTCATCACTTTGCAAGAACCAACATCGTCGCTACCTTTTTTTCCAACTCCGACGTACTGAGAACAGTTCTTACACATTTGATTTTCAAACTTTTCTTTTTTCATATCCTCTTGCTGTTTTCGCACAGCCGGGTCTTTCACATCAGCTACATTCGCGTGATATTGCAGCTGTGCCGCCTGGCCTTTTGCTGGATCAGCAAGTGGAAGATCCGTTGGTTTTTCGTCAGAGCGTTTTCGGCTCTCCTGAGCAAATGTGGATTGGGTCACGCCCAGGACGGCGATGGCTGAACAAAGGCCTGCGACTTGGGTGAGGACGTCTCTTCGAGTTGTTTTTTCGGACATGGGATCTCCTTTTATTCGTGCTGGGGGCCCTTTAGGGCATTTGGTTTTCAATACGTTATTAGTTGGTATTCATTTCACAGAGTTTTGAACTTGTAAAATCAAAATATTCTCACATTGATACGGGTGGTAGTTCTCGTTTGGACCCTTCTGATGCATTGTGATATAATTTAAAGATAGCGTTAAGACTCTGGGGGGATTTATGAGTCGCAACTTTATTTTACTTTTGCTTGTGGCCAGTACGTTAGCCTTTGTTGGGTATCAGAATTTTTCGTTCCCGACTTATGAAAATTTAAAATCCTATGATGGTACTGAGCAAGGGCCTGAACTGGTTGCACCCGCTCACGCCAATATCAGCGTCTATGACACTCGCGAGGAGCTTGAGCGCACCGCTAGCAGCATTGAGAAAAAACTCAAAGCTGATGCGCATTGGGGAGCTTCCAATGACCTTAAAGTTCAGCTTTTAGATCGTACAGGTTTAATGCAGGTTCATTATTCTGGCATCACTCAGGTTTGGGTGAATTACTACGTCGATAAACAGGATATGAATCTTGAGGTCAAACAACCTCTCTCTAAGAATGTTCAGCTCTCGCTTGATCATCATCCAAAGGAACAAAAGTCTTCAATGGTCGTAAACGTAAGTTGGTAGTCGTTCCATGGTGGTGCGCGTGCCCGATGCACCCCTTACAAACTTTGTAGTTAATCCCGTGAGCCAAAATTAAAAACGAGCTCCCCGTCACCATCACTGCCGTATGCCCTAGCCAATGCAGCCACAAATGTGGAATCACCGAAGCCACAGTGATAATCCCAAGGCCCACCCAGCCCAAAAATAAAACTCGCTTGTCGTGATGACGTTTGTATCCGCGATGAAACGCCACCAGCCCCACAGGCACCACAAACATCGCAACCACGATATGAAACCAGTTGCTGTGAACTGACGTGATTAAAAACGGGAAGGTAAACACCACAAGTGGCGCTAACAAACAGTGAATTGCGCACACTGAGGAAAAGAAAATTCCTATTTTATCAAGCCGGCTTAGATTGCCCTGAAACGGTTTTTGCAAACTGGAATCTCCTTGGGATGAGAGTCAAAAAATATGGGGTCTGGCCTTTGTAAAGTCAACATATCACTTCCATGAAACTTGTGTTTTCGTGTAGGTTTAGCTCCATGAACTCCTACCAATACACCCCTGATGTCAGGGTTTTAGAGCTGGGAGATGGGTTTTACGATCCCGTCGTCCCTGCAAAATTTCCACAAAGCATCCTGCGTTTTCGTAACCGCGAGGCCGCCCAGGAGGTCGGTCTTGAGGGTCTCACAGATCAGGAGTGGATCCATCATTTTGCAGAATTTCAACCTCTCCCCCACAATCTCACGCAGCCTCTAGCTCTACGTTATCACGGTCACCAGTTTATGTCCTACAACCCCGACCTCGGAGATGGTCGAGGTTTTTTGTTTGCTCAGCTCAGAGATGAGCGCGGGCGCCTCATGGACCTTGGCACCAAAGGCAGTGGCCAAACTCCCTACTCTCGCAGAGGCGATGGCAGGCTCACGCTCAAAGGCGCCGTCCGCGAAGTTCTCGCTACTGAAATGCTACAAACCCTTGGCGTTCATACCAGCCGCACCTTTTCTGTGATCGAAACCGGCGAGCAGCTCACGCGCTCTGATGAGCCCTCGCCCACACGATCTGCAGTGCTCGTTCGCCTCAACCACTCCCACTGGCGCATCGGGACTGTCCAACGTCTTGCAACCTTAGGTCTCAAAGAGCCTATGCAGAAGTTCATGGAGTTTTTTTGCCGGCACTACGACACTCAAAGCGACATCACCGAGTGCTTCCGCCACATCACTAGGCGCTGCGCCCAGCTCACGGCTCAGTGGATGATGGCAGGCTTCGTTCACGGCGTGCTCAACACCGATAACATCAACATGACCGGTGAAAGTTTTGACTATGGCCCCTACCGATTTTTGCCAACCTATGATCCTTACTTTACGGCCGCTTATTTTGATCACACCGGGCTCTACGCCTTTGGTCGCCAGCCTCAGATGATGGAGTGGAATCTCAGTCAGCTCGCCAAGTCCCTCGCGCTGATTTGCGATTATGAAAAACTCGCATCTATCCTCAACGAGGAGTTTGAGCGGACTTTCTCAGAGAGTGTCACTCGTCAGCTGCTTTTGCGCCTGGGCCTATATTCTTGCGGCAAGGAAGATGAAACTCTCCTTCAGGCCTACTTC
>JBGATJ010000059.1:0-28818 GCA_044229295.1 Pseudobdellovibrionaceae bacterium
GGGCACAGATGTCGTCATTCTCCGTCAAAATTCTTTGGCCCATCATCCGTGGAAAATCTAACGACTCTACTCCCCAAGAGCGCGCTGAATATGCTGCCAATCTTCTACGCGTCGGGGCTGGAGAAGAAGCTTTTCAGATTCTCCAAGCTCTTCACGGAGAATTTGCCGCCGAAGTTTATCTTTATGAATCGTTTTACCACATGTCTCGCTGGGATTATGAGAGCGCGAGTACACAACTTGAACAGTATCTTCGAAACACCGATCCTCAGAGCTACGCTTACGTGGTCGGTCAAATCAACCTAGCAGCGTCGTTAATTTATATTGATAAACATAAAGAAGCTTTTGAGCTTCTAAATCCCCTCCTAGAAAAAACGCAGTTAGAAAAATTTTCGGTCTTGCATGCACATTGTCTTGAGCTCTTGGCGCTTGCCGAGATGGGAGAGAACCGTTTTAGCGCGGCTCGAGCGCACCTTGATAAAGCTTCCAACATGACGCTAAAAAACCAAGTCCAGACAATGCGGAATCTTCGCAAATGGAAGCTCGTCCTAGAGCTCACAGAAAAACCGACACAAGAACTCAGAGATCAGTTAAATGCGCTCCAACTGGAGGCGTACCAAATCGGTGATTGGGAGACAGTTCGAGACTGCGACTACCAGATAGGCGCACTCTTTCACGAAAAAGAAATCCTAAGCTTTCTATTTCATGGAACTCCTCACAAAGCTTTTCGGCAGAGAATTCTCACGTACACAAAATTTGACGCTCAAGACATTAATCCCTTTTTTATATGGAAGGGACGATTTGATGGAGACAACGGAGATCCTGAGACAGTCATTGATTTAAAAACCGGTGAGGTCAAAGGAAAACCAGAGGCTTCGCTCAAATCAGGTGGCCACCTTCATAAACTTCTCCAAGCCCTCTGCCAGGATTTTTACAAACCTGTAACTATTGGAGCTCTGTTCTTCAGCCTCTATCCCGATGAATGGTATGACCCTGAACATTCAGCTCCTCGCATTTATGTGCATATGCAACGTCTGCGAGAATGGATGAAGGAAAACCAACTTCCCATTCAGGTCGTGGAAAAAA
Organism: Pseudobdellovibrionaceae bacterium; assembly: GCA_044229295.1. Taxonomy (GTDB): domain Bacteria; phylum Bdellovibrionota; class Bdellovibrionia; order Bdellovibrionales; family Bdellovibrionaceae; genus JBGATJ01. The sequence goes on from JBGATJ010000059.1 coordinate 1,084, forward strand.
ATGGAAACTACAAGCTCAGGATTTTAAAAGGTGGCGGCATTCTGAAATATATCAACGAGGCTAATCCACAATCTATTCAAGAAGCTGCACTCATGAAAATGCGCACCCAGTTTGGTCTTACCGAATTTACGGCTCGGCAAGCAACTTCATTTATTGGAGTCTCCCTTGCAACTTCACAAAGAGTTCTCAAGTGGGGATTAGAAAAAGGCGTAATCAACAAAGTAAACTCGGGACCGCAAACGCGCTACAAGTTTAACGAACCTTAAAGGGCGATCCATTCTCCTTTAGGATCATCGCTGACTACGAAAACACGGGGAGATTCCATCCAAGTGCCGAGATTTACAGAATGAACGGTGCTTCCCTTGGCCGAAAAACTCCACTCATCTAGAACATGCATGTGACCAGTCACGATCAAATCAAATGGGGCTTCTGCAAAACTTCTTTCAGCATGGTGACGAATCATGCCCCTGATCCCGTCTCGATCTCTTTGACGTTTTTTCTGACTAAACTTGCGCGACGTGCGACTTGCGAGATCTCCAAATCCTGAGAGCCAGGCACCTGGGATCCGATAGCTGAGGGCTTCCATCCAATCCAACCGCAAAAAGCTGCGCAATCTCAAATAAGATTTGTCATCGAGATTGATTTCGTCACCGTGCTCAACCCTCACAACTAACGTGCCAAGTTTAAAGTAAGTAGCCTCTTTATGCACCTGCACTCCCAAAGACTCTTCCCAGAAACGCTGCAGATACAAATCGTGATTCCCTTCAAAAAAATGAACATGAAATCCATGACGGACACACTTTTCGATGAGGTTTACGATGTTTGCAAATTTCTGTGCGAAGACTTGATGATCAGCGATCCACAAATCAAAAATGTCACCGACTAAAAAAAGCTCACACCCCGCTCTTTCTGTCTCGAGCAAGGTGGCTAGGAAGGTGGTGAGTTTAATACAGTTAATCTCATTCGGATCTTTGAGATGAAGATCCGATAGAAAATAGGCTTTAGGCATGCTTGGGAGTAGAGCTATTTCTTAGGCTCATCACTCCCCATCTCAAAGTTTTGCCTTTTTCGAATAAAGGTTGGAATTTCCAAAGTCTGACTTGAAAACGGAGATTTTAAAACCTCACGAGCTAGCCTGCGCGCTTCCTCAACGGTTTGTTCAGGATCGATGTTCATTGAAAGCTGCTCAGGGCTCGGGCCTTTTCCTTTGTCTTGATTCTCTTTAAAAGCTCTGACTTTCGCTAAGAGCAAATCCCGTGGAAGTGGATTCTGGGCATTAGCACTCTGGCTAGGGATCACATCCGACTTTTGATAAGGAGGAATTGGAGGAAGTTGCGCAGAAATATCTGCTGGCGGAGCTTCCACCTGTGGCGGCGGCCCTGCAATAGTCACATTTTGAAAAGTTGCAGTCTCAGGAGGTGCGGGTGGAGCTTGATACTGCGGTGGAAGCGTAGGATTTAAGTGAGCTCTCACTTGATCCTGCACTTCGTTCCAGTTCGGCTGGTATGTAGGAGCTGGAGCATTGTACGGATTGTTAAATGGATTCAAGTTCGGTTGCAGCGCAGGGTTTACGGTAGGCTGACTGATCTCTTGGGCTGGAGCAGGAATCACATCCGTCCGTGCCATTTGTTTGGCTTCTTGCGTGCCAAAGCCAGTTGCAATGACAGTCACTCGAACCTCGTCAACCAACGTATCATCAATGACGGCACCAAAAATAATCTCAGCATCTTCGTGAGCGGCGTCGGTGATTAATGACGAAGCTTCATTGACCTCAAACAAACTCAGGTCAGGTCCGCCTGTGACATTAATGATAATACCTGTAGCCCCATCAATGGCGATATTCTCTAAAAGAGGCGACGAGATAGCAGCAGTTGCAGCCTCGACAGCGCGATTTTCGCCTTTAGCAGATCCAGTCCCCATAATCGCCATGCCCTTAGCGGCCATGACCGTTCTAATGTCTGCAAAATCAAGATTGATAAGACCGCGAATATTGATGAGATCCGAAATCCCCTTCACAGCTTGAAGTAAAACCTCATCAGCTTTTTTGAAAGTTTCCAGAAGAGGCGTTTTTTCGCCAGAGATCGCAAGCAGCTTCTGATTTGGAATCACAATCAGCGTATCTACATTCTCTTTGAGTTCGTGCAATCCAAAATCGGCGTGCCGCTGCCGGCGCTTGCCTTCAAAAACAAATGGACGAGTGACCACACCGATCGTAAGCGCGCCAAGCTCTCTTGCGATTTTTGCAACAATGGGAGCTCCACCAGTCCCTGTTCCACCGCCCATTCCAGCGGTGACAAAAATCATATCAGCGCCTTCGATTTTATCCACAATTTCATTGTAAGATTCAATGGCAGCTCTTCGACCGATGTCAGGGTTGGCACCAGCGCCAAGCCCTTTTGTGAGCTCAAGCCCCAGCTGAATTTTACCCGTGGCTTTATTGGCGTTAAGAGCTTGCACGTCGGTATTTGCGACGATGAACTCAACGCCGTTCATTCCACCCTCAATCATGGTGGAGACCGCATTGCTGCCGCCTCCCCCAACTCCTACGACTTTAATATTGGCACCTATATTCACATTTTCCTCTAGTTCAAACATAATTCCCCCTCACATCTCTCAAAAAAGCTGACCGAAAAAATCTCGCACCCGCCGACTCATATCGGCGACCGAGTCCGTCACTGATTCTTGACTTTCCGAAAGATCTTTAAAGTTTTTAGTTTCTCTCATTCCAAAATAAAGAAGACCTACGGCTGTAGCATAACAAGAGCTCTTCACCACATCCGTCAATCCACCCACCTTTGAAGGGTACCCTCTCCTGACCGGAACATCGAAAATAAATTCTCCCATTTCAATAAGACCGTCTAGCTGGCTGGCGCCGCCGGTCAGAACTACGCCAGAACCCAGAACATTTAAAAGCTGACTTGACTGCAAATCCATTTGAATCAGTTGAAGTGTTTCTTCGGCTCGTGGCTCGATCACCTCGGCCAAATCACGGCGTAAAACGGTTCGCGTTTTTCGCCCGCCAACTCCTTCAACCTCAATAGTGTCTTGATCACCAACTAAACTTGCAAGAGCACAGCCATACTTCTTTTTAATTTCCTCAGCACAACTCTGTGGAGTGCGCAGCCCCACAGCAATATCATGAGTGAAGTTTTGTCCACCCACTGGAATCATCGACGTGTAAGCAACGCTTCCGTTCACGAAGTAGAGTGTGTTGCAAGTGCCACCGCCCATATCAACAACGCAAACTCCGAGATTTTTTTCGTCATCGCTAAGTACAGCAAGCGCTGAAGCGAGCTGATCCAGTACGAGGCCGCGAATTTTCATGTTCGCCTTCTCGATGCATTTAGCAAGATTCTGAATCACCATTTGATTTCCGGTAACGATATGAACCGAAGCTTCAAGGCGAACACCACTCATCCCAACGGGATCAGAAATTCCATCTTGCCCATCCACTCGAAACTCTCGCGGAAGAACATGAAGCACCGTTCGCTCAGATGGAACAGCAACAGCCTGAGCCGCTTCAAGCACGCGGTCGATATCTGCTGAGTTCACTTCTTTATTTTTAATGGCGACCATGCCTTTAGAATCAAACGACTTAATGTGTGAACCAGAAATTCCAACCCATACGTCGCTGACTTGGTACCCAGACATCAACTCAGCTTCTTCGCGCGCTTTACGAATGGCTTCGGTGGTGGACTCGATATTGATAACGATCCCTTGTTTAACTCCGTTGTTAGGCGCGACGCCAACTCCAACAATGTCGATGCTTCCATCGGCCTGTGGGATTCCAATCATTAAAGTGACTTTAGTGGAACCGATATCTAGACCGGTCATAACGGGGAAACGCATATTTGAGGTCTTACTCATCCTTAATCCCTCGATGGTGTTGCAAACACATGATGCTAAAGTTGAAACTCCATTTAAATTCAACTTCAGAAGCAGGTTTTCGCAGCGATCGTCTGGACCTTAAGCGAGACATTTTGAGGACTTGACTAGCTCTAAAACCAGCTCCCTTGACTTAAGCTTAGGGAGCCTTACGCAGCTTGACAAGAACTTTCTTGGAGAAATTGGCGTCTATGACGCGAGCCTGTAATTCCTGATTTTGCATATAATTGATCACCTGACTCACTCGCTGCGCCTTCAAACGCACACGATCTTCACCGAGTCTGACTTGCAATCCCTCTTGCATGAGCGACACCCAAAATCCTGTGTTCTGTTCAAAGCGAAGTTCAGCAATATTTTTTTTACTGAAACTCCCTTCATCAGGAATTTCATCAATCACAGCAAGCGCTTTCTTACGAAGCTCAGGCGACTTTTCAAAATTTTTCCCAACCATCACCATGATGTCTGGAACTGTCGCCGGATCTACTTTCTCAAGCATGGCACCATCTGCGAGTACTGGAAAGGTTTGGCCCTGGCCATTGACGTAGATCATCTTGGTTTCGCGTGCTGTGATTTCTACAAGGAGCTCGCTCGGCCACTTGCGCGTGAGTGACAACGATTCGATCCAGGTTTCTTTTTGGAGAGAATCGTAAACGTCTGTGACTTCAAGATCCCAAAGAGAGTGACCTTTGAGGCTCTCAAGTTGTGCGTTGGTTTTTTTGAGGAAGCTCTCCATGTGGAGGGAGTTTTTGAGGTCGTTAGTGAGCACGACTTCGATATTTTCTATCGCGAAGAACTGCGCTTTTTGCGAAGAGATGATCACAGCGATGAGCAGTCCCGGAAGAATAACGAGGGTGAGGGTCCATTTGAAGTAGGTCCACTTGGTTTTCATTTTTACGACTCTACCACGAGTTGGCGAAAGGGGGGAGCTGACCGAAGGTCTCGGTGGGTATGGGGGTTGCAATGATGTAGGTAGCCTAGACCTTCTTGCAATGGAAGCCCCCAGGGCATGTCAAATGTTTTGACACTCGTTAGGACACTGTATGATTTTGAGAATTTTGGCGATGATGAGCATGATGATCGGAACTGCGGCCTTGGGAGCCCCAACTCCACTCGATGATTTGCTACGAGAGGTTCCGGATGGTTTTTATCAAGGCCAGAGCTCCTCAATGCAAATTAAGATTATTGGTCGTCGGCTCTACATCTCTGGTGTGATCGATGCCACTCTGATGGATGCTATCGGACTACCTGGTCAACCAGATTACTACAGAAACGGAAGATGGACCTCTGAAAAAACTGGGCCTAATCCTCCCCATATCAATCTCGGCGAGATCGACGAGGTCGTCCTTAATTCCCCAGGGGGAGTCGTTTCCTACGCCTTCAATATGGGGCAATTTCTCCGAATGTGGAAGGGTCGAAAAATCAAAACAACGCTTCTACCGACAACAAGATGCGCATCTGCCTGCACGATGATCTTTTTAAGCGGCGAAGAGCGAAGAATGACTGAAGACTCGACCCTCATGTTTCACGCTATGACGGACGAAAAAGGTTGCTGGAAAAAATATCGGGAATTTCTGAACACTGCTGAATCCGATAGAACTTCGGCAAAGTTTGGCTCCTGCCTAGCGTCTTTAAATGGCTTTGCCGATGAGCAAGAGATTACTGATATTCTTTTTAAATCTCTTTACTCAGATGGCCGTCTCAAAGAGCACAGACAAGGAAAAGACTCTTATCCAGCCCGCGTTGAGTTGATCACTCGAATCAGCGGTGATCCAAAACAGACCTACGAGTTTGACTGCAAACTCGCAAAAGACACCTACGCGATGGTTGATGTTTGTACTGATAGCTGGCAGGAAATGAGAGACGCTCAGCCTAGCGCTGCCCACAGCGGAGCGCAGTGAACTTCGGCTCACGAAGTGAAAAATGCGAAGCACAAAATTAAAATAATTTGACAAGGTTTTTGGTCGTCACATTCGCGTAATACGCAACTTTCTTTTCCAAGACTCACCCGGGATCGCTCGCGTTTTCATCACCACGTGAAGTGCCTGTGGCAGCTGTTTCCAAGCTTACTATCGAGCATTCGTAGTCTCACCTTAATCATCGAAATTCGCAAAAAACGCATTTCTAAAACATGGTGTATACCCATAGCCGGAGGTAAACCAATGAACTCAGAACAACTCGTAACCAGTCTCAAAAAAGCTGTCGCATCTGAAAGAAAAATCATGGGCATCGTCATTGATAGAATTCGCGAGGTCAACCGAAGACGCGTCTACCTCGAATACCACTACCCAAGTCTTTTTGCGTTCTTAGTTGGTGAGATTGGATATAGCAATGCCTCCGCTCAGGCTCGTATCGACGCTGCTAAACTTGGAGATGAAATTCCATCTGTAATCACAGATATCAAGGATGGGTCACTAGACCTCTCCCGCGTGGGCTTAGTTGCTAAGGCCGTTAGGCAAAAAGTGGCTTCGGGAGGCGAAGTAAAAACTGAAGACAAGGCTCAGCTTTTGGAGATGGTCAAAGATAAGACGGAGGCTCAAGCTCAAGTGATCGTTGCAAAGACGTTAGATATTAAAATTGAACAAACAGAGAAAAAGAAATTCCAGCAGGACGAGTCGGTGCGTTTAGAAATGACATTGAGTAAAGAGGAGATGGAGCTTGTCCTGCGAGCCAAAGAACTGATGTCACACACCGACCCGCAAGCACTGCGAGACGAAAAATATCGCAGGCCCAAACAACAAAATCCCTCACATTTCCAGACGGCGAAACGGTGACAGCAATGTTATTTGTTCCCGTGCTCCCGTTTCGGATGTATCCCGCCCACGCGACAGCTCTTCCTGTCCCGTTGATTGAAGCAAAGCCCGCCTGGGTGAGGGCGGACCCGTTCCAGATGGCGCTGCCAGAAAGGGTCGAAGAACCATTGGCTCTTGTTCGATTCAACGGTTAGACTTAAGGAAAGAAGAATCTGGATGGCTCGGAACATGACTCCCCGTTTTGATTGTGGCGAATTAGAAAAAAGAGGTCAAATATTTTTCAAAGCTTCTCTTTGACTCAAACGCGCAAGTCGATCGCTATTCTTTGAAACATACCTTTTTATTTCCTGAGGGTCGGTCCAAGCATATTGCCGGAGCGCCCATCCTATAGCTTTTTGCAAAAAGAACTCTTTGGAATTCAGTGATGGCTCTATACAGGCGTATAACAAATCAAGATCCGTATTAGCTTTGAAAGACAACTGGCAGATGATTGAAACCCGCGCCTTCCAGATATTTTTTGAGCGACTCCACACTAACATCTTTGACTTGATCGGCTTCGGGTAAAGGAGCAGAAGATCACCGACTCGATGAGATAGGTCATCAACATAGTCCCACCACGCGCCGGTTGTGATCATTTCTTCATAGGTCTTTTCTTACGCGCCATCGGAACTGGAACTCCGTGATACGGCATTTCTGATTTCATGTAAGCCTGCATCTGAGGGGCTTTCCGGGGATCAGCTGCCTGTGCTAGCTGTTTTCTAATTTGAGTAAGGAGAGTCTTCATGACGTGGGTTTAACTTTTGGCTTGCTAAAAAGCAATGTCCTGCGCGCTAGCCGCATGTAGATGGAAGAACGTGCTCCTGCGCCGAGGTACCTACTTAACTATGTACTGGCCATAAGCCCTCCTCCCACTTTATATAAAAATACCGAAGTCCCCTCGGCACCTTCCTGCGAAGGTCTCGCGAGATAACTTGCTGCGAGCTCGAGAGGAGTTTGGGAGCCAATTTATGTCATTCTCTGGAAAACATTGCGCACAGAGCGGTCCTTCTAGCCTTTAACTGCTTTACATGTTAGGTAAACCCAATGAAAACAAAATTTTTGATAACTACTATGGTTGCGCTCGCTCAATTCGGATGTTTTGTAAGCTATAAAAGCGCTACAAAAGACACTCCTGAAATCCCTGCTCCTGGGCCTAACTTGCCTGACCCAAAAAATGCTCCTATTGATACTCAAGAGCTTAAAAATGTTTTGGAGAAAACTGAGTATCATGGAAAAGCCAGTTTGGATATCACTGGGGCTGTTTCGCAAAAATTGGAAATTGACAGTGCCATTGGTGACAAAGTTGCATGTATTCTCGACAAGGGAACTTTCCATATTTGGGGTCTACGTAAGGTCGATGAATTTAAATCCTCGCTATTAATTGATATTAAAAACAGCGGCGTTCCCACCGGGACACTTTCATTCAACAAAGGTAACGTTCCCAGCCAGTCCATTCTCATCCTCACCAGACCTGACAATTATTTCTGGGCTCCTGGTGACGCTCCTGCGTGTGACATTGCCTTTTCCCATGATGAAAAAACGCTTCATGCGACTTTCGAATGCCGCGACTTCAATGAGGTCGGAGATCCTGACTCTGGAGACATAAAAATTTCGGTCAAAGGCACCATCGAATGTGAAATTCAAGACTGGAATCTTTAACCAACATCAGACCAAGGAATTTTTGAAGCATAGTATCTGCCTTGGTCGCAGATGATGAGCATAGGATGCTTTTTTCTCACCCGAGCTATCAAATTCTTAAAACGATTTTCAAGCCGAAGCATCGACTCTTCACCACCATAAAGTTTTTCGATCAGGTCCCACTTCTCAATGGGACCGTTGTAAGCCAGACGAATCAGCTTGATCTCTAGCGGTGTCAGATCCAAACTTTCGGGACCTGCCTTTACTGGGTCAAGACGTTTCAAAAGCGAAGGAACGCGGTTTTTCCAGGTTGGTAACAAATGCTGTTCCCACTTTTGATCCCAACCTACACCAGGCTCTAAGCTTGCAAGCAACAACCGACGAGCCATTTCAATTTCGACAAATGTGGCCAGCTCGGCTTCTTTCAAACAATCTCGTGCCTCTGAAACGCGCGCAAGGTCCAAAAGAACATGGGCTTTGTGTAGGACTGCGTGAAAGTAATGAAACGATCCGCGCTCTGGAAGTAACCTACTCAAAGCCTCTTCGACCATAAGAAAAGCTTGATCAAGAAGGCCCAAAATCTGGTACTCGCGCGAGATCATCGTGAGTGTCATGCCCTCGATCGAATGAGCGCCAAGGTCCTTCGCTAAGGAGGCTAAAGCCTGATACTCCAATACAAAGTTTTTGTGAGGAGCAATCCGACTTTGAGCCATCACCGAATTATAATAAGAACGCAGTTCTAGCTCTCCGCAACCGTGGCGTGCATAAATGGAGCGCGCCTTGGTAAAAGCCAAAGCGCAGCGCTGCTCCTCACCTAACTTCTCAAAAGCCATTCCAAGACAAAACAATTTTTCTGCTTCCCAAACGCCGTCGAGGCTCAAAGCCTCCATCTCAGCCAAAAATTCTGGGGTGAGTGTTTTATTTCGAATTCCGAGCCTGAGCTGATAAATAGATTTCACAGGCAGCCGATCGGACTCCAGCCGATCAATCTCAGGTCGCAGCGAAGTTAAGCCTGCCACATCGCCAGATAAAAAAAGCATTCGGATTTTTGCATAAACTTTTTCCACAGGAGTGAGCCGCTCATCTTCAACTAGAAAATAAAGTTGGTGTAAGGGAGAATCAATAACACTATTGATCATATCTGCGTTCCTCGTTGAGGTCCTCATGCCACTCCACTCGTGTGCCGAGAAGCTCAGGGGTCGTCAGAGCCCTATTCACCATCGCCTTCTTGCGAAAATAAATCCTGGGAGTGGACAATGCAAAATACATCTCTTTGGTTCGCGAAGGCATAACATCAACATCCTCATAGTTTTCAAAACGACGACGGTGCCCGAGGTCGTCAAAATCCAGTGGATTCGCAAAGAAAAAGCCCCTTAAGTCGACAAGATACGGGGTGTACTCTTTTTCACTCCTGACTTCTACGACTGGCTTGAATCCTCCGGTAGCGCAATGAGAAGGATCCGCACAAAGTTCGCCATTTTTGTTGAATCGCAATTTCAATACATCATCGGACGCTGTGGGTAGATTCACCGCCACCTGATCCTCAATCGAAACTTCAGCGGTTTTAAAACCCAAGTAAGGTTGAGATACAAACGTCATATTAAAACGTTGCTTGAGGGTCCGTACTAAATCTACTTTTTCTTCAATGGGAGTGCTCCAATCATCTGAGGCCCAATTCGCACACGCATACAGACGCCAGTCAAACCACCAAAAATCACGAAGAGGATTTTTTCCGTTACTACTATGGAAGTAGTTGAACTTCCAAAATGTCACGGGCTTTTTCTGTACGATTGGAACTGCAGAAGCCGACGACAAGGCCTTTTCTGGTGAGTCTTCAAAGAGCAAAACCGAGTCGCCACTTTCAACGCCGACCCCATTACCTTGTTCCTGCACTAAAGGTCCAGCGGTCACGCTGGCCACGACCGAGGACTCCTGAATATTATTCTTTGCATCTTCACGAATTAATGCGCCACCAGCGATGATCCATCGAGACTCGTCATCGAAGTTCCTCTCTTTTTTTAAATACTTGGTGAGCATTTCCACCAAACTGATAGTCCTTGCATATCTTGATCTAGCAAAAAATCGATCACGACTTAGCGCAAGTCCTCTGACAATGACCTCGCCTGCATGGTAACCGGCAAATGAGCGCGAGACATATTTACGCTCATCAGGGACATAAGATGGAATGTAATTTTCATTTTCATCATAGGGAGCGTAAGCATGTGGCCAACTGTCAAGATCCGGGACCACCGACAACAGCGGCGCTCCGCTGCTGCCGGCTTGTACCGGAACAGGTGCGTGCAACTGAAGCTCCATGGGATCTGAAAAAACCTGATTCGTCATTTGCTGGTTATAGGTGTTGTCATAGTCAAGGTGAGGATCTTGAACCCATGAGGGAATTAAAATGAAGTTAAATGAGTCAATCCAGCGCTTGCGTCCTGTAGGCATGTTTTTAGCTCTAATAACGTTGGAGCCTAAGTCTAATTCAAAACCTGCCGGCGCACCGACAACCTCAAACATTTCGACGTCATCTTCTTGAGAGAGTGTGCGGCTAAGTAATTTTAGTTTGGTTTTTTTCTCGTCTATAATTAGCAAGGATTTGGGTTCTCCCTGACTGACATGAGATGCAGTAAATACGAACTGCTTTTTTCCAACTCGAACAACAAAGCCAGTGCCCTGAACCCGAGTGCGTTTGGCGCCTTCTTTATAAACCGAAGACACCGTGACAATTTGAGATTGCGCCGGCGCCGAAAAAAGCAAGGCGCAAAAGCTCAATATCAAAAACCGAAGCAGCATACAAACTCCTTAATAACCGAGTAATTCTATCACTTTTTCAGTTGGTTTATGACCTGTCACGATAGTGACAGGGAGAAATCTAAATTCACGAATAAATCCTTAGGATCAGAGATTGAATTCTTTCCATGTCAAAACTTTAGACACTTACCTGGCACCATAATCGTCCCTCAGACAGTCAAAGGTGATAACCTCATACTTCACCCAACCTTCTTTGATATTGAAAATCAGAAACGATTCGGGCCGCATGAGCCTTGCGATTTCGTCTGAGTTTTTGGGAATTCCTATTTGAAAAATTCGCAAATCTGCATCCTTCACTTTAAAATCCACAGGAGCCATAGAAATCAAATCTTCGACCTTATAGGGCTTCACGCCAGTACAATCATATTCAGGCGGATAATCCGCTTGAATGAGACGATCACATCCCACACCCACATCTTGGCACATAATATAGCGATTGGATGGCCCTTCAGCCCCGCCCCCTACAATCGGACATCTTGGATGAACAATCCGGCTCTGCGGAATAAAATAAGACATTGGGTAGAGGGGAGCCCGGAGCTCTAGCACTTTTGAAGGCGTATGGAGTAAGAGAGTCTTCTCATCACTGCGGGTGACAAGACCAGGTTTAAGGGATTTAAGCGCTCGATCGAACTGAAGAAAATCGTAACCTTTTTGCGTGATCTCCAGATCAGGACCAAAATAAAAATCACTCACTGGCTGCGTTTGAATTTTACAGCGAAGTTCAGCAAGAGGCATTTCGTCAGGCCCTTCGATGGTCAGTAATGTCGGCCCATCCTGAGGAGATGTTTTTAAAGGGAGGTTGAGTTGCACAATACGTTGGGGAGCATCTATGTCTTCATAATTAGTTGATACCTCGAATTCCAATAACGAACACATGCCCTGCCTGCATTTTTTAGGATGTTGAAGATTGAAAATCGAGATCTGCCCCCCCTTCAAGTGGGTCGAGTGAAAAAAACGAGCCATCGGAGTTCCACTCTCCATTTTCAAGTCAGCCTTGGTGAGTAAAGCGGGCTGAGAATCCCAAAGCGGAGTCAGTTGATAGACGTCATGTTCAATAACCAAATTCAATTTTACTTTTTGGGTCTCACAATTGATATTGTATCGAAAACCTGGGAACGTTGTTTTTGCCAGAAGATTTGAGCTCAGTAAAAGGCCTGTAACGGCTAAGACAATTGTTTTCATCATCATTCCTTTTTTAAAAATAGTCGTGCCACATGGTTTTATCAAAGCTCCTAGATTTGATCCAAGGAATGCGGGGTAGATGTGGGTAGATCGAAGCCTTTCGGTTTCGCTAGAAGTTCGCCCATGTCCAAAGCTCGATGCCAAATATTGGCATCAGCTAGGCACTCAAATCTAATTTAAATGCATTTCACTGGGGTCCACCGGTTGCTAACTAAAAACGAAAACCCGGAGGACCCATGGAAGCTATACTCGTTCTACTCATGACCCTTGCAACGACCACCGCTCTTGCTAGCGAAAAAGAGAGTTACTGGATTAACACTGAAACCAAAAAAACGGGAGTCGATGTGACTATCGAAGACGGCACCGATCCATCTTGCACCTTCTTAAACTCTAACACCCCTAAGGCCCTTGACATCAACGGCCTAGCTTCGGTTCGTTCAAGTTTTCGTTATCTCATTTGCGAAGAGAAAGAAACTGCCGACTACGCTTACACGACGTCTTGGATAGGATTTGAGAAAAAGAAGGGCCGTATTAAAAATAGCGGCAAATTGAGCTACACTCTTCGTGTTGTTTCCTACACCCGATCGGGTCTGCAGCCTTGGACTGAAGAAAATCACGAGAAATATGCGAAAGCCGCCAGTTTCCTATTTGGGAAGTGCGAGGAAAAACGCCTCAGCACTTTGCAAAACCAGGTGCCTTTAAGTGAAACAAAATGCGCAGGACAAACTCTTGATACCAATCTGCCTTACCGAATTATCGTTGAGTGATTTGACTGCAAACTCGCAAGCTCTCAACTTCGGCTCGCGAAGTGAAAAAAGCAGGCAGGGATTATGGTCAAAGTTGACCAAGAGAAATCACTTCTGTTTTGAGCTTGATGCCCTTAACCCGCTCTACTTCCACCTGCACCCGCGAGATCAGCTCGCGGATGTCAGAGGCTTTAGCGCCGCCAAGATTCACAATAAAATTGGCGTGCTTGAGCGAGACTTGAGCTTGACCCACTTGAAGGCCTTTAAGACCACAAGATTCAATCAGCTGTGCGGCCTTTTCGCCTGGGGGATTTACAAAAACAGAGCCGCAACTGGGAAGGTCTAAAGGCTGTTTCTGGAGGCGAGTTCGGTTAGCCGTTTTTACTTTTTCTAAAATGGTTTCGTCTTTTTGAAGTGGCCAAGATATTCCCACACGCAAAATTAGACCCGGTCCCCAACCCTCGCAGTGCCTATAGCTCCACTTTAACTCGTCTTTGGAAAAGCGAACCACTTTGTCTAACTTTAGCACTTCCACCCATTCCACGATTTCAACAAACTCCCGAGGGGTGATAGCTTCACCAATCCCAGCATTCATCACAACGCCGCCGCCAACATCACCTGGAATGCCCGCTAGGAAAATCGCAGGAGCAAGTTTCTGCTTAAGAAAAATCTTTAAAAGCTCGTATTTGCTGGTCCCAGATTTTGCGACAATTTTAAGATCATCGCCTTGCTCGCTCACTTCGGTCCCAGCCCACTGAGAAAAACTAACGACAAGGCCGAGGACTCCCTTATCTGAAATAAGAACATTAGAGCCACCACCAAGAGGGATCAGAGGTAGATTTTTTGACTTAGCCCACTCAACAGCTTGAATAAACTCATCGATATTTGCAGGTTCACAAAAATACTGTGCCTGTCCACCCACTTGCCACGACGTTTTGGACTGCAAACTGACTTTTTCGAGAATTTCCATTAAACTTTTCTCAAAACATCAAGAACGGTCTGGCCCACTTTCCAGCCGTCTCCAGCACCAAGAGTGAGCAAAACATCTCCGGGCCTCAAAAGCGATGTCAGTTTTTCCACAGCAGTTTCTTTTTCACCCATGTAGTAGCAGCGATCATGTTTGATTTCTTTTGAAAGGCGCTCGGAGTGAATACCATCCAGGGGCGCCTCGCCAGCTTGATAAATATCGAGAAGGTAAACTTCATCTGCTAAAGCAAAACACTGCGTGAATTCGTGCCAACAGCTCTGGGTTCGTGAATAACGATGCGGCTGAAAAACGACCTTAATTTTTTGCTCTGGATACTTCTCGCGAAAAGCTTGAAGGACCGCTCGAACTTCTGTGGGATGGTGTCCATAGTCATCATAGATAAAAACGCCTTGAGCTTCTCCCTTAAGCTGGAATCGACGATCGACCCCTTCGAAATTCAAGAGTCCTTGCCGGCAAAGCTCGTCGGAAATCCCAGCATGCTGACCAGCAAGGAACGCAGCAACAGCATTAAGAGCATTGTGACGACCCGGCACTGAAAGTTCAAAATCGGCGTACTTGCGACCCTGAAACCAAATTTCGTACTTTCCTTTTTCGCCCTTCACTTGATAGTCATTGCTCGACTCAAAACCATAAAACAAAATTCGTTTTGGGAAAGATGAAAATAGCTCCCTCGTTGAAGGCTCATCTCCACAGACGATGCAAACTCCATAGAATGGAATTTTGAGAGCGAACTGATAAAATGCTTTTTGTAAATTTTCAAAAGATTTAAAGTAATCCAAGTGATCGCTATCAATATTTGTAATGATCGCAATTTCGGGAGACAGTTTTGCAAAACTCCCATCACTTTCATCTGCTTCTGCAACCATCCAGGGACCTTTGCCTAGAAGAGCGGTTGAATTGATACGTCCGTAGCGGCCACCCACAAAAACCGTAGGATCCGTCTGTCCATCAATAAATACGGAGGCCACGAGACTCGTTGTTGTCGTCTTACCATGAGTCCCAGCAACAGCAATACCACGCTTTAAGCGCATAATTTCGTAGAGCGCTTCTGCACGAGGAATCATCGGAATACGATGCGCTCTCGCGTACACAAGTTCTGCATTTTCTGATTTTACAGCGCTTGAAAAAACAACGACGTCTGCGCCTTTAACCTGGTCCCCATTATGACCTTTAAAAATTTTTATCCCAAGATTCTTTAATCGTTCGGTGTTATGGTTTTCGTTGAGATCACTACCGCTGACAGTGGCTCCCATGTTGTGAAGGAGCTCTGCAAGTCCACACATGCCGATTCCGCCAATACCAACAAAATAAAATTTATTTTGATCTAATCTCACGTCTCACTCTTTTCGCTCTAAACCCCTATCATGAGGGCGTCAGGTCTTGCAATATCATTTTTGCCAGCTCAGTGGCGGCTTGCGATTGGTGAAAGGCTCCTACGTTAGTTGACATTTTCAGGCGCAGCTCTGGATTATTTTTCAATTTCAAAAGAGTTTCTTTTAGGTTTTCGGGGGTCAAATCCTTCTGCAAAATCATGACTCCGGCATCACTCTTGACTAAAACTTCTGCGTTCTTTTGTTGATGGTTGTCCGCAGCTGAAGGAAGAGGAATCATAATTGCCACTTTCTTTTGGGCAGCAAGTTCTGCAACCGTACTAGCACCAGATCTCGAGATCACAATATCAGCCCAGCGATAGCGAGAAGGCATGTCGTTAAGATATTCCAAAACCGAGACAGTGTGCCCCTCATACGCAGCTTTCACATTCGCAAAATCATAAGATCCTGTTTGGTGCACAAAAATAAAATCCTCAAGCCACGTCCCACCATCAACAATCATCTTTTGAACGGCTTGATTAATAGCACGAGCTCCCTGGCTGCCACCAAACACAAGCACGTGGATTTTTTCGTGACTTTTTGAAACTCGTAGCTCAGCGGATCCTTCGATCTCTGCCCTAACAGGAATTCCCACTTTAAAAATTTTTGGACTTTTGAGGTATGTTTTTGCCTCATCAAACACGACAAAAGCTTTTTTCACAAAGTAAGAAAGCCAACGATTTGTCATTCCAGGATGGGCATTCGGTTCCCAAAGAGCTGTTTTTTTTCCGAGCAGAGTTGCTACGAGTAAAAAAGGTCCCGAAGCATACCCACCAACTCCAAGCACATACTTGGGCCGAAGTTGAATGACAAGCATCGCAGCTTTGAGAAGGCCAAAAGGCAATCGCAGCAAAGTCATCAATTTTTTCAGTGGAGATCCGTCAAAGTTCAACTTACCAATCGAAATCAAATGAAGCGGAAATCCTGTTGGAGGGATGATCTTTCCTTCAAGGCCTGCGGGTGAACCTACAAAATGAATGGAGACTTGAGGATCTAAAGTTTTAATTGCTTGAGCGATGCTCAAAGCAGGATAGATATGCCCACCCGTTCCGCCGCCAGCAATCACGACGTTATTACTCACGTTGGGACCTTCGCGCCTGCACCGGTTTTAGTTTGTTGTTCCGTTCAATATTGAGCAAAAGACCAAAAAGAAATGCGAGATTTACAAGCGAACTACCGCCATAACTCAAAAATGGCAACGTCAAACCTTTGGTTGGCAAAAGCCCCATCGCCACACCCGCGTTCACAAACACACAAAGTGCGAAAGTCACCGAAAGCCCTAGGGCCACGGCACGTTTAAACAAATTTTCCGACTGCATACAAATCTGAAATCCTTTAAGAACCAGAAAGCCATAAATTAAAAACAAGATTACAAATCCAACAAGTCCCATTTCCTCAGCAAAAACAGAGAGGGTAAAATCGGTGTGAGCTTCGGGCAAGAAAAAAAGCTTTCCTTGCCCTTGCCCCAAACCTGCACCAAAAATTCCACCAGAGTGAAAACTCAACATGCTCTGAATGACTTGAAAACCTTTTTGCGTAGGATCTGACCAAGGGTCTAAAAAGGCCAAAACTCGATTTCGCCGATAAGGGACCGACATCACCAAAAAATAGAATACGGGAAGCGCCACCGCTGACGAGACTAAAATATAGCGCCACTTAAGTCCAAAAGCGAAAAGCAAAGCGCCGAGGACAAAAATTATAATAGAGAAAGTTCCAAAGTCAGGTTGTTTAAGAAGCATCAGCAAAGGGACAGTGAGAAAGAATACACAAAACAGGAGCCAACGACCTGGGCTTTTGAGCTTCTCTCTAACAGGAGCAGTAAATAGTTGCTGGTTTTCGTTAGCAAGGCGTAGCGCCTGAAAATGACAAAGCAACGTCGCAAAAAATAAACTAAAGGACACATTGAGAAATTCCCCTGGCTGAAAACGAAATCCAAACGGAGTTCCAATCCACCTGAGAGCGCCCCCGACTCGAATTCCCACTCCAGGAATAAAAGTTACAGCCACGAGTAGACTTGCAACAACCCAACACGTCCAGCCTAACTTTTCAAACCAACGCCAAGGGACATGAGCTGTTCCGAGTAAAACAACAAGCGCGAAAGCGACAAAGATCACTTGGCGTTTAAAGAAAAAAAGCCCATCTGAGTAGGCTTCTGTCGCAAAAATAAAACTTGAGCTGTAGACTTGTACGAGTCCCAAACCAAAAAGTCCGACGACGCAAAGTAAAAGACTCGTATCCAGACGTCGGTTCATAGCTCCTAATCTTCTAGCTTCAACTCTTTTTCGTCAGCTTTAGTGTCTTTAGGTTTAGCAGCAGCAGCGGGCGCAGCTTCGGCAGGTTTTTCGCTGCGACTAGAAAGAGACGAGCAACAAAACATGATCCCTTGATTTTCAGAGGGAGTTTTAAACTGAGTCATCGAAAATGGCTTATCCGAGTCGCACTTTTTAGCCATTTGCAAATTCATCTCTAATTCAATATCAGGATTGATTTCTGCGTTTACAAACTCACAATACATGGGAGATGTTTTTGCGAGACGCTCACGCTCTTTTCGTTTTTCTTTGATGGCGCTAGAACCGCAGCCACTCAACAAGAACGTCACGGCAGTCATTCCTAAAAAAAGAAATCTCATGGTTCTCATCGGGTCTTACCTTTCTCTCAGCTAAAAACTGTCGTTTGGCTTCAATCAGTGTAAGAACCCAAAAAAATCCTGGCAAGCAATTCTTATCAACCCAGCCTAAGAACTAGCGAAACTTATTCACGATGTCTTTAAAGTAATTCCCACGCTCTTCATAACTGTCAAACATGTCAAAGCTAGGACACCCTGGGGACAAAAGAACAATATCCCCAATGCGAGACTTTTGGTAAGCGATGAGAACCGCCTCCTCGAAAGTTCCAATGAGGAAGGTCTCAGAAAAGTCTCCTAAATCCCGGTTGATTCGCTCTTTAGCTTCACCGACAAGAATCAGCGTCTTAACTTTGCGGCGAACAGGCGTACGTAAAGCCTCAAAGCTGAGGTTTGTGTCCTTACCTCCAGCAATCAAAATGACATTTTCATCAAAAGCGTCCAAGGCACGTAGAACAGCATGGACATTTGTAGCTTTAGAATCGTTATAAAACTCTACGCCGCCCACTTTTCTCACGTACTCTAGACGGTAAGGTAATCCTTTAAAAACATTGATCACATTTTGGATCGCCTGGTGAGTGGCGCCATGCTCGCGTGCCACTAAGATAGCCGCCATAATATTTTCTATAGAATGCCGACCCTTCATCTTCATTGACTTAATCGAGTAAGTTTCAATTTCTGGACCTGTGCGAACACGAATTTCATCCCCAATTAAAACCGCGCCCCCAATATTCATAATTTGTGGTTCTAAGGACGGTTTACGCGAAAAGTAAAAGATTCGCCCTCGCTGTACAGCGGGATCACGGGCGAGCTCGACGACAGCGTTATCGTCGGCGTTAAGAACACTTGTGGTCCCATGGTGTGTGTTTTTAAAAATTCTTCGCTTTGCATTTACATACTCTTCCATGCTGCGATAACGATCCAAATGATTCTCTGCCAAGTTTGTAAAGACGATGTTTGAAGGATTGAACGACTCACAGAGCTCAAGCATGTAGCTAGACACCTCTGCAATGACCACTTTGGTATCGTCTTGAGCCGTCAAAAACTCAGTAACAGGATGATTGGTATTACCACCAATCCAATCTTTAACGCCTGAAGCTTTTAGGAACTCATGAATAAGGTGAGCAATTGTGGTCTTACCATTGGTCCCAGTGATTCCAATGGTTGGATGCTTGATAAATTGAGAGGCAAACTCAAACTCTCCGGTCACCTTAATGCCGTGGCTTCTAGCATACTCAAAGATTTTAAGGCTTGAAGGAACACCTGGGCTTAAAATCACAAGATCCTGAGCCAAAAAAGTTTTAGGGCTATGACCTCCAAGATCAAATTTAATGTCCAACCCATCAAGCTGCTCTAAAGCTACGGAAAGCTCTGGTTTGGATTTGTGATCCGTTACCGAAACCTGCGCCCCTTGCTGCACCAAAAATTTGGCAAGGGCAACTCCCGTCTTTCCTAATCCGACAATCAGAATTTTTTTATCTTTAATTTCTGACAACTCTTTCATACTTACCTCAATTTCAAGGTGCTTAAACAAAGCACCGCTAGAAGAATAGAAATGATCCAAAACCTGACGATAATTTTCGTTTCAGTGAGACCCTTTAGCTCATAGTGATGATGAATGGGGGCCATCTTAAAAATTCGCTTCCCAGTGAGCTTAAAGGAAATCACCTGGGATATCACGGAAAGTGCTTCAACGACAAAGACTCCGCCGAGCAAAATCATGAGAAGTTCATTGTGCGTCAGCACCGCCATGGTGCCTAAAAAACCCCCTAAACTCAAGCTTCCCACGTCTCCCATAAAAACTTGGGCTGGGTAAGTGTTAAACCACAAAAAACCTAAACCCGCTGCCACCAAACAAGCTGCGATCGGCGTGAGCTCCCCGGCCCCGGATACGTGGGGAATTTGCAAATACTCGGCAATCCCAGAGTGCCCGGTCACATACGCAAACAAACCAAGAGTTGACGCCGAGATGATCACGGGAACGATGGCTAATCCATCAAGCCCATCAGTGAGATTAACGGCGTTGGCGGTACCGACAATCACTAACGATCCAAACAAAACATAAAACATTCCCAGATCAAAAGACACAGCCTTAAGAAAGGGAACATGCACAACCGTCGAAAATTGAAACCAATATATCAAAGCTGCGAGTGTCGCTCCCGAAATCGCAAACTCCCCAGCGAGCCTGATTTTGCCCGAAAGACCACGGTGATTTTTTCGATGCACTTTCATAAAATCATCAAGGTAACCAATAAGACCAAAGCCCCAAGTGATCACCAGAATCGCCCACACCCAAGGACTCATCAAATCCACCCACAACAAACAAGGCACTAGGGTGCTCAACAAAATAAGGCCTCCACCCATCGTTGGCGTGCCCGCTTTTTTCTGATGAGACTGTGGGCCATCGTCACGAATTCTCTGGCCCAGCTGTTTTTCAACCAGCTGACGAATAAAATACGGCCCCACCAACCAGCACACAAAAAAAGCTGTGAAAAAAGAAACAAAGGTGCGGAAAGTAATATAACGGAAAACATTTAATGGAGAAAAATCATCGGAGAGCGAATAAAGCCACTGATACAACATGTCTGATCTTGATCCTTGCTTTAGAGGGTGTTTAAGAAGTGATGTGTTGCCTGCGGCTGGCTGCAAAATCGATTGGACTTCGTTGCTCGTCGGCGCCTTAGCTCTGCTAAGGCTTCTCCTCCCGCCTCGCCAATCAACTTTTCGCTCAGCCTCGTCTAATACAGCACTTCTTAAATACCCTCTTAGGTTTTAGCTGCGGTGAAAGCAAGAGGTTGACACAACTCAACGAATCGCTCCGCGTGCATGCCGCGGGAGCCTTTTACAATCACAACATCACCTGCTTGTAGCATGCTTGCGGTTTTTTGTGCAAGTGTTTGTTCGTAAGTCTCTGAAATTGAATAGGATTTTTGAAAATTTTGAGCTTTAAGACCACGCTCAAAATCCCCGGCATGGGGACCAAAAAACCAAATGAAGTCCAAACCGCTCAGGGCGGCCTTCTCACCGAGTTCAAAATGCAAATCGGCCGCTGTAGGCCCCATTTCTAACATCTCTGCCAAAACCGCAATCTTTCGACCCCTTCCTCCGAGGGTTTTCACATTCGTAAGTAGAGCAGCCATGCTGTCGGGATTCGCATTGTAACCATCAAAAAGCAAACGGGCCTGGGATTTTAAGTTAAGCCATTGGTTTCGACCCCAGGAGTTCTGACATTTTTCGAGTCCCAGAAAAATATCCTCCGCCTTGAGATCACAGCTCAAACCAAGGGTCGCCGCAACCATCAAGTTTGTCAGATTGTGTGCACCAAAGACCGGAATCTCGATTTTTTTTCGATCCCCTTGCAAACGCACGTCGACCTTGAGGTGATCGGAAGTCGCCTCAAGCAACCGCATGACGACATCGGCACGATCATTATCTGCAGAAAACGTTAAAGTACGAGCGCCCTTGTACTGAGTGACCGCATTTTGATACATCTTAAAAGTCTGCGGGCAATCTAAATTGTACACACGCACAGCATGCGGATTGGCCTCGGTGTAAATCTCCTCCTTCGCGCGCGCAATGTTTTCGATACTTCCAAAATGCTCAAAGTGCGCCCTCCCTACCATCGTGACAACAACGACGTTGGGTTGAGCAATACGCACAAGTTGAGTGAGTTCACCAGCATGGTTCATCCCCATCTCCACAAGCACAGCGGTGTGTTCTCGCTCGATACCAAGAAGGGTGAATGGGACTCCCCAGTGATTATTAAAACTTCCCGCACTGTAATGAACATTCAATTTAGTTTTTAAAACAGTTGCAGCAAATTCTTTGGACGATGTCTTTCCGTTAGATCCTGTGATCCCAATAATCTTTGCCGAAGAGGCCTTGCGATGGGCTGCTGAAAAGTTTTGGAGAGCTTTAAGAGTGTCTCTAACTTGGATCACGGTCACACGCTGTGCGAGCTTTGCTATCTCTGGCTTGGTCTGGGAGACCACAAGCCCAGAAGCCCCTTGATCCACAGCTTTTTGAAGGTAGTCGTGAGCATCAAAGGTCTCACCCTTTAAAGCGATAAAAAGTTGCCCGGTCAGATTTTTACGAGTGTCTGTGCCGACTCCCAAAAACTGAGTTGCATGAGTGGACATCACTTCGCCTGCCGTTGAATCCACAAACACATCGAGGTTCATAAGTTGTTTCATCCCAAGACCTCCTTTACGACTTCAACATCACTGAACGATTTTTTTTCAAGACCAACAATTTGATAATCCTCATGGCCCTTGCCTGCGATGATAACAACATCCCCCGCTTTTGCATCGAGCAAAACCCTGGCAATGGCGGACCGACGGTCGCGCTCCTGCATCACGTTTTTTGAGGAGGCCAGGCCTTTCATGATATCAGAGATAATTTTATCTGGGTCTTCGGTTCTTGGATTGTCAGAGGTCACCATCACGACATCCGCAAACTGACCTGCGATTTGACCCATGAGAGGTCGTTTGCCGGCATCTCTGTCGCCGCCGCAGCCAAACACGCAGATGAGCCTTCCTTGCGGATGAGCTTCTTTTAAAGATCGAAGAACATTTTCTAAAGCATCGGGGGTGTGTGCATAGTCTACATAAACTGGAATTTTTTTCGCGTTAGAAACCAACTGCAACCGTCCCGGAACTCCAGCAAAACAAGCCAAGCCAGACACGAGATCTGAGAGTTTTGGGTGAACCACCAAAGCTGCGGCCAGTGCTCCCACGGCGTTGGAGACATTGTGCTTCCCACATAGTGGGAGGGTCACATGGACTTTCCCAAAGGGAGTTTGCAAATCAAAATTCGTTGAGGTCAAGCCCAACTGAATATTCTGGATGGCAAAGTCACCCTCTTTACCAAAACTCCAGAGTTTAATGGCCTTGGGGACACGCAGACGAGGACCCGCTGGATCGTCAAAATTAATGACGGCTACTTTCTCTTTTTTCGGCGATCTCATCAGAGCTTCAGTAAAAAGCAGCTCCTTTGCCTTGAAATAGTTTTCTTCGGTTTGATGATAGTCGAGGTGATCGCGCGTGAGGTTTGTGAAAACACCGACGTCAAATGCGATTCCCTCGGCACGCTTTTGATCCAAAGCGTGGCTTGAAACTTCCATCGCAAGAGCCTTGGCCCCCGCTTGCACAAAATCGAAAAGCCGTGACTGCAACTCGATAGGCCCGGGAGTGGTCAATTCACTCGGCCACACTTTCGCACCGAGATGGTGATCGACGGTCCCGATAACTCCAGTGGAAATTCCGACAAAGTTTAAAAGATGTTCGACTAAATAAGCTGTAGAAGTCTTTCCATTGGTCCCAGTGACACCCATAGTGAATAACTTTTCACTAGGAGCTCCAAAAAATCTCACCGCAAGAGGGCTTAATAAACTTTTAGTGTCTTGAACCGAAAAGACCCGGTCTTGTAACTTTTGTGGAACTGGAAATCCCTGATTGACAATGGCTCCGACGGCGCCGGCGGAAAAGGCCTCATTCAGTTTTTGATGGCCATCAAAGTGCGCGCCTTTGACTGCCACAAATAAGGCACCGGGCTGCACTTTGCGATGGTCTTGAACCAAACTTAGACACTCGATTTTTGAGGCTTCACCACCCAGACTCACCCAAGGTGACAACAATTCGTTGAGTCGCATCCCACTATCGTCTCTCTGTTTTGTTCAAAAGTATAGAGTCCGTACTCAATTTAGTAAACGCAAGGCGTGAAGATGATAAAGTTGAAGGTTTCGGGAAATTCGAATAAGAAGATTCTCTCTGAGTATGTTGTTACTCAATGATGGAGTTTTGTATGCGACGACTGGCCTCTCTGTCTTGCCTTGACCGAGTTAACTCTGACGATGGTGTTTGGGTCGTGCTTTTTCACGGATGGGGCGCCGAC
Organism: Pseudobdellovibrionaceae bacterium; assembly: GCA_044229295.1. Lineage (GTDB taxonomy): Bacteria > Bdellovibrionota > Bdellovibrionia > Bdellovibrionales > Bdellovibrionaceae > JBGATJ01. The sequence continues at coordinate 25,011 of JBGATJ010000059.1, forward strand.
GCTAACGACCTTTACCCGCTCGCCGATGTGTTCTCGTGCCCTCCTACCACTAACTGGCTTTTCCCGAACGGGCCCCTTGAAGTTCCAATTGGTTTTGCAATGATGGGTCGTGGATGGTGGCAAATTGATCTTGAAGAAATTCAGGCCGCTCAAAGCAAAGGGATAGAGAGGAATCTCAGCTTGCAAATGCCAGCAGGTGTGCCAGCCGTACGCAAAAAAGTTCTTGAGGGCCTTGCGCAGCTCAAAGTGCCCTGGAATAAAATCATTCTTGGAGGTTTTAGCCAAGGAGGCATGCTCGCCACAGATATTTATCTCAACGCTCCCGAAACTCCGCGCGGTCTTCTCGTTCTGTCGGGAGCATTGATGGGCGCCAAAGATTGGGAAGGCGTGGCCTCAAAGCGCGCCGGCGAAGAATTCTACATCTCCCATGGCAAACAAGACTCGGTCCTGAGTTTTACTAACGGACAGCGCTTAGAAACATTTCTCAGACAGCATGGAATGACAGGAACATTTCAGATTTTTAATGGTGGCCACGAAATTCCAGCAAATGTTCTTACAGGGGCCTCGCAATATTTGCAGAAGAAAATCCTAAAATGAAAGCTGGTAGCCGGTCCCATGCACAGATCTGATGTAATCAGATTTGGTCCCCAACTTCTTACGAAGCTTGGAAATATGGGTGTCGACGCTACGGTTGTACACGTGAATATTTTCACCCCAAACTGATTTCAACAAGTCATCTCGAGAGACCACTTTATTCACATCACGGCACAAACGGAGAAGCAGTTTAAATTCAATGGGAGTAAGATCGATCTGGTTTTTGCCATCTTTTTCAACAACAAAGGCTCGCTGTGAGGACAAATCCACTTCGATATCACCGTAGCGTTTGATATCTCATCAGCGCCAATAGAAAACCCAAGCACTTTGTCCGATAAGGTCGTTTGCGCTGTGATAAAAATCAGAGGCACCTGATTTAAGGCAGCATCATTTTGCAATTGAGAACCAATCTGAAAACCGTCGCCATCAGGCAGCACAACATCCAATAAAATCATATCAAACGGCTGCGCCGCGAGCGCCTCGTAGCCCTCTTTCCAATTTTTTGCCCAAACGATTTTGTACTGTGGACCTAAAGCACGAACAACTAAGTGGTAACTGTCTTCAGAATCTTCAATAAGTAAAAGGTTATGCATGTCCATATTGCCTTTCTGTGAACAAGAACTCGGATTGTGTGTAAAACTAAGCGAACGTCATAATTTTTTAACTTAATCTCCGCACCGCAATGGGCTAATATGAACTTTGTGTCCCCTAGAATCAACCAGTTTTAATCGGGCTTGTAAGTTAACAGGTCGATTTTAGGTGTAAAATAGAAAATGACGCTAAGCGGATAAATCCTGTTTGACGTTATTTTAGGAGGTCTAATACCGTGGAAGTAAATATGAACAATGAATCCGGAACATCGAGAAAACCTGTTTTAATTCAAACTGATGCAGATCTTATCGATCTGATTCCCGTGTTCGTGGGAAATCGAAAAAAAGATCTCGATCGCCTCGCAGACCTCGTGAAAAACCAAGATTACGTTGAGATCCAGCGATTGGGCCACACTCTGAAAGGAGTCTGCGCCTCCTATGGATTTATTTCCCTAGGTCAGCTCGGAAAGACTCTTGAAGATCAAGCGAAAGCTCAGGATCAAGAGGGGATTCGCGCGACTATGGAAGAGATGGACTTCATTATTCACAACCATGTGATTGAAGAAAAATAGAGCTGGGCCTTCAGGTTTTCTGAAGACCCAGAGAGTTGGTGTGGGGAGTCCCTACATAAACATGGATATTTGAGCTCTCTCTAAAGAACAGCCTCTTAAAAAGACTTCACTGAAATTGGTCCTGTAGATGGACTTAAGATCAACGTAAGCGCCATCAAGCACGCTTTCAATGATATCGGCCCCTGTTAAATCCACGTTGGATAAATTGGCCCACATCAGACTCGTTTTGTGAAAGGTCGCATTTTTCATAAATGCATTTGATAGATCCGCCCGATCTAAACAGCAAAATGAAAAATCAGAATGCAAGAACGAAGCATCTTGCGCTTTCACCTTTCGCAAATTAGCAGCGGTCAAATCAGCCCAACTGAGCACAGCTCCCCTCATGTGCGCGTTGCTAAGATCTGCCCTGCGAAACGAAGCTCCTGTCATAATTGCCCCATCAAGTTCAGCGCCGTGCAATTGTGTTCCATCAAAACGAGCTCCGATGAGACGAGCTCCTTGTAAATTGACGCTGGAAAGATCTTTACCAGAAAGATCAGCATGCGTGAGATCGACGCCCGCAAAAGCGGCCTCTTCTAGCACCTCTTTGAAGTCGTACGAAATTCCGCTTTCGTAAAGAACCTCTCCTTGTTCATTCAAGATTTTCATATTTGTCCCCTCCTTGGTCCTTAATTCCCCTCGAAAATAAATTTTTCGTTCATTCTATTTGACCAGAACCGATTGCGACAATCATCTCTAGCATGTGTACTTTTTGTTTTGAAAACATCACACGAGAGAGTAAGACTAGACTTTCGGATCTGTTAAACTGGAGGGTCTATGAGCGCTACCAAAACGAAACTTCGAATTGGCAACTACGAAATTTGCCCAATCCCCACCGGGATATTCGGCTTAGACGGCGGAGCTATGTTTGGAACTGTTCCCAAAGTTCTCTGGGAAAAATCAATTCCTCCAGACGTTAAGAACCGAATCCCCATGGAAGCCAGAGCTCTTTTGCTCAAAGGGTCTGGCCGGAACATTCTCATTGATGTTGGCAATGGCGGCGATTTCGTCGCCAAATATGGAGACAAACTAGGCTCCAAGTTTGCTGAGCTCTACAATGTCAAAGAAGGGGGCGTGAGCCTGCTTTCTTCACTTGAGCGAAATGGTTTAAAGCCAGATGACGTCACAGATGTCATCCTCACACATTTGCATTTTGATCATGCCGGCGGATCAACTCAAAATCATGACGGTAAAATCGTGCCGACATTTCCTAAAGCAAAATACCATGTACAGAGACGAAACTTAGAAACTGCCAAAAACCCCAATGTGCGAGAGAAGGCCAGCTATTTTGCCATCAACTTTGAACCGCTCATCGAAAGAGGCCAACTCAACATTATCGATGGAGCGCGCGAGGAACTTCTCCCTGGGATCTCCGTTTTGATTTCCGATGGACACACTCAAGGGCAACAGATGGTCAAAATTTCAGACGGGCAAAAAACCCTCCTCTACTGCGGAGACGTTATTCCTACAAGCGCCCACGTTCGTCTAGCTTGGGTGATGGGCTATGACTTAAGACCCCTAGACCTCATTGAAGAGAAGAAGAAAGTTTTATCTCTAGCTGCGGATCAAGGCTGGTATCTCTATTTTGAACACGACCCCTACATCGACGCGGCTTTGGTCCAGCGCCAGGGCGAAGACTTTGCAGTTAAAGAACGGATCACTCTTTGAGCGAATAGTTCTGCATTTTCTCAGCGCCGAAAAAGCGAATGGCTGAGCGCTGATTGCAATTCCGGCAAAGAAGCCGCAGGTTCTCAAGCGTGTCGGGACCGTCGACGGATTTTGGAATGCGGTGATCAACTTCCAGTGCATAAGTTGATCCGCAGTTGGTGCATTTGCCCTCATCGCGCTTGTAAACCTCCTTTTGAATCTTAGTTTTTTTCGGCAGCAGAGCTTGATCTATAAGCAGATGCAAAAGCTCGTTGTCTGTCATATTCGGATGAGCATGCGCAAGAAGGTCCTTGAGCTTTTTCATTTTCTCTACGAGCTCCAAATCCACTTCAAGCTTTGTTGTCT
>JBGATJ010000060.1:0-28742 GCA_044229295.1 Pseudobdellovibrionaceae bacterium
AAGCGTTTGGCTTCAATAGAATAAGACAATGGCAAACATCCTTGTTGCTTTGTTTGTTGTGGTAAACAACAAATTAGCAGGGATTGTTTGCCATTTTTATTACTATTTACTCGATTTACCGCTTAAGTAAGTGCCATTCGACCCGAAACCGCCTCAGGTGCGGTGCCGTCACCAACAACCTCCCTGGTCTCTTTTGAAAAAAATCTTTTGAACCTGCGTTCTTTTTAATTCTAGCATTACAAATAATGTCATTTCCTCTGGCAGAATTGCGCCATCAGTGATGAACTTATAAAAACTTGTCAGGTTCGACGGGTGAAAGGAAGGGCGCTATGAATCTCAAATCCAAAATATGTTTTGCGGCATTCACGATTGGGGCCGTCCTTTGCCACGCTCAGGCTCCATCGGGAGAGGCCGCCCCTGCTGGAGGGCAGGCAGCTCCTGCAGAAGCGCCGTCGCTCTCTCTTTTAACTCCAGAAATTCAATCCCAGTTATCTCGTTGGCCCAAAAGTGAGTGGGGATATTTACTGCCAGTTCCTGTTTCAAAACTCCCGCAAGATGTGAAAACCGCCGTTCAAGAGACTCTTCCGATGGAAGCTATCGGTGTTGTAAAAACGGAACAGGCGCCTTATCGGACGACTTGTTTTTATCTTGGCAAAAAAAATGGCCAGCACCAATTTGGAATTGCAGGACATGTGGCTGTTGACCGCGTTCCTTATGAGGTGGAATTCACTAAAAGCAACGGCGAAAAGTTCACGGTTCCCGTCGATAGCCAGGCGATTGCTGGGACCTCTCACGGCGACTTTGCCATCGTTGGATCACGCTCCAGTGTCTCTCCTGAGGTAGAAGGCGCTCTCTCGCGCATTAAGCCTGTGACTATAGCTGAAACTTCAATCACTGACATCATGGCCAAACATCCCGAGGCCAAGTTCTTTGTGGCAGGCCGAGGGTCATTTGACTACGTGATGAACGAAACAAAGGAGTTTCCTGCACTCTGGTCGGAAAAAACAAAAAGCAGTCTAGGTAAGCCGGCTATTGAAATGTGGAGGGATGCTCGGCTTGAAGCTCGTGACAACTTAGACACGAGACCTGACGTTGCCAACCGTCAGGGTGATCTCATGATCTTTTCCCCCGTTGAAGTTTTCAATCAAGGGAAAAGCAAGGAGATTCTGGATCCCGACGGACTTAAGATAAAAAGTAAAGTTGCAACCCCTTATTTACCTTCAGGCACCAAGTGGATTGTAGACTCGGTAGGCGGAAACTATCATGGGGTTGGTCGCTTTAGTGGGAGCCCGGTTTTTGCTGTCACCTCAGAGAGCGCTCAAGTCGTGGGCGTTCATTGGACCTTAGGTGTTCCACAAAACATTAAGCGCCCTCTTGCTGAGATGAAAAAAGATGGAGATCGCGTGTTCGGGGAAGTCGTCGTTGAAAAAGTTAACGGAAAAGAGAAGCTCGTTCTTAAACGGACAGCGCCGTTTTCGTTTTTCTCGTCGATGGAGCGAGCCAATAGGGAAATTAAACAAGATGGCGGGTATGTGAATCACTTGCTCCCACCGGTGCGAAAGCCACCTCCGCCCAAACCGAGATATCGGTAGTGCTTTTCAGATTTCAAGTCGAGCTCTCTGACGTAGATCGCGGAGTTTATGAAACTCTAGATCTGCGCGTGGCAAAACATCCTTCGGAAATTGCGGCATACCTTCTCAGTCGCGTGCTCGCCTATGCTCTTAGTTATCAAGACAATCTCGAGTTTGTGGCTACAGGCTTGTCTGACCCTGAAGCACCAGCGCTCCGGGCCCTTGGAAATCATGGGGCTATAGAAGTTTGGATTGAAATTGGGAATCCTTCGGCGCGAAAACTCCATCGAGCTAGCAAAGCTGCAGACCAGGTTGTCGTATACACTTACAAGAACCCCAATGTTTTAGTTCAAGAAATTAAAGGAGCCGAAATCCACCGAGTGCAAGACCTTAAGATCTATTCCTTTGATCCTAAGTTTTTAGAGGACCTCGAGACAACTCTTGAAAAAAACAACCGTTGGACCCTTCTCCATCAACAAGGTCACTTAGATTTAAGCACCAAAGAGCAGACCCTCTCTGGTGAGGTCAAACGGATTTCGTTTTAAAATTGGAAATAGACAAAAGGCACCGATTTTTCGGAGTAACTAAAAAGTTGCAAGAGCAAAAGTGCTGTTGTGAAGTACAAAATCTTTTTTAGTGCTGACATATTTTCTATTCTCTCAAAAATCTGATACCGCTCTTGCGCAAGCGCCAGAACCCCTGACACTGCCATCGCCAGCAAAAGGCTACTGTGGACGTGGGACATCACAACTGGGTTAAGGTGAAACAAGTTCTTAAACACAGTCCAGCTATCACTGAGGGTGGCCGCGCGAAATGGAATCCATCCAATCATGACGAGGAAAAAAGTGAATCCAACCTTAAAAGGTGTCAGCCAAGGCTGATTAAGGGCCTCCTCAACTGGAGTTCCTTTGAGACTCTGGCTCAGGTACCTGTGAATGGCGAGAAGCCCTCCATGGTAAGCCCCCCATATAATAAAATTCCAACTCGCCCCATGCCAAAATCCTCCAATGACCATTGTCAAAATCAGATTTCTATAAGTCACTAACGACGAAATTTGGTTTCCTCCTAAGGAAATATATAAATAGTCTCGCAGCCAAGACGATAACGAAATATGCCATCGTCGCCAAAACTCAGCGATATTTTTAGAAAGATAGGGCCTCGCAAAATTGACAGGAAACTCAAAACCTAAGATGCGCGCGCATCCCCTTGCGATGTCTGTGTAACCCGAAAAATCAAAAAAAATCTGAAGACCAAAACTTAAGACTCCAGCCCACGCCCGATAAGCATCGTAATCCTGGTGAACATTGTTGAAGTAAGCATCCGCATACTTTGCCATATGGTCAGCGAACACGGCCTTTTTGATGAGACCGACAAATACGAGGATCACCCCAGACTCAATGACTTTAGCAGCGGGCACTTTCCAATCCCGAAGTTCTGGAAAAAACGTCTGAGCTCTCACGATGGGACCAGCCACAAGCTGAGGGAAAAACATGATAAACAAAGAAAAATCTATAAAATCATAAATCTCAGGAGTCTTTTTTCGATAGACATCAATGGTATAAGACATGCTCTGAAAGGTGTGGAAACTAATGCCCAAAGGCAAGATCACATTGAGAAAGAAGCTGTCGGCGGGTTGGCCTAGCGCCACGGCAACAGTACTTGCAAAAAAATTGTAGTATTTGAAAAAAAAGAGGATTCCCAGATTGGCAACAAGACTTACGGTCAGCCAGGCTTTGCGAGATTTTCCCTCATTTTTTGCAATCAAAATCCCTGCGAAATAATCGAGAATCGTAATTCCCCCTAAAAGGATGATGAACTTAGGATTCCAGCACATGTAAAAAAAGATGCTAGAAATGAGTAAAACCCAACGTCCAAGACGGAAGGGCACGCTGTAAAAAAGCGCCAAAACCACTAAGAAAAAACCCCAGTACTCAAGCGTGTTAAAGAGCATCGGCCACCCGCTCACTGAGCTGAGCCTTCACCTGATCAACGAAAGACTTTGTAAACAACTCTCGCCCTTTGGTATTCAGATGAAGCCCATCATAGTAATTTTCTGGAGACTCTAGATGATGAAACGTATCCTCTTCAAAAAGTTTCACCTGAGGAAAATTTTTGGCCAGCTGCCATACCACCCCTGTTCCCTTTTCATAAGGAGCGATGACCGGAGGCAAAGGACCAAAAGGAAGTTCAAGCACTAAAACGGTGGTCCCAGTGTTTTTATAATGTTCAAAAATTCGGCCCAGCCAAGTCTTGAAATATCTCTGCTCGGCTTCGGGCTGTGGAACATATTTAAACCCTTTGAGGACCATGTTGAGCGAAGACATCGTTCCCTCAGACAAACCTTGGGGAAAAGTGATCTCTTTGCCGTCGTATTTTAAACCAGAAAGATCTCCCTGCTCACCGACATAGTCATATCCTAACTTGGTTCCAAGATCTCTGCGAGCGCGAAGGGCCGCAAGCCTTGCCCGTGGATGCCAAATAAAATCGATGAGGTCTCCCCGAAGCGCAAAGGCCCTGAGCAAAATGGCTTTTACGGCCTCGACTCGACCCACCCACCCCGAAAACGAAAAGGCAAAATCCCTGAGGTCACTAGCACCCAATAGCGGCGACAAATTTTGAATGTCCAAAACCCGCTCGTTGTAATCCTCGGCATCCCCCTTGAGATCATAGTGTGTGACGGGTACAACGACAGCGCGATATCTGTTGCCCTTTGGATCAAGATCACGAATTTGATAGTACCAAGACCGAAGTGCGGTGGAAGAAACAGCGGCGTTAAAGAACTTATAGCCTTCTGAAAAAGCAAGCTCATCAGCCACGCGCGCTGAAAAGCCATTAACGACCCGAGAATCCCCCAAAACCAAAATGTCTTTTTGAGAATTAGAAGTGCGATCTTTTTCGTAGCGGTCCCAATGGTAGACCCAACCTGCTGCTGAATCTGGCTGAAGATACTTGAAATAAAAACCCGAATTAAAAATCAAAAGATTGATGGCCACAAAAACCAAAAATCCTAAGAGCAATCTAAAAATCACCTTCAACAAATCAGCCTCGCGTTTTTTTAAAGGTGTAGATGATAATACTGGAATTCGCAGCTAAAAACGAAGCTGACGCGGCGGCTTTGGGTGTCCAAAGCCGCGCAGATCGATTAGTTGAAGTCCTTCATATCTGGGTAAGTTCGCGAGATATCTTTATCCATCTCTCTACGAACTTTTTCGATCGCTGATGAAAAGTCTTGGAAACTGTCTTTGATCGCAGCCTTACTTTTAGGATTACGAATGACAATGGAGCCATACGGCGAAGCATAGGCCTTGCTGCCATGGGCCTTCCTGATTTCGTCAACCGTCGCTGACTCTTTTCCATGGAAAATATCATTCAGATCCTGCTGACAAGAATCACAATAGGCCTGCGCGAGAACCCAAAGCCGTAGGCTTTCGGCGGAGAGTCGCTTCTCGGAGTTAGATCTTACGGCCATAGCGTTACCTACGCTGAGCTGAACACCGGATCGGAATTGTTCGAACTTTCCAACAAGATCTTGAACCCAAAGCCGTTGTTGGACATCGGTGACATCTGGAGCATCTCCTAAAACCGAAGCCGAACGAGAAATATCTGCAATCAAACTCATTCCTCCATATTCCTGAGCAAGATCTCCTGCTTTGGATATCACATCGTCAATTCCCATCTCAGACAAAGCCTCAAGAGCAGAGATTTGCACGCTCACAGCCTCAGCTTCTGTCGTCCCCAGCAAATGGCTCAGCTCATGGAGAAGGAGCGCAAGCGTCTCAGCTTGAACATTGTACTTATTAAGTTTTGGCGCCATCGTAAATGGACTCAAGCAAACGGCATCTACCCTTGTTGCAACAACGCTTCCATCATAGGCCGCGCCATCGTAATCGCGGCAGGGTTTCGTCCAGAAAAGGTCGATCCTTGGGTTTCTTACTAACGCAAAGATGTCTCGCGCAGGAGCTGGAGGGAATAGCTTTCTAAATGGCGATTTCAACTTTTCCTGAGGCGAAAAACTTGAGTACGTGCGCTCAGCTTCGTAGAGGTAAAAAACTAAGGCTGGCAAGCTCGGCAGTGTTAATGCCTGCATCACCTTGATCGGGGTTGTAGGATCAGGGTTTGTCGTTCCCCCACCCCCATGGGACACGCCCCCGGCCAAGGCCAACTGGGCCGTAAGGGCTACATTCACAAATACTACGGATAATGCATTTACAGTTTTCACGGTATTACTCCATGTTTTGGCCCACTTAATTGTGGACACTGCGAAATATATACCGCGCGTTAAATGGCGTCGAGATTATTGAAGTTAAACAATCACTAATTAAGGTAGTAAAACTACATTAAAAGATATAAACTATTGAAATGAAGGGGCCTTCTTCTATCTATGATTTTGCTGATTATAAGGCTTTTTTGCTGTGGAAAGCAGGGCCGACGGGATCTCGAAAGGGCATTCGCGGCGCCATGGCCAAAACCCTTCGCTGCCAGCCGACTTACGTGTCACAAGTTTTAAACAGCGGGGCCCATTTTAGTCTCGAACAAGCAGAAGCCCTTGCCAGCTTTTTTGGCCTCACCTCCGAAGAAACGCACTTTTTTTTACTGCTTTTGCAGCGGGATCGAGCGGGAACCCAAACCCTTAAAAAATACTTTTCCCAGCAGATTGAAAAGGTCCTCACAGATCGCCTTAATGTCAAAGCCAGAGTGGGGACTCAATCTGTGTTGACTCCTGAAAATCAAAGCATGTACTACAGCTCGTGGTGCTATGCCGCCGTCCACATTGCTTTATCCATTCCCACTCTTCGCACCAAAGAGAGCTTAGCCTCCGCATTGGGGATCAGTCTTTCGCGAGTTGCCGAAGTCCTCGATTTTTTAACCAAGGCTGGCCTTGTCGAACTTTCAGGGAGTGAGTACATCACAACCAACCTGCAGGTCTTTTTAGGAAAAGAATCCCACAATATTCTCAAACACCACACGAACTGGCGGAACAAAGCCATGCAATCCCTTGACCGCGAAACGTTGCGAGATCTGCACTACTCAGCGGTGTATTCATTAAGCGAAAAAGACGTGCTCAAAATCAAAGATAAAATTTTAGAGTTCATCAGCGAAACCGTCCAGACGGTCAAAGAATCTAAGGAAGAATCACTCTACTGTTGGTGTGTTGATTTCTTTGATCTCACCCTGCTCTAAGATTTCGCGCACCAGAACGTTCCAGTCGGCCCTCGCACCAAGTTTTGCAACAAGAGACATGTGACCAAAGTACACGCGAAAGCCAAATAAGAATTCACTGGGAAGACCCATCGCCCTTGGTTGACCTGGTTTCGGTTTGCGACCAAAAACCCGCTTGAACTGCTCTTCCATCACTTTTTGATTTAAGGCTTGGACTCCGGGGGTCGTCCACAGTCCTGGTTCGCCAGAGGCAAAACTTGAAAAGGACTCACTAAATGAATAATCCTTTGGCCGTACGACAAGCTTCATATCACAAAGAGCTTTTTTATAGAGCTCAAGATTGTGATACGCGCCTGAAGCAATCAAATCCCGCCACGGTTGAGAGGCCTTCTGACTCCACTGCTTGACGGATCCAAAATCTAGGAACGCCACCTGATCTTTTAAAAAAAGAAAGTTCCCCGGATGAGGATCGGTATTGAAAGTCCCACTGGCTGCCGACGAGACAACAAAACGAACAATCGTTTGACCCGCAAGATCACGCTCGGCTTGGGTGGCTGACCTATTAAACTCAGAAAATCTCTTTCCTTGAATCAACTCTGTTGTCAGCACTTTTTGGGTTGAGAACTCAGGAAAGTAGCGAGGTATCTTGACATGAGAGTCATTTTGAAAAAAATGAGCGAAATAATTCAGAAGATTTCCTTCGCGCAAATAATCACACTCTTCCCAAACTCGAGTTTCTAGTTCTCTTAAAAGGAGCTTTAACTCAAGATCAGGGCGGAAAAGCTTGACCAGAAAAGCAAGGCTTCGCACCAAACGAAGATCATGAGCCACCGCAAGCGAAATGCCTGGATACTGAATTTTCACGGCAACCTCGGTGCCGTCGTGAAGACGAGCCTTATGAACCTGGCCGATACTTCCCATTCCTAAAGGCACATCACTAAAATCCTTAAATCCCTTTTCAACTGGGGTTTTTAGCTCGCGAGCGAGAACCTCTCGGAGCTGCTTCGGATCTAAAGGGGTCGAGTTCGCAGGAAGATTTTCTAGAAGTTGCCGTGTCTGAGGTGGAAGATCGGACACTCCATAACTGAGGAGCTGACCAATTTTCATGACGGGACCTTTAAGAGAGCTCAAACTTTGTGTCAGAATATCACCGAGCCGAGCCGATTCAGAAGCGCTCAACGGCTTAGCGGGACGGCCTTTAAGAAAGTCAGCAATTTTTTTACGCCCCAAAACCTTCGTCACTTGAAATGACAGAGAGCCATAGGCCGCAGTGCGATCCATCCACCCGAAACGGAGACGGCGCAGAGGTTTTTCATAGCCGTCTAAAATGTCGCAAGCTAAACCTAAAACGTCATCACTATGTCCAGAACTCAACACCAGAGAGACTTTTTGCAGTTGGCTGATGCAAAACCGCAACATCGCTTTCTGTTTAGTACGATACAAAAACCTGCAAGCTGCCGACCAAAATAGCAGCTCGTATTCTGGCAATTCAAGCTGGCTAGCCTTTTCGCCAAGGTCTCCTAAAATTTCAAGGCGCTTATCTAAAGACACCGAAGGATCATAGCAAACTTCTAAACCCTCGACGAACTCCCGCAGCAGTGAGTAGGATTTTCCTCTGCGGTTTTTTCCAGGGTCTTGTTTCAACCAATCTTTGCGGGCGACGGCAAAACTCCATAGCTTTGCCTCTAAAAAAATTTCCTCGCTGACGAGATCTTTTCGAAGAGCTTCAAACATAAAGCTTAGATCTCCCGTCAAACTGGCCTGAGCTCGAAACTTTTGCCAAGAAAAACGAAATTCATCTGTGGAAACTTCATTGATATTTGCAAGAGCTGAAAGCGAATCACCCGACAAATGAAGAGCCCGCGCGATGGCAAGGCGAAGATCAGCGCCACTACGCGCGAGCGACGATATGTCTGTCAGAGTATAAATTTGTTCAAATGCGCACGGCACTCTTCTTTGGCGTAGCGACTCTTGCAAGGCCAGGATACCATCTTCAAAAACATCATCTGTTGGATTAAAACCTCGCTCAGCCATCAGATGATACCAGGACGCCGACCACTCTTTTCCGCGGATCCGGTATCCCTGAGAGAGGATCTCATAAAGCTCGGTGTACAATCCACTTAACTGAGAGCGATGCACATCTATCTTTTCAGCTTTGAGAAAATCCCGCAGCTGATCGTATTTTTTTTCTACAAGCTCAAGAGACGTAGAGGAATCAAGGGCCCTTTCGCGAAAAAGCGCCACTGACAAAAGGTAAGACCTCAAACGCGAGGAATGAGTGGCGTGCTTTCGCAGCTCTTTTGCGAGAGCTTCAAGATCTTCGGGAGGACTGTGTTGTGCCCAAAACTCAATTTGTGGTTGAAGCTTTTGAATCACGGGTTTTTGCCAAACCTGATCTTTTTTAATGCTGAGATCTTTGGGCAAATTCCAAAACTCTTCATGGATCATGGGGCCGTTTACCATGACGCTCTCCCTTCAAACAGCAAAAAAATGCGCTACAGCAAACTCTTCCAAAAATTTAAACCGTTGAAGTCATTGATAAAATAAAAAAAGCCAATAACGAGGATTGAATGTTCGCAAGAATCTTGGCACGTTCGGGCCAAACAAAAAGGAGAAACCATGTCGATTAAAAATCTGATCGTGACTTTATGCTCTCTGACGCTTTCTGTGTCTGCTTTTGCAGATGCAGGCCAAGAGGCTTTTGAAAGACTTAAAACCCTGGTTGGAACTTGGGAGGCGCAAGGAAGTAACGGGGAACGCACCCAAATTACATATGAACTTGTTTCCGATGGTTCAGCTGTTCTTGAAAAAGCCAGCGGCATGGTGACCATGTACCATCGTGATGGCGCTAACTTGATGATGACCCATTACTGTTCTGCCGGAAATCAACCTCGACTTCGGGCTACCGATTTTTCAACGCTTCCTCAGAAGTTGCACTTTTCTTTTCTAGACGTCACCAACGCTGTTAAAGGCAGTGGCTACATCAACGATTTACGGATTGAAATTGTCAATCAAGACACTGTCGTTGAGACATGGGGTTACACCAATGGCAATCAGCAAAGCTCTACCACCTTCAAGCTAAAGAGAACGACTGCCGAAGCTAAAAAGAGCATCGTCGTTTGGTTTGAAATTCCAACGACTGACTTAGCTCGTGCTGCAAAATTTTACAGCGCCGTTTTTCAACTAGATATGAAGCCTGAAGTTTTTGAAGGCTACCCAATGGCATTCTTCCCGTTCAACGATCAAGGGATCTCTGGAGCCTTGATCAAAGATGAACATGCGTCGCCTTCTGCTCAAGGTCCACTGATCTACCTCAATGGTGGAGCCGATCTTTCTCAGGTCCTTGCGCGAGTTGAAGCCGCTGGCGGAAAAGTGCTCACAGCGAAAACTTTGATCACTAAAGAAATTGGTTATTTTGGAGTGTTCCTTGATAGCGAAGGGAACCGCGTCGCTGTTCATTCTAAACAGTAATTAAAACTACACGTCCATCACCGGCTGAGTGGGTCGGTGGTGGCGAATCTCCTGCTCTTTAAGAAAATCACTTTCGGGATCAATCCCAGTTTCCCCAGCAGCAATAAACGCATTACGAATTTCATCCTTGTTTTGCGCGCGTTTTTGAATCCGGCTAAAAAGTTGATACACGCAGGGAACCACAAGCAATGTTAAAAACGTCGAAACCATGACACCCCCAATGATCGAAACCGCCATTGGAATTGTGGTCTCCGAACCTGCTCCAAATGAAACCGCTTCGGGAATCGCAGCTGCGATACAAGCAATCGAAGTCATCAAAATAGGACGAAGGCGCACCGGGCACGCTTGGATCAGAGCTTTTTTAACATCGGGCTCACCACGATCCCGAGCTGCATTTGTAAAATCCACGAGCAGTATGGAGTTCTTCTTCACAATCCCCATGAGCAAAATAAGACCAATCATAGAATAGATATTCAGGGACTGATGCGTGATCAAAAGCGCGACAAACGCGCCGCTCACACTAAATGGGAGCGCCACTAAAACCGAAATGGGATCGATGAAGGAGTTGAACTGACTCGCAAGGACCATGTAAGCAACGAACAACCCCAGAACGAGCGCAAAAATCAAACTGTCAAAGGACTCTTTGAAAGTTTGGGAACTTCCAGAAAGCACAATCCTGTATCCTTGTGGAAGTTGACTCTCATACTGCTGAACAAAACTGAGGGCCTCTTGCTGAGAATGCCCAGGACCAGGATTTGCAAAAACCGAAATGGCGCGCTGACGATCAATACGAGTGATCGACTGCATGGCAGGGACAATTTTTTCCTCCGTCACCTGATCAACTCGCACCAGATTGTTGGCAAGATTATTTACAAGCAATGACCGCAAGATGTCCATGTTTTGATATTGCGGCTCCACCTGAAGCATCACGTAGTAGCGATGCCCGTTCTCCGTGTATTGGCTCGTGCGCACTCCACCAATCATCCCAGCAATGGTTTGCCCAACATCTTGCACGCTAACGCCATGATACCCTGCCTTGGTTCTATCAGGAGTGAAGTCAACTTCTGGCTTTCCAAGAAGGTAGTCGGTGTCAACATCCGTCGCAAGGCCTGAGCTTTTTAGTCCATTCATAATAGCAGAGGTCTGCTTCCAGAGCTCATTCCAATCAGGTCCACGCACCGTAAATTCAATCGGAAATCCACGCGACGATGTGAAGCCGCGCATGGAAAGATCCTGCACAAAAACCTCAAGGCTCGGATCCACTTTTAATAACTCCTGCCGAAGAACCCGCATGTACTCCTGTTGCGAAAGGCGATGCTTGGCCTCAGGATTGACGGGTCGATCTCGATAATCCTTCATCGTGATGAACATCATCGCCGTGTTAAAAGCAGAGCCCCCAAAACCTCCAACAGCGATGTAGTACTGCTTTATCTCCGGAGCTCCCTTGAGATAAACCTCCGCCTTTTTCATGAGGTCTTCAGTTCGGTGAATCGAAGAGTCGATGCTGGTTTTTAACCTGACTAAAAAAACACTCTGGTCTTGAGCTGGTGAAAACTCTTTCGGTAAAAATTTGGCCGTAGTGAATGAAGCCAGCATGATAATTATTGAAACAAAAACCACTTTCCATGGATGCTCGAGGCACACTTCTAAAACTCGAGTGTACCAAATTCGACACTTTTCCATGACAGCATCGACGTTTCGGCCAATGAAATCCGTACGCATTTTGGCGGCTCCGCCATAACGAGAAAGTCGCATAGGAGTGATCGTCAGAGCTTCAAGTAAAGAAAGCATCACAGTCACTGTGATCGTGACACCAAATTGGAAAAAGAATTTACCAATCACACCCTTCATAAATGCGACCGGCAAGAAAATCGCAACAATCGCAAGAGTCGCAGCCAACGCCGCAAAAGAAATTTCGCGAGCGCCAATGATTGCCGACTCCATTCGAGGCTTGCCCTCTTCGTGGTGTCTAAAAATATTCTCAAGCACCATGATCGAGTCATCAACAACAATCCCGATGGCCAAACTCAAACCAAGCAAGGTAAAGGTGTTAAGCGTAAACCCCATAAAGTAAAGAACGATAAATGCGCCCATGATTGAAGTTGGAATAGAGAGTATCACGTTAAAAGTCGCAGATAGGCTACCGAGGAAAAGCCAACAGCAAAGAGCTGTAAGTATGGCAGATAGAATTAAGTTGGATGTCAGTTCGTGAACGGAGTTATCAATAAATTTTGTCGTGTCAAAATTCAAATGAAGTTTGAATTGCGGAGGGAGAGTTTTTTGAAGCTCAGCAAGGCGCTCGCGTACGAGATTACCAATGGCTACGGCGTTGGAGCCTTTTTGCTTAACGATCCCAACCCCAATTGCTTGTTCGCCATTAAAGTTAGAAGTGCGAGTCAAGTCCTGAAGACCAGGCTCAATCTTAGCAACATCTTTGAGCTGCACAATATGAGTGGGATCCTGATTGACCTGGCCAGCCCTTCGATTCAAAACAATATTTCCAAAATCCTCGGGCGTCTTTCCTTCGCCGAGGGTGCGCAAATTCAAGTTCTTACCTTCGGTGCTGAAATTTCCTCCGGGAAGCTCGATATTTTCTTCTTTGAGCGCGGTCGCAACGTCTACAACGCTGATATTTCTCTGAGCCATTTTGTGGGGATCGAGCCAAACGCGCATGGCTGGCTCGATATATCCACCGAGTAGAACATTGCCGACGCCAGAGAGCGTGGTAAAACGATCTTTGAGAGTGTCCCGGGCATAAGTGACAAGTTCTCGAAGCGAGGTGTCTTTACTCCCAGTCAACGCAAGCCAAAGAATCGGCTGATCATCGGGATTAGTCTTGGTGATCGTTGGTGCATCCACCGTGTCTGGGAATGATTTCTGCGCCGCCATGACTCTTGTTTGAACATCTTGAAGAGCGGCATCCACATTTCGCGTGAGTTCAAACTCTACGGTGGCTGTCATGGTCCCAACTGTGGAGACGGTCGTGAGCGTTCTCAGTCCCTCGATAGACATGAGTTGATCTTCGAGCGGGTCAGCAACTGTGGTTTCCATGACCTCAGGGGCCGCCCCATTTTCAGTGATCATGACCGTGATGACAGGAAAATCAACATCAGGAAGTTGACTGACACCCATCCGCGAAAATCCCACGGCGCCAAAAACAATAAGCGCCGCCATCAGCATCCAAGCAAAAACGGGATTTCGAATCGCAATGTCAGAGGTCCGCATGGGCGCCCCTTCCTATAGTCAATCTCCAATAGTTATGGGCGATAAGAAATTAGGCAAGGACTTCCAAAATTTTGACGCGAACTACTCAATTGTTAAGAATTGCGAGGGGTCTTATTCGACATCCACATAAAGAATAGAAACTCCGTAGCCCACAGCTTTAACTATGACAACGGCCTGACCACTCACTTGAAAAGCCGAAAACTTCACAGGGCAAGTTCCCATAAGCTTAAGGTCATGCATCTCACTAGTTACTTCCTGACAACTCTGAACCTCATCCCAAGCAACTTTGAAGTCTTTAAGAGGGAATTCAGTTTGTTTTTCAACCAAAGCTTTGATGCCAGCCTCTAACTTAGGAATGGTCGCTTGAGGAAGCTCCTCAATCAAAGCCGGTCCAACAGTCGCAGCCGAGAATTGGGAAAAAGCTGTCATTAGTAAAGCAACGAGAAGATTTCTCATAAGGGGTTCCTTTCGGGGGGTTGTAGGCATCCCATGCCAAATCCTGAAGCGCAACGCAACACATACTTTAAAGAAACTGCGAAAACCGCGGTAATTTTACGTTTGGGCCAAGAGTAGTAGGCCCACCAACAGCTATCTTTAAGGATTCCGGTCACTCACATCCACTTGAATTTGGCAGCGATAATTGGCTTCCGAGGCCTTGAGATCTCGCCAGCAAAAAACATTTTTAGCAGAGATCCAATCTCGGGATCCGCCTGGCACGTGATTGATGGGAGTGGTGAGGGCTTTTTTTGTGAAAAGCAATTCGGCGGCGTCACCATCGATATCAAAAACGAGGGTCTTGTTGGAAACGATCAAGACGGTTGCAGGTTTTGTAACCGTCTGACCGCAGGCGCCGCCGTTACTACATATGCCACCACCGTTACCAACAACTTGGCCCGAAACCGCATATTGACTTACTAAAAATGCCATTAAAAAAATCGTCTTCATTTTTTCTCCTTTTCATTGAGTTTAAAAAATTGTACCGCAACGGTATAAACACTATTTTTATTTTTCCTGTCAGTGAGGACCTTATCTAAAGATTCTCGAAAATCGGCGATCATTTTTCTGGCGACAGGAAGATCACACTCATCGATAGCAAACGTCATATTGGAAAAATCACGCTCCTCAACGCTTTGACAGAAAAGTGCCGACTTGGCTTTGTCGAGGATTTGGGCGTGATGTTTTTTAATAGCCTCACTCGGGGCACCGCCGGCACTCACAAAGTAATTTCCAGTTTTTATGGAGGTCTCGCTGAGAAGTCCCAAGCGCTTGAGTCGCTCAACGGCGCTTCGAGTTTGGTGGACTGAAAGCTTCAGCTGCTTTGCGATCCACTTCGGATCAGCTTGGTAACCCTCCAGCAAACTCAGCTCCATAATAGCAAAATGGTACCAGTCAGCCACCAGTTTGAAGGTGTCCTGTTCAATGTCCTTGTAGTGTTTCTCATTTTGGGAGATGCGCTTTTGGGCGAGCGTGCGACCAGTTTTGCTTCTTGCGTGCTTGGCCTCTACTAGGTCACAAAATGTTTTAGTTTCTGTCTTGGAATAACCTAAGAGGCTTGCGATTTTCGTAGCGGCCGCGCGAGACAACCCGAATTTTCCATTGAGAACTCCTGAGAGACGAGGCGCCGATAGCTCAAGGTCTCTCGCAAAGGCGCGAAGTGAGTAACGAGGATTTTGGCTACATCGCCTCTCTAATTCTGAGTAAAGGACTCGCCTGAAGTCAGTCATAAAAATTGTCTCCGTTCATCTGAACGGGATATTATGACAATTGCCAGAATGTGTCAAATTTTTACTTAACAAAGTGTTAAGTAAGATTAAGTATAGCTGACAACAGCCAGTGGAAAATCGGAAGACAACAAATTTTTGTTGTCCCTGCTTTTCATCATGCTCCATGCGCTCGATACCATCGGTCCAAATTTTTCCCAAGAGCACGAGTCAAACTCGCAGAGCAAAGGGGCTCGGCCCGGGCTTGAGTAATACCTCCGCCGAACAACCCGGAAAAAAAGCAAGAGCACGGATAAAGCCTTAAACAAGACCGGCGCCGAAGGTTCCCCGTCCCCTCCTAAAAAAAATATAAAAAAGCCGTAGCCTCCGTCCGCTGTGGGAGAGTTGTGGGAAATGGGGACAACAATTTTTTTGTTGTCCCTATTTTCCATCGCTCTTCCATGCGCTCTACACCATCGCCCCAAACTATTTCCAAAAGGACGAGCCAAAATCGATCCAAAAAATCAAACCAAGAAATTGACATTTTCAGAGGGAAAAACCATAAAAAACACACCGTGAAAAACGAAAACCTCTTCTCCAAAGAACAGCAAAAAAACTTAAATCGTACCTCTCACGGAGGCACTCTTTCTCAAGGAAAAAGAAAGACAGCAAGGCCTCTTGCTCCCAACAAATTCCACCACGCTGTCTTAAAATCCGAAAAAGCTGTACTGACTCGCTACCAAGCAGTAATAAGTTCTTATCTCCAAAAATATGCAAAAAAGAACTTCGTAGAAATCTCAGGCCTTCAAGTGATGGGAAACCACATCCATTTTAGATTTAGATTCAAAAGAAAAGATCTGTACAAGAACTTCATAAGAGCCGCGACAGGGCAGATCGCCTCTTACATGATCAAGAAAGTCAAATGCGCGAGCCATTTTTGGACAGAAACACTATTCACCCGTGTTCTCAAAACATCATTTGAGAATTGGTTTTGCAGAATTATCTGCACGCAAATGAGGTAGAAAGAAAGTTTAGTTACGAGGCTCGCGAAGAAGTACGGGAGTCTGGTTTGCGATTCATCTTTGAGAGCACCGCTTAGGCACGAGTCTCTCCCTTGTGCATATCCCTCACCAAAAACCAGGTACCGTTCCCGCAGGAGAAGGTTTAAGGGCGTGATCACAGTCCTTAACATCACTAGGAGTCATAACCGAGTTATTCGCTTTGAGAAAAAATGCTTCATGATCATAAAGACTCATGTGTAAATACTTAAGTCGCAAGGCTTCGGGAAAGGTCGGTTCAACAGTTTCGATGCACCACTGTCCCTTATTATCCAAAGAAAATTGGCTTCCAAAGAGCTGCTTTTGGCCTATCTTTACAAGGTAGCGGTCAATACCTAGAGCCACGAGGGAGCTTTGAGAAAAATCTCCCATCTTTACTGCGGCGCTGGCCCAGATGAAGGTTTGGTAGAAGTGATCAGGCACGTCTCCGTGTTGAAAAACGAGCGCGGCCCTTTGATAGTCTTTTGGCTCTTTGAAGCAACCTTGCGCAAAAATGGCGGCAACTTGCATTCGTCTCGCTCTATCTCTTGGGCCCACGATGGTCCAATCGATCTTCTTGTAATCACTAGTGCGATCTGCCTGATCTTCTTTCTCAATACGTTCAAGCTCGGCAGATTTCTTGCGATAGAGTTCTGGGTTATCGGCACATCCCTCTGGAGATTGGGCATGGGCGCAGCCCGCAGAGATAAGGACTGTAAAAATGAGTTTTTTCATGCCCCTATGTACCAGGGGGTAAAAACTGAGTCAGTAGAAAAATTTGGGAATGAGGGCCGGAGTCTGTTTTTTATATGTGACGTATTGGGGAAAGGAGCGGATCAAGGACGCCTCTTCCATAACAATTGTTTGTTTCATTTCTATCCATATCCAGATCAGTGCAGGAACAAACCACAAAGAGCCTGTAAGGGCCAAGGTTCCGATGACTACGAGAATTTTCGAGAGCCAGCCCGGGTGCCTCAGGTATCGGTACGGCCCTGTTTGGATAAGCTCATTAGGAATGTGGGAGTCGTAGCATGGTGAATAATTTTTCCCAAGATAAACTGTCGACCAGATGGAAAGTCCGAGCCCCAAGTAAATCAGAACAAATCCAAAAATCCTGAGGCCCTCATTCTCATGTAGCTTCAAGAATCCATCCCATCGCGACCAAAACATCGCTGGCACGACAAGTATCTGGCAGATATAAAGGATGTGACTGACGTATTTGTACCTCTTATTTTGACTGGCGAGCAGCTTTCCAACCGCATATCTGCGATGGCCCCGTACTACCAGAGACCGAAGGCCCCACAGAACACAAAATACAATCCACAACACTGAATAGACAATTGAAATTACCATATTGACCCATTCTCAAAATCGCGTAGGCTCAAGGTGAATGGAACATATCCCCGGCCCAGAAAGCTCTGCAGATTGGTACTTCGTCTATATCGCACTTCCGTTGGCGCTAGCGGGTTGGCTTTACTTCCAGTTTAAAAATCGGAAGTAAACCTCTTCGAATTTATTTTGTGCAAGCTACAGAAAAGGTTGAAACGTCGCCTTCGACGTTGGCTTTAACATCGACCTTGAAAGTGTCCTCACCGGCCGTTGGTTGAAAAGTAGATGTTGGAAACGCAAACGAGAGAGATCCCATAAAAAATCCGACCTGGTAAGTTCGAAAGTCAGGCGTTGATGACTCAAGAGCAGCCGGAAGATCCATTTTTTGAGTGCCATCTTCGCCGGTCGTCGTAAGTTTAACTTTAACAGCCTTTGGTCCGTTAAATGCGAAATCAAAGAGGAGAACAGTTCCGCTGTAATCCATTTGGCATTTCACTTTAGTCGTGCCGGCAAATGCATTGAGTGAGAATAAAGTCGCGATCATTGTAAGGGCAAAGCGCATGATTTTTCCTTTGTTAAAAGTGTTGCCTTCAATAACTAGGAAGGTCCGCAAGCGCAATAGGCTAATTTTACAATTCACTAGAATTTTGTCGATCTGTGCACTCAAGGTGGCCACGACGCTCAGCGCGCCATTGATTCAATCGTGGGCCACAGCTATACTAAAAAAAATCTCAAGGAGGACCGATGAAAACAGCTACGAAAAAAAACCCGGCCAGCAAAACTGCAACGGCTCGAGAGGAACTTATCCAGCGCCTGCTTGCTAAAGCAGCCTTGGACTTTAAATGCTGTGGACATGGCCATCTCAAAGGCTCGGCAAATTGATCCAAGAAATGCCCTCGCTACAAGACGTGCTGTCTTATAAAAATGACGACGTCGTCCTAAGATTTGCAGAAGATTTTAAGCTATCAGAAGAAGATGCCAGCGAGATTTTTTTAGAGACCAAACGCTGGCTTTGGATTTGCGCAAAGCGGAAAGTACTCCTTGAAAACGGGCAAGGAGAATTTTTCCAAGTTCCTCTCTTTAACGAAGCTAATGCTATAGATCTCATGTGGCACACCTTTTTACTCTACACGCAAGACTATCAAAATTTTTGTCAACGCTACTTCGGATTTTTTATTCACCACCAGCCTCGAGGCCACCTGGAGCGAAAAGCCTGGCAGGAGAAAATTCATTCAGACCCTGAAGGGGCTTGGAATGAGCGCAGACAAGACCTACGAAAAGTTTACGAGTATTTGTATGATGAACTTGGGCCCGAAATTCTGGTAAAATGGTGCGAAGAGTTCCCTGCCCGTTTTAAGATCTGAGGATCATCTCATTCCAATGATAAATTTTTACCTTCTCGGTTTGGTTTTCAGAAGCTCTCACCATCGCTAAAGCTACATCCCGCCCCTCAATCCCACGGTAATTGCTAAATGGACCCCGAAAAATGGGATTTACCAAAGGCCACAGTTTTAAGAACAGCTTTTCTAAAGGTCGATTTTCTTTACGCTCTCCGAGAAGCATCGACGGACGAAAAATATGTGTGTGCTTAAACTGAAGCGTCAAAATATCTCGCTCGATCTCACCTTTAGTTCTTGTGTAAAAAATATCTGAGTTCGCGTTAGCTCCAACGGCAGTCACTACAAACACTGAAGTCGCTCCCCTCTCGCGGGCTATTTTAGCCGCTAGCACAGGATAATCATGATCGATTTGATAGTATTCGCTCTGATTAGGAATCGCTTTTCGTGTGGTTCCGAGAGTTAGAAACACGTCATCAGCGACAAGCTGATCGCGCAAGCTCGTAAGAGAGTGGAAATCGCCAATGAGCATTTTTAGTTTAGGATGCTGTATCTCCAAAGGTTTTCTGACAACAACAATGACTTCTGAATACCTCTCGCTACCGAGAAGTTCAGTGAGTAAATAAGAGCCGATAAAACCACTGGCGCCAAAAAGTATCGCTTTTTTCATACTCTCAGCTTAATTTTCGCAATCCCGATTGGTCTACAAAAATCGTTTTTGAAAACTAGAAATGAGTGTCAAAAGGTTCGACATCATAAATTGCCCAGAGATCAGGCGAAATGAAATTATTACCTGAGACGCGCGCTTGAAGAGCTGGTAAAATCCAAAGTCAAAACACGGGATTGCATGTCTAAAAGCTGTCTTTTTTTATTCTTCAGTTTGATCGCCGCAGCGGCGCTTGCGGAAGAAAATGCAGGCGTTGATCTCAGCCTTAACAAACCGATCCTTGTAACATTTCCTAATGGTTCCCAAGCTCAAGCCTACTCAAGTAAAATCGATACCATTCGAGACTTGCCTGTAAAAGTCGAAGTTTTTGAATCCACGTGCTCACCCATCCAAAGAACTCAGTGCACCTACTTCGCAAATCTTGTGAATCAGAGCCTCAAATTCAAGTGGGTAAAGCACTCGGATCCAAGCAAAATCGGGACAAAGGTGAAAGTTAAAGATCGAAATCGAGTTCGCGATCTCAAAATCAATTTCTTCTTCTCGGCCTCAATGTCCGAATCATTTCCGAAATTAACAAAAGGGCTTTCGCAAGACCGTTTTGTTTGCGATGACTATCGAGTTTTCGGGAACCATGGAACTCCCGCCAATTTGACTTTTTCAAACTGGAATATTGAGGGTGCTGCGATCAATGCAGAAGATGACCTTACAGAAAACAGAATCCTCTACAGCTTTTTAGATTTAAAAATGAAGGCATGTGGGAACGGTTATTGTGTCACATCACTAGGAACTGTGGTGCGCGACTTCCCTCTTTCAACCCCGATGCTTTTCTACGCAGACTCAGCCTCAGCGACGATGATCGATGAAAAAACTCAGCAGAGCTGCCAGCTCGGTCTTAAGGGAGATGCGATCACTCCCATTAGCGATGAAGATGACCGAGTTTATCGCTCCCACGCCGAAGGACCGTTCGTCCTTGATAGCGAAGAATGGCTCGTTCTCCCAGATGAAAATGGCTTCACCCTTAGAGACTCTCTGACAGACTTATTTTCAGACGATCATCTGAAAGACATCCAACCATGAAAATGCTTTTCGGTCTGATTTTTTTTAGTTCCGTAACCATGGCGAGCCCTTCGCTGACGAGCCGAATGACTCGACTGAGTTTTCAACTGCGAGGCTCTCTTCTTAGCTTTGATGAAAAAAAGGAATTAGCCTTAGTTTCTCCCCAAGATGAAGCTAAATTTATCGAGCAAAAAACAAATGAATATCTGAACTCTAATCGACTTTCAGATGCCTTTTTATATTGGCAGCTCGAGAGATTTAAGCTTAAAACTTTCATCTTGTCAGACGAGGCCGAGAAAGAGACGCAGCTAGATTTAAAGGACTCCTTCGCAAATCTTGTGACGGATATCCTCAATCAAAACCTCAGCTGGGATCAGTTTCTTCTTTCCAAAAACTACAGGTTGGTGCCTTTGGCTCTCAAGCCAAAGAGTCGAGAAGATGTAAGGGCTCGCGTCTCTGATTTTGACTTTTTTAGCTTGCTAGTGCCGTCCCTTCCGAGAGAAGGAGTTCAACTTGCCAAGCGTCCGTCGGATCCTAGCGAACTACAAGCGCTAAATCTTTCTTTTCCTGACAGCGAATCTCGAGTAGCGGGCGTTCTGACCACGCCACGATTTTTGAGAAAGTACACAACCACAGATGTTAATAAAAATCGAAGAAGAGCGGCGCAAGTGTACCGCATTTTCCTCTGCGACACTATGTTCCCGGCAATACCAGAAGATGCCAATCGCAAGAGCAAATATCTCAGCCAAGTGTTTGCAATCCACGAAACAGCAACCGAGGAGCAACTCAAGGCCTCTCTGGAAATTGGTCATGGAGCTCAAGAAAGCTGCCGAGGATGTCACAGTAAATTGGACCCTCTGGGCGTGCTATTTCAAAGTCATACGACGGTTTTAAATCCCGTATCGTCGACAGGCTCTCTTAAAATTCCTAGAGCTACGGAGACCTTTCAAACCCCTGTCTTATCCGTGGCAGATTTAGCGAAAACACTCGTGGCACAACCTGAGTACGAAGCTTGCCAGATCCGCTGGTTTTGGAATCAGTTCATTGGCAAAGACATTGATCTAAAGGATGAAAAATTAGAACTCTTGAAGCGTGAGTTCAATAGAGTCCAAAGAAGAACTAAAGACTTTATTAAAGTGATCGCCAGCCAACCTGAGTTTTTTAATCCCCCGGCTCCCATTGAAGCCTCATCTTTTGCGGCGGTGAAACCGCTTTTGAAAAGATGCGACTCTTGCCACGAAAGCGAATCCTATATGTTTTCTGAGGATGTTCCGCATTTTGCCACTCTTTTTGAAGACTCCAAGTCTGACGAAAGCACCATCTCATGGCTTCTGAAGATGCGCACTCGCTTGAACCTGCCGAGCTCCGACACCCACAAAATGCCACAGAACTTTACTCACTGGACAGAGGCTGACCTTACCGCCGTAAAAAGTTGGATAAATTCAGGTGCAAAAGACGATGCTGGCACCCAGTGGTTGGAGCCTCAATGAAAATTCTAGTCTTCACTCTTTTTTTGGCGCAAATTGCTTACGGCCAAATTTGGCAGGCCTCCTATACCGAGAATTGGTCAAGGCACCCATCGGCGCCAGTTATTTTTGAAATTCTTAAAGGCCGATTTCCACTCTCGAGCCTAAAATATTCAAAATGTCTTCACCTGGATGAAAAAAACAAAACACTTTTAGGGGATTCTAACCCATCGTCGGGAGCTCCTGTTCAAACACAGCCTGGTCCCTCTTTTGTTGAGTGGTATTCAAATTGTCTTGCAGAACTGGTCGCCAATGAACTTGAAGCCCTTTCTGTCACGCAGTTCCCAGCTGGGCGAATAGGAACTCAGCAGGAGTTTATAAAGCTCCTCACTCAGATGTACGGCACGACTGTCATCAATGTTTGCGTAGGCAATGATACCTCCACAAGATTTTATGCCAAGCTTTCTGCTTGCGAAAGATCCCAGTTTACAGATGATCAATGGCACCAAGTTCTCACGGATCAGCTTTTTTTCTTATATGGAGATGCCGATTACCTCTCGGATCGAGGATTTGGATCTGGCGGAAAGGTCCTGTTTGAAGCCCTAGACCAGTTTTATCGTGACCAATACTTACCTGCACGCCAAGGTGGGCTAAAGATTGGTCCTCTTGAAAATAAAAATCCCAATCATGTGATTGAAATTTTAGCTTTCAACAAGTATTTGGTTCTCGCCCTTGATGACATGAAGTTTTAGGAGTTTTTGTGAACCGTAGGTCGTTTTTAAAAAGTATCGCTGTTGGAGCCTCGGCTCTGGATTTGCTTTTTTTAGAGCGAGCCTGGGGAGCACCAAATTCGCAAAGCCGATTCTTCGTCATGCTGCGAGTGTCTGGCGGCATGGACTCAACTCTGGGCCTTGAGCCCTGGCTAGAAAATCCCGCCTCTGAGAACGAGTTTTTTCTTGGTTATGGTAAGGACGCCGTCATTCGAAGCGGTGCCATCAGCCTGGGCCCGGCCGCTCACCCTCTAGTTCCCTACGTTAAAGACATCGCGATTATTAATGGAATGGTGATGCATGATTCAAATGTGGACCACGGAGCAAACACACAATACATAAGAACTGGCCGAGGAACAGGAGCCCCTGACGTTGCACTCAGGCTCAGCCTTGCAAATGGAGGCCCCAGAGGGATTATCGCTAACGCCGCCATTAACTCGACTTCACTTTCTACATTCACCATGAGTGTTGCTTCGGATCTTGTCGAGCTCGCCGGCGTTGGATCTGACTTATCAGCCATTTGCCCATTTGTGAACACCATGAGGCCAACATCCTATTCTGAATCCCTCAAGCGTTCTTGCTCAAGCCGACAAATCACGACAGATTTGTTTTCAAATTTCTCGCGCCTTAAAAAAGACCCTTTTTATGAAGACCTCATCGGCGATGATATGAAAATGCTTATAGCCAGCTTTCTAAGTGGCAGCTGCTTTCAAGCTCAGTGGCTTTTAACTCCAAAAACCGGAGTGATTGATAGCCACGCCTCTCACTTAGCTCTGCAACTTCCTGCGCAGCTCAATATCTGGGAGCAGGTCGCTTCTATTTTCAAAGCCTTCAAGGCAACGTCTTTTGAGCAAAAAAGTCTTTTTGACTTCACGACGTTTTTTGCCGTGTCTGAATTCTCAAGGACTCCTGCGCTGAACTCTTCAAACGGTAAAGACCACAATCCACAAACTAACTCGGTCCTCTTAGCTGGCGGAGGAATCAAGGGCGGTACAAGTTTGGGGCAAAGCCTTTTCGTTGATAAAAACCACTCTAAAATCGGAATCCCAGTTTTGTGGGGCTTACCTATCGACTTTAAAACTGGCCAACTTGCTAAAACCATCGACGTTGGCCAGCGCAGTAATTTTAACTTTATCGTTCCAGAAAACTTAGTAGGGACACTCCTATCGAGAACCTTCAATCGTGATCAGCGGAGCCAACTCGGGTTTGACGAAGCTAGCTATCCGCTGATCGAAGGCCTTTTCATTACGGGTACGTGACTTTAACGAGATTTCCCATGGCGTCAGTCAACTTTTTGACCGTGAGGGGGTCCGTGCTATGAGACGTGAGTCTGACCATGAAGATCCTTCCTGTGTCTCTAGCTCCATTTCCTAACTTATTAAATGGGACGCCTTTTCGGTAGTTGTAAGCGCCACTCATCTTATAACCCATCGCTGAGGATTGGATAAAGTCAGCTCCAGCGCCACCAGGAAAATTCAGAGGGCCATATCGGAAATTCCCCGTCACGAGAGTCACAACGCCGCTGAGAGTGTAGATCCCAGAAATCCGTTCTTGGGGGCCGCCAAATCCAACCGTAGCATGGAGCGTGACGTAGTCACGGGACTTATCAAGAACGGGATACGTATTTGAATTTTCGTTCCCTGTTTTGAGAGCCCCATCCTGAAAGTAAACCTCAGCACCTTCGCCCCAACTCTCGTCTTTAAAACCGAAAGTAGGGTCTTCTTTTTGAATTTTCGCAAGTTCTGCAAGGCGCTCCTTAGTGCCCTCGTCGAAATAATCGGCCATGACGTGAAACTCTCCAATGTGCACTTCTTGATAGGCACCTCGTGAGTCTCGGCCTCCGAAGAGAGTTTCTGGTGCTACCTGCGCTTTTGCAGAGATAGCTGCTAACAATAAAAAACTTAACCCAAATGATTTCATATACGTTCCTTTCGTAATTATGGAGTTAAATTGAAGTTTCATAATCGTGCCAAACACGATAAATTAATTTTAAAATGGTTTCAGCATAAGCATGAGCAAGCGCTCTTTGCTTATAATTATCTAAAAATGTCTCATCAGGTGTATTAGCTTCGAAAGTTTTTTTCCATCCACGATCCATGAAGAGATTTCTAATATTGTCTTGCATGTCTTGGACGGAGATATCGCCGATTCGCTTTTTCTTATGAATCTCGAGCAAGATTTTTTCTGCGTCTGGAAACTTTTTGATTGTCCACACAAGAAGGTCAGGCGAAAATCGCTGCCCCAAAATCAAGTCATTGTCTGATCGACCTGCCACAAGGCCGGCATAACCGCTCAGTTCTGAATAACTGGAAAAATTCTCCTCAACGGTCTCGACACTCATCTTAAGATCCATGGCTGCATAAAAAAGCTCTATAAGCTTAAGGCGATTTAAAATCGTCTGCTGAAACTTTTTGGCGAGCACTTCATCACGCAATCCGAATTGATGAGCCATCTCATGCATCAAAATCGCAATGAGTTCCGACCGTAAAGCGGTTGGACTTATTTTACTGAGAAGCTCAACGCTAAAACAAATCGGCGATCCCAAAACAAAATGTGTGCTTGCTTGAGCTGGCTCGCCCGCCTCAAGACAAGGTTTATCTTGCACATGAAATTGCACATGCCGAATGACATTCCCTACCGGATTGCTCTTGTCCAAGAGTAAAAACTGCGGCTGGTGAGCCAGTGGATCACTGGCTGAGAGTTCAGGGACTCCTTCCATTTTGCGCACCAAATTTTTGATCGTGCCATTCTTGGTTGCAAGAGGCGGAAGGAGCGGCACGCGTGGAGTTTTCGCAAAAAAATCAAGTGTGGACTGTTGAAGTATCGCAAGCTCCCCGCGAACCAGAGCTGGACTGCTTCCGATTCCATTACCGTTGCCAACGCCATCATAGCCACCGGCCCATGCGTTGAGGGTGAAACCTAGAGATAAGACTAAGAATTTTAAGCAGGTCATAGAGAACTCCTTTGAAGTTAAATAGCAAAACCTCAGCCAAAATAACGCATATTGCTATGTGCTTCCAGATTTGTTTCGTTAAAATTTAAGTTTAAATTTTACATTTTTGTAATTTATCTGGTAAACTACTGAAATGAGTCAAAAAACTTCGATCTTTCAGCACCACGATTATCGCGAATTTCTGCGCGAAAGGCTCAAGGCTATGCCCTCTCATGGCCGGGGCCAGCTCTCCCGTATCGCCAAACATTTGGGCATGAGTTCAGTTTCTATCTCCCACGTTATGAGTGCCACGAGAGACTTCACGGAAGAACAGGCCCTAGATTTGAGTCAGTACCTGGGCCTCTCCACATTAGAAGAGGACTACCTCATTTTATTAGTCCGCGAACAGCGAGCCAGCAGCCCCGGTCTTCGCAGCAAAATTCGAACGCAACTTGAGCTCCTCAGAACGGAATCACGCACTCTCAAAAATCGTATCGAAAAAGATCTCGATCTCAGCCGAGAGGCTCAAGCCGAATTCTATTCACAATGGCACTATAGTGCGTTTCGGCTCCTGAGTGACGTGCCTGGATTTGATACCGTTGATGCGCTTGCGGAATATTTTCGGTTGCCGAGAGCCAAGGTACGAGGAATTTTTGATTTTTTGGTCAAGCATGGTCTTTGTGTTGAAACTGATGGCAAATACCAGCTGGGAGTGAAGCGTACCTACCTTGATGCGGAATCTCCATTTGCCTCCCAGCATTTCACAAACTGGCGGCTCAAAGGGATTGACCATGTCAGAAATCCCGAAGCAGCGGACCTATTTTACACCGCACCCATGGTTCTTTCTGAGAGCACTATGGCAGAAATTCGAACTATGCTTGTTGATATCGTCAGTCAAATCACCAAACTCGTCGCACCCTCACCGTCGGAGAAGTTAGTTTGTCTCAACGTCGACTGGTTTGCTGTTCGACAATGATTAGGTTTCCACACAACCTGCGATCGAGGCTGGGAACTTTCAGTAGTTTTTGCTAGAAAGGGTTCAGCAAAGGCGGTCCACGGTGAAAAAGGCTCATCTTATCGCAAATTCAAAGTCGGGTGTTGGAGGTGGTTCAACTCTCGCCGAAAAGGCTCAAGATTTGTGCAGAGAATTGGGTTACGAGTTAGTCCTGTATTCAATCAATGATCCTAAAGATTTTGAAAAGCAGAGCAAGAATGCCGTAAATGCTGCCAAAGCTGATGGCGGAGTTGTCATTGCAGCTGGTGGAGACGGGACCATTCGAGGAGTTGCGCAAGCGGCTCATGGAACAGGGGTTCGCTTTGCTGCTGTTCCTTGCGGGACCTTTAATTTTTTCGCAAGAACTCACCGTATTCCTGAAGAACCCCTTGAAGCTTTTCGGCTCGCTCTTACCGGAAACACAAAACCCGTCCGCTTAGGAAGAGTCAACGACCAAGTTTTCTTGATCAACGCAAGCCTTGGATTGTATGCGAAAGCCATTAGAGAACGCGAGCATCGAACGGCGATCTACGGTAGAAATCGCATTGTGGTGATCATCTCAACGATTGTGAGTCTGCTCAGTAAGCATTTCCTTCTAAAAGTTGATCTAGTAACCTCTGGAAAAACTCAGACCCTACGGACACCAATGATTTTTATCGGCAACAATGCCCTTCAGATTCGCGACCTTGCGATGGATGTTGCCCGTTGTATGAAAGCAGATCTTCTTGCCGTCGTTATGATGAAACCCGTCACCAAACTTGATTGTTTAAGAATTATTTTGCGAGGGATTTTTAAAATCCTATCAAACGAGAAAAAATTGGAATCGTTTTGCGTGGATGAACTCACTATTCACACTCACAAAGACAGAAACATGGTGGCATTAGACGGTGAGGTTTTCCACCTTACTTCGCCCTTAAAGATTCAGGCCCTCCCGGGCGCTCTTAAGCTAGTCACTCCTGAGGCTCATCCATGAGCTACTTAAAAATTGCCCATCTCTCTGATCCGCACTTTGGGACTATCCTTCCTGGTGTTATTGAGGGCTTGATTGAAACTCTGGGTGAACTCAATCCTGACCTCATTCTTCTCACCGGGGACATTACCCAGAGAGCTAGGCGTAAGCAGTTTCGTCAGGCCCGGGAGTTCACTCACAAAATGAAACACGTTCCGATCATCGCAGTTCCCGGAAATCACGACATTCCGCTTTTTAATTTGTTCACACGCTTTTTCAATCCCTATTGGGGCTTCAAAAATCTTTTTAAAAACCAACTCGAAAAAGATCACGTCTTTGGAGATGTCCTGGTGACAGGTCTAAACTCCACGAGCAAGTGGCGGCACATTCAAGGAAAATTCAATTTAAAACGCCTTGAAGGTCGGCTTAGAGAAAATAAACCCAAAGCCCGCGTTCATATTGCCGCTTTTCACCATCCTATGGATTGCGCCAAAAAATCAGATGAAAAAAATCTGTTAGTAGGTCGTAACGAAGTTCTCAAGCTTTTCAATCAGTACAAAGTTGATCTCGCGATCGGGGGACATATTCATGATCCTTATATAGAGATTTCAAAAAAACGTTATCCTGAGGCCAATCGGTCTATGGTTTTTGCTGTTGCAGGAACGTGCACGTCTTGGAGAACAAGGCCAGGAGCTCCGAATTCGTTTAATCTCATCGAGGTCGACACAAGTTCCACGCCAAAGTTGAAAGTATCTCGCTACGACCAGAAGGACGATTTGCTCTTTTCTATCAAAGACAGTCGTAGTTTCACTCGAGGTGAAAGCGGATCATGGCAGCTTATCTAGAA
Source organism: Pseudobdellovibrionaceae bacterium (assembly GCA_044229295.1). Taxonomy (GTDB): domain Bacteria; phylum Bdellovibrionota; class Bdellovibrionia; order Bdellovibrionales; family Bdellovibrionaceae; genus JBGATJ01. The sequence continues at coordinate 28,512 of JBGATJ010000060.1, forward strand.
GCGGTCTCAAAAACGCCTCACAAGAATTTTCTTCGAATGAAACTTTGAGAGGGTTGTCGGTTACGGCCCCTGCAGCGGATGCGGTTTCGGATCGAATGGCACTTACTTAAGCGCTGCATTTTTGTTGTTTTTTTCGCTGCTCATAGGCCCATCCTTTTTTAGTGAAGTCGTTTCTGGCGAGCTGTCTTGGTTTTTTGAGTTGCCCGTATTTGATTCGTTGGTATTTCACCA
>JBGATJ010000004.1:0-132047 GCA_044229295.1 Pseudobdellovibrionaceae bacterium
GCATGTGCGCCGAGCGAAGCTCGGCTAGACTTGCGAGTGCGGAGCACAAGCTCCTAGTCTCGCCTGCGAAAACCCTCGTAAGAGGCGCAGTAGCAAATCCCACAATCCAGCAGGTGACTGACGGGTTGGAGCTGGGATGAGCAAATGTGCAGGCCGTAATGCGACAAGCGTGAAGGACGTTGAGCCCCGTGAAACGGCGCGGTCCGTGGTGGCTGAGACTCTATGCTATGAGCGAAAGCAAAAGAGGAGACTTCTCATCAACCAGATGAGATCCCTCCACCACTGGGGTCCAAGACCACAGCATGCACACACAGTCTAGCCAGGGAACTCGGGAGCGCTCTTAAGGAGTGGAAAATGGAAATTTCAAAAGCCAAAGGCAAGGTGTGATGACCAAGTCGAGGACAAAGCCCTTAGGAGAAATCAGATGTCTTCATATTAACGAGGAAGTGGGGTAATGCCCATGGAGCCAAGGGAGACACGGCAAGTGAATCAGTTTAAACTCAACCCGCAAGCCTGCACTGATGGGCCTTTTAAGGGGTACTTGGGAATCGACTGGATAAACTCAGCTGCTGCAAAAAGAACAACGGACAAGTTTACGCATCTTATGCATCACTTCAACGAGTTTAATTTGCGACAGGCATTCCGGCAGCTCGATGGAGCAAAGGCTGTTGGAACCGACCAAGTAGACAAGTATGAATATGGGAAGGATCTCCAAGCTAACATTGAAAGTCTTCTTACGAAGATCCAAGATGGAAGCTGGAAACCACAACCTAGCCGAGAACAACTCATCCCTAAACCTAATGGTGGGATGAGGCGGCTAGCGATTGGCTGTCTAGAAGACAAAATTGTACAAAGCCTTTGTGCAAAAATCTTAGAAGCCATCTATGAGCCAGTCTTTTCAAGACACAGCTTTGGATTTAGACACGGAAAATCTCAGCACCAAGCCATAGCCAAAGTGCACGAGGCGATCCGGTATCGAGAAGACAACTGTATCGTTGTAGAGATGGACATCGAAAAGTTTTTCGATCACATCTCCCATGACAAGCTTATGGAACTGATCGGGGATCGAGTCAAAGATCCTTACTTCTTGCGCCTCATACAGCGCTGCTTAAGAAACTCAACATTAAGCGAAGACGGAACGATCAGTCTCAATGAGATGGGAGCTCCACAAGGGGCCCCCATTAGTCCCATAATGTCTAACATCTATCTGCACTATGTGCTCGACGTTTGGTTCGAAAACACATGGAGCAGCAAAGGGCAGATGATCAGATACGCTGATGATGCTGTCTTTGTGTTCAATCAGGAGCAAGATGCTCTCGAGTTCCAATCAGCTCTCAAAGAGCAACTCTGGAACAAAGGGAACATTAAACTCAATTTAGAAAAAAGTGGAATTATAAAGTTCAATAAAAGAAAACCCGAAGGGGATATCCCCTTTTTGGGCTTTATCTTTTATTGGGGGAAAAAAGGGCAATCAAAACTTAAGATGCTGAAAGTTAAAACTCAGCCATCCAAAGTGGCTCGAAGTATCCAGAGCTTTAAAGAATGGATCAAAGCCAACAGGAACAGACATCGTCTCGCAAAACTCTGGACGCTCACAGCTGTGCGGTTCCAGGGACATTATAACTATTACGGTGTCTCCACCAATGAGGGCAAATTGAATCACTTCTATTTTGCATGCATCGGAGAGCTGTTCAAATGGCTCAACCGACGCAGTCAAAAACGCTCTTACACTTGGGAAGGCTTTCAAACCCCAAAAGGCAAGGGTCTGATTGACATTACTAATGGTCTTGGTACTAAGTTGAAACATAAACCGAAGAGCCGTGTGCGGGAAATCCGCATGCACGGTTCTGTAAGGAGCAATGGCCGGCAACGGCCATTGTTTACTTGATGAATTCGCATGTGCGGAAGTTTTTTGATTTTGCGATCGATATGTTCGTCGTCATAGACTCTCAAGGTCATTACGTCGAAATCAATCCTGCCTGGACAAAAAACCTCGGTTGGACGCTGGCAGAAATGAAAGACCTGTCATTTCGGCAGTTTGTCCACCCGTCTGACATCTCCAAAACAGAAGAAAAAGCGGTGGCCATTTGGAGCCAACCAGGGGAAATGTTCGAATTCGAGAATCGCTACCGGCATAAGGATGGAGGATACCGGTGGATTTACTGGACCGGCTACATGGATCCCACGGAGAACGTCTCTTACTGCGTAGCTCGCGATATCACCGACCACAAAACTGCGCATCGGATTCTCAAGTCCACTCAAAAGATCCAAGAGGAATTCCTCTACCACTACGAAAACACAGCTAAAATTAAGTCATTGATTCTTTCAAACCTGGCCGATCTTTTTGAGTCTCCTGCGGGCTATCTTATTTTACAAAACGAGAATCAAGACGTCATCGCTACCGAAGTTCTCGGTTTGGGCTCTAACGTGACTTGCGATCTCCCAGCAGCCACGCTCGACACGCTCCCAATATTACGCCCTATTGAAAACTCTGTTTTTGAAAAATACTTTTCTAACTCCTCATCTTTTCCACTTGTCATGTGCGTCCCACTGACAAGAGGTCAAGAGGGGTACGGAGTTGTCGCGCTCGTAGTTCGTGATGAGGCCCAAGCACGATGTATGTTAAAACGGGCGGAGCCTCTTTTTAAAGCCATTGTTGACGGACTTGCAGTGACTCGGCTCAAACATCGAGAAAAGGAACTGCATAACAACCTCTTAAGGGCGTCACTGTTGGCTGAGCAAACTCAAGAGGTCGCGCGCATTGGAGGCTGGGAGCTGGACTTCGCCTCAGGGCAATTTTTTTGGACCAAAGAAACCTATCGACTTCACAACCTTGACTGCCATTTACCTCCTCCGTCGTATCCTGACATTCTGGAGTATGGTGTCCCTGAATCCCGCTCAAGGATTCGTAATCTTTTTCAAAGACTTCGACAAACCGGAGAAGGTTTCGATATAGAGTTTGAAATAGAAATCCCTCAATTCCGTAGATTTTGGGTTCGGCTCCTTGGACGAGCTATCTACGAGGATGGAGTTGTCACAAAGGCTTACGGCAGCTTTCAAGACATCAATGAGAAAAAAAGCTTCGAAGATCAATTCAAAACTCTGATCGAAAATCTTCCAGCCGCCGTTTACCGATGCAAAAAAGATATGAGCGTTACATTCATTAGTAACGTCATCGAAGAAATCAGTGGACGTAGACCCAAAGACTTTTTTAACCAGAGAATACGAAGTTTCAACGAACTGATTCATCAAGAAGATTTGCCAATGGTACAAAAGTTTCGGCTCGCAAGTTGTCGCTTGAAAGAGCCTTACCTTCTCCGCTACCGCCTTATTCATAGCGATGGTACTATTCATTGGGTTTACGAACGTGGTCGCGGAACACTCACCCACGACGGCGAGGTAGACTATTTTGACGGCGCCATCTTTGACATCACAGATTTGATGGATGCCAAGGCTCGCGCACAAGAAACTGACAATCGAATGAGACTTGCTTTAAGCGCTGTCAGGATGGGCGTTTGGGAGTGGGATATTCCAAAAAATCGTATTCGCTGGGATCAAGGCATTTACGAAATCTACGAAATCGATCCCCAAACCAAAGAAGACCCTGCAGAAATTTATCAACGCCATATTCATCCCGACGACATGGAAAGAGTTGTTGCGGAGTTTAAGGGTGTCCTCAATAAAAGGACTGTCCTGCACACCGCCTTTAGAATCGTAGTTCCCCGCGGAGAAATAAAGGTCATCGGATCCAGGGGTCGTGCTGAGTACGACAGTGATGGCACTCCTATACGTATGACAGGAGTCAACTGGGATATGACTATTGAGCACGTACAGGCAGAAACTATTCGTCAACAACAAATGCAAATGGTTCAATCTGCAAAAATGGCCTCGCTTGGTGAAATGGCAAGCGGAATCGCTCACGAAATTAATAACCCTCTAGCAATCATTCAAGGAAAAGCAGCCCACCTCAAATCGCTAATTTCTGCGGAACAGCTTTCTGGACCTAAGCTCGCCACTGAACTCGATAAAATCGAACTAACCTCAAAAAGAATTTCTAAAATTATCAAAGGTCTTCGCTCGTTTTCAAGAAATGCGGCTAAAGATCCATTCTCGCTTGTTCAGTTTCCTACGATTGTCGACGACACGCTTGAGCTTTGCCGTGAGCGCTTTAAAAGCGCGCTCATCGAAATACGGACTCAGCTAGAATACCGCGAGTCTATCTACTGTCGGTCGGCGCAGATTGGTCAAGTTCTCCTCAATCTTCTCAACAACTCCTACGACGCTGTTTTGGGACAAGAAAACGCGTGGGTCGAAATTCGCTGTAGAGAAAGCCGCAGTGGGGTTCAGATCAGCATTGTTGACTCTGGGCCTGGCATCTCTACTGAGATTTCCGAAAAGATAATGGAGCCATTTTTTACGACGAAAGCTGTCGGTAAAGGAACAGGGCTGGGTTTGAGCATTTCAAAAGGAATTGTTGAAGAACATCAAGGTCAACTGTGGCTTGATAAAAATAGTGAAAACACATGTTTCATGATTGAGATCCCTAAGCACTTTCGGTCGATACAAGGTCGGCGTATCTTAGATTCAGGCCAACGGCTGAACTGCTAGGGCATTACTTCAAAATTTTTACAGATTTAACAATAACATCCTCAATAGGCTTTTCTCCAGAAACAGGAACCTTTGAGATGTTTTCTACGACGTTGTAACCTTCAACGACTTCTCCAAAAATTGCATACTTTGGACCACCCTGGCTGAGAAAAGACGTGTTAGCCACAGTGATAAAAAACTGGCTGGCTGCTGTGTTGGGACCTGCATTTGCCATGGCAACCATCCCAGGCTTTTCAAAGTTCAATCCAGGACCAAATTCGTCTTTAATTGGCGGATATCCAGGACCACCTGTTGAATCTCCCTTAGGATCTCCCCCTTGAATCATAAACCCTTTAACAACGCGGTGAAACTTCGTGCCATCAAAGAAAGGTTTTTTTTGTTTTTTGCCTGTGAAAGGATCGACAGTCTCTGCGGTCCCCTCAGCAAGTCCTACGAAGTTCTCAACGGTCTTAGGTGCCTTATCCGAAAACAGCTTAATTTTAAAGGTGCCTTTGTTGGTATCAAAAACTGCAAACATGTCTTTATTCCTTTTATCCTTAGTCGCCGTTGTCTTACTTTTAGCGGTTTTAGAAACTGACTCTTTTTCTTTTGCGGCTGGCTCCTGGGCTTGAGTGTAAAAACTCAAAGATACTAGAGCTAACGCCAAGATATAAATAAACAAAGCCTGACGCAGAAAACTCTTTTTTTTCATCTTTTCGAACTCCTTTACGCCAAAGTCCGTCTTAACTTTGCCTTTGACACGGGTCAAGATCTTTAAGGAATTGAGCATTGTGTGCGAGAACACTTTTGATGCGATTTGTAAAATCGAGTGTATTTTCGCCATAGTGCCTTGCCATCTTATTTACCACTTCTATTTGATCTAAAAACGAACTTGATTGAAGAGAGCTTAAAAGTCGGAAAAGCTGTTCGCAGCGCCTTAAAAAAAGATAGCCGGTTTGTAATTCCGTGCATGCACCACGCAGCCGAACATCATGTTTGGCAACCTGTCCAAGCATCTCAAAAGTGTTCGCAGAACTAGGCACAATCTGCTGACTCAGAAAATAGGTTTGAACTGAAAACTCAACGTCGATGAAGCCGCCGGCGGAATACTTCAAATCGGTTTCTGATTTAGCTTTTTTCATAAGCTGCTCACGAATCTCTGCCAGCACACGAAGGTCTGAGTCTGTGAGGCTTTTGCTGACCGCGGCTGCTGCGAGGGACGCGCCTGCATGAAGAAATCGTGACCGCAAGTAGGCTTGACGTTCCCAGGGTTCGGCGGTGGTTTCCAAAAATTCCTTCACCTGAGACTGAGGGGAAATAATCAGGCTCTGAGATCCTCCTGGTCGTAAACGAAGGTCGATATTGTAGATGTTTCCACCTCGATGAGCTTCTGAAAGGCGACTCGAAAATCTCCTCGCAACTTTGTGATCATCTTGTGTCGGTAGACCATCCGTCACAAGAACCAAGTCAAGATCGGAGAGAATCCCCAACTCCTCGCCTCCCCATTTGCCCATGGCAACAACAGAAAGGGTTGAAGGATACTCGTCTTTTAAATTTGCAAGAAGGTCTTGGCAAATTTGATCGGCCGTCAGTGAAACCGACTTGACGAGTTGGCTGACATCCAAACTTTTAAGAAAATCAGTTCCAGCTAAAATTTGGTTGAGGAGTTTGCGCTCAACAAGATTTTCCAGAAACTCTTCTTGAGTTGCTGCCGAAGACTCTGTCGCACGATACACAAAACTGTCAAGCAGCTCAGGTCGCTGACAGATGGTCTTTGCCAAAAGTGGAGAGGTCGAAAATAAAAGGGCTAACTCCTCAATAAGAAGCGGTTGACGACACAGGAGAGTAAAAAAGGTGGCCTTGGCTTTAACCGAACGAATGAAATCTAAAAGACTTTTAAAGCCTAAATCGGGATCGACCGACGTCTTAAGGGCTGTAACAAAAGCATACAAAAACTGCAACCGCACTTCTTCGTCACGCTCTTTGTGATACGACTGAGCTTCTTTGGTAATGAGCTCAGGCCAAAACTCATCAATAGTGGTCTCTGGTATTCCGCAACTTTTCAGCCAGATACGTTGATTTGCGTCTCCCGCTGGCACTGACTTTGTTCCTGGATCTACTTGCCCAATCAGTCCTCCAACCAGCTGGTCACAAGCGTGCAGCTGACCTGGCAACCTCTTAAGAGCGTCTTTTATAAATGTTGGGGACGTGACGTTCCATGATATTTCGTAAATTTGTTCGTCATTGACGGCTTGAATGAAGTTTTCTAAGCAGCGGAGGTTCCAGTAGTGGTCCTTCAAAAAAACAGCGTCGTTTCCTGGAAGAATTTTTTTATCCCGGTAAAAATCAAATGCCTTTGAGGTCGATCGGCTCCGAATCTGTGGGTCTTTTCCTCCGTGGATGACTTGCAATGCATGCGCAAAAAGTTCAGTGTCTCGGATTCCGCCAAGTCCATGTTTAAGATCGAATTTGGAGCGGTCTTGGCTCCAATAGTGGCTATGAATTTTTTGTCTTAAACTCAAAAGATCAGAAAAAAGTGTGAAGTCCAGATGTTTTCGAAACGCAAATTTGCTAAAAAAGGTGACTACTTGATTTGTGATCTCTTGGCAGCCCCAGATGGGAAGCAATCTCGTGAAAGCAAGTCGTTCCCAGGTTTCACCGTAGTTCATGTAGTAATCTTCAAGCTGAGAAACGGTCGGGACAATCGGTCCCTGAGTTCCTCCCGGGCGCAAATCGAGATCGACCCTAAAACAAAAGCCCTCGTGGGTAATCTCTGTAAAAAGGCGTTGAAACTGACGGAGGAATTTCGTCGGAGATTTATCCACGGAGCTTCCCACAAAAAGAAGATCTACGTCGGAACTTAAATTCAGCTCTTGAGCACCCAACTTTCCCAGAGCGAAAATTGCAAAATCAACGTCTTTTTCTTGCTCTAAAAAATCAGCGCCCTCACGTAAAATTGCAACGGCGCTTGCTGACCACTGATCGCATATCCCTTCGGATTTGACTTTGTTGAGCATAACGTTAGCGACAGACTCACACCAGAGACTCTGCCGGCGGTAACGAAGAAAAGATTGCATCAGAGCAAAGTCGTTTTTATTTTTTGGGCGCTCTCGAGGCGTTGAGTGTTGAGCCCGATACCTTTTAAAGGCCGGTGAGAGTCTGTCAACCTCGGCAATTTCGGCAGCCGAAAGATCTGAAATCACTCCACGTTACCTGACCATCGAGGCTTGTAGTAGTTCCACTTGTCATTCGTAATAGCCCGCTCATTGGAACCGTCCACGCCTGTGATATAAATCTGATTGTGCCCACTCCGATTGCTCGTAAACATCACAAAACGACCATCCGTTGAAAATACAGGATCTTCGTTATCAGCCCACCTGCCGTTTTTCTTTTTTGCAGAAGTAAGGCGCTCTAGCTGCTGTGTTTTTAAATCCATGACAAAAATGTCAAAGTGATCATCGTCTTGGCTGGCAAAAACAATTTTTGATTTGTCGGGAGACCATGAGGGTGAGGCATTGTACTTTCCGACGAGAGTTTTCCTTTCAATATTGCTGCCATCTGAATTCATAACATAGACCATAGGTTTACCAGCTCGATCAGAGGAAAAGGCAATTTGTTTGCCGTCAGAACTCACCGCAGGCTCTACGTTCATCGCCTCTCTTGGTCCGTTGGTCAGATTTTTTAAAAGAGTGCCATCGGTGGTCATCAGAAATATGTCTGGATTTTTATTCAGTGAAATTGTGATGTACATGTGTTCGTTGTCAGGAGCAAAAGCAACACCTGAGTTCATTCCATCACGATACGAAACGTGCCATCGCTTTCCGCTGGATGGCTCAAAAATGAAAAGATCTGGATTGCGTTTTCCTGTTCGGGCGCGCTTTACGAAAGCTGTATACGCAATCTTTTTACCGTCAGGGGACCAAGCTGGAGAAACGGCAATAGATTGGTGATTTGTTACCTGAGTGGGGTTTGCACTGTCCCAGTCCATGATAAAAATCTCGCGAAAACGTTCTTTTCCGACGGTGCCTTTGTCGGACGAAACAACAATTTTTGATAGGAACATTCCCTTTTGTCCTGTGAGTGCCTTAAGGAGATCATTGCAAAAACTGTGAGCTATTTTTCGTGTGAGGTTCGTTGTTCCTTGGTATTTCTGGCCAAAAATCAATTGCCCCTTGCTAACTGAGTAAGTGTAGGTTTCAAGGGTCAATTGATTTCCCACAATGGAATAACCCACTCGTATCAGAAATTCTGCGCCGATCTCTCTCCAACTCTCAAATTTAAAGCCTTTGGGATCACCAGGTGCTGGCAAAAGCGAAGTTTTATCTGGATCTTCAAGGAAGGCTTTTGGTTCAATCATTTGGAAATAATTGGTGACGTTCAAGTCGTTACTAATGACCTGAAAAAGATCAACTCCTATCGCCCGAAAGTTTGGCGCTGCCGCTGAATTGCCTAAGTACTGAAGGTTTGGAAATGCCAGCAAACTCTTTTTAACCTTCGCTTCACCAACTTTGATATAAATTTGGCTGTCCTCGGCAAATACGAAGGAGCAAAACGCGAGGGCTCCAAAAAAGAAAATATTACGTAACATGAATGTTCTCCTTTACTCCGGAAATCCTAAAACCACTCCATCTACGGCAACCACATCCACAAACTTGCTTGGCGGGGCTGGAAATGGCGATGCCTTTTTGACCGTTTCTAATATCAACTCATCATAGGCCTCATTACCACTGGATTTTACGATTTCTCGGCTGACAACGTTCCCCTTGTCGTCAATTTTGATTTTGACTCGAGCTTTCAAGTTCGCTCTCGCCATCCATTGAGGCAAAGACCAGTACTGCTTTACGTGAGTGTCAATTTGCGCAAGATAGTTGTCATGTTGCAGTTTACTCAATCCAGAAAGAGCTGTGCCTGGAGAGAGCACCTGCCCTTTGAAAGTTTGGGGTTTGGGTGGAGTCTTACTCTCTTTTGCTAAATCTTCTTTGATTTTGTCGATGGCGGATTCTGACTTAAGTTTATTCAGTGCTGCCTTTTTTAAATCTTCTTTTTTGGTGTCTTTTGGCAAGACAGGAATTTCGGGCTTTGGTTTTTCAGCCTCTTTAGGTGGTAAGGTCGGCGCAGGTTTTGGCTCTGATGGCGCAGGAGCTGCTTCTTGAGGAGGTGCTTTGTCTGGAAGGTCCACCATGTCTACGCGGACCGCTTGACTGAAGTCAATGTCCTCTGAATTTAGAAATGCCGTTTTAACAACAAATAAAAGGATAATTACAATGTGAGCAATAATGGAAAAGCTAAGAGCTTTTTTAAACGAGTTACCATGAGGAAGAGATAATGGGAGCGTCGTCATGGCCCTGTTTTCGGTAGCGTGACGAGTCCAATATTAAATATTCCTGCGGCCCTCACCTCCGCCATGGTTTCTGCAACGAAACCGTAGTCGACATGACGATCTGCCTGAATGTAAATCTGTTTATTTTTTCGGTGAGCGAAAATGGCTTTGAGTTTTTCTCGCAAATCAGAAATTGCAATGTTCTGTTTAGCGGCCGTGAGTTTTTGATTTTTTGAAATGACTAGTAAAAATGGCTCATCAGTCGTCTCTAAGCCCGTAGACGCTGTCTCGGGCAAGTCGACATCAATTCCCTGCTGCATGAGGGGAGTTGTGACCATAAACATGATCAAAAGCACAAGCATCACGTCAACCAAGGGTGTTACATTGATTTCACTTAAGGTCCTTCGCGAGCCAGAACCGTTAGCAGATGACATTCCCACGGTTACTCATCCTTAAAAAAGTTTCGTTTCACGATATTGAGAAAATCAGTGGCAAAATTATTAAGGTCGATTTCTTCGCGTCGAAGTTTCGCGATAAAATGATTGTACAGAACAACCCCCGGAATTGCGGCAACCAGTCCTACAGCCGTAGTCAGCAATGCCTCTGAAATCCCCGGCGCAACCACGGCAAGACTTGCACTGCCGGTAGCTCCAATTTTCTGAAACGCACTCATGATTCCCCATACAGTTCCGAACAGTCCTATGAACGGCCCCGTACTTCCAGTTGTCGCTAAAATATTAAGCCGCGATTCGAGAAGGTGGATTTCGTTATCAATCCCTTTTTTTAAAGCTCGTTCAAGATTGTCTAAGCCTGCTAACTTGACTGACCCCTCACCACCGGTTTTCTTGACAAGGGGGGATTCGGCAAGCCGCTGCAGCTCCATGTACCCAGCCTTGAACACACGAGCTAAGTTGCTTCCTTCGTACTCAGCGAGATTCTCAAAGAGATGATCCAAAGAGGTCGCTTTCCAGAATTTTTCGAAAAAAGGCACATTAGCTCTATGAAGCTCTTTCAGCTGTTTAAACTTCATGTATGCAACGGCCCAGCAAACAATCGACAGACCCAGAAGAATCAGTAGGGTGAGCTGAACGAGAAAACTACCTGCCCAAATCGCCTCGAACATTCCTGTATTGACAACAACTTTTGGTGATTGCGCCCAAGCTTGTTCCATCCCTAGCATCCACAACATCAGACCATCCTTCCAAAACCCAATGATAAGTCTTCAATATTTCTTGTGCTCTGACTGCCTGAAGATGAGACTTTTAACGCCGTCATTTTTAGGTTGGGCAAGACGCGAGGAGAAGTCATAGCCAAAGCTATGGCGCCGACGAGCACGCTGTCCAACGTGAAAAGGACAAGTTAAAAGTCTCATCTTCAGGCGGTCAGAGCATTAGGCTAAATCTAAATCATGGGATTCGCAAACAAAAACTCTGTTACGACTGCTGCGAAAACAAAGCGCTGGAATCAAGGATAATTCCGTCAGGTTTAATTTCTAAGGTTTGTTCGAGCTGATCTTCGTTATTAATAGGTCCGATGAAAAATCTTTTATGCCGACGCCTAATTTCATCTAATGCTCGCGGTTGATAGAGTTGGATTCCGTGCCAGCGATAAGGAAAAATAAAAAAATCACTTTTTAAATTGAGCATTGGCTCCACCCACAGAGATGTCATCGCCGACAAGCGAGTCAGTTCAGACTGACCTCCCCCAAACGCCCACGCAGGTTCTAACTCTCTAAACTTTTCCAGAAATCTATCGGCACCACAGGAGATTGCAAATGGGGCTTGCACGCCGATGGCCTTAATTTGCCGTTGAGCTTGGATGGGCTCAACTCGATTGAAATCTTCTATGACAAATAAAATCGGGATTTGGCGCATCTCTACGAGGTCATTCATCGTGCGGTTTTGCCCGCCCACTTTCCAAATCCAAACCCCGTCGGGCTGAGGTAATAGGTGTACAACTAAACCAAAAACGGAGCGGCCTCCCGATAACGTCTCTTGCATTTTGGCATTAAACAGGGGCTGCATTGCTTCTACAGAGAGCTGTTCAGGTCCTGGATCAAGAAGCCAAAGCCGCTGACCTGCTGGGAAAAAAGGGTGGTCAAAAATTTGGTAGTCGGTATGCAATCCTGTAAATCTAAGATAAAAAAAAGCGGCAATCGTAGTAAAGCAGACAGCGATCACAATGGTCAGCAGCTTCATAGATGATACGCCTTCCTCATATAAACCTGGAATCTCTAAGGATTTTATCAGATTCGAGGTTTTTTCAATAAATAAGTCAAAAAAAGACTTAATTTCTATTGATTCTCAGCACATCTTCAATTAGTTTTCATTAGCTCTAAAGTCAACTGGAGACTTCGATGACCAAGATCAACCGCAAAGCCGAATATGCCCTCATCGCGCTCAAACACATGAGCCGAAAGCGTCCCGGCGAGGTGACTTCGGCGAAGGAAATTTCTGACTTCTATCAGCTGCCTTTTGACACAACGTCGCGAGTTCTACAGATTATGTCACAACATCAGATTCTAAAAGCAACTCAAGGGGTGACCGGTGGCTATCTTATTACTAAGGACCTTGCGAGGGTTTCTTTATTTGATTTGATGGCATTGCTTTTGGGTCCAATGGACATTGCGAAATGCCTTCATGGTTCAGATCCTTGCGAAATCAAATCGACTTGCAACATTGTGACGCCAATTTCTCTTCTCAATCAAAAATTAAGCGAATTTTATAAAGGCATTATGGTTTGGGATCTTCTCAATCCAGCCCCCAAAGAACAGACACGAATGGTCAGTTATGGACAATAAAAAAGTTTACGAAAATCAGGATTATAAATACGGGTTTTACACCGACATCGAAGCCGATGAGGCGCCCAAAGGACTGAATGAAAGCATCATTCATTTTATTTCCGCGAAAAAAAATGAACCCCCTTGGCTTTTAGAGTACCGTCTCAAAGCTTTTAAACATTGGCAAACAATGACTGAACCTACATGGGCAGAAGTCAGTTATCCTGCGATCGATTTTCAGGACATTCGTTACTATTCCGCACCTAAAAAGAAAAAAGAAGGCCCTAAGAATTTTGAAGATATGGATCCTGAGCTTCTGAAAACTTTTGAGCGCCTCGGGATCCCCCTGCAGGAGCAAAAACGCATCTCTGGCGTGGCTGTCGATTTAGTTTTTGACAGCGTTTCCGTCGGCACCTCTCACCAAGAAACTCTCGAGAAAGTTGGAGTTGTTTTTTGCTCAATTTCAGAAGCTGTACAAAAATACCCAGAACTTGTAAAAAAATATCTCGGCTCGGTCGTACCTGCTTCTGATAATTTTTATGCCGCTCTTAATGCCGCCGTCTTTACCGACGGATCCTTTTGCTACATCCCGAAAGGCGTAAGATGCCCAGTAGATCTCTCTACCTATTTTCGTATCAATGCTCAAGACACTGGACAATTCGAACGCACTCTTATCGTTGCGGAAGAAGGCAGCTACGTCAATTATCTTGAGGGTTGCACGGCTCCTCAGCGAGACACCAATCAGTTGCATGCAGCAGTTGTTGAGCTCATTGCCCTTGAAGATGCAGAGATTAAATACTCAACAGTGCAGAACTGGTACACCGGCGACAAAGAAGGCCGCGGGGGAATTTACAACTTCGTTACCAAGCGCGGAAAGTGTGCGGGCCGTCGATCGCGAATATCTTGGACTCAGGTGGAGTCAGGTTCTGCCATCACATGGAAGTATCCGAGTGTTATTCTCCAGGGCGATGACTCTGTAGGAGCCTTTTACTCAGTAGCTCTCACTCACGATCGCATGCAGGCAGACACTGGCACTAAGATGATCCACATCGGGAAAAATACAAAAAGCACGATCGTGTCTAAGGGAATTTCGACAGGCCACTCCTCAAATGCCTATAGGGGGCAGGTCAAAATTATGCCGTCTGCCTCACAGGCAAGAAACTATTCGCAATGTGATTCGATGCTCGTTGGTCCGAATGCAAGCGCGCATACATTTCCGTATTTGGAAATTAAGAATCAGACGGCGGTTCTTGAACACGAAGCCTCAACATCTCGGATCAGTGAGGATCAGATCTTTTATTTGCAGTCGCGGGGTCTCGACAAAGAGCAAACCATCTCGATGTTGGTTCAAGGATTTTGCAAAGACGTTTTTAAGCAGTTGCCCTTAGAGTTCTCGGTCGAAGCCGTAAAGCTCATTGAAATGAAACTAGAAAATAGTGTGGGATAACAAATGGGAAATTTATTGTTAGAAGTTAAGAATTTACACGCCTCGATCGAAAATAAAGAAGTTTTAAAAGGTCTCAATCTTTCTGTAAAAGCTGGAGAGGTTCACGCTATCATGGGGCCCAATGGCTCAGGTAAGAGCACGCTTTCTAAAGTGATTGCAGGTCACCCCTCGTACGAAGTCACGAAAGGGGAGGTTCTTTTTGAAGTTAACGGCAAAATGACGAACCTTCTTGAAGCACCACCTGATGAACGAGCTAAGGAAGGTGTTTTTTTGGCGTTCCAATACCCGGTAGAAATTCCTGGAGTTTCTAACTTTCAATTCTTAATGACGGCCTTCAACGCCATTTGCGCCCACCAAGGAACGAGCCCTCTTGAAGAAAGCGAGTTTCGCGAGCTCGCTCTTAACAAAATGAAATCGCTCAGCATGCGTCCAGAATTTTTAGATCGTGCGGTCAATGCTGGATTCTCAGGCGGCGAAAAAAAGCGTAACGAAATACTCCAGATGGCGATTCTGTCTCCTCGCCTTTCTTTTCTCGATGAGACTGATTCTGGCCTTGATATTGACGCACTCAAAATCGTCGCTGAAGGAGTCCAGCGGCTCCGTAGCTCTGAAAATGCCATTGTTTTAGTGACCCATTATCATCGACTTCTTGACCATGTTAAACCCGATTTCGTTCACGTTCTAGCTCATGGTCAGATTGTTAAATCTGGCGCCTCCGATCTCGCGTTAGAGCTTGAACAAAAAGGTTACGACTGGGTGACTTCATGACGGATCTTTCAACGGCCGCAAAAAACTGGGAACAGCTCGGTTTGATGGTGACGCCAACGTGGCAGAAACGCCGACAGGCCGCTCTTCATAATTCCGCAGGACTGACATGGCCTACTCGAAAGTCTGAGAGTTGGAAGTACACCAGCACAAAACCCATTCAAGACGCTCAGTTCTCCCTTCCTGCCCAAGATCAGCTCAATGAAGAGCTTAAGGCGAGTGTTAAGGCAGAGCTCATCTCTGGCGTTGACCATTTGGTTTTTATTAACGGATACCTGAACAAGGAGCTTTCTCAGCTGCCGCAAAATTGCGTGGTCTCATCACCTAGTTCAGAAAACGATGACGTCGGTTTTTCTTCGAATTTTTTGAGCGCTATGAATTTAGTTTTGAGCGTTGATCCAATGGCGATGACTTTTGGAAAGTCTCTTGAGCGGCCATTACAGATTCTCTACTATCAGAGCCTTGGAGATGGACCTTCAGTCATGGTTCACCCTCACCTATCTCTTACTTTTAAAGATGGTGTTCGAGCTCAAATCTTAGAAACCTTTTTGGGACAACGCCAAGCCCGGTATTTTTTTAATTCCCAGACTGTGGTTAGCATCGGAAAGAGAAGTCAAATTGAATGGGTTTCTCTCCAAGATCAAAGCCTTCAGAGCTTTCATCTCCAAATGACAAGCTTTAATGTTGACCAGGATGGAGAGCTTAGACATTTTTCTTCACATACTGGAGCTTCCCTTTCGCGCCAGGAACTCAAGGTGAACCTTAATAAGCCCCAAGCTAAAACTCAAATTTTAGCAGCTAACGTGATCAAGGGGCAACAGCATCACGACGACAACACCTTTATTGACCATGCCTCTGGAGAAACACAATCCGCGCAGATCTATAAAAATCTTTTAGATGAAAACGCGCGAGGCGTATTCGACGGAAAAATCCATATCGCTCACCAGTCTCAAAAGTCGGCGGCCCAACAACTCAACAAAAATCTTCTCCTCAGTTCCAAGGCCGAAATCGATGCAAAACCGCAGCTCAATATCTTTGCTGATGATGTCACTGCAACCCATGGATCCACGACGGGTCAAATCGATGCCGAAGAGCTGTTTTATCTCCAAAGCCGAGCTATTGATGCCAGCACTGCTCAACAAATGCTGGCTCTAGGCTTTGTGAGTGATCTTGTCGATCAAGTAGAAACACCTGTCTTACAAAAACAAGCCTCGTTATTTTTAGATCGAGCTTTTCGGCGTGCGGTCGTAAAGCCTATAAGAAATTTGAAAGATTCAGACAGTGTTTAACATTGATAAACTCCGACTCCAGTTTCCGATGCTTAACCAGAAAGATCTAAAAAATCCTCTCGTGTATTTCGATAGCGCGGCGACTTCACTTAAACCTCAATCAGTCATTGATCGGATGGTTAGATTTTACAACTCTCAGACCTCTAACGTGCACAGAGGAGTCCATAATGTTGGCAGCCAGGTCACTGCTGACTTTGAGAACGTCAGAGAAATGACCCGAAAGTTTTTAGGAGCAAACTCCGTCGAAGAGATTATCTTTACCCGAGGCACAACTGAAGCCATCAATTTAGTTGCCACTAGTTACGGCGAGACTTTTTTGAAGTCAGGTGATGAAATCATACTTACGGAAATGGAACACCACGCGAATATCGTTCCATGGCAAATGCTACAGGTTAAAAAGGATCTTTCCATCAAAGTGATCCCAATTTTAGAAAATGGCGATCTGGACCTGGAAAAACTGCCATCACTTCTCTCTCCACGAACAAAGATCCTAGCTTTAACCCATTGCTCGAACACCCTAGGCACTATCAATGATGTCAAGAGAGCCATTACCATGGCTCGTGTCCAAAAAGACTGCCGTGTTTTGGTCGATGGCGCTCAGATGGTGACCTCCCACGCCGTCGACGTCAGCGACCTGGACTGTGACTTTTATTGTTTCTCTGGTCACAAGATTTTTGGACCATCGGGAATCGGCGTTCTCTATGGAAAGAAGCACCTTCTTGATTCGATGCCTCCCTACCAAGGTGGCGGCAGCATGATAAGCAAAGTTGATTTTTCTGGAACAACCTACAACACCTTACCTTATAAATTTGAGGCTGGGACTCCCGACATCGAAGGTGTTTTGGGCTTAGGAGCCGCTATTCAATTTGTTGGTGAAATCGGATACAAAGATATCTACAGTCGCAAGAACCAGTTGCTTGAAATATTAAATCGCGGCCTTAAAGAAATGCCCGAAATCGAAATCTACGCATCGCCTCGAGAAAGAACGAGCATCGTTTCATTCAATCTCCGTGGGGCCCATTCCTCTGATGTTGGAACAATTCTTGATCAAAACGGTATTGCAGTAAGAACGGGGCATCACTGCAATCAGCCGCTGATGAAAAGGCTTGGCATCACTGGTACGGTTCGAGCGTCTCTTTCCATCTACAACACAGAACAAGAGATTGAGCTCTTTATTCGAGTTATGAAAACTGCAAAGGATTTTTTGCTATGACCACTCCACAAAACAGCTCCGAAGTACTCATCAAAGTCCAAGGAACGCCCAATCCTAATGCGTGGAAGTTTATCCTCGATCGAACTGTTTTAACTGAAGGCAAAGCAACTTTTAATACGAAAGAGGAGTGTTTTGGGCTACGATTGGCAGAGGACATCCTTGCGGTTCCTGATGTTAAGCAAGTTCATTTTTTTTCAAATGTTATTACAGTAACTCACACCTTTGACGCCAATCCTGACGATGTCAAAGCTTCGGTCGTGTCTGTTATCCAAACGAGAGTCCCAGTTCACGATCCAAATTTCAATTTGCAGAAAGCCAAAATATCCTCCCGCAGTTCGCTTCCTGCGGAAGTCCAACGCATCGAGGAGCTTTTAGACAACACCGTAAGGCCTGGGCTTCAGGGAGACGGCGGCGATATCGAAGTCATCAAGTACGAGGACGGAAAGCTGTACGTTCACTACGAAGGTGCGTGTGGAACCTGCCCCAGCGCCACATCAGGGACCCTTATGGCTATTGAGGGAATTTTACGAGACGAGTTTAATCCGGAGATCGAAGTCATCCCTCTTTAGTGAATGACTGATTTATTTTTCTTATGAGACGGAGCCCGCGTCTTCTCGGAACTAATACTTCGCTCATGTGGCCCCTCATCTTCGTCACTGGAATCATCCACATCCCGCTGGACCGAGAGCTTTTCAAAGAGGCCAACATTGCGACCCTCTTCTGTGTTTTCTGGATGGGTGTTAAACGTGGCTCGACTTCCTACTTTAGAGCCTTGGTAATCAAGACTTGAGATCAACCCAATGTTCTGATTTTCTTCTTCAGAAAGGTGATCAATCGTAATCTCAACTTCGTAAGTTTTAAGATAACCAAGGCCGGCCACCGATCCTGCAATCGCGCCTGAAACGACGTTGACACCCTCAGGGATCTGCCATTGAAAATCAATGGATTCGGTATAGGTTTTATAGGCGGTGATTGTACCTTTGAGACGAACCGAGGACTCATCTCTCTCAAGAACCTCGATCTTAGTTCCCACGAACATAGACCTCTTCATAACCGCGTAAGGCAAAGACTTATGAATGAGTTCGCGATTGCTCTCACGGATGGCTTTCTGATTGGCCGAATACCGATAGGCCGCAAGTCCTGCGGCCGACAGTAACACTACGCACGCTGCTGATACGGCTTTTATTCGGCGGTGACGTTGGGACATACTTGCACTCCGTTGGAATAAATCTGATAGTCAGCTCTGTTGTAAGTTGAGCGGCCTGATGACGTATTTACCTGAACAACAAGAAGATAAGTACCAGCAGCAAGGCCACTCACCGTGATCTCCTCAACTCCTGTGCCACTCTCAGGATAAGCGCGAGCACTCGATGCAATCGCAGGGTTCACCCAACTTGTGCTATCGATATTGTATAACTCATGATCTTCCACGTAGAGATACAAATCTAAATTCGCCTGCGGTGAACCAGTAGGAGTGTAGGTAATTTTGTAGTTTAAAGTCCCGCCCGCGTGGTCGATTTGGTACATGTCGTAAGTACGGAAAAGATCGGGAATGATGATAGTACCATCTCCTGTCAAATCCTGGCTTTTTTTGCCGGTCAAACTTAGAGTGCATGAGCCTGAAGCAAGTGGCGCGGCATAATCAGTGCGGTCAGATCTCTGAAGTTCAGCAGTGAGCGCATTATTCAATCCAGTAACACTGCTTGGAGAAAGGCTTGTCAGGATCGTTTTTAAGTACATAAAAAATAAACCTGCATTTCGAAAATGCGTAGTGCTTGATTTAAATCCAGGACTGGTTCCTGTGAATGCCTTCCAATAGTAAGAGAAGTCGAAGCTCTCGCCATCGGTGTTATCCATATTATCGTAGAGGGCTCTACTGACCGAAAGCTCACGGAACATTCCCTCGCCAAGAGCCGTAGGCACGTCAGGGTTTTGCACCTTGAGGTCAATATTGACGAGCAAACTTCCATTGCCCTCAGGATTTCCAAGTGTATCACGATAGATGGAAGAGCTCTGAACCACCGAACCAAAAAAGTTCGCCCAACCCTCTCCCCAGGCAAGTCTTGGATCTATGATCGAAACTCCAAAGTGCGATCCTCCAGGGCTATCCGTACTTGCGTAGGTATTCTCGAGGTAGTGACCGTACTCATGAATAATGATGGAGTTGTCAAAATGATCGGTATCGTTGTTAGCGGTGTCGCCGTTATTTCCACCCAAAATATAAAGACCTTTGAGATCAGGATTGTTTTTCCCAACATAAAAAAAGCTGATACCGGAATAGGTTTCAGAGGCTGTCGAAATATAAACGCCAGGATCAAACCCTGGTTTCCAAAAAATATTCACCTTGGGTGCCACTGTAAACGTCGTGCAACCTGTGCAGTTTCCAGAATGATTCCTCAGGAACTCGTTTGTTTTGTAAATTTGATCGAAAATATTAAATGCACCACCCTCGAGCGAACCGTTGTGAGGTGCAAGCAAAGTCCCTGCGCTGATCGTTGTCTCTCCACCTGTTAAACTTACAGTGGTCGAGATTTTGTAAAATAAATTTGTCGTTGGGCCGTCTAGAACACTAGCTTTCACCGTGCTGCTATTCCCGCGTGAGTTAACTTGGACTGTGTAAGAAGTTGCTGCCTTCGGCACAATGAGGCTGAATGTTCCATCAGCGGCAGTGTTACCACACTGAGCGATGGCGCCTGCACCATCGACCAGTCGAACTTCAGCCCCACGGATTGGATTTGTAAGAACAGGGTTTGAAAGTCCAGAGGTGGTCACTGACCAAGTTTTATATTGAGCGGTTCCTGTGACTGTCGTCGTTGACCCGCTGTAAGTCTGAGCCGAACAGAACGCTTCTTCTGGAACCGATGTCGCTGCCGGCTGATCCGAGTGGCTGTCAGATTGGCTGCAACCTAAACCTAAAAGCGACGTAAATAGCAGCAATTCAATAGGGAATGAGCGGCCCGAAATTCTCATGAAAACTCATCGGAATCTTCGAAGGCACTCTCAATTAAAATATTTAATTCTTTTGCGAAGATTAAAACCCGTCTCGATTTGAAACGGGTTTTTTGAATCACAATGAGGCAGTTCTAATTAACGCTTCTTCTTTTCTAGACGACGACGATCCGCGCGATTCATTTTAGACTCGTCAACAGGAGGACGAGATCCAAAACTCATTTTATTTCGTTCTGATGACCGCGCGGGTTGCGCACTTTCGCCTCCCCCCAAAGTAGATTCCACTGAATCCGAAGGCGCGCTGTACTCAAGTTGTTCTGGTTCGTCTTGATGAAACAGGCCCGCCAGTTGTTCTTCGGCAGGCGAGTTTTCGTTAATCACGATTTGCACTTTCATCATACGTTCGATGGCATCTGCACGAATGACATAGTTCAAAGTTTCAAAGGCATTGAAAGCTTCTTTTTTATACTCAATGAGAGGATCTTTTTGAGCATAACCACGCAGACTGATGCCCTCTTTAAGACGGTCGATCAACTGCAAATGCTCCTTCCAACGAGCATCAATCGCCTGCAAAAGAATCATGCGTTGGACTTGCGGGAAAAAAGGTCCCATCTTGACCTTTTGTTTTTCGAAAGCTTCGATCACCACGGCCTTCACTTTTTCGGTGATAGCGTCAGCAGGAGTGCCCATTGGAACTTCGACAGAAACACCGTACTGTTGAGTCAGTGCTGTGTTAAGACCTTTAAGGTCAAAATCTTCTTTTTTGGCAGTTTCTGGAACAAAGGTATCTAGAAGTTGAGAGGTCACATCTCCCAGCATCTCAAGGACCGTTTTTTCAATTTCAACGCCTTCTAAAAGCTGGCGACGCAATCCATAGATGGCATTTCGCTGCTGATTCATGACGTTGTCATAATCAAGAAGATGTTTACGAATGTCGAAGTTATGCCCCTCGACCTTGCGCTGCGCACCTTCGATGGCACGAGAGACCATGCCATGAGTGATCGGCTCGTCCTCAGGCACATTCAACGTATTCATAATTTTCTGAATGCGTTCACCATTGAAAATACGCATTAAATTGTCTTCCAGCGAAAGATAAAATTTGGAGCCGCCAGGATCCCCTTGTCGACCCGATCGTCCACGAAGCTGATTGTCGATACGACGAGATTCATGACGTTCAGTTCCCACGATGTAGAGGCCACCGGCTGCAATCACTTCTTTTTTCTCAGCCTCACACTCACCTTTAAACTTCTTTTGGAGCTCAGCAAATTCGGGACTCTCAGTGTCCTCGACCATCGCTTTCGCAAGCATCTCGGCATTTCCGCCTAATACGATGTCAGTTCCACGACCAGCCATGTTTGTTGCAATTGTGATAGCTCCTTTTCGCCCTGCTTGAGCCACAATTTCTGCTTCTCGCTCATGGTGTTTTGCATTTAGAACGTTGTGCTTGATGCCTTCTTTTTTCAAGAACTGGCTTAGCAACTCTGATTTTTCAATGCTCACCGTTCCCACAAGAATAGGTTGTCCTTTGGCGGCACGCACTTTGATATCTTCAAAGATCGCCTTGAATTTTGCATTGAGAGTTTTGTAAACAACGTCATCATCGTCACTACGCTGAATGGGACGATTTGTAGGAATCACATTGACGTCAAGATTGTAGATTTTTTTAAACTCTTCAGCCTCAGTGTCAGCGGTTCCAGTCATCCCAGCAAGTTTGTTGTACATGCGGAAATAATTTTGAAACGTGATCGTCGCAAGAGTTTGATTTTCGTTTTTAACCTTAACACCTTCTTTGGCTTCAATCGCCTGGTGAAGACCATCACTCCAACGACGACCTGGCATCAAGCGCCCTGTAAACTCATCGACGATCATGACTTCGCCGTCTTTGATCATGTAGTCCACATCTCGATTGTAAAGATGGTAAGCCTTGAGCGCCTGATAAATGTGATGAAGCAAATCAATATGTTGAGGATCAAACAGATTCTCGATTTTAAGGAGCTCTTCAACTTTGTGATTTCCCTCTTCGGTGAGGGACGCAGTCTTGGATTTTTCCTCCATCGTGAAGTGAACTTCTTTTTTGAGGTGCGGAATCACAGCATTAACGATGAGATATTTATCGGTCGACGCCTCAGCGGGACCGGAGATGATCAGAGGAGTTCTCGCTTCATCGATCAAAATCGAGTCGCACTCATCGACGATGGCAAAGTTCAGCGGTCGCTGAACGTAGTCAGCAAGTTCAAACTTCATATTGTCGCGAAGGTAATCAAAGCCGAGTTCGTTGTTGGTCGCGTAAGTGATGTCACTGTTGTAAGAAACCTTACGTTGCGCATCCGACAGCTCATGGACGATGATCCCAACCGTAAGGCCAAGCCATCTGTAAAGGCGACCCATCCATTCAGCATCCCGTTTTGCCAAGTAGTCGTTGACGGTAACAACATGGACACCCTTGCCACTGAGGGCGTTCAAGTAAACAGGCAGTGTTGCCACGAGGGTTTTACCTTCGCCGGTTTTCATCTCAGCGATCTGGCCCTTGTGCAGAACAAGGCCACCGATCATTTGCACGTCGTAATGGCGCATGCCCAAGACTCTGAGGGCGGCCTCACGGCAAACGGCAAAGGCCTCGGGTAAAATGTCGTCGAGGGTCTCGCCCTTGCTAAGACGTTCTTTAAACTCAGCTGACTTTCCCTGAAGTTGGGAATCCGTGAGGGGTTTGATCTTGGCTTCCCAGCCATTGATTTGATCCACAATGGGCTGAAGTTTCTTCATTTCGCGTTCGTGTTTAGTGCCAAAAATCTTGGCTAAAGCTCTGGTAATCATAGATATGGAGAATAGTCGCTCTTGGCCGGATCTTCAAGCAATCAAGAGGGGTTACTGGCAGTTTGTCGGAAGCCCTCATAGAGGACAATTGCGACAGCCGTCGCCACATTGAGACTGCGAACTGGACCCACCTGTGGAATCTTAAATTTTTGGGTTGGAAACTGTTGCAATATGTCATCGCTCAATCCCTTAGTTTCCTTCCCAAAAACGAGCCAGTCGCCTTTTTTAAAATCAATCTCGAAATGACTTTTTTGACCCTTCGTCGTGAGACAAAAAATCCGTGAAGGATCAGCCACCTGAGAGTGCCACGCAGCCCAATTTTGGTGCATGGTCCACTGAAGATGAGGCCAATAATCCAACCCTGCCCGTTTCAATTGCCGGTCGGTTATGGTAAATCCGAGGGGACCGACCAAATGCAAATGAGCATTGAGAGCAACACAGGTGCGACCGATATTGCCGGTGTTTTGGGGAATCTCCGGCTCTACTAAGACAACGTTAAAAAGTGGATCACCAGACATCAACTGAGATACCTGTAGACCTCTTGCCCGAATTTGCTCAAAGCAAGCCGGCGGCCCTTATCGATGATTATTTCCAGACTCATTAACTCTCGATACAGTGAAAGATCTATAGGGAGAATCTCTCGACCCGAAGATGAACCCAATTTCAAAACATAGGACCGTTGCCGTTCCGTCAAAGTCTGAGTTAAAGGCGGCCGTTCCGCAAGAGCTCTCTTCCAATCAGGGTCAGGGAGCACGACCGCTCCTTGAGGAATTCGTTGCAGATTAATCACATAGGTATCAGCTGTTGAAGGCTCATCGGCCTCTGCGTGAACGGTCACCGATGTCCTGATATGGAGACTTCGTTCAGGCCGTTGGGAGTCATACCCATAAAACTGATCCAGCAACTGGAGTAAAAGCTCTGATTTTTTAATTTCAAATAAAAATCCCTGAACGAACTGAGAGCCCCCCAGAGACAGAACAGGGTAACCAACCTTGAGTCGATACACACTTCCAACCACTGAAGCCGGTCTCTGACTGACAATGAAATCTTTGATACGACTGAAATGGACCATCCCCTCAGTCATTGAACCAATCACAAAAAGCGAAGTCGTCGACATGTCCCCTCGTCCGCGACGATACCTATCAAAAACGAAGAGCTCCGGCAAGCCCGAGCGCCCCAGTCTCAACCCTTGCAGGCCGCGTTATCTAGCGAACGCATTGACTGATTCCTGGATCTACTTCATATTCCTATCGTAAAAATCTCGATGAAAAAAATTGAAGCAATCATAAAACCTTTTAAGCTTGACGACGTCGTTGAAGCCCTTTCTGAAATTGGAGTTGAAGGCGTCTCTGTCACCGAAATCCGCGGATTCGGAAGACAAAAAGGCCGAACTGAAATTTACAAAGGCGCAGAGTACGTCATAGATTTTCTTCCCAAAATCAAACTCGAGATTATCGTTCCAGATTCCCTCTCAGAAAAAGTGGTTGAGACAATTCAGCAAACCGCTCGCACAGGTAAAATTGGCGATGGAAAAATTTTCGTGATTGATGTCGAGAGTGCGATTCGAATTCGCACCGGCGAAAAAAACGAAGAAGCAGTATAAAAACAAAAAAGCTTAAGAGGGTGTCTTAAGCTTCATAAAACGAGGAGGCCGTCGAATGAAAGCTAAAGAAGCAATTGCGTTTGCCAAAGAGAAAGGCGCACGCATGGTAGATCTCAAGTTCTGTGACTTGCTGGGAAGCTGGCAGCACTTCACCATCTCAATGAGCGGACTCGATGAGGACGTTTTTGAAGAAGGTCTTGGTTTCGACGGAAGCTCCATCCGAGGATGGAGAGGCATTGAAGAGTCAGACATGGTTGTAAAACCAGATCCAGCGACGGCCAAGATGGATCCTTTCATGGAAGTGCCAACCGTTTCGTTCATTTGTGATGTTGTTCTTCCAGAAACTCATGCTCCCTACAACCGCGATGCCAGACAAGTTCTCAAAAAAGCAATGGCGTTTATGCGCTCCACAGGGATCGCCGACAATGCCTTCTTCGGCCCAGAAGCTGAATTTTTTATCTTCGACGACATCCGATACGATCAAACAACCAACGGCGGCTTTTACCAAATCGATTCTGACGAAGGGACTTGGAATACAGGTCGTGACGAAGGCGGCGGAAACCTCGGTTACAAACCTCGTCATAAAGAGGGATATTTCCCGGTGCTTCCGGCTGACAGCCAACACGATTTGCGCACAGAGATGTGCCTTGAGCTCGAACGTGCCGGCATGATGGTCGAGCGCCAACATCACGAAGTGGCAACCGCTGGCCAAGCGGAAATCAATATCAAGTTTGATTCTGCTCTTGAGATGGCTGACAAAATGATGTGGTTCAAATACATCATTCGAAACGTTGCTCGAAGACATGGCAAAACGGTGACGTTCATGCCTAAACCACTCTTTGGCGACAATGGCTCTGGAATGCACATGCATATGTCACTTTGGAAAGATGGCAAACCTCTCTTTGCTGGGGATAAGTATGCTGGACTTTCTGAAACAGCTCTTTATTTCATCGGCGGAATTTTGAAACACGCTCCTGCGACTTGCGGAATTACGAATCCAACTACGAATTCCTACAAACGCTTGGTACCTGGATTTGAAGCACCCATCAAACTAGCGTACAGTTTCAAAAATCGTTCAGCCGCCCTCCGAATCCCAAATACTGGCTCAAATCCAAAAGCAAAACGTATCGAGTTTAGAACTCCAGACCCAATGGCGAACATCTACTTGGCAGAAGCCGCTCTCTTAATGGCGGGACTCGATGGTATCATCAATAAAATTCACCCTGGTGATCCACTCGATAAAGACATTTACGGCCTTCCCGCTCACGAAGCTGCAAAAATTCCGTCTGTTCCTGGAGGCCTCGAAGAAAGCCTTCGAAACTTGCGAGAGGACTGCGCCTTTTTGAAGAAGGGCGACGTTTTCTGTGATGACATTTTAGACACTTGGATTAACTACAAAATTGATAAAGAAATTCGTCCGGTGCAACAACGACCCGTGCCTTACGAATTTCACTTGTATTACGATATGTAGTTTGTGTAGAAGTTCGAAATACGGTTTGCTCTCGTGCAAACCGTATTTTTCTGTAAGGAGCGACACATGGATTCCGAAAGCGTTAGAAATTTTATGGGATATCTCTGGTATCAAGTTGAAGACGATATCGTCACCATCGGAGTCAATGAAGAAGGCCTTGAAGAAATCGATGAGATTCTGACCGTTGAACTCCCGCAAGAGAATGACAAAGTTGAGGCGGAGGAAGTTTGCGGAAGTATTGAAACCAATGACGGGCCTCTCGATATTTACACTCCCTTTTCTGGTAAAATCGTAGAAATTAACTCGACCGTCATCGAAGAACCATCTCTCATCCAAGAAGATCCATACGGAGATGGCTGGCTGATTAAGTTAGAGTCCTCTGAAATTCACGATCTTGATGATGATGAAGATGATGAGGAAGACGAAGATGATGACTTTGATGAAGATGAAGAAAGTGAAGAGGACGAAGAGTAATTAGCTTCGCGCCCTCTGATATTGAAGCGGCACCCGTGGCTCTTGTTTGAGAGCCTCCGCTGCGTGCCAAGGCCAGTAAGGATCCTTCAAAAAAGCTCTGGCTAAAAACACCACGTCGGCCCTTTGATCCCTTAAAATATTCTCAGCAAATTCTGGTTGGGTGATGAGTCCAACCGCACCCGTAAGTATCTCGCAGCGATCACGAATTTCTTGCGCTAAAGGAATTTGATATCCAGGCCCTACGGGAATCTGCGCATCCGGAGAATTACCGCCGCTTGAACAATCGATGAGATCTATTCCTAACTTTTTAAGTTCTTTGCATAAAACTATGCTCTGCTCAAGATCCCATCCACCACTCACCCAATCCGTGGCAGAAATGCGTGCAAATACCGGCCATTTTTCTGGCCAAACAGCGCGAACCTGTTTTGCCACTTCAAGAGGGAACCTCATGCGATTTTCTATGGATCCACCGAACTCGTCGTTACGGTGATTACTCACTGGAGACAAAAATTCGTTCATAAGATAGCCGTGAGCCATATGTAGCTCCACCACTTGAAAACCCGCTTTCAAAGCAAGCCGTGCCGACGCGACAAACTGTCCAACAAGATCCGAAATGTCTTTTTTTTGAAGCTCTTTTGGCGTTGGTTCGCCAGACTTAAAAGGCAATGGACTTGGCGCTACGGTCTCCCATCCACCTTTGGCAACGTCGATAACCCCATGACCTTTCCATGGAACTTCGGTTGAGGCCTTGCGTCCTGCGTGCGCCAACTGAATCGCAGGAACTGAGCCTTGTGAGGAAATAAATTCAGCAATGGGTTTTAGAGCCAACATCTGAGCTTCGCTCCAAAGCCCAAGACAGCCCGGGCTGATACGTCCCTCAGGGGACACCGCCGTGGCTTCCGCCATCACAAGCCCTGCCCCGCCAGAAGCCCGACTTCCGAGATGGACCATGTGCCAAGGCTGAGCAACACCTTCGACCGCCGAATATTGGCACATGGGGGAAACAAAAATTCTGTTAGAGAACTTCAGATCGCGGATCTGAAATGGTGAGAACAGAACCGATTTCATAACTTAACTTTTTTTATGTTTTTTACCTTTGCCATGAAGCATTTTTTTGCATTCAGCTTTGCTATGCTTTTCTTGGCATTTCATCATCACTTCTTTATGACAGCGACTTCCGTTTTTGTGCTCCTTTTGACACTCCTCTTTCCAAGCCTTGACTTCATCAGCAGCAGAGCCGGCAGAAGCCTCTTTATCTTCTACGTTTGGAGTGACTGGTTGAGCCTGTTCCGCAGGTGGCGGTTGACCGGAGCCTTCTTGCGCATGCAAATTCGCCCCAATAGTCATCATTCCGACCAGCAATAAGCTGGTGATAAAAATGTTTTTCGTTTTCATAAAAACCCCCGTTGTTTTAAGAATGGAGAGTTTATTATGCAAAATCCTTATCGATTTACAACTAGCAAATCATGCGCAACGCAGGGAATTTAAAGGGCATACGGCATATTGGCATATGTTCAAGGCATAAGTTAACTTACTATTACCCACATCTTTTTCGGTAGTCCGGATGAGTATGGTTGTTGGTGACGGCACCGGCACCTGAGGCGAATGGCACTGACTTAAGGAATCCAATTTGAGGCAATCAGGCAAATCCGGCAATCTGGCAGCCAGCTGAGGTGTCAGGGGAGGGCCGTTGCTTTGCAGTCGGAAATGACTGAGTTTTGTTAAGTTATCTTCTTTGAACCCCGCAATTCGCAAAACGCGATTGAGCTGATTTCGACAGAACTGAGCAAAAAGAATCGCAGAATTGTAAGTCAGGAACCTGGAATCCAATTCAATCCTCGGAATTTTTGAGCCTAACGATTCCGGGAAATCCTAAAGCCTGATCCAGAACCTGACCCTGGGCTGATTGCCAGGCTGCCAGATTGCCTGACTGCCTCAAATTGGATTCCTTAAGTCAGTGCCATTCGCCTCAGGTGCCGGTGCCGTCACAGATAACAAGCCAAAACCTCAATATTGAAGAGATATGGGTAATAGTAAGATAAGTTAAAGTGGAAAGGTGTAGGTGGTATTTATGCCTGTCCTTCTCGATGTGCATTGAACTTCTCACTTTAACTTATGCCTTGAACATATGCCGATATGCCGTATGCCCTTGATACCTTTTAAAATTAGACATCAGTCTACGAACCCATCTCAAATATGTATAATGTTCAACATCGCATGAATTTACGTTAGGATTTCCCCCTATCGCCCTACGGAGATGGAACCTTGCCCGATCTCGTGTTACACACGCATTTACTTCTCCAACGACCTAGGAACCATTTTACAAAAGAGACCCAAGTGCCCTCGTTTAACGACTACGAACTCAGTCCACCCCTCGCCAATGCCATTTCTGATCTCAAGTGGGAGACTCCAAGCCCTATTCAATCCCAAGCCCTCCCGATCTTATTGGGCGAACCCACCGACTTTCTTGGCCTTGCGGCGACAGGAACGGGCAAAACGGCGGCTTTTTCGATTCCACTTCTTGAGAAGATCGATGCTTCGATTCCTAAAGTCCAATCCCTGATTCTTTGCCCTACACGGGAGCTCGCCTTGCAGGTGACCGAGCAAATCAACCTTCTCGGAAAGAACAAAGGGATTCGTGCCCTCCCCGTTTATGGCGGAGCCAATTACAGTGACCAAATCCGTGGTCTCCGAAGCGGAGTTAAAGTTGTTGTCGGAACTCCCGGCCGAGTCATCGATCACCTAACTAAGGGCACCCTCTCTTTAGATGATGTGAAGACTCTGATTCTTGATGAGGCCGACGAAATGATTTCGATGGGCTTTAAAGAAGAGTTGGAAAAAATCCTAGCTGGAATTCCACGACAAACCAGCAACATTTGGTTTTTTTCAGCGACTATGAGCCGCGAAGTAAGACGTGTCGCTGACGAGTATCTTCGAAGTCCCAAACAGGTCCAGGTGAACAAAACTGAAATGCTCCCTTCTACCGTCGAGCAGTTGTTTTACCGAGTTAAAGAGTCCAACAAACCAGAAGTCTTATGCAAAATCATCGAAGCCGCAGAAGACTTTTACGGACTGGTATTTTGCCAAACAAAGTCTCTCGTCTCTGACCTAACAGTTTACCTTAATGAAAAAGGTTATAAGGTTGACTGTCTTCACGGCGATAAAGATCAAAAGTCCCGTGAACGAACCATGCAGTCATTCCGTGATCGCAAGGTCACAGTTCTTGTTTGTACCGATGTGGCGTCACGTGGTCTTGATGTCAAAGATATTACTCATGTCATAAATTACTCACTCCCTCGCGAGCTCGACAGTTACGTTCATCGAATTGGTCGAACCGCTCGCTCGGGCAAAACTGGGTTCGCAATGAGTCTTGTGACTCCGACGCATCAGTATCTTTTGGGTCATATTGAGCGCCTTACTAGGAGCAAAATTCTAGAAGGCAAACTACCTACACGACGAGATATTGCGACCAAAAAAATCGGCAAAGTATTCACGACATTTTCTGAACAGACGTCGTTTGCACGTGCGATGGATTTGTTGGACGATTCTTGGAAGCAATCCCTCCAAACCCTCACACCTCAAGAAGTCGCCGGTCGATTTCTTTCTATGATGTTTCCAGATGCTTTTACAGATCAACGAATGGAAGCTCTAGAGCGTCCGTTACGAGATCCTGAGCAACGCCGTGAAGAGCGACCAGCTCGCGAGCGTCCGCGAAGCTCGGCTTCTTATACTCCTCGAGAATCATCAAAAAATTCAGATGACTACTCTTACAAAAAGTCGCAATCAAAAGGCCGATTTAAGAGCAGATCGTCAGATAGATTTGATTCAAAATCTTCAGGTCGTAAATCCCGACCGTCACGATCTTATTAAGCAGCTTCGGATTTTGCGGGTGTTAACCACTTTTGAATCATAAGGTCGAGCTGCTCGCGATTGATTGGCTTTGTGAGATAATCACTCATACCGACGCTGACACATTTTTCTCGGTCGCCAGAAATGGCATTCGCGGTTAAGGCAATTATCGGAATGTCTGCACTGACCACAAGATCGTTGCTTACGCGAATACGCCTTGTGGCTTCATAACCATCCATTTCTGGCATTTGGCAATCCATCAAAACGATATCGTATGGAATTGTGGAAAGAGCTATCAACACCTCTTGGCCATTGGCGACGGCATCGACTCTATGTCCGAGTTTTTCAAGGATCTTAAGGACAACACGTTGATTTGTTGGGTTATCTTCTGCGACGAGGATTCGACCTTTAAAATTGGTTCGAACTTCTGGCGAAGGCAGACGAGTGACCGTCGCGATTGAAGCAGTCACCCGATCAAAGGTCAAAGTGAACCAAAATGTAGATCCATCACCAAGCTGTGAGGTGACGCCAATTTCGCCCCCCATTAACTGCACCAGCCTATGACAGATTGAAAGGCCCAAACCAGTTCCTCCGAACTGTCGTGTTGTTGAGCTGTCTGCTTGAGAAAATGGTTTGAAAAGCTTATCGATGTTTTCTTGAGATATTCCTATACCACTGTCTTTAACCTCAACACGGAAACTAAATTTTTCCGCTGGACCGGGTGCCAGTAAACCCTTAATTTCGACGGTTCCTGAGTGCGTAAACTTGATGGCGTTACTCACGAGGTTGATAAGCACTTGACGAACTCGCCCAGGATCCGCCCAAATTTTCGATTTCAATTCTGGGTGAGTCTCCAGCTTCAAGTTGATATTTTTCTGCTTAGCCATATGAAATAAAGAACGATGAACTTCTTGAAGAACAGAATTCATCTCGCACTCAATGTTTTCAAGACTCAGTTTGCCGGCTTCGACTTTTGAAAGGTCCAAGATATCATTGACCAGCACAAGTAAGCTATCCGCAGAGGTTCGAACCGTTTCGACATAATCTCTTTGCTCTGGATCTAAATCGCTATCGAGGATCAACCCAGTCATACCGATGATTCCATTAATAGGAGTTCTGATTTCGTGACTCATATTTGCTAAAAATGTTGTTTTGAGCTGGGAAGCCTGCCTTGCCGCTTTCTCCGCCGATAGTAAATTCTCTTTCTCGATAGCATCTTGGCGTTGTTGTTCATAGGCTTTCTCGAGTTGATCCGCTCGCTGGTGCACCCGGTCCTCGAGTTCGGCATTGAGCTTTTTGAGTTGCAATTCCCGCTGCTGAAGTGTCGCGGTTCTTTCAGCGATTTTTCTTTCAAGATCTAGGTTTGAATTCTTAAGCTCGTTCTCCAGCTCTTTTTGCGCAGCCTCGGATTTGTTGAGGGCAAGGGCCGTTCTCCACACCAAGGCAAAGAAAAAGATCACATTGCCCATGACTCTGATCAAAACCCCAAAATCAGCGTCATAAAGATGCGCCTTAATTCCCTGAAGCTGAAGCCAATTGACAGTGGGAGGAATCAACATAGCCGCAAAAATAAGTCTTCTTGATGTTTGACCCCCTATTGATGGCGAGGAGATAATGGCAACGAGGCCCTCGCTTTTGCGAGCCAAAAGAATTCCGGAGGTCACCACGCACATCAAAATTGAGGTGTGTACGGCCATCTGCGTGTAAAATGCGCCACCAAATGAGTAAGTCACTCCGCAAACGTAGCCAACCAAAGATTGGAAAGAAACCAAAAATGCGACAAGCGACAGAAACTGCGATAATCGCGGGAATTGTTTTTTTCTACCGCTCCCGAGAAAGAAGCTTAAACCAATAAGCATAAAATTCAATGCTGTTATAGGAGCTAGTCGACCTGCCGGAAACTTTCCTTTAAATCCCGCATCGTCAGTAAAAATCAGCTGGTCTATTCCGAGATCGATGTCTAAAAGATATTCCAACTGCGTAGCAAAGCCGATGAGGAAGGCTGTACCAGCAAGTGCCCGCAAGACGAGGCGCCGCCGAGAATTCAATGGCTCTTTATTAAACGTGATCAAAGACAAACCGAGAAAAATAAATCCAATAGCTGTGTTCGCTTTCATCGAAATGTAGTTCGGTGAAATGCTTTTCAAAAATTGAATGTTAAAAGCCCAACCCACTAGGACACTAGCGCCCGTCGATATGACAAGCCAACCAAGGACCTTTACTGGGTCAAGTTTGAGGGATGATTTGTTTTCTAACATTGTGACTTCTCATCGGAGTAATGCTGATGAAGAAGCACTGGAAAACGTCTGGATTTTCTTTAGACGCGGCCCACCAGGACTCGACTAAAGGCCTCTTTACGCTCTCCCTTTTAGCATTCCATGCCAATAGAGAATGGGTAGTAAGTCTTTCTTCAAATGCCACATACTTCTTCGCTCAACAGTGGGATCCAGAGGGAATGTCGGCATGAGCTTCCCGTCGTAACCGAACTCCGCAAGAACCACCTTACCAAAGCCAGTAACCAGTGGGCATGAGGCATAGCCATCGTACTGCACTGTTGGCTTCTGGGTTTTCATGACTTGAAGAAGATTGGCGACAACAACTGGCGCCTGTTTACGAATAGCAGCTCCTGTTTTTGAATTTGGAACCCCTGTCACATCTCCAATACCAAAAATGTTTGGGAAATCTAGGTGCTGTAGCGTGAATTTATCAACCTTCAACCAACCGGTCTGATCACCTGACGTGAAGGCCAGGCCCGACTCTTGAATGAAATTGTGAGCTGCCATGGGTGGAACAACGTGGATTAGATCGTAGCTTTGTTCGACTTCGGTGACTCCAGATTCAGAAGTCACTTGGAACTTCGCTATTTTTCGATCGGGAACAATCTCAAGGAGCTTGTGTTGATACCAAACCTTGATGTCCTTTCGTGCGACCACCCCCTCCATAACTTTGGAAAATGTTGGAACACCAAACATGGCCTTTCCCGCGGTGGCAAAAACGACTTCAGATTTAGCTCGCACTCCATTTCTTCGAAAGATCTCGTCAGCAAGGTACATGATTTTTTGAGGCGCACCCGCGCATTTGATAGGCACCGGAGGCATAATAAATAGAGCTCTTCCGCCTTGAAAAGCCTCAAACGCAGAGGCCGCTTTAGGAGCCTGATCAAACTCATAGATGCTGACAATATTTTTTGTGCCGAGATGCCCCTCGAGGCCTTTTATTTTTTCCCAACACAAACGAAGACCAGAAGCTACCACAAGGAACTCGTAGCCGAGAGAATCTCCATTTTCGAGTTGAACTTGCTTTTTTACTGGGTCAATAACCCGTACTTTCTCGCGGATCCATTCCACACCTGAGGGCATCACGTCTTTTTCTTTTCGGCACGTGGTCGCGACATCGGCAGCTCCCCCTCCTACCAAAGTCCAAAGCGGTTGGTAGTAGTGGTTTTCGCTAGGCTCAATGACTGCCACCTGGTCCTTCCCCAGCTCGCGCACGAGCCGAGCAGCTACAGAAATCCCACCTGTTCCACCACCAATAATCAGAACGCGACGTTGTGCCACTTTGTCCTCTCTTTTATAAATTTTGTTTAGTTATATTAATAATTTTATCTTACGAAAGACAAGATCTTCTAAGGCTTTGCCATTAGTTTGTGAAGGGTAGCTTGGGTCAAATGGCCAATTTAAACGGAGGAGAAAACTATGCTCATCTATGATGCCCTAAAAAAAGACCATGACAAAGTCAAAGAGTTGTTAGCCACGTTAGTCACCTCTAGCCAAGCAGACGAGGACACACGAACCTCTCTCATCCAAAAAATCAGAGACGAGCTTGTTCCTCATGCTCGAGCCGAAGAAGCCGTATTTTACAACTCTCTGCGCTCCATCGAACCTGCGAAAGATCTCGTCAAAAATGCCTACGGAGAGCATTTAGAAGCAGAATCCCTTCTTAGAACACTTCAAGGAATGGAAGCCGCCGATATGAACTGGAAAAAAACAGCTCTAAAATTAAAAGAAGCGGTCGAACATCATATTCGGGAAGAGGAAGGCTCTGTTTTTTCGGCAGCCAAACAGCTACTTATAGAAGAAGAAGCGCGCATGATGGGAGAGGCCTTCGAACGTATGAAACCTGAGATTAGAGAAGGTTCGTTCGTACAGAACACTGTGGAAATGGTGGCAAATATGATGCCTGAACGTTTCGCAAAACCACTGAGAAGTTTTATTTACCGCCCTAACTAAGGAGACAAAATGGATTATTTTTCAGATTTTTTCCCAAATGCGGCCGCTGGATTGCAACAAGACTTGTCGACAATTCGTGGACGCGTTGGAGAGAATAAGGACAAAGCCGCAGAGTGGTTAAAAAACGATTTAGTGCCCGCGAGTAAAAAAGTGGGACAGGCCATCGGATTCGGAGGGGCTTTCGCGATGCGAAACTCTCTGCCGTTCATTCGCCGAAGACCCTTGATCGCATTGACTCTTGGAGCTGGAGCGTTGGCTCTCGCAGCTCTTGCTTTTTCAAAAAGGCAAGTCATCCGCGAAAGCCTTCAGACGATGACTCCCGATGAGCTTCACTAATTAGTGATGGTGGCCACCTTCGCCGTGAACGTGGCCATGAGCTTTTTCTTCATCGGTAGCATTTCGGATGCCTTCGACTTCGACGTCAAAATGAAGGGTCGTTCCTGCGAGTGGATGATTTGCGTCCACAACAACGGAATCTTTTTTGATTTCAACAACGTTGAGAACCATTGGCCCTGACGGAGAATCCACTTGAAAAACCATTCCAACTTTAAGTTCCTCTGGATCAGGAAACTGATCTCGGGGAACTTCTTGCTTCATCTTTTCGCTGCGAACTCCGTAAGCTTTTTCAGGAGGGATCATAACCTTGAACTTATCGCCTTTTTTCCGGCCTTCGAGGGCCTCCTCAAGGCCTGGGATGATGTTCCCTGAACCATGAAGATAGACAAGGGGATCGCTCCCTGACGACGAATCTAAGGTTTTATTCTGATCATCGGTTAGCGTGTAGTGAATAGAAACTACACAGTCTTTTGAAATGTTCAAAGGCGCTCCTTATCTAAGAGTGTTTAGGCAAAGCACTAACGCAATTCAACGTTGGTGCCAAGCGCT
The DNA here is from genome assembly GCA_044229295.1 of Pseudobdellovibrionaceae bacterium. Classification (GTDB taxonomy): domain Bacteria; phylum Bdellovibrionota; class Bdellovibrionia; order Bdellovibrionales; family Bdellovibrionaceae; genus JBGATJ01. Next base: position 35,675 of record JBGATJ010000004.1, read on the forward strand.
ATTTCTCTGAAACTGAGCCTTATTCCTTTGTTTTAAGTCGGTCGTCGTTTTCTTGAATGAACTTTTGAATCTCTCCGGCAATTCCTAAAAGTTTGAGCCACTGCTCCTTGTAGAGGGTCACTGGGAAACGGCCCATTCCATAAACTGAGAGAGCTCCTTTTTCGCTGACTTTCATAGAAAGTGTCCCGCGACTTGATTTTTTATTTTTGAGTTCTTCGTTTTCGGCTTTGAGCCTTTCAATTTCCGCCTTCAGATCTTCGCCCATATTTACCTCTCTAAAGTTTAGAGCCATAGTCTGCTCTAACCAGCAAAAGGGGTCAATTGAGGATTTGGAACTCGACTTAAGACTACGTTCGAGCTGTCGTCTTGCCGCTGGGCGCGCTCTTAATTTATGCTGTTGCTAGGAATAAAAAGGAGCCTTCCCGTGAAACAAAAAATCAAGCTGTCTCTATATATTTTAGTCACCGTATTAACGTCCCTTTCTCTCTATCGCTGCGGTAAAAAGTCCAGCTCTACAACCGAAGCAAAAGCCACCGTTTCATCAACAGTAAGTAGCGGAAAATTTTAGGGAGAATAAAATGAAAAATACATTTCTATTTTTTTTGACTTCCATTTTAGGTTCAGTTTCAGTTCATGCCGCCAGTTATACCGGCTTTGCCACTCCAACAAGCATCACATACCATTTCAATGGCGTGAGCCTGCAAGATGCAAGCGGAACTAATGTTGCCCTTGTCGATGACTCTTCTCCTTTTACAGCCACATTCCAACGATCTGATGCCGACTTTGCTGGGGTAACTCTTAAAGAAGTTGCCGTCCCGGTGGGCCGATATATCAGCATCTCCATCTGTCAGACCAGCCAGGTCGACATTCTGTTTGACGGAGTTAAGTTTGACGGACCCAATGGCACCCTCTTTAATTACCAAGATCCACTCTATACAGTAAAAACCGATAACTCGACTGGAACGATCTCGAATTCTGCAGGAACAGGAGCAGTAACTACCACAATGACAAACTCCAGTGGCTGCCCGTCGAGCCCTCTCCCTATCCCCGTTTGTGTTACTGACAGCTCACTTTCGGGATGCATGAAAGGAGACGTCGTCTACACAGCTGAGGGTCGAGTGAAAAATACCCTTGATGATGTTCCAGCAGACGTGGTCGCCAATGTATCGCTGAAACTTTTTTTGATGGTGGATCTGTATGACTCAGTTGCAGTGGATAGCGGCACAGGTCAGATTGCGGCCGCGCCAAATGTTCAAGCGGTTGTAGGTAAACCTGGTGCTGCCATCCATATGTCGAAATCAACATCCTCAGGAACAGCTAACGTCAGCATGGTCTTTGCGGATGCGACAACCATGTTAACAACAACAGTGTCTATGTGTCCTGGTGGAGCTCCCAACGGAGGCTACATTCCAGAGATTTGCGCTGGGCAAAACGATGCGAATATTACAGCTGCACCTACAGGTGTCTCCGTGACTTCTGGAATCGTATTTTTTAATATTTTCGATCCAACTGCAAACAGCAACAAAGGGCAAAGCCAAACCCCGACTGTAGGAAGTTGCAATACCGCGGCGGAATGCAACTCAGTTGGCGTGAACAAATTCAGCAATTTCATTCAAGCCGTCGGTAACAATGCTACTGGAATTTGCATCGCTGACTCGGCTGCAACACCTGCGTATTTAGGATATACCTACACAGGAGGGAACGGATATACCGGAGGTAACTCTGCAGTTAATATCCCTATCGTCAGGGTTATCGATCCAGGGAATATTTTTAATATCTGTACCGGTAGCTACGTGAACGGTCATACTGGAACTTGCTCAACAGTCAACGCAGGGACCGATGGATACTTCTAAGACACGTTTTCAAATTCACGGTTTGCTCGCTTGCGGAGCTCTTGGTGCCATTGCTTCAGACCAATGCTTAAAAGCCTATTGTCGATCGGCATTTATTAATAACGAATCGGCCTCACTTTTTGGTTTCCAATGGATCCAATTGACTCGGGTGATGAACCCGGGTCTTTTGTTTCATGGTCTGTCCTCAGTTCCGCGAGGTGAAAACGAAATTTTCATACGATACCTTCCAACGGTTGCCCTTCTGGTCTTCATTGGAATGTTTATTTGGACACGAAAGTTTGGCCAAACCCTTTTAGAAAAAGTAGGCTTTATTTTACTTGTTGCCGGAGGGGCCTCGAACCTCATTGACCATTGGCGATCCTACTATGTCATGGACACTTTGAAAGTTCTGGTTGGGCCCCATCATCAATTTCAGCCTTTTAACTTAGCTGATGCCTGGATTACAACTGGTGTGACACTCCTGTTAGCGACTCAGATTTGGGAGCTGATAAAGAAACCAGCGGTGAGTAGTTCGCCAAAGCAAAGTTCCAATTGATCACGCTCCAAAAGTTACTGAGGTAAGTGTTGCGAGCGTTTCTGCAGTCAATGTAATAAGCATGCTCCCAAACATCGCAAGTAAGAATAGGATGCAAACCTTCTCTCAAAGGATTTTCAGCGTCCTTGGTAGGAAGAATTTTTAGAACCCCCTTGTCATCGCTGACTAACCAAATGTAGCCAGAACCAAAAAGTTCAGTACCCGCTTTTTCGAAGGCTGCTTTAAATTTTTCGATAGATCCAAAGGTGACTTGCAAAGCCTCAAGCAAAGGTCCACTAGGTTCGCCGCGCTCTCGAGGAGGAGCCATCGACTTCCACAAAAAATCGTGGTTCCAATGTTGAGCGGCCTGATTGAAAAGTGGACCTGTGGAGTTTTGAACAATATGATCGAGGGACTGATGCTCAAGCGGAGTGCCTTCGATCAATGCATTAAGCTTATCGACATAGACTTTGTGATGTTTATCATGATGGTATTTCAAAGTCTCAGCTGAAATCGCAGGCTCCAAAGCCTGGTAGTCGTACGGAAGCGGGGGCAACGTAAATTTTTTACTCAAGGGAACCTCCTCAGGTGGTTGAAAGCCAAAACAAGAGGAGCTTAACGCGAATTTCGACGTGGGTCTAATTATGATAGACCCACAAATTTTTAGAAATCGAGACAATTACCTACCAACGGCTCGTCTCAATTTCATTTTAGGTTCAGCTCGAGGAAGAGCACGGATGGTTGCGCCTTTTTTCTCGCGATCTGTCTTCTCTTTTGAAAAGAGCCGATCTTCAAATTTCCTAAAAGTTTTGATTTCTTTCTTCATCTTCTCAAAAGCATTTGCTTTTACAGCGACGCCAACAACACCGATGGCCGCTGCTGCCGCAATCCAAGCACTCATGGGAATCTGAGTTAACACTCCGAGGAGAGGGTCCAATAGGTAATCAGCCACTAAAAGATTGGCTTCAGGCGCGAAGAGAGTCAGCGGAATCATTCCAAAAAATGTGACCCATGAATAAGGGACGGCGTAAGCGACCCTTCCCAAAATTCCATCACTGGATTTTACTCCGCTCATACGGAAGGCTCGGTTGAGCCACTGTGATGGCACCCAAATCGTCGAAGCTATCGTAGCGACTCCTAAGATGTAACTTCCAAATGGAATTTGGACCTGCCAAACAAAATAGCTCCATAGATAGGAGACACTTGCTAAAGGCAAAAACATTTTGGCCAGTCTCTGGTGAGACTGGACCATATCGTCGAACAAAGGAATGTTGCGCCCAAAAAATGCAAGAAGGCCCGGCTTTATAGCTTGATCATTCATAAAAGATTCAGTCACACGCAATGTATGTGTGAGGAAAGAACTCTCTCGAACAATAGAGGTTTGCCTAATTTTTTGAAATCGACCCGGCTGATACGGATCAGTCGGTGAGATCAATTCCATATCTGTGGTTGCGGTCTTGTACGCTTCTAAATAGTTAGATGCGTACATTGCTGAACGAACTTTCAACTGCTCGGCAGGGCTTTGTTTGTCGAGGTAACCAGATAAACCTTTGATATTTTTGATCTGCGAATCGGTGGCGGAGGTGGCCGTCTTATCTACGAAATCCAGCATTTTTGCCACATCTTCAGGCTTAGAACTTTTTGGAGCTCCATCCGGCAAATACAAACCTACCTGGCGAGCCATTTCTTGAGTGTAAAAACTCTGCCAGAGGCGGTCGACTTCCGATGAGCTACGCGGAGCTTTATCAGAAAGAAGACTTGCTAGTTTTTGGTTCGCAATAACTTCAGAATTTTTTCTCTGATGAGCTTCAAGCCAATCGATTTTCGGAGGCGTGTAAGTTTGCTCTTCGACTTTATCGGCTTTAGCCCTCGCCAGTTGGTTGATCTGAAGTTGGGTACGAAGGCGAAGCTCAAAACCGAGAGTGGATTTGACCTTTGCCTTAAAGTCCTCGGGACTCAAACCTGCAAGTTCGGGATGGGCTTGGCGCATGTCTTCCAAAGCCTTTGCTTTAGCCTCAGCACCAAAATCGGTGACCGAAGATTTTAACGGCTTAATAAGTGATGCGCCTTCTTTTGATAGATAACTATATATGGACTGCCTAAAAATAAGCCCCGCTGCTTGAGCCGCTTGCGGAGAATACTCCTTAGACCAAGAATCAGGGAGATATCGGACCGCCCATTCAACAGGGCCTTCGTAACTCAATAGAGTTAGCTGTTGGCGAACCTGCCTGGCCTCTCGTAAACCAGACATGCCACTTTGAATTCCATTTTTGATAAAGCCAATTTTTTGTGATGTCTCTTCAAGAATGGATACAGTGTCTTGCGCCAATTGGGAGGAATCACGCTTAGCATCTGCTCGCGCCGTTTCTAAAGCCCTAGCCAATGCTGTTTTGGTGAGACTAAATCGCGTTGCCAAAATAAAACTCTCTTTGCCTTGCAAATCTTCGGGAGTTTTATTTCCTAAGGCTTCGGCTAATTTCGAAAAGGGAGTTGTCGCATCAAATATCAAGCCGTCTTTAGCAGGGAGTCCTTTTTGCTTCATGCTCTGATCGATTCGATCATCAATCATGGCCTTGCGTTCTGATTGATATTGCGGAGCTTTCGGATCTTTTCCTTGAGACACCATCTCTTTATCAACTTCTCGCTCGATGAGGGTCACAACCTGTGCGCGACTCTCGATAGACATGCTAGAGGCTCCACTCATGAGATAGGCAATTCCTGTTTGTACGGAAGACTGGATTGCTAAACTACGAGTGTTAGGATTGTTGGGATCAAATGTCATATTGATCTTGTTCTGCCAGTAAGGGCTCAAATAAGGAGAGACCGCCTGACAAAGCCACGGCACAGCCACCAAATACTGAACAACAACAAACGCCGTGTCGATGGAGCCCATGACAAGAGCTCCCAACAGGAATGTTTTAGCATTTACGGGCGCGCCACGAACGGAGTTTCTAGCAAAGTAAAAACTGCTATTTAAAAATCGTCGCACGAGAGTGTGTTCAGATGCAGAAACAGAAGGTGCAAATCGATCCAAAAACATCTCAATGGCGTTACCAACGGTCACGGCAGGTAACTGAGCGGCTGTAGTTGTGACGTGGGCGAATACATCAAAGATTCCAACGGCCTCTCTGCCCATTTTTTTGATGAGTCCGTCACCAGGATTTGATGGATGAAGCTCATTGACCTTTCGTCGAATCCCTGGACTTGCATATTTAAGCACGACACTTAAGGCTAGCATCCCAGTAAGAACAGTACCGACAAATACGACTCTTCCAATCACATCTGGCGATAGCACTTGGGCTCTAGCCTCTGGTACCAGATAAGATTTTAGCCACTCCAACCTGCTTGCAATCGAATGACTCCAAAGAGATTTTCCAGGATTGTCTAAGTCGATGCCCGTAAAAAATAGACCAAATGCAGCCGTGGTTCCGCTTGCAGGAAGAATCGCCTCATTAGGTCCCACGTTTCTATTTCTAGCGGTCAGTGAAATCGCCATCAGCAAATTGAGCTGTTGCGCTTTCATGAGAGTTTCAACGTCTTTTAATTCAAGACCAATGGAAGTTCCTGCAGAATTAGAGATACTAAGAGTGTCGATCTGCGCAAGTTCCAACGACTTGATCTTTCCCTTCCACCCTTGTCCTGGCAGAGGAAAGAAAAAAACGGGCACTTGTTGGCGATTCGCTTCGTTGGCAGCTTGGGCCGCATCTACGGCATGCCGAAAAAGCTCGTCTCTACTTATGAAAAACAAGCCTTCGCCAGGTTTTTCTGAGCCGGCAGCTTTTTGAAATAAATCACTTGTTTGGTCCAAAGAGAAAAAGAGGAACTCTTGAGTCGCCTGAACCGGAGTCAAAGGTAAATTTAAACGGAGGAGGCTTGATGTTCCAGGAACCGTGATTTCCACGCCCGAGTGGTCTTTTTGAAAACCGAAGGTCTCATTGACAGCAGCCGTTTTTTCCCAAGACTGTGAGCGAAGAAAATAAGGATCGCGATCGATAGCAGGATCATCGGCAGAGTATTTAAACTCAAGAGAGTCTGCAGGACTATTTAAGAACTGCTGCCAAATGGGATCTGGTCCTTCAAACTTAGCCAAAGGATCTACGGGAGGTGTTGAGCCGTAACTCAAGGCGGGAGCTAAACCCATTTGAAGGGACAAGAGAAGAGAAAGCAACGATCTGATTTTATTTGAATTTCGCATGTCTGCCAAAATTGCAAAAACCAAGCCCGCAGAAACTCAATATAATCCAGGAAATAACTGCTACAGAAAAAAAGGGTGTCTAACAATTAGACACCCCTTACTTTTTGACAAGGTCAGATTTAAACGACCGTCAAGGTCACTTGCACGTTGCCTCTTGTTGCATTGGAATAAGGACAAACGCCGTGCGCTTTATCAACGATGGCTTTTGCTGCACTGAGATCCATATCAGGGACATGAATCTTCAACTCAACTTCAATACCAAAGCCTCCAGGAACAGCGCCGATTCCTACAACACCAGTGATGGATGTCTCTGGCGAAAGCTTGATTTTTTCTTGCATGGCTACAAACTTCATCGCGCCAATAAAACAGGCGGAATAACCAGCTGCAAATAACTGCTCAGGATTTGTTCCTGAGCCACCGGCTCCACCTAATTCTTTAGGTGTATCTAGCTTGAGCTCAAAACCATCCGGTGTCGTCACTTTTCCGTCACGACCTCCAGTTGCTTTTGCAGTGGCTCGGTAGAGTACTTTTTCGACTTTCATTACTCACCAACAATAGTGATTCGAGCGCGAACTTGGTGGTTAGCATCTCGCAAAATGATCACGTCTTCTGGGAAAGCAGCAAGTTCGATAGCAAAGCTAAATGGAACCCACGCTGATTCATTAGACTCACCGGCAATGCGTTGGATCTCTGTGCATTGATCAGCATTGTAAAGTTTCAATGTTCCGTGTTCATAGGTCGCAGCGCCTGTGTCACCACACATTTTGAGGAACTTAGTTTGACCTTCAGCAAGAGTTACGCTGACAGCTTTTGGTGCAGGAGCTCCAAAGCGGATTTCAGCGCCACGATCTTTTTGAGAAACGATGGCTACTGGAGTGTACTTCTCAGGAGTTTCAAGAGAGTACTTGAAAGATCCGTCATCTTGTTTGAACATTTTTGTTCCTTCAAGACCTTTGATAGAAATCAAAGAACAAGTTGAGTTGCGAACCTCAAGAGTGTGCACGTTGTTTTTCTCAACCAAACGGCTTTCGAAATGGCAGTATTGACTTTCTGAAGCAACCCAAGTGCTTCCAAGAGTCAAAGAAACGACAGAGTCGAGTTCGAAGTATTTTGCTTGCGCAGTTGCAGCGGCAATAAAGCTCGCTGAAACTAAGATTTTTGATACTAAATTCATGATTCCTCCTAGGGAATTTGGTGGGGGTGTTAAGCCTGGACGCGCTTGTAACGCCGACCCTAGGGTTACGCAAGTAAAAAAATGGAAACGATTTGATCAAATTTCAAACCCTGACAGATTCACCATAAACCTGTAGAAACACCTCAAAATGGAACCACTTTGTTAGGTCAATTAACTGGGTTTGGCAGCCTTTGCCTTTCCACCTGATTTTGCAGCCTTTTCTTCTGGAGTTAGTCCCCACGGAGATGTTTTTGTTCCACCGGCTCGGTCACGACTGTTGGGACGACCACCTTTACCACCAGGTTTTTGCGCTTGAGCCGCTGGCTTTGCTTCGACGTAGAACTCGGGAACATAATACAATTGTTCAATTTGAATTCCTTTTGCAGGAGCGTTTTCGCCCTCATTGAGACTCATCACGACCACTCGCTTAAGGCTTTCAGGATTTTTTGCTGCAACATCGACCGCATTTACGAAATAAGTAAGCTTTTCGCCTTCAAGTTTAAAAGTCTCGCCCAAGGTGGCCTGGACTTCTTCGGGAGTTTTTCCTTCTGTCGTCAACGCTGCCTTAGATTTGATACCTTGATTGAGGGTGAAACTTGCGAACTCAGTAACGGCTTTCATAATTTTTCCTCTGTTTGGATTTGAGACGCCATATTGACTACAAACCCCCTCCGGGTCAATGTTTCAGACAAGGAGCTTCTTGCTTTTGATAACTTCCTTTCGTACTTATTAATCATCACACCAGGAGGCCACCATGTTATTTGAAATCACGATTCCCCAGTTTATTAAAATGCTTCGCAACCTCTCCGCAATTTTAGACAAGGGCGCTCAGTTCGCAGATGGCAAAAAGGTAGAGATGGAGGTTTTACTGAACTCTCGTCTCGCACCTGATCAATTCCCGCTGGCCCGACAAATTCACATTGCCTGCGACACCGCAAAACTATGCGTCTCCAGACTGACTGGTAAAGAGGCCCCGGTAAACGCTGATACAGAAAAAACACTCGGCGAATTCAAAGCTCGCATCGAAAGCACCATTTCTTACTTACAGACTTTTTCGGCAAAGGACTTTGCGGACTCAGCTTCTCGCAGAATCACTCAGCCTCGCTGGGAGGGAAAATCTCTTTCTGGTGAGGAGTATGTGATTCATCACGCTCTTCCAAATATTTATTTTCATATTACTACGGCTTATTCCATCTTGCGCCATAACGGAGTTGATGTTGGCAAAAAAGATTATCTCGGAAACATGCCTTACAAGAGCTAGCGAGATGCGTTATTAAGCGCTTAAAGATTCAACATTTGCCCTAGGCCCTACATCAGACTATGACGTCCCCAGAGATCTGTAAATCGCAAGGAGAGGTCATGAAATTAGCCATCACCATTTTACTTCTGTTTAGCTTCCACCAGGCATCAGCAGCTTCTGGTGGAGAAATCACTGAAAAACTCAATTGGGTTTGCAATCCCTGCTTTGATCATCCAGGCCGACCTTTCAGGAACTTCTATGCCTACGCGCTCAAAGCTGACGGAACTTTGCTAGAACGAAAAACACAAGAGTGCAGCGCAAAAGTGCGTAACACTGACGACCAAACTTTTTCGACTGTGGAAGAATGGTTCTCTAGCCCAAGCGTAGGGATTACCAACGCTCAGTGCGAGCCGTCTGGTGAAGCCTGTCAGCAATGCGACAGCGTCAACCTTGTTACCGGCGGTAGCGAAAAAGGCAAAGGCTCTTCAAAACACTCCTCAGGATGTAAGATTGAAAACAAAAGAGAAGAGGAGTCCATCGTAAAAACATGGAGTGAAGAAGGACATCACTTTGTTTCGCCAATAGAAAATAGTTTCGTTTTTTATTACGGGAAAGAACTGGCTGAATATTCAGTAAATGAAGTCAGCGGTGATACCAATACACCTCCCGTCCAAAACAAAACATCTATGAAAGATCTCCTTCATAGAATTGTAAGTGCAGCACATGTGCAAAAACGCGGTCAGTACGATCAGCTCTTTGAAAATTGCTCGCAAGATCTTAAACAAGATGAAACCTGCGTCGAGCAATCTCTCGTCACTTACTACGATATGAGAAAAAAACTTTTTGGTGACATCGACTTGACTGGAAACGAAAAGACCGGTTTTGGACTTGCTGATTTGTATTGTGAGAAGAATTTCTCGGCTGCCGATTTTGCTCAGTTCAAAGACGGTGGACCTGGACCAGACAAAATCCCCGACGCCAATGTGATTAACCTTGAACACTCGTGGCCTCAATCAAGATTCAACTGCGATGTTTTTCATTTGGCAGACCTTGCTGAAGATAAAAAGCTCGATAGACGTGAAGCTCTTTTTCAGAAAACGGACATGCACCACCTCTATCCATCGTTTTCAAAGCTGAACTCTTTCCGTCAGAACTACGAATATGCAGAAGTCCAAGACGGAAAGAAAAAAGACTACCCAGCTTGTACGCAAAATCCAGAAGACAATGTTCTTGGCAAGGCCGTTGTGCCGGCGGGGTTGGTGCCAGACGGCAAGACTTACTTTCAACCTCCACGTGATCACCGAGGGGATATTGCTCGTTCGCTATTTTATTTTTCCGTTCGGTTCAATAGCCCAATAGGACCTATCGAAGAGTTCTATCTCAGAAAGTGGCACAAAGAAGATCCTGCCGACGAAGTTGAGATTGCACGTAACGAAAAAATCTATAAGGCGCAAGGAACAAGAAATCCGTTCATTGACATGCCAACGCTTGTCGACCAAATCCAGGATTTCTAAAAGACGTTAGTCGGGATCGCGACCGCTGGCCAATACGCCTCTTTGCAATAATCTTTGAACTGGTTATTCTAAAGAAGACGTGAGGTACAGCGGTGGCTCCTTCTGTAAAAATCGAGTATCGATTTCATTTTGAAGACGGTAAGGTTAAGTGCTTTCTTGTTGACCTGGATTCTAAATCCCTTAACTGTCGTATTGACTCCTCAGAGCCTCCCCCCGCATGGGCGCAACTTGATCACAAAAAGTGTGGAAATTGTCCCCTAAAAAGCAGCGAAACACCGCTTTGCCCGGCAGCTCGAAATCTTGCGGCTGTCCTCAATTTTTTTAAAGAAGAGAAATCGTTCGAAAGAGTGAGAGTTGAAGTCATTACGGAACGAAGAACGATTATCAATTCCTTATCTCTCCAAGAAGGTTTACACGGACTGTTTGGTCTGCTGATGGCAACAAGTGGCTGCCCTCACATGGATTTTTTAAAGCCTATGGCGCGGTTCCATCTTCCGTTTGCCAGCCTTGAAGAAACCCTCATGCGCTCTCTCGGCACGTACCTTGTTCTGCAGTACTTGATTCAGACCAACAAAGGTAAGCCGGACTTTGGCCTTGTGGAGTTCAACAAAAAATACCTTGAGATTCAGACCGTCAACCAGGGATTTATAAATCGCATGCGTTCTGTCGCCAAAGGGGACGCAAATGCCAACTCGTTAGTCATCTTGGACGGCTATGCTCAGCTTCTTGCCATGGAGTTAAGCTCTGGTTTTACCGACCTTAAGCGATTGTTTCCCGAGCTTGAGCCTACAAAGGCGACGTCTCAAAGTTAAATCTTGAATGTGCTAAAGTCATCGGCTAGAAATTTATCATGGTTGACGCTCTGTCATTGTTTCATGGACCTTCCCTCGTTCGCTCATTCGAAAGCCTCAGTGCCGACCTTCATAGCTCTGGCTACAAAGTGGAAACTCTGGACGAGCTCGCCTTTTCAGTCAGTAATTTTACTCCTCAGCAAAAAACCAAGGTTTTTCTAAGTTCGCTCATTCATGGAAATGAAATTGGCGGCTGGTTTACACAGGTAAACCTCTGCGAACTTTTAAAAAAGCAGAATTTCTTAGAAAATTTTGAACTTACAATTGCCGTCGCCAATGCTCCTGCCGCCGAGAAAAATGTTCGCTTTATCAACCGTGATTTGAATCGCTGCTTCGGATTTAACGACGAGGCAGAAGAAGAAATCCAACTTGCCAAACGGCTGAAAAGCCTCGCCCAAAGCGCAGATCTTATCTTTGATCTGCACCAAACGGTTCAGCCGTGCCTATCCGCATTTTTGATTTTCCCATGCAAACAGCTTCCGTTAGCTCTTAAGCTGAAAACGGATCTCCCTATGGTTACTTACCGTTCAAAGTTTAGCGACGATGGATTAACCTTCGACACATGGGCTGCTAGTCAAAATAAAAAAGCCCTGACTATCGAGATGGGTCAAATGGGACATCATCCCGATCAGGTGGAGTTAGCCTCGCAGACATTTTTAAGTTTGCTAAGAACATTCGATCAACCACAGCCTGTCAAACTCGAGCATAAGATTTTTGAAATGGGTCTGTCCGTTCATCAAAAGGGCGGCTGGGAACTCATCCCCGATATCCACAACTTTTCCCCGATCAATAAAGATCAGATCATCGCTCGAAAAGGTTCTGAACATGTCGTTTCTGAATTTTCTGGATTTGCTTTATTTCCGAAATATGGGGAGCTTTCAAAAAAATCAAAAGAACTTGTGCAGATCATTCGCCCCACCAGTGCTGATGAGGCGTTAACCTGGATTAAAAATTAATTACAGGCCCCAAACGTTGGCGCGGCAAGTGAGCTGGATGGTTTGATCTTTGTAGTAAAGGTTTGATTGGTCTAGTTCATCCATGTACATGTGTAGGGACACATGCCGACCTTTGAAGAACGTCATTACGTCCTCTGTAGTTACACGGACTTTTTCTGCAACTAAAAGTTTTTTCTCGCCATACTGTCTAGTAGTAACTTCCATATTGTAATAGCGAGTGTTTGCGATCTGATGAAGGACCACTTGAATTCTTGGATTTGACTGCTCTCTATTTTGCATACAAATCACTGTTCCAAAATCGCCACCCTCGTGAGCGAAAGCCGTCATCGAAACTGTTGCAATTAATAATGTAATAAAAATTTTCATCTGATTTCTCCCTGTTTAGGGAGAGTCATATCGACGGCACGTGAGGGGATCAATCGGTGACTGGTTGGAGGAAGTTATTACAACAAATCCTCTCATTTTAATTACAATTTCAGCGTCTATTCTGTGCCGCCAACAGGACCCGCAGATGGAGTGATTTGGGATCCTTTCGAAGCCTGGAAACAAGCCAGTGGATTTTTCTCCTGACAGCAATTCAGGCGAGACCTATAAGCGCTTGCAAATTGCCCGTGCGAAACGGCCTCTCCTATCATTGCTCGAGTGACGTTGTAACTTCCTCTTGTTCTCTGGTACGTCGAAGCATCGATAGTAGCTAACTTTTGAGTTGCAGGATTTGTAAAATCCAAGCTTTGTAGGAGCTCGGTTTTAGGATCGAGGTTTGGCTTGTATATCAAACTGGTAAAAGGCTTGAAGTTTTGAACGTACTTGCCGCTAAAAACATCGACACGAGACACTTCTACTCCTTCCGGTGCAGTAGAGTAATTTACAACATGCCGAAAATGCCCGTCTGATGTGCTAAAATCAATTTCAACCCTCTTTCCATCGCCAACAACATCACATTTTACTTGATCGATGTTTGTCTTCGCTAGGAGATCTTGATCTCGTGTTAAAATCCCTTTCTGGGCGTCCACAAACTCCTTTAAGTATTCGCAGTGTTCAGGATCTGCCGTCAAAATATCAGTCGCTTCGTCTTTGACCATAGAAACGAAGTTTGTAATGTTAGGGCCGATATCAAACCTTATTTCACCACAAGTTCCATTGGAGCTACTCGAATTATAATCCGCGAAAGCAATTCTAGATCCGCAATCTCCTTCTGGCCCTCCCGTTTTTCCAGGTGTGGCTATACGGATAAGTACCTCTTCTCCCACGGTCTCCACGAGCAGTGGGATAGCCGCAGCACCGAGGCTACCTCCAGCGAAACTCATCTTAAGGGCTCGCCACTCGCTTTTTGTAATCCGAAGACTAAGAATTTTTCGCAATTTGCTCTGGTTATCTAGCGCCTCTTTCCCTAGTTTAACCAATGCACTCGGAATAGTTTTTACTTTCCCTAGATAGTTACGAAGATCCATTAAGTACTTTCTGTATTTTTCTTTCTGTGTCACCAAGTGAGACTGCAGAGCACCGAGCTTTTGCGCCCTTTGTTCTTCAGTATAGAAATTACTGCCCTTCATGATTCTTTCTTCAGACTCTAAATTAGCTTGTAGATCACCGATAGTGGGATGAACTGGCCGGACAGAAAACATAATATCGCTGCCCGCAGAGGAAAAAGTATCCACAGCATACCTGATCGAGTCCAGTCTTTGCACCCCCGGCAACAGCGAGTTTTTAACCATCGCTTTCTCCATTTTAACAGCTATATCTTTCGCTGTGCCATTTCGATTTAACGAATTGACTGCTTGGGCGAAGGTTTCTTGCATATCTAAAAGGTCTTTCCTCATGTTTTGTAAAGTCTCAGTCTTCAAACCATCGAGTGTTGACATCGCAGATTTGTCTTGTGCTCGGTTGCCAAGAACAAAATCAATTTCATCAACAGCATCTGAGACATTTTTTTTAAAAGACTCGAATTTTGCTTTAATTTGGGATGCGTCGACTTTTCTTGACGAATCTGGCCAATCTAAAAGCGGCTTTTGAGGTCGAATAGGGTCAACGGGCGCCGTGCGCCTTGCAATTGAGCTTCCTGCTTTTGCACCGAGGATCCCACCCACAACACTGCTACAGTTTAAATAACGACTGTGGCCACAATGGTAACTTGCAACTATCTCTTTGGCCTTATCAAAAAGAGCAGCCCCTTCACTCTTCGAGCACTGAGCCGCAGGCCCCGCATACGAAAAACTAGAAAATAAAACTACTATCACAACTAGTAAATGGGATTTTATTTTTATTCTCACCATCATTGTAATTCATCGGACGACCTTCAGAAGGTATCTAGTCCAGCTATGTATATAAACAGTCTAGACCTAGACTCTCGCCGGCGACAATCTTGCCGCCAGCGAAATGACTCCTACTTGCAGTTAAGTTTCAGCTCAATTTTCTTAATATCAGAGTCTGAATAATTCATTTTCTTTTCAAAATCGGTTTCAAAAGAGGTCTTAAAATCCTCAATCATATCCCCAGACTTTGCCGCAATAATTTGCACGTGCAAATCCCTGTTAGAAGAACCGGTGCCACCAATCTCGCTGATGAACTTCACCTTATTAACTTCCATTTCCGAAGCGCCTTGGCCACTCGGCAACGTTCCTTTTTGCTCTTGATCCCCCCAAACCGCTTTGACTTCAATTTTGTAGTAGCAGACACCCGCCGACTCTCCAGCCAAAGGCAATTGTGGCGATTGGACAGCGTAAGCCGAAATTCCAATTCCGCAAGCGCCTAATAGCGAGATGAGGGCTGCCTGAGTCAAGGGCCTTCGTTTTTGTTGATTGTTTTTCATCGATTCAATCCTCCTTACGAGAAATGAGTTTGATATCCCAAGGCCAGACCATCCGGCGTTAGGGGTTTGAAAATGTGATAACCTTAGAAGAAGCTCGCCATAGGCTCGAGGCGGAAAAAAGCCTGAGTCTACTAGATGGCGATCGCAAGTGAATTCCATCTCAGCCTCTAATTCCTGAGCTAATCCTTTGACCGGTGGCCAAAAATACCAAACCTGGCTTACAAAAAGGCTCAGCGCTTTGTAGAGGTGATCTTTTTTAGAGATATGGGTGTCTTCATGAGCTAACACCATCTGCAGTTCTTCGGGGTCAAGTGACGACAGCAAATGCGACGGCATTAAAATGATAGGTTTCAAAACTCCAAAGCTCACCGGGCTCCGAACTGCCGCGCTGGAGTAAACGGCAGCGACAGATCCGATATCATTCTCCTGCTTTGCTTGACGAATAATCGCATTTGCACGAAAAATAGATCGCGCCAAAAAAGCTAGCGAAATAAGAAGGCCAACCCCATAGACAAAGAAAATGGTTTCTACACTCTTTGAAACAATTCCCTTTGGATCTTCAACAACACTTATCGTTGCTGATTTAACCTTGGTTTCAAAAGTGGCGCCCAAATGAGGACTACGCGTTTTCATTTGGGAGGCTATCAAGCCCACAACTGGGATCATGACCATCAAAAGAAACGCGGTCTTCAAAAAATAATATCTGAAAGTGTTGGGTAGAGAATAATTCTTCGCTAAGCCATGCAGACCTAACGCTGTTGATGATATAATGATTCCACAACCTAAGATCTGCAAAACCCAAAGAGAGATCTGAGAAATCATAAATCCTCTAATATTTTTTTGAGCTTTTTTAGCTCCAGAGACGAGAGTTGTTCACTTTTCACAAGACCAATTGCAAGCTTTAGAACATCACCGTCGTAGAGACGATCCGCTGCTCTTACCAGTTCCTTTTCCTCACACTTTTTTCTTTGTAACACTGGAGAATAGACGAAAGCCTTTCCGGAAGTAGTATGGTCGATGTAGCCCTTTTTTTCCATCGACTGCACCATCGTGAGAACTGATGTGTATGCGGGCTTTGGGCGCCGCTTGAGTCGCGAGAGCACGTCTGCAACACTGAGTGGGGATTCTTCCCATAAAACCTTCATAACTTCGAGCTCGTGATCTGTTAGTCCAGGACTTTTAGGACGTGCCATTAACCAACCTCCTACTATTTAACTAGTAGATACAACGAAAACAGAAGCCTTGCAACTACTAAACTAGTAGGTCCCGATGATTTTTAGCCTTTGTAAGGGAATTTTAATAAAATTAGAGTTTTACACAGGTCTTGCTAATATTGCTGCAGATGCGCTCTGCCTCTTCTTCATCAATAAGAATGAATCGTTTCAGTTCGTCATCGTAAGAGTACACATCAGCTTTAGCGATATCGAACCACCAACCATGGACTCCGAGACTTCCTTCTTCAATGCGTTTTCGAACTGCGGGATACGATTGCACGTGCTTAATTTGAAGTAAGACATTGAGCTGTGAGAGCTGATTGTGCTCGGCGAGGGATGGGTCTAACGTCACGCCAGATCTCAACAGATCAAGTGCCGGATCTCCATGCCTTAGCCAACTCCTTAAGTTCGGGGCTTGGACAGTATTGCGGTCTTGAATCAATGTTCTCATCGCTCCACATTCTGAATGACCGCAGACAATGATGTCTGACACCTTCAGATTTAAAATAGAATATTCAATAGCGGCGCCTTCAGATTCATCGCTGATAGACACTCCGTGGTTTCCACATGGTGGCACGAGGTTTCCTACGTTTCTGAGAACGAAAAGATCACCGGGATTGGTAGAGGCGAAAGTATTAGGAACCACGCGGCTGTCAGAACAGGCAATGAATAAAGTATCTGGCGACTGCTCAATAGCTAATCTGGCAAATGTTTCTTTGTATCCTTCGCGGACCGTCCGACGGAACTCTACGATACCTTTGATAAGCTTCTTCACGTCTTAGGAATTACCTCATTTTGTGAGGCGCGTCCACCCTTGAGATTGAAATCTTAGGCAGCGTTGTCAATTTCCACCAGCTCTTGGCTCACGAGGTGGTATTCGCGCTCAAGAGACTCCATGACTTCCTGGAGATTGAAATCGGCAGGCGTCTCGTTTTTCAGGCAAAGGTCACCGTACTCCTCAAGTTGGCGGCAGATGTAGGCAAAACGGTTTGCACCGAGATTGGCGGCGCTAGATTTGAGTGCATGAGCTACTGAGGACAGCGAAGACATGTCATTATTGCTCACGCTGCTACGAATTTTTTCCATCGCGCCCTGTGCAGAATCAAAGAATAAAAGAATGAGCTCTTTAACAAGGTCGGGGCGACCCGGCCTCTGCAAACTCTTGAGTTGCTCGATGGTATTCCTATCCACATGAGGTGTGTTCAGAGCTTGATCTAATTCATGTTTTTTACCTATCCACCGAGCTAGAGTCTCGGTCACAATTTTAATTTGAATAGGTTTAGTAAGATAATCATTCATACCTGCAGCTAAACACTTTTCACGATCGCCCGTAACAGCGTTTGCCGTTAAAGCAATTATCGGAAGGCTCGCCTTTCGCTCATCTGCCATCTTTCTGATTTCTTGAGAAGCCTGATAACCATCCATTTCTGGCATTTGGCAATCCATTAAAATGAGGTCATAATCACGTTCTTTAACCATCTGAACAGCTTCAACACC
Source organism: Pseudobdellovibrionaceae bacterium (assembly GCA_044229295.1). Classification (GTDB taxonomy): domain Bacteria; phylum Bdellovibrionota; class Bdellovibrionia; order Bdellovibrionales; family Bdellovibrionaceae; genus JBGATJ01. The sequence goes on from JBGATJ010000004.1 coordinate 53,492, forward strand.
GTTGTTTGCGATCTCAACTGAGTATTTCAACTTTTCCAAATTAAGACCGATGACCTTCTGGTTTACCTTGTTATCTTCAACCACCAGAATTCGGGCCTTAGAATCTTGGGACGGCATTTTTTTCTGTAAGATGGACTCAATAACTTTAACGAGACTCGCCCTATTGAGTGGTTTGGCAACAGTGGCATTCATACCAGCTTTTTTACCAAGCTCCTTCTCATTCGGAAGACTGCCAGTCATACCAATGATCGGAATTTGATTTTCATAAATAGTTGTACTGTTACGAATGATCTCTGTTGTCCTGAAACCATCCATTTCGAGCATGTGGGTATCTATGAGGATTAAATCATATTCAGATTCACGGATAGCCTCTAGAACTTCTTCGCCTTCGCCGACAGCGTGTGGGTTGTAACCAATCTCTTTAAGCAAGTTGAATGCGAGCCGCTGATTGATTTGATTGTCATCAGCAACAAGGATTCGAGCTCCCTTGGTGATTTCTGTCTGTTTATTTTCTTCCTGCTCCGGTCTTTCACCTTTATTTAATACGAGATTAAACCAAAATGTAGAACCCCGATCTGCTTGACTAATGACACCAATCTCGCCACCCATGAGATCAACTAGCTGTTTTGAAATCGAAAGGCCAAGACCCGTTCCACCAAATTTGCGACTGGTGGTTGCATCCGCTTGAGAAAATGCTTGAAACATACGCTTGAGTTTTTGATCTGGAATACCAATGCCGTTGTCAATCACTTCAAAATGGATGGAGCTCTTCAAGCTGTCTTGATGAGTTACTTGCGCCGAAATCATGATTTTGCCCCGAGGGGAAAATTTAATTGAATTGCCCACAAGATTAGTAAGAATTTGTCTCAGCCTTCCCGGATCTCCTTTAAAAAATGAGGTTGATCCAAGCTGAGTCTGAAGCGAAAGTTCAATGTCTTTTTCTTCGGCGGAGAACGAAAAGGATTTATGGACATCTAGCAAAAGTTGCGTCAGATCAAAGTCAACCATGTCAAGTTCCAGTTTTCCAGCTTCGACTTTTGAAAAATCTAAGATATCGTTGATGATCGTAAGCAGACTCTCTGAGGAGCGCGCAACCACCTCAGTGTACTCGCGCTGCTTGGGATCCAGAGTTGTCTCCTGCAAAAGACCTGTCATACCGATGATGCCGTTGATTGGCGTCCTGATCTCGTGGCTCATATTCGCCAAAAACTGAGATTTTATATTAGTTGCTTCCAAAGCATGAAGGCGTTCCTCTTTGGCAATTAGTTCTGCCTTTTTGAGTTCAGTAACGTCTTGGATGAACAGAAAAAATCCCGATGCTTTTTTGGCATGGTAGTCTGGGAGATAGGTCGCTATGACATAGCGTTTTTCGCCGTCAAAAACACGAGTTGTCTCTCTCTCTATCTGTTGGTGCTTTCCGCTCAGCGCATCCACAAAAATTTGCTTATTCCTAGTATAGGCCTCGGGTCCTAATAGGTCGTCCATCGAACGCCCCACGACTTGGTCAGGGGCTAAACCAAACCAACTCGAGAACGAATCGTTGGCAAAACGGCAGTACAAATTTTCATCCCACTGAGAGATCAAAGAAGGAACGCTATTTGCAATATTCTCGAGCTGTCGTTGAGTCTCTTCTAGTAGAATCTGTGAGTTCTTCAATGCATTAATATCTATATGGACCCCGGTCATGCGAATGGGCTTGCCATCGGCACTTCTCTCGCTAACCTTACCTCGAGTTAAAACCCAATTCCACTCGCCATTTTTATTTTTATAACGATTTTCCACTTCGTGAGTCTGAGTCTCCCCAGCGAAATAACGGCGCAATGATTCTCTAATTTTAGGAATATCGTCGGGATGACAGACTCCATTCAAATCGTCTGGACTTTTTAAAACAGAAACACTCGGCCATCCATACTGTTGAGAAATTTTATCACTCACATACATTTCGGATTTTTCGATATTCCAATCCCAAATCCCGTCATTAGAACCTTCAAGAGCGTAGATGAGGCGACGCTCTCCAGCCTTCAGCTTTTCTTGGGAGATCAATAGTTCCTTTGTAAGCTCATCTGCCATTTCGCGAGAACGCCGACCGAGAGAATATAGGCTCAAAATTACATTCGTGAGAAGCAAACTTGCGATGGCACCACAAAACCCAACCCAAGTGATAATTGTATCGTGCGGCGGTGAAAAGCTGGGGGACCGACGCCACGCCAGCGATATTTTTCTCTGACCAAAATTAATATGATTAAGGCGGTCGTATTGCCCTTCTGAAGATCCCCTAAAATTGCTAAAGAGCAAATGATCTGGCGTTAGTTCTTCGCCATCGTAAGCCTGTAACTCGATTTCGTTGGGAGTGTTTTCCAGAATATGAGAAAAAAACCGGCCGTAGTCTAGCGGACCAAAAATCCAACCAACGTGGGCCTTTCGCCTATTTTCTACGGTCGATACATCAAAATTTTTCTTATATACGGGAAGGAAATAAACGAATCCGGTCGGCTGACCAGGGCTTTCAACTAAGTTAAGCCTTGCCGTAATAGCTGTCTTGCCAGTGTCGCGAGCGAGTTCTGCAGCAGATCGCCGTATAGGATCTGAAGAATAGTCGATGCCCAAAGTATTTGTGTTTCGGTCGAGAGGTTCAATAAATTTTACGATGTACTGAATGCCCTCGGCATTTTTAAAGCCGGGAAGAGGTTTCATTGAAACATCGTTGACACCTTGAGCTTTCATTTCCTTTTTGAATTTGGCGGGATTGGCGACAGGCCACAAAACTCCCATGCCAATAAGACCTGAGTGATGTTCTGATACTCTTAACATCCGAAAATAATCACGCCACTCATCAAACTCTACAGATTTTGAAGCTGAATACAATCCCACACCCGATCGAAGTGCCTCTTCATAGAGCTGCATTGACCAAAGTGCATTCTCTTGCCCTTTAGAAGCAAGGGCCGTAACCCTCGCTTCGGCATGCTCCTTTTCTGAAGAGTCAAACGAGTAAAATATTACACCCGATAAAAACCAGCACGATAAAAGAACGGCGGCAGGGGTTCTTGAGAACTTTCCTTTTTTAAATCCATTGAGGAAAAGTGCAGTGATCGCCATCGAGGCTAAGAAAAATTGAAGGTGAGTCAGCTTTTCGTTCAGCATGCCTTGAGAAAACGGACCTTGTCCATTGATCGTGCTTGCAATACTGATAACAGCAATCATTGCAGCAATCATAAACATCCAAAAGGCATCAACCCACAAAATAGAGTACAGAAGAGGAATGAAAAGCAAGAAAACGAGGCCGGCTCCCTCGGGTATTCCAAACACCATGTAACAGAAAAGCCCAACGAGACCCAAGTTGACAAGTTTGTGAAGCCATTCACTGCGAATTTTTATAGCCTGCGTCCGAAATGCAATTAAAGGCACGACGACCAAACCTCCAAGACAATCCCCAATCCACCAGGTCAACCAGACAGGAAAAATTAAGTCACTTGTTATCGAACCGAAAAAATAGAGCGCCAATGTGCCAACGCTTGCACTCACCACACTCGCTACCGACGAAGATGCGATGACACCGATCGTGTCAATCTGATCCCTCCACTGTACTTTTCGACTCTTGATTAAGGCTAATAAATGCGATCCGATGAATGCTTCTGCGGTATTTCCAATTGCGATAAGAACTGCCGCACCAAATGCAGCATCAGTATAAAAATTGGCTATAAACGCGCCGGCCGCTATCGCTATTAAAAAATTTCTGCCCAGCAAAAAAACGATCGAAATTGCAAAACCAGTTGCTGGCCAAACCGGAGACACGTTGCCATTAAGAGTAGCAACGAAGAGACCAAGCTTCGCCAAGACCACGTAGAGTGCGGCGATTCCAAGGTGAAGTAAGATAGCTTTGACAGCCTTGACCTGCAAAAATCCCCCTAGCTCGCGCGCTTGACCGATGCTAGCTTGGCACAAAAAATTCGAATCTTTTTAAGGTGCACCTCTGGCACCCCTATAAAAGTCAGATAGGACTGATATCCCTGCCCGCTACGACTGCACTCCAATACTTCGAGATACGGAGACGGAATTCCCAAATCTTCGATGAGAGGAATAGAAACCTGAGGTGATTTGTGAAGAGGTAACGGGACTGACGATAGAATTCTGAGCCCCATTTCGCTAATCGAAAGAACTTCAACTTCGATTTTTAAAAATCCTATTGGCGAAACGCCGCTGTCAGCCAGACTCCACTCGCCCCACTGGATTCGGTTGGTAAGCATACGGCCAATTTTTGCGGACATGATAAGCGGATCAATTGGTTTTAAGATAAAATCACTAGCGCCGGAGAGAATTGCGGCTCTGACATCCTCAGTTGTTCGGTAGGCTCCGCTCATCATGAGGATTGGTAAAGTCTTTGTTTCAGTTTTGGCTTTTAATTCTTCTGTGAGCTTAAAACCGTTAACAATGGGCAAATGGATGTCGATGATCGCAAGATCCAGTCGGTGCATCTGGCAAATTTCCAAAGCCGCCGATGCATCTTTAGCTGGTATAGGAACTAAACCATCTTTTTCCAGAATTGAGCTGACTTTCAAAATGTCTGACTGGTTGTCATCTACGATCAAAACATGTCTTTTCATATTACATCCTATTTACGTTCTGCTCTTCACCTATAGTAAGGCATAAGATCCATTTATTTATCGGTCAAATGTTGTGATTTCTTTGATTTCTCTGATTGAAACTAGGGTGTCTTTTTTTGAGACAAATCACCCACAGCGCACCTGTATCCCAGACCATGGACGGCCTTGATACTGGTCTGCAGGGTGAGTTGAGCGCAAAAATCAAATCCATTCCCATCAGGAAGAACAACATCCAAAAGCACAAGATCAATTTTTTCCTACTAAGCATCGCGGACGCCTACGCAAGATCATACGCCGAAACGATCATCTCGACATCAAACACTTGCTTGATTAAGAGATGGGTTTCTTTTGAATCATCTACTAAAAGAATTCTTGCCATGCCTTTGACGTATCGGCGGAATTTTAGCTTTTCGAAACGGTTTGTAAAACCACGTCCTAAGTCGTGTTTGGCTTACAACACGTCAGGCCGATGAGCCAAACGCGTATGAAAAAGGCCTCCTACAATAAAGTTAACATCATATTCATTCTCGCAACCACAATTCTCATCGGAATTGGTGTATTTTCTTGTAGAGAATCCAACTTCATCTCCTATTATGCAAATGGCAGAGCCACTTCTGCAAACCTCATCGATAACTACAGGCTTCTACGTACTCTTGTGACCGAGGCCGAAACTGGACAGCGCGGATATTTACTGACTGGAAAAACTTCTTATTTAGCCCCATATCTTGAGGCAAGCGCTAAAATACCATCTCTCTTTCAGAAGATCAAAACACAAAATCAGGGAATTCGAGATGCTAAAACCATAGAAATTGCCCAAGCACTTGAAGACGCTATAAGCAATAAACTGGACGAGCTTAAAGAAACCATCGCGATAAAAACTAAACGAGGCACTAATGCAGCGATCGCGATAGTTACAGAAGACCGCGGCCGCAAAGAGATGATAAAAATTGAATCTCTTGTGGATTCGCTAATCGAAGGCGAGAACAACCTAAGTAAGACTCTCTCGGTAGAAGAGGAAGCAAGCATCAAAATCAATTCTACAACGGTGCTTTTAGGGTTGGGTCTAGTACTAGTCATTATTCTGTCCACTCTCATTGTGATGAATATCGGTTTTAAGCGCGAGCTAGTTGCTGAAGAACAGTCCGATCGATTCGCGAACCTAATTGAAAACAGCGGAGACCTAATAGCCATTGGAGGTTTAGATAGAACGATCCTCTATATGAATCGAGCGGGCCGGAAAATGCTTGGCCTCGAGGAATCAAACCTTAAAAACAATGCTGCCGATTTCTACCCTGAAGACGACGGAAAAAAAATGAAAAATGAGGTTATTCCTCATGTCCTCTCTAATAGACAGTGGACCGGGGAAATTCACTATCAACATCGAGAAACTCGAGAACCGATCCCAGTTTCACTCACAGCGTTTCCCCTTAAGAACACGAACGGTGAGATCGAAGGGATGGCAGTAGTCGCTCGCGATATTAGAGACCGAAAAAAACTAGAACGAGATTTAGATAGGTTTTTTGAAGTCTCTTTAGATATGATGGCCGTCGCAAATACAAAAGGATATTTCTTAAGGATCAATCCAGCATTCACAGATATCTTGGGTTACACAGCAGAAGAGTTTTGTTCTCGACCCTGCATCGACTTTATACATCCAGATGATCTAGTTGCAACTCAACGAGAAATCGAAAAACAAGCCGGAGGACACGCCGTTCTCTCTTTCCAAAACCGTTATCGAACAAAAAATGGTGACTATCGGTGGTTTTCTTGGAAATCCTTCCCGGATGGAGAATTTACATACGGAGTCGCCAGGGACATTACAGAAGATAAAAAACAACAAGCGCTTATGGAAAAACTCAGCGAAGAAGCTATAGCAGCCTCAAGATCCAAATCTGAATTTCTTGCAAATATGAGTCACGAGATACGCACACCACTCAACGGTGTTATTGGCATGACGACTCTTTTGCTTGATTCCTCTCTCACTAAAGAACAACTTGAGTTTGCAAAAAATATAAAGACTTCTGCCGACTCATTGATGACTGTCATCAATGACATTCTCGACTTCTCAAAGGTTGAGGCGGGAAAACTCGACATCGAGCAGGTTGAATTCAACGTCGACACACTCATCGACGAAACAGCAAAATCTATGTCGTGGCTCACAAAAAATAAGTCGATTCCACTCCTGGTAAAACGCGGTCCAGACTTTGGCCATCAGTTCATTGGAGACCCTGGTCGAATTCGTCAAATATTGATGAACTTTGTCAGCAACGCTGTGAAATTCACTCAATCTGGATCAATCACAATTGAGCTCAAAACTCTCGCCGAAAAATCGGGAGCCACGGAATTCAAATTTTCCGTTACCGATTCTGGAATTGGGATCCCTCCAGCCATTCAAGCAAAACTTTTCCAGCCTTTTTCTCAGGCTGATAATTCAACCGCAAGAAAATTTGGAGGGACGGGACTAGGTCTATCGATCTGCAAACAGCTCGTTGAACTCATGGGTGGCAAAGTGGGCTTAGAAAGTCGCGAGGGCGTAGGATCCACTTTTTGGTTTACCCTCACTTTAAAACACGGTGCTCCTCCGATAGGAAAGACTGCCTCTGTACGAGGACCTACGAAACATGCGGGCGCTCAAATTCTCGTCGCAGAAGATAATTTTATAAATCAAAAAATCATCCTTTCGATGCTTATTAAAATGGGATTCAATGCCCAGGCTGTGGCTAATGGCTTTGAGGTTATTTCAATGCTGAAAGAAAGGTCTTTTGATCTAGTGCTGATGGACTGTCAAATGCCTGAGCTCGACGGCTACGAAGCGACAAGAAAAATTCGCGCAAGTTCACAGGGTTTTGCCAGCATTCCCATTCTTGCAATGACGGCAAATGCCCTCAAGGGGGACAAAGAAAAGTGCCTGGAAGCGGGTATGAACGATTACGCCTCTAAACCCATTAGCTTTGACCTTTTAGCCGAGTTGATCGAGAAGTGGCTTGATAAAAATCAGGTTTCCAAGCCTGCAGCCTAATTGCCGTCCACGGCAAAACCGTGTAAGAATCAAAAATGGCTAAAATAATTCATGTCGACATGGACTGTTTTTACGCTGCTGTCGAGTTTAAAGATCGACCCGAACTCAAAGGAAAGCCCATCGCTGTTGGGGGCTCAGCGCAAGGTAGAGGTGTGATTGCAGCGAGCAGCTACGAAGCTCGTCGGTATGGTGTAAGATCAGCCATGGCTACAGCAAAGGCTCTCAGGTTATGCCCCGACCTGATTTTATTACCGCTCAACTTTGAGCGGTATCGCCAAGAAAGTAGAATCATCCAAAGTATTTTTTATCGTTTTACAGATCTTGTTGAGCCACTATCCCTTGACGAAGCTTATCTAGATGTAACAAATAGTCCGCATTGTTCAGGAAGCGCGACCCTCATCGCTCGAGAGATTCGCCGCCTTATTCAAGAGGAAACTCAACTTACCGCCAGTGCTGGCGTTGCTCCCAATAAAATGCTAGCCAAGGTCGCAAGCGATTGGAACAAACCAAACGGTCTCAAGGTCATTAAACCCGATGACGTCAAAGCCCTAATGGTCCAGCTGCCCGTTGAGAAATTAAACGGTGTTGGAAAAGTGACTGCCCAAAAGATGGCAAGCCTTGGCATACACACCTGTGGTGATTTACAGGCCCTTTCCTTGAATCAGCTGAGACACCACTTTGGATCTTGGGGAGAAAAACTGCATGGATACTCTCGAGGCATTGACCTCAGAAATGTGCAAATCTCTAAAGAAAGAAAATCCTTGAGTGTCGAGAGAACCTACGCCAGAGATCTAGACAACTTTGAAGCCTGTAACGAGAAACTCACCAGCTTAATGACCGAGTGGTCTTCACGAATGTCGCAAAAAAATCTTGATGATTTTATCCGATCGGCGTTTGTAAAAATTCGATTTTCTGATTTTAGCTCTACCACTCACGAGTGCCAATTAACAACCGTTCCCGACCTGGAAATTTTTAGAAGTCTTTTATCTAGCGCTATTTCTAGAAAGCCTCTTCCTATCCGTCTTTTAGGAATTGGCGTTCGTCTCTCAGCTAAAACAATCGCTAATAAAGACGAAGGACAACTTGCTTTTCAATTCGATTGAGCAGCGTTTTCTTTTTCAACGACATTTTTTAAATTTTCAATTCCTTTGGTGAACTGATTTCCAATCATTGCTTCGCAATCAATAATAACGCCAATAAACTTCCCTAAGAACCCGTTTTGACCTTCCATGGACCACGAAAAGCGAGTCGCTGATCCCTCTGGAATCAGTTTGTATTCGACAGCATTTTCGGCAAAAAAGGGTTTGGTCATCGTTAGTTTTAAGCTGACCGCTTCGTTAGGTACTAATTTGAGAATTTCGACTTTGCCAGCACCAGCGTCTCTATTTCCCTCAAACTCCATGATAGATCCGACCTGATTTCCTGGACCAGAAAAGGTTTTCTTTAAATTAGGATCGACTTGTTCAAACGGCGACCACAAACCTCCCTTATTTAAGTCACTCAAGTAAGGATATATTTTTTCGGGAGCGGCATTTATAAGGCCGCTTCTCTCGTAGTGGAACCGATCGGCACGGGTTGAAATAAAGATTAAAAAGCCTAAGATTACGACCGCTGCGCCAATCCCTACTTTAAGCATGAACTATCTCCTGATGGTTACTTTGACTTAGGTGTTTCGTTTTTTTGAAGGTCCTTGATCTTTTTGACGACCTTTTCTGCATCTTTAACTGGATCAACATCTTTTTCTATATCTTGAATAACCAAGTCACGATCTAAAATAAATGTCCAGCGTTTAGACATGTTTAAAACTGGCATTTTGGTCCCGTACTGAACAGCTACTGTGCCATCGTCAGCGAGCAAATCAAAATTCAAATGATGGTGTTTGCGAAATGCGTCCTGGTCAGAAACAGAATTAACACTAACTCCAAAAACGTCAGCATCTAGCGTACGGATTTTATCAATGGTATCGCGAAAGGCGCACGCCTGTTTTGTACACCCCGGAGTTTCAGACTTTGGATAAAAATAAAGGACCGTCCAATGACCCTTTCTAGAAAGGAGCTGAAAATCTTTGCCCTCATGGTTTTTCAATGTAAAGAGCGGAGCTGAATCGTGCACTTTTAAATCTGACCCCATAGACGGATTGGAGAACAACATCCCCAAGAGTGCAAAGATAGAACTTTTCATGACTTCCCCCTTCTCATTGCTAAGCCTGTACAGTACTTGGACTTTATGATGATTTCAATGAGGGATCTTGATTTTACGGCAATAATTGAGAATCCCCTCTTGACAGTCCAAAAAATAGACCCATTTTTTTAATGATGATTCTTCGAATTCTTGCAGTTTTCTTTTCTGGGTTTTGTGTTTGCACGGCGCAACCTGTTTCATATTCGCCAGTGGCCACCAGTATGGCTTCGAAAAATTCAGCTTTCGATTTTTCGCGGTCGATCTCTGTTCGGAAAAATAATTCCCCCGTTTTTCCTATCAAACCGTTAGTGTCGCTACCGATCCAAAAAGTTTTTCCTCAAGATGCTTTTTCCGTGCCTAAAGTTCAAGCTTTCTTGATCCCGACGGGACTTAGCCCTCCTCACTCTCTTTCATAAATTTTCTTTCCAAAAACTTAATATTGTGAGGACCTATGAATATACGTTCATTTTCGATGGCTTTATTGGTCTCTGCTCTTCCGCACTTGGGAACAGCTGAAACTATCAATTCATTCAACGAGAGAGATTTTATCTCCGCTCAAAAACTCAATGCCGAAGGGGAAATGATTTTTTCTCTAAAACTGAGCAAGTCCGGCAAAGCCAAGTTAAAAAAACTAAAAGTAGAATCGGTAAAAACCTAATAAAATGCGGGCTAGAAATAGCCCGTGTGTTGTTTTGGAAAAATCTGGTTTTCCCAATGACGAATTTAGCAACATTGAACTAACCTGAAATTTTACAAGGGAGAAATTATGAATGTCTTTGAAATTGGAAAAGAACTTGTCGCTCTCTGCAAACAGGGGAAAAACACAGATGCCGTGAAAAAGCTTTATTCTAAAGATATTGTCAGTGTGGAACCTATGGCGATGAAAAATGTCCCGGCAGAAACTAAGGGAATTGATGCCATTTTAGCTAAGAATGAATGGTGGATGAACAACCATATTATCCACTCTTCCGAGGTTGAAGGACCCTTCGCCCACAGCGACAAATTTTCTGTACACTTTAAATATGATGTAACCAACAAAGAAAGTCAGAAACGATTTAAGATGCAAGAAATCGCTTTGTATACGACGTCCAATGGGAAAGTGGTCAAAGAAGAGTTCTACTATAATCCGGAATTATAATCTGGGTTGAGTTGGCAGTTCGCAATAACGTTGATGAAAACCTTCCTAAACTTTGAGCTGACTAACTCTCGGTAGGCGACTTTCAGAACCCGTATCCGATCCAGATTTGAAAGTGAGCAAATTCCAGTACTCAAGTAGCACTGAAAATGACTTTCCGCCGAGAGGTCAGCCACATTATGGCAAGTTAAAGAGCCCGAGGTATCAACAAGACTTTTTTGTAGGCAGAGCCTGACGTCTTTTAACCATTTCTGCCCTTTTGGTGAGAAAGTCGACTCTTTATTCAGGTAAGCATTGCAATATTTTAAACCAAAACCTGAAATATAGTTGTCACTCCCACACTGCAATTTGCTTTCTAAACACTTGTAAAAGTGACAGCTATTTTTAGACGGTACACAGCGGCCGGCAGCTTTGGCTTGATCGATTAAGATCAAAGAAAAAAGACAAATTTTCACCAGACTAGTGAGCTTCAAGAATTCTCCGCAACTTAAGGGCATGGATAGTTCCGATCGACATCAGTGACAATCCTACAATTCCTTGGATGAAAAAAATACTCTGGCAGTGACATAAATAAAACAAATTCCGTGAACATGATACGTGTGACCAAAAAACAAACGAGGTGCGCTATCATTTACTTTATCAGCGTCATTTTCTTATGCGCAGACTTATTCCTACAAATGCTACAGCTATTTTATGAACGGGCATGAGGGAGAACCTGCGCACATGAATTTAACCATCAGCGGAACAAAGGCTAGCGCTGATATTCTCGAAGAGTCATGGGACCATCTAGATGGACCTCTGAATCCAAAGTACAAATCTAAAGGGTCTATCCCATTTATCAAGTTTGGTGACAGTCTCATTGTTGAAAGCACCTTGGCCAATGGAGGAAGAGAACTTCGAGATGGTCAATTTGGAGGAATCGCCCGAGTTGAGGGACAGGCCGAAGGCGGATTCTACCAATATAAATTTATTTGTAAGCGCTAAGATCTTAAGGCGACGTCGAGATCCTGGATCAAGTCGTCGCCATTTTCCAATCCAACAGAAATCCTAACAAGATTAGGTGAAATTTTCGCAGCCTGCATTTGTTCTTCTGTCATCGTCCCCGCCCACATGGCCGCGGCATGTACTAAAAGTGTTTCCACTCCACCCAAACTCACAGCATTTTTCGGGAGATTGAGCTGAGAAACAAAACGCGCTGTCTCTGAATAAGACCCCCTGAAAAGAAACGATATCAGCCCTCCAAACCCTTTCATTTGTTTTTTTGCCAGTTGGTGTTGGGGATGACTTTCAAGACCTGGATACAAAACTTTGTCTATACGAGAATGACCCTCAAGAAATTTAGCGACCTTCATCGCAGTTTCGTTTTGTCTCTCCACACGTAGACTGAGGGTTCTAAGCCCACGCAGTAAGAGCCAAGCATCCATCGGCGACAAGGTTGGTCCGAGAACGATTAGCGTTTCCCAGATTTCTTCAATAAGCTCTTTTCGCGAAACTACAACACCTGCAACGAGATCGTGATGTCCTCCAAGAAATTTAGTAGCACTGTGAACAACGATATCAATTCCAAGGGCGATCGGATTTTGATTGATAGGAGATGCAAAGGTATTATCGCAAACTGTAAGAATCTGATTTTTTTTTGCCACCGCGGCAACCTCAGCTAAATTGGTGATTGTTAAAAGCGGGTTTGCAGGAGTTTCAACGAACATTAAACGTGTGTTATCCTTGACTGCTGTTTCGAAAGCCACCGTTGAGGTTTGATCGACTAGAGTTACCTCAACTCCATACCTAGGCAATAACTCAGTCATAATTTTCGCAGTTGCCATGTAGTGACTTGCCTGAGCTACGACATGATCGCCTTTTTTCAGCAAACCAAGAATTGTTGAACTGATCGCGCCCATGCCAGAAGCCGCCACGACGCCAGCCTCCGCACCCTCGATTGCTGCTAGAATTTTGGTGACCCGATGATGAAGAGGGTTTCCGTATCGAGTATAATACTTTGGATGAATTGGCTCGGTGGCCATCTCAGCAAACATCTCTGCCGATTCCGCGTGAAAGGCTGAGGAGTAGGTGATGGGCGGCGACAAAGAAAAGTCGTCATCAGAGGCATCGCCATGAATCAGCTGAGTTTCGGTTCGATAGTTTTTCATGGAGGCGACACTATCTCAACTCATTAGAGAATACAAACGGGAGAGCGCAGAAAGCGCTCCCCCACACATCTATTGCACCAAAGATTGATTTCTAAGAATCAAAATCGCAGCCATTAGTTTCGGTAGATAATGACGACCCTCTTCACTAGTGAGACCATTTTGTACTAAAACCCAAGGATCTCGCGAACCGGTCTTAACGATGGCCTCTTGAACAGCTCCCTCGCCCACATTGTACGACAACATCGAGAGCTGCCAATCTTTAAAGCGGAGTTTATTCGAAAGTATATACCTCATTGCAGCGTCTGTTTCTAACTCAACGTTGAGCCTTTCATCGATCTGGTCATCGACACGTAGGCCATAGTTTCTCGCCGTCTGAGCGATAAATTGCCAAAGCCCTGCCGCCCCACTAGGGTTCTCTTTCGCTTCGGCATTTTGGTAGCCGGCTTCGATGAGAGGTACAGCCAACAGCTCTTCTGGCATTTGGTACTCGTCTAGCTTTTTAGAAATAACACCTTTGAAGCTGTCCATGCGAGCCAGAGCTGCTTTCACTTTTTCGCGGCCATCGGGCGTTCCTACATAGTAGTTCAGCCATTTGACGACTGATTCATTCACTACGATCGGAAATCCGCCATTGCCAAGATTCGTTCGAGCCATTTCTCCCGCCTGCGCTAATGTGATCCTTCGGTCTTTGATAAGTCCTTGGGACGCGTAGGCAGTAGCGCTAAGAACACCGACGGCTAAACCCAAAATGGGCAGGACCGCCTTGAACTGAGTTCTGGTCTTTTTTGTCTCTAACATTGTTGTAATCCTCCGTTTAAGGAAATTGCGCTCAACTAAAAAAGCTAAGCCAGTTGCGCAGACTGGTTGACTCTCGTATTTGAGTGCGGTTTGTGCCACCTGAACCAGGCAGCTTGCATAAGCCAGCGAATCCACCTTTCCTTGGTCGACCAGAGCTTCATCGCAGGCAAATTCTTGAATTTCGGAAATCCGTCGGCTCCACAAGTGAACAAACGGATTCATAAAAAAGGTAAGTCTAAAACCCCAGATGACATAGACCCACTTTGTGTCGCCTTGTCGGTGATGTTGGAGTTCATGGAGAATCGCATTTTTTAAATTCTCCGTGCTTATCAAAGACGAAGGCACAACAATATTTTTTTGATTTGGAATCCAAAACGAAAATGGTATCCTCACATTTTCATTCATTGAGACGTAAATATTCTTGTATTTGCGAATCACAAAAGATTCGTTTTTAACAGAAACAAGTCGAAATAAATCCAATATGAATTTTCCAAGGCCTAAGACAAAGACTAAAAGGACCGCTCCGACGAAGCTTGAGTACACCCGGCTCAGTTGCACCATCGGAACGGCCCGAAGGGGAAGATCGACGTAACCATATCCCTCCTTTTGAAGTGGATACGGCACGAAGTTGGATTGAGGACTCCAGACTTTAACGAGCGGAGCAAAAATCTCCTCTTTAGGAAAAAATGGCGACGCAAATCCAATCACGATTATTGCTGAGAGGAGAGAATATTGGATCTTGAGTTCTGCACCCCTTAAAAGCGGCTTGCGCACATATTTAAAAATGAAAGGTATTAACAAACCCAGAAATAAAGCCAGACCAATAAGAAGGTTCATACTTAAATATGTCGAAAAAAGCTGGGAGGCGGTCACTTTTTACCCCTTGCTTCACTGATGATTTGCTTGAGTTCTTCAATTTGACTCTCATCCAAAGGCACTGAACTTACGAGCTGTCGAACGAGCGCGGCAGGAGTTCCATCAAACACGCGGCTCACGAGATGCTTTACAGTTTTAGCTTCGTAGTCATTTTTATTGAGAACTGGAATATAGATGTGCCCCCGTCCTTCTTTGCGGTTTTTTAACACCCCTTTTTGTTCGAGAATTCTCAAGATCGTTGAGACCGAGGTGTAGGCAAGCTCCCTATCTTCAGGAAGTTCTTTGATGACATCAGCAACTGATCCCTCTCCCAGTTGCCAAAGAATCGTCATGAGCTCTAACTCGGTATCTGTAAGCAGTTTTTCACCAGTAATACTTTTCGATTTGTTTTTAGACATCACTAACCTCATGTGGAAAATGTAACTAATGTTTTAGTTGGTTACAACTAAATATTTAGTTGATGCGCTTTGTTGTTATTTTCTAGTCGATGATCGAGCTTGGGGCTTTTCAAGCAGAGGGCTGAGGCAAATATCCACTTGATGCAGAAAACTCAACGTTAAAAGCCTCTCCCCCACAGGAGGCTCTGGCATAAGCGTTGCAAAATTCTGTCTATGAAGGAGAAACAATCATGATTAACGCACAACAAATCAAACCAAACATGCCCGTCGTTTGTTCCCAAGATGGAGAGTTCGCTATTGTTGACCACGTTGAAGGCAAAGATTCTATCAAACTAAAAAGAGATGAAGAAGGGAACCACCACTTCATCCCTATGAGCTGGGTCACATCTGTAGACAACAAGGTACACATCGATCGTCCCGGTGACCAAGCCATGAAAGAATGGCGAACAGAGCATTAATTTAGATCATGGACCGCGACCTTGAAAGAGTCGCGGTCATCGATCAACCCTGATCAGGAATCTCAGGCTCTACCAATTGATTGAGCAACGTCAACGACTGCTGCCATCCCATGTAGCACATCTCAACTGGAATCGCGTCTGGTATTCCTTCCTGAATAATCTTGAGATCCGTGCCGCAAAAAACTTTAGTTAACGTCACCGTCACATGCATCTCGCCCGGCATGTTAGGATCATCAAACTTATCGGTGTATTTGAGCTTTTTGTTTTCAACCATCTCAACATATTTACCCCCGAATGAATGGCTGCTCCCGGTGGTGAGATTCGTGAAAGACATTTTATATCCCCCTCCCACCTTGGCATCCATCGAATGCACTTTGCCAGTGAATCCATGGGGTGGGAGCCATTTGGCCATAGCCTCAGGATTGATAAACGCCTTGTAAACTCGCTCCGGTGGGGCGCTAAGAACTCGGTGTAACTGTACGGTACCCGCCATAAAACCTCCTGGTGTTATGGAAACACAAAATTTTCATTCGAGCATTTGTTTTTGTGCTAGATCCAGCCACGTCAACTCAACCTCAAACCATTGAATCGTGATAGTTACCATCATCTTACCCGCAACAACCATGGCACCACTGGCATTTTTGAAAGACTCCAAAGTATTGGCTTCACGCTCTAACTCTTCGCAAAGAAATTTACGCCGCGCTTGAAACATTTTTTTGATAGTAGTTTTTGGCAGATGAGTGGATAGAGCCATCCACGTTAAGAAAGGAGGCTGGCTTCGATGTAAAGCCCAATCGTCCGTCGACAGCTCACGCGCAAGACTAGCTTCCCCCTTCGCGTTTATTTTGTAAGTTGTCTTTTCAGGTCCCAGCGTGAGTTCGGAACTTTGGGTTTCTGAAATGATTTTCATTTCAAGAAGTTTCTTAAGCGAATAATACACCTGTGGCCGTGAAACCGCCGCCCAATCTTTAACATCTCGGATCTCTAGTTCAGTAACCAGTTGATAACCATGCATCGGCTTTTCCGAAAGGAGGCTCAGAACGACTAAGTCCGGAAGGGTTAGCTGTCGAGATTTTTTACGATTCATTTTTACGCTTTCGACTCCAGTACCACCAATGTGTTTGAGCTTTTGGAAGGTTTGGATTTTTTGCTTGAGCAACAGCACAAGTAAAGACGTCGAGAACACAAATGTCCTGAGGGCCGGAGATAGACTCTAATTTTTTGTAGAGGATTTCTGGCTGTTGCTGTTTAAGTTGGCAGATCGTCGTTATTCCCAAAAGCCTAAAGTCCATCAGGGCCGCCTTCCCAACTCCATTCAAATCTTTTAACTGCCGAGCTTCCAAAATTCCTCCTTGCCAACTAGTCTAAATTATACTAGTTCACTAAACAACAAAAAATGAAGCGCCTATGGGGAAACACATTCACCACGAAATCAATTACATCGAATTTACAGTGACCGATTTAGCAAAGGCTAAAGCATTCTACAGCTCTGCGTTTGGTTGGAAATTCAATGACTACGGTCCTGACTACGCGGGCATTCAAAGTGAGTGCGGCGAATCGGGAGGCTTGCGCTTAGATTCTAAAACTCAACCCGGTGGCCCCCTCGTCATTCTCTACTCGAAAGATCTGGAGGAAACTCTGAACTCCGTAAATAGTGCCGGAGGAAAAATCACAGCACCGCCGTTTGAGTTCCCAGGCGGTCGTCGATTTCAGTTCAAAGACCCTAGCGGAAATGAGCTCGGCGTTTGGTCTGAAAAGTGAAATAATTCCATATTGACACTTTGCGTCCGTATCCCTAAATTGGCCTCTCAAAACCATGGAGAATTTTATGAAAAAAGTAGTTTTAGGCGCCATTATTTCCGTCACCTCTGTTGCAAACGTTGCATTCGCCGCTAAGAATATCAACTTTTTATGCAAGCCAAGCGGTGGGCCTAACGGGTTAGAAATCCAGTCACTCGCCCTTGAAGTTTCCACCGAAGATCCAGAAGCACTTATGACAGTCATTTATTCTGACGAAAAATCAGTAAGTCACATGGCCTACGAAGGGACTTCCTCTGAATATCATTTCACCCCTGAGCGAAACGGCGAAGGAACTCTTAGTGTCTTCTTGAAAAAAGGCGCGAGCACGTGGACAGCGACAGTGAAAGACGCTTACATGGACACATTTTCATCTTTAGTGTGTAATAAAAAATAAATTACCGCGTGAAATCTTCCGTGGTCACTACCGAAGCCATTCGTGCAAACACCTTTTCGGTGAGAACACGATGGACTTCGGAGTCAGAATCGAAACAAGCATCCTTGATAACAATGCACCTATAATCCTTATCAAAGGCTTGTCTCAGCGTCGATAACACAATTCCGCTCGTCGCAATTCCCATCATTGCAATTGTCTTTATACCTTTCGCTCGCAGAACCATATCTAGCTGATTTTCGCTAAAACCACTGACTCGCTGTTTGTAAATGATGATGTCGCTTGGTTGCCGAAGACTCGACGGGACTTCTGATGACGACGAGCCTTTGATAAAAAGGTTTTTTTCTTTCAGGGCTCCAAAAAGAGGATGGCCCTCAGGAATTTCTGGATATCCAGGCTCAAACCCAAGACCGACATGAAGCACCGGAATTCCTCGACTGCGGCTAAACTCTACAACCTGAATCGCCTTTGGAAGAATGGATTCTGATTGCGCCGACAAGATGAAAAGTCCGTTTTGAATATCTAGTGACAGTACAGCTGTGGTTTTTGGATCCATAGTTTATGCTAAGCTATTTTCACTTAATTGCAACAGCCTTTGGTCAGAGGCCCAATTTGTTCATCAACTCATCGACACTGTCTGAAATTTGTTTTTTTGCTGTGTCAATCACGATTCGATCTTCATTCCATTTGTGATAGTCCCTATTTACCGTCTCTTCCCAGGTAGGTAACTTTAAGTTCTCAACATCCACTCTTCTGCCCTCAACTCGAAGTCGATGCTCTTTGAGGTCAGAGCAAACGATCTCAATATTTTTGAACTTTGCGCCACTTGAAATAGCAACTTCATTCCAGTGTTTGCGAGTTAGATCCCAGGGATTCACAGAATCGGCTACCACATCGATTCCTAATCTAAGATTGTCCCTTGCTACAAGATGGGACATTTCATAACCCTCTCCACCTTGAACTTGATAATTGCAAATATTTAGCAAACCCTGTTCAATAGTATCGATCCTGATGAAGGTCGCACGAGTTTTTTTAGCCAACTCCTTGGCCAAGGTGGATTTTCCACAACCGGGAAGGCCGGAAAATATAAAAAGTGTTGTTTGGCCCATCTTGCATTCCTTTTTTAGTTATAAAAATTCTGGAAGGTATCGCAAACAAATCTCACAATCAACTAATGCAAACCGCTATGACAATCTCACCCTATCACTGTACAGTAACACCATGGTTTTTTTTCTATTGCTTTTAGGTACGATGTCCCTCGCTTCAACCACAGTGACTGTGATTGATCTCAATCAAGTCAGCGAGCTCGAGTCCCACGGGTATAGCCTCAATGAAATTCTCGGAGCCAAAGAACCCACTTCTCAAGCAAGCGAGCTCTACAAATCCAACTCGTTTTACAAGAGCTTCGTAGACACCATCGGGCATTCGCTTGAGCACGATCCAAAAACAGATCAGCTTCCTGAATTGATTCCTCTCAACTCAGGAGATATTCCCGATATGGTTCGCGAGATTCGCGGCTTTGAAGACAAAGGATCTAGGTCAGACAAAGATCAAAAAGGTGGATACTTTATCCGTCACCTTTCAAATAATTCCAGCTATCCCTACACCATTGAACAAGATGGCGATGAGCCGAGGCACTTTGATGAAAGGTGGTTATGGTCTAAGTTTGCGTTTTTCAAACTCGTTGCCGTTGTCAATCGCATGGATCGCTTAGACGTTACTAAAGACTCCTGCGGAGAAGTACGATTTATCTATAGGCTCTCTTACAAATCAAAAACTTCAGCTTCGAGCCTACCGTTTTTCATTAACGTGGTCGAACAGTATCCCAAACAGGCCTCATGCGTAGAGTTTGCTAAAAACTGGCAAAGCGGGGACCTTCACAAGTCCCTCTCAAAGCTCACATTTCGACAGCTTGAAAGTAATTTTCAGTCTCTAAGGTTCACCTCTGGCTACATGCACGACTTCGGTGGACAGGCAATGTACATGCAAAGAATCTTTAGAAAAAATGCACAGGCTCTCGAACCTGTTGAACTTGAAAATACTCCTGATGTTGACCTTTTGTTAAAAAACCAAAATCTTCGAGAGGAATTTGCAGCTTATCTCAAACGCCCTGAAATTCTTAAGTCCATCGATGAAGGAACGATCAATATTGATCCAAAATATTTGGCGAAATTTTCTATCTCTTGGTCGACGCTAGGCCGAGCACGCAAGGTAAATAGACCTTTTGCCCAGCTCTTTCAGGCATATCCAAATCTGTTGACGGGACTTGACCTAAAGAAAATGTCTTATGTGAAGACAAACGCCGGGTTTATCGAGCGCCTCGACAACCTTTCTTGCATGGGATGTCATCAAGCTGGGGGGACGGCAGGATTTCACATGCTCGGCAAGGCTGATCCAGCTTTCTCTCACCCCTTCAATCGTCAGCAAGTGGCACTCTCTCCACATGCACAAGCTGAAGAAAACCGTCGGAGGGCATGGGTGAATGCTCTTGCCTCTGGCCAAGAGCCAAACCACTTTCGACCTCATTCGACTTTTTCGGCAGGCGATTGGTCAAAGACTGTTCCTGCATTTGAAAAGCTCGGCGTCAGACAGCTTTGCTTCGTTGGCGATGACCTCGCAAACCATCCCATTTGCGGGGATGAGCATGGAGGCGAATTAGAATGTCGAAAAACTGTAGATGGAATTAACGTCCTACTTGGCGAATGCGTTTTAAAAAAACCCATTGCAGGAGCAGTCTGTTGGCAGGGAAAAATACTAGAAGGACAAAAAGGTCTTTTCGCTTTCACAGACAAATGGAGACTTACCGGAAGCGTCTTAGGAGATAAAGGTGCGTATTCTTGTGTTCTTCCACAAAGTGGAGCACCTTTGGGGAGGATGAGCCGCCGGTGTACAATGACCGAAGAAAACTTTGAAGTGAATTTTGCAAACGGAGTTCCCAGCGAACTTTGTACAAACCAAGGAGGGCAAGGCTTTGATATGTGTGCAGCGAGTGGAGATTCAGGAGCTTGCCTGGAGACAAAAGTTGCACGTTCTATGTTAGATTCATGCAGCCTTTCACATGCGTGCCGCGAGGACTACATTTGCCAGGAAATTCCTGAGTATCAAAAAATATCTAGATCCAACTACGTCCGCAAAAAAGAGGGTCAGCTCATCAACATCTCAACACCTGACAAGATCAATGGCAAAGCGATACTACGAGCTCACGAACTGAATGTCGGCTTTTGCGTCCCTACTTATTTTCTATTTAATATGAGGCTTGATGGACATCCAAGCCCAGTCACCGGCCTCGCACCTGGGGCACCAAAGGTAGATCGTTCACTCCCCATCCGAGGATATAAACAATGATTCGTTTTCTCATTTGCTTCTTAGTTGCTGCTCCCTCTCTTGCAGCAGATGATTACGCCTTAGACGATGCTCATAACCACGACGGCACTCACGTTGAGGGACAGGAAAACTGCGGTGGGAATTATATGTTCCCTGGCGACATCGCACGCCTGGGATCACATTCATTTTTAGTTCTTGGCGAAGATGGCCCCGACCATTTAATCCTGGATCATCGCTCTGGCACACCCCCTCACACCTATCAATTTTTACTCCGCGTGCGCGTCGACGCAAAATCGATGGCAACTTATCGCCGTCTTTTAAAAGAATCAAAAAAATCTTTACCTGCAGTCACTACAATCTATTTTGACAAGACAGGAAAACAAATCGACCGGACTTTTTTCTGTCTTCATGACCTCCCAAAAATTTTTGGTCCCCAGGCAAACGCGGGAGATGTTTTCGAAAAACTGTTTCCAATCCGAGCAACTTGGCAAAAAGATGCCGATTTTGAGGGTGCTTTTCCAATCAAAGAAACGATCACTGCTGATGATCCTCTCATCGTTGCGCGCAAAGATGTTGAGTTGCTCATTTACCGGTATCTCCCATCTTATCTTGAACAGGCTGGCTTTCGCGCCTATCTAAAAGCGCACCCAGATTTTGTCTCTCGGCTTAGCGATGCACCTCAAAAGAATAATGAATCAACTGCATCAGCGTCCCAACACCGCTCGTATGTCAATAGTGGGGCATTTGATTCCAATGGAGAAACCTGTCCATCGAACTACTACCTGAAAAATGTTAGGCCGCCAAAAACCCGCCACGCGTTTCTCATCCTTACGACAGTTAGTGATCACGAGGTCCTAGCTACACATCTTTATGACCAAGCTCCCCAAAACTACCAAACTACAGTTCATTTTGAAATCTCAGAGAGCGAGATGAAAGTGGTCAAAGCTGCCCTCACAAAGGGACCTCTTTTGTTTTGGCCAAATAATTATTTTTGCATGGCTGACATTCGCACAGATCTAAAAAATGGACTTAAGCTCAATGGAGATCTTTACGCAAATCCAAATCTAACAGAGTTTGATTTTGGTCAAAAAATTTCAACACTGTCCCCGATGAAGACAACAGTTCTTGTCAATCGTCCCCTGCAGAGCCTCATGAACCCTCAAGCCGTCGCACGAGATGTCTTTGGCTTCGTCGACATAACTACAATCAATGAAAAAATTAAAGTCGAAGGCCGTTACGCAAGCTCTTGGAATTTTATGGGCCGTCCAGTTGCCGGCTATAGGTCCCCTCGCTGTTTCCTTACAGTCAAGGCCGCCAAAGCTTTGAGCGAAGTCGAAAATGAAGTCGAAAAGCTCGGGTACAATTTACTGATATTTGATTGCTACCGCCCTCAGCGAGCCGTGAATGATTTTGTTTCGTGGGTCAAGGACGGGAAGGACTCAGCGACAAAAACATTTTTTTATCCGGCTGAAGACCGCAGCTCTCTCATAAAAAGTGGTTATATTGATAGTCATTCTGGTCACAGCCGTGGAAGTACCGTCGATCTCACTCTCGTGCAAGCAGGGTCATCCCCTAAATCTTTCCACGAATCCTATGTGGACTGTCGCAAACCTTCGAAGGTTGAAGGTCAGCTAGATATGGGAACTTCCTTTGACTGCTTTAGCGAAGGGGCGTTCACAGCAGATAAATCAATTTCGCCAGAGGCGCAGTTCAACCGTGCAATTTTACGAAAGGTCATGGAAAAACATGGGTTTAAAAATTATCCAAAGGAATGGTGGCACTTCAGCTTGACGGACGAGCCCTATAAATCAAATTACTTCGATTTTGAAGTGCAATAGCGGAATGTAATCTCAAATTGAGATTCCGAAAAGATAACTCAAAAAATATCCAAACTCCGCAGCAAAGATCCAAGCTTATGGTAAGGTCGAAGCCTTCTAAATCCGCTTTACTATGTCTTTAACTACGACGACTTAACGGCGGCGTTTGATAATGGGGGGAACAATAGCGACGTAATCGCACAACTGGGGCGCTACCATTTTTATGATTACGGCTACGCTGAAGACCGTAAAAAAACTGATTGATTGAGCTTTGGCGAAACACTTAGATGTGTTTCGCCAATCTATTAACTAACGATCGCGGCAATCTTTAAAGGTGCCGCGAGTTTTTTGGCAACCGCCACCAAGAAAGCCGGAGTCATATTTATATCTGAACTCCAAGGTCTTAGAGGTAGAATCGTATTTTGCTGTTCCACCGTGGCAAGTAAGAAAATTGCTGTAACTGTCAACGTACAGAAAAGATGGATTTTCTGATAAGTTCTTACCTACTGGGATGAAATCATTCATCATCCAGTTACCATCACTGCCCTTTTCTAGTGTCACTTCACTCATTCCCTGCATTGTTCCCACATCAAAGCTCACATATCCTCGACATTTTATCTGATGAAAAGATGCAAAAGCTCCAGGAACAGCAATAAGCGTGCATAGGAAAAATAACTTACTCATAAAACCGCCTTTCAATGAAAGCGCATTCTATAGAGGGCTGGGGATGTTTTAGCAAAGTCTAAAGCAGGTTCTAGAAATCTTTACGGGCAGCACCACTCGCCTTAAGAGTCTTACTCAAAACAACACTCCGGTAGTTGGTCACATCCCACTGAGCATACTCCACAAACCGATATCCGCGATTTTGATACATTGAAATCAAATGGTGTGCGTGTTCCGAGGTATCAAGGGCGATTTCACAAGCACCTTCCTCGGCCGCATAGGCTTCAACGTAATCCATCAGCTGTCTTCCAAGGCCCAAGCTCTGGTACTGAGGTCTAATTGCAAATTGTGAAAAGAAAAAGACATCTGGTCTTTGATACCAAGGGCATTTCTCCGCGGGATCTTACTTGACGACGGTGATGGTCGAGATGAGCTCCCCTTCGATAAACCCCAAAAAAGAGTCGCCTTTTTTCAGTCGCTCAAGAGTTGTTGTTGGCGGTTGGTGAGTCGCTAGGTAACGCATCCCTTTTTCCGCAAGGGGACGATAGGCAGCGTGGAGCATTTCGGTAAGAGGCTCAACGAGGTTTCTATGCTCAGCTTCCTCGAACTTTATAATTCTAAATTCCATAAAACCCTCGGTTAGTCTTTCGCATCGAGACTTGTCCAGTATCGAAAGGTACGCAGAAATTTCAGGGTTGCCTAGAATCCATTAGGAAAATCCCTTTTCCCTTGCGATAGGAAAAGGACCCTCCTATAACGAGATGCATTAAGGAGCGATTATGAAATTCAAAAATATGTTTATTTTCTCTACTCTTGTGACGTTGGCTTCTGTCAGCCAAGCCACTCAGTACATCCAGACCACTGTAGAAGGTCGATTGGTTCAAGCTTTGGTTGACCAAGGAACTCGCAGCGAGCGACAGGTTCTAGCCGTCAAAAATACCTATAAGTTCATCACCCTTCGTGTGAAGGGACAAAATCCGTTTCAAATTGATGAAGAGTTGAGCCGTTATGTTGGACATTCTGTGAGTTGCTCAGGACTCCTCAGTAACAAAACTCTGTTCGACGCTGTTTGCGAAATTCTTGACTAAGTTTAGGATCTGATCGGATTTTTCCTTGTGAGGCACATGACCTGTGTCTCGCAAGATTGTCATCTGCGACGGACCTTCTAACTCTGTCAAATCTGTTGCCACTAGAGCGCCTGCAAGAAAGTCGCAGTACAACTTGCTGCCACACCGCCGAGTTTTGCTTCTGGAGTCGTGACTACCATCCCATCAACGAGCTGTGCAGGCCATACTTCAACTCGAGTGAACGTGTAGGGGCCGGGACTACTCGGGTTTAATGCTTCGGCACTCGCCGAACCATCGTTTTCAACTTCTGTAAATTGGGCTAGAGGCGCGGTGATATGTTCTGGGTTATTGATCGCATTTTCCTTCTCACACTTCCGCTTTAGATCCTCTGGTGAGGTTGGACAGAGCAACGGAGGATTTTGCAGTCCTCCGATGTCACGAGCAAAACCAATAGCTAAGCTGCCCCAAGTTTTCTCTTTAAGATGGTCTGCAGTATTATTGACCACCGTAATTTTATAGTTTCCAGAATCGGTTCCGACATATCCAAGAACCGATTTTTCATTTGGACCTACTTGAAAAGAAAAATCCCCTTGAGGCACACGGCAGTTCCCACGAAGAGTCCCAACTACGAAACCAAAACACGGTGACACCGTAACCAAAGCTAAAAGACTAAAAATCAATTTCATAGAACCCCCTTTGTATCATTACTCTAGTGGTAAAAAATCACCGAGGACAATAGGTAGCTCCAAGAAATACGATAGGTTATTCTTATATCTCAGTGAGAGAACTTACAGTTATTAAGTGCTCTAGTGTTGTCGATGTTGTAGATGTCAGGAACATGGATGGTGCTGACAACCACCGAACTCTGGTCGCCGTTTAAATGAAATGACGCCGACTCTGTCACCTTCATGCCTTGCATGAGGTAGCTGCGATGGCAGGTGATATTATTTTCAGAAACCACGTCGCAGTTTTCCAAATGCGACGAGCCGTAGCCAAGGGCTACGACCGCACTTACAGGAGCACCGTCTTCTGTTAGTCTTAAAATCGCCGAATTAAAAACTTGTCCACAATAGAGAGATGCCGCTTGGGCCGTCGTATTAATAACGAGAGCACTGAGAATCACAAAGACGAATTTATTCATAGAGGTCTCCTAGAAAGGGTTTGCCGTGTATAATGCGAGGCCTTCGTGAATGCAATGCGAATGTGTCTTGATGGGGCGGCAAATTATCAGTTTTTGAAGACCTGACTGCACAGCCCAGGATAACCGCGCGCTCCATTATCTAAAATCGGATTCGTGCGACGTGAGGCCTTGCGAACCATCCTCAGACGCTTCCGAGCGAGACTCCCTTGTGTGGGATCGAGGATATTCTTGAAGAGGTTCACAGTTTCGCCGTTTGGCAACTGATAAACGAGTTGCTTAATATCTCTTTGTGTTTCCGACGAGCCCATCATCGATAGTATGAAGAAGGACATGGCCTCGCAAAAAGATTCTTTTGCGTTACGAAAAGAGAACCATGACAAGATCCCCTTGGCCTCCATCGTTTTATAGAACTGCATGGCCATCTCAACGGGAATTTTAGTTTCGGCGCCACAGTTTGAACGTAGACATAGTTTTTCGCCTATTTCCCGAAGTTCAGGATCAGCCAACACGTCCTTATTTTGCCAGCCACCGTCTCGGATCCACCGGTCTAGCAACTCGGGCTCATGCAAAAGAAGAGCATGGCCAAACTCATGTCCTGAAAGACCGATAAGGGTATGAAGGATCGTGTTGTATCGTGGATTAGGAACTAAAAATGGCAGATTCGGATTCACCGCATCTTTTAAGCCACTTTTCCCATCCCGATCCTTCATGAAATTTTGCTCGTAAGATGCAAAATTAGTTGCTAAGCCAATTCTTTCGTCCAAAATTTTTCTTCGAAATCCCAAATACGCACGCCCTTCAACCACCGTGCTCCAGGCGTCTGGAGTAAACTCAGGACCTGATTCCACAAATACGATGTCTAGATGATCAAAGTAGTTTTGCAAAATAGTGGGCGCTCGGTGGTAAACGTCGGCCATGAGCGTACGATATTTTTCGATATTAGGATCATCCAGAGTCCCTTTACGGGCGGCGCCCTTAGCATCTTGGTCACCATCGAAATCTCGGCCTATTCTTACTTTATTCGCAAATGCAGCGGCGCGATCGTCTACAGGCCTGGCGAAGCTTTGGCTAACGATAAGCATAACGAGCAAAATTAAAAACTTCATCCCTCCTCCAATCTCTAGGGAGGCTGAGCAGGGAGTGTGCCGTGCTTAACTAGGAATCAGAATCGCAGCAAAATGCAGCGGATGGTTTTTCTTAGGAAAATTTGTTCGTTGAATGGGACCTAAAAGACAATTTAGGTCCCTTTTTGACTTGAGAGTTATTTTGTCTCCCAAACATGTCTTACAAAGGTAATCTCAGAAAGAGGAGCTATCACGTAGACCTCACTGTTCACATCACGAAGCATAACTTCCTCTTTCGAGATCCTGTGGCTCAACTGAAGGAGAGGTGTTTTGCTGATATGTCCTGTCGATAAAAAACAAAGCTTTCTTTCTAGTTCGAATTTTTCCTCATCAAGAATTTCAAGCTTCGCTGTCTTTTTAGACTCGTTAACTTGAATCACGCGAGATGACTCCCAACTCATTCCGCCATTTTTAGTATCGCGAAGAAGGTAAGACATTGTGTTTTCATCATTTCCGATCGTTTGAACGAGCTCATAGGTTTCAGAGCCGCTGTAGTTGAAACAACGAGAGCTATATTTACTCGTATCAACTCCTGTTTTGAAAGTGACGATGTCCATCTCTTGGAGTTGAGGTTCGCTAGCGCTATCCGCAGAAGCCAAGAGGGGCATCATGGACTGGGCCAGAAATGCAAGACTTACGATGAAAAGCTTATTCATATTTTTCCCTTCGTGAAAGTTGTGGGACGCGTTCCCATACAGCGTTGTACGAAAGCAGGATCTATTCCAGCGCGATACTCGTTTTATTTGAGATCGAGAGAAAAATCTGTCAAAGCAAACTCGATGAGCCATGAAAGGTCACCGTCAAAAAGTTTGACTGAGCCCAGTCAGGGCTGTTTCGCGGCCCTGGCCAATTTGTACCACATGTAAAGGTGAAAGAAAAATGCTAGGACCCACTTGACCCAAATCGCTGTGGCATTATGAGCGTAGGCATAGGTCCCAGTTGTGATCGCGGTAAAAACACCCCACTGATGCAAATGACGTCGATGAGGCAAGACTATTGAGATCAAAAAGGTTGCGGTCGAAACCCAGCCGATCCCCTCGATAATCAAATTCTGAAACTCCATATTTTCATTAAACCCTTAAACTCAGCGTTTAGAATTGACGAGAGATTTACAACCCGCCATCGCAAACCGCTTCATATCAAACGGCATCTTTGGAGGCATGTCTGACTTTGCCATCTCTTTCATAACTTTTTTATTCACCTGATTGCGATGAGCTTTAGATTTATAAACCACAAAAGCGAACACTGCCGTCTCTCCAGGTTTAAGTTTGCACATTTTCTTAAAACCCATACCATGGCGGCCGAAATCATCCATGACAGTTTCATAATAACTAAGAGCCCCATGCTTCATCCAGAGCTTGTAACCCCACTTCGCCATTTTCGTATAAGCTTTCAAATTTTTCCGTTGAATTGGGATAACATATCCATCTACGTAGCGAGCCATGACTGCCTCCTTAAGTTGAAAGTCTGGAGTCATTCTTTTCAATTCTCACTTTTTAATCAACCACTTTTAGGTCTAAAGGATTTAGTGAGACTTTTTCGCAGCTCTCTGTGGGAAGGCGAAAATACAAACTACGATAAATACTAACAGAGCAAGAGAGGCTGAGTACCGACTCAAAGCAAGGCCACCATGGTCTACGGGCAATAGAAACCGCATCACCTCCCGTTTCCCCAAGAGTTGTTGCCGCAATTTTGATAACCCAAAAAAGCAGCGTGAGTTCAGGAACCTTAGTTAAACCCCGTTCTAATTTCGCAGCACTCATTGATTCCCGAAAAAATCTTTAACCCTTATTGACAACGAACTGATCAAGTTGATCCAGTTGCGCCGGCATTCCGCTAGTCGAGCCGTTGGCGATAGCCTCGTCAAGCACTTCTTTTGATGGATAGAGATCATGCACAGTCACCAAAGTTGCGTCATCCATTTTTGCGAAAGTGACTGTGGTAATGACATTGTCGCCACCTTCCTCGTTGGTCCAAACGATACGCGAGTTAGGAACGACCTCGATATACTTGCCAAAAAACTCCATAATCTGAGAGCCCTCATTAACACTGAATTGAAGACGGTATTTTCCGCCAGTGCGAACATCCAATTCACACGAAAGAAGAGAAATTGGGGCTCCTTTGGGAACCCACCACTTCTTAAAAAGTTCAGGCTGAGTCCATGCCTCAAACACGAGGTGTGGTGGGCCGTTGATGATTCGTGATACGACAAGCTCACGGTCTGATTTTCGCTCAGTTTTTGATTGGTTTTTCATTTTATTCCCTTCTTCTTTTTCAGTTCTTGAACAACGGCTTCCAGTGCATCAAATCGCCGTTCCCAAAGCTGTTTATATTCTTCAATCCAGGCCATTTCGGAATCAGGGGGGCCAGTTTCTGCCTACTTGGAACCCTCGTTTTGAGAGTAAAACGTATGCACGGATTGACGAGTGTCACTTGTCAGAAAATAATCTCGATAAAACGAAAGACGAAGCTCCTGCATTCGCTCCATCAACAAGTGATGTCTTGCCGTCGGTAAACCATAGGCAAAAAGGCATTTGAACTTCTCTTTTCGTTCTCGGCTCATCTCTGGAGCCATATCAAAGTAGGTAAAAATGCAGGCCTGAGATTTTTTTTGAAACTCACTGAACTCTCGGTAAATGGTTCCGTAATCCCAATCAGGATAAGATAAAATTAAAAGGAGCGTGAGAAAGGCCGTAGAAAGATGGGGCCACCTCGTCAAGGAGGCCTTGACCAAGAAAAAGGCGAAAAAAAGAGCAAACATCGTGATTTCTGTATAACGACTCACGCTTGCATTGCCTGAACCTTCGTAACTTCGGGCGGCCGCAATTTGACCCAAGGTGGCCAATAAAATGAGGAGTGCTACCCCCATTCCCCGATTTTCATTTTTTGGATCAAAAAACTGACGGGTGCCTGCCATCCAAAAAAGTGGGATCACCAAGAAAGCAAATACGCAGAACCCGATAGCGACATGATTGAATGCTGTAAAAACTCCGTGGGAGAGAGCAATCAGCAAAAAGTCCCAATACTTGTATCCAAAGGGCGCGTGAATCACATCTAATTTAGGAGCGTGATTCAAGTAATAATAGACACCGAAAATATATACGGCTGATAAAGCTACGGGTGCAAAAAAAGTTCGGTGCTTGCGATACGCATCGAAAAAAAGAAACGCAATTAAAAAAGGCATCGCCATGAGTCCTGCACCAAAACTAAATAGGCATACGACCGCTCCTAAAACTCCGACCGCAGAGTTTCGGGGCGATGCCGGTTTCACGAAAAGAAAAAAGATAGCAACAAATAGAAAAAGTAAGAAAAAATGAAACTGGTTTTGAAAAGACCATAAGTGATTTTCAAACGCCCGCGCGCACAAAAGGTAGCAGCTCATGAATAGTAAAGCCACTCCTGACTTTATTTTTTCAGGAACAAGGTTCGAAACGAAAACAACCAAAAAAAGATAGACTAAAAAGTTGAAGGTCACGATGACCGAATAGTTCATAAAAAACAAATGATAGCTCAAAAAACTCACCAGACGAGTCAAAAAAATATAGTGCTGACCATGCAATGTGAGAAGCCACGAAAGCGAACCGTTCGGCACAAAGTACTCTGGCCTTTCAATATCAAAAATATTCCACTCATCTTGAAAGGGGGAATTCACGGCATAATAAACAATAAAAAGCAGGTGGAAAAGTGCAATCACCCAAAAAGCGGCTCTTAAAATACGCCGATCTAATGTCGAAAGATGGGGTGAAAGAGTGATCATCGCGCGAGCTTACGTTGAGAACGAGCCGTATCATTTGTAAGTGCATATGTCAGCGCTTTGAAATACCATTTCAAGTACTTGGGCATCCAAGCAAAAAGCCGAAATCTCGAGTTCCCTTCAGAACGGTCGACCCAACTCGTCGGTACTTCCGCAATTCGAAAGCCCTGGATGTAACTCTTTACAACAATCTCAAGACCCACTTCAAATCCGCCGGTGCTCTCAATGGTCATTTCCGAAAGCATCGATTTGCGATACAACTTATAACTGTTGGTGGCATCCTTGGTGGGAAGACCCGCTAAATAGTGGAGCGAAACCCCTGCTAGCCTAGACAGAGTCTTTTTCAAAAGGGGTCCACCCGTTTGCGAACCGCCCTTCATGTAGCGAGATCCGCAAACTACGTCACATTCTTCAGCCTCCGCCACGCGAACCATATCGTTGATGACCTCTGGAGGATCTGCTAAATCAGCCATAGTCACCACTACGTACTGACTTTCTGAATAAGCTAATCCTGTCTTAATCGCATTGAGGGCTCCGCGGCCAAATTTATTTTTAAGCAGTACGATCTCGCGCTGATGTTCGAGCGCCACGGCCTTGGCCACAGGAATGGTGTTGTCTTCGTCAAAGTCGTAAACCAAATATAAATCGTAAGGGCATTTGACTGATGCAAAGATGCGGATCAAAGCCTCACGAATGTTTGCGCCTTCGTTGTAAACTGGGATCACAATTCCGAGAAGCGCACTCATCAAATGCCCCCGATTTCAATTTGCTTTTGGATCCAAGGCACCACCTCATCCAAAATCTGATGAAGGGGCGTTTTAGCTTCAAAGCCTAAAATATCACGCGCCTTACTTGTGTCAGGAACTCGCTTTTGCACATCGTACTTGTACCCTTTGTCAGCGACATAACGGAAAGGCTGTCCCGGCTTGAGACGGGTCCAAATCACTTCAGCTAGCTCGAGCACGCTGGTAGAAACAGGGGTAGAAAGGTTGAAATCCTGGTTCACAGACTTTGGATGTTCGATGCAAATGCGAATGCCCTCGGCTAAATCTCCAGCGTAAGTGTAGTGACGAATTTGATTTCCGGCGCCGAGAATATGGAGAGGATCCTGGCCCTTAAGAATTTTTTGAATCAGATCGGGAACCACGTGACTCATGGCAAGTTCGATGTTTCCAGACATGACCTCTTTGTCACACAACGCTCTTTTTTCGCCAGTGCCTACACAATTAAAGGGACGAATGATGGTGTAGGGAAGGCCATACTGCTCGTGGGCTCCTTGCGCGAAATACTCACAAGCTAGCTTCTGAAATCCGTAGGTGCTTAAAGGCGGAGGGCTGGTGCGCTCTTGTCCTTCTTTTGTGGGAAAGTGATCCGCAGATTCATAAACCATGCTTGAGCTCATAACATTGATTTTCTTGAGCGCGCGATTTTTATGCGCCCAAATAGCGGCATCAAAGGTAGCGGCCACGATCCGCTCATTTTCGGCCAAAAGATCATAAGCAAACTCATGAAAATAAGTGATTCCACCGATCATGGCGGCTGAGGCTAGTACCTGGTCACACTCCCCGAGCAACTCTCGCATGAGACCCACATTTTTGGCATCGCCTTCGACGAAGTGATACTTCGGGTGTTTATCGTAGGACTTCTGCAACTTACCGTACTTTGAGAAATTGTCGATCCCGTAGACTTCATGGCCTTTGTTTAAAAGCTCCTCGACGACGTAACCACAAATAAATCCAGCGGATCCGGTGACACAAATTTTCATTTTTGATTCCTCCAGTAACCCCAACAATCAACAAACGGCTTTTGTATTTTTAAGCCCGCGTACTCACGATGAGGCACGCCCAGAATCACGCCGTCAGCCTTCTCCACAGCCTCTGAAAAAGGGACGGTGGACTTTAAATAAGGATCCGTGGTGATCACATTTACCATTTTCATCTCAAGGACCTTTTTTAATTTGAAAGACAGACTCTCACGGGTGTCATCGTTGTTCGGTTTGAATGTCATTCCTAAAATAGCGATGGTCTTTCCTTTTAACACTCCGTCAAACTTCTTTTCAAGCTGATCGACAACAAAGTTGGGCAAGCCCTCATTAATGAGCATCGCGGCCTGACCCAAAAAGAAATTGTTTTTATGAAAGGCCGAGAGTTGCATAGTGTCTTTAAAAAGGCAGGGCCCTGCCGTCAGTCCCGGCGCCGGGAAGTGGCCTGCGCGAGGGTAATCTTCTCTTAGAGCCGAGAAGATTTTGAAAAAGTCCAAGCCTTGAGCTTCGATCATCATATAAAATTGGTTAGCGGCTGCAAACTCCAGATACCGCCAAGAGTTTGTCATGAGTTTTGCGATCTCGGCCTCTTTGGGCTCTAGAGTCACAACTTTAGGTGCAATGGTCAGGAAAAGCGCCTTGGCCTCAGCTTCAGCAACAGCTGATGTGGCCGAAATGATCTGCGGCAATTTCTGAATTTCTTCAATGCCTTTGCCTTGTAAAATTCGTTCGGGACAAAACGCAAGTTTGCTGGTGCCCCAACGAGTCTTCAAAAGGTCATCGACGTATTCAACGACACCTGGGTAGACGGTGCTTCGAAGAACGATCAGTTTATCGGCAGTAAGATACTGAAGATAACTTTTGATAACACTCGCAAAATCATGAACCCGAGGATTGAGGTGTTCATCCACGGGAGTGCCAGTCACAAAAACAACGACTTCGGCTTCGCGAATAAATTCAGGCTTTGTGGTCGCAAACAGACTTTTACCGATGGTGCCCTTGAGAATCTCTTCGGCCCCTTCTTCGATGAACGGCAACTGCCCGTCATTGACTTGCATCACAGTGGATTCATTAATATCTAAAAGTGTGACCTTGTGACCCACACGCGCCAGCGCAAGTCCCAAAGGAATACCTACGTGACCGCAACCTCCGATGATACAGACGTTCTTATTCATATCGCTCCCGATTTAAGTGACTTTTCGATCATTTTACATATCTGGCAGATAAACTGTAGGTTGTTCATAAACAAGGATTAAAAACGCGACCATAATGCCATGCACCAGACTTATCCGGGGTGGCTTGGTGGGAATTGCGAAAATGATACGGTAATAATCGCCTGGAGAACCTTCAATTTCGTTTTAGCGTTGCTCTCCAAAACCAGAATCTCGAGAGCTCCTATTTCGAAATCAAATAGCTTTGCAGGATCTCTTGCGGAAGCAATGGAACTTTCCAAATCACGA
Source organism: Pseudobdellovibrionaceae bacterium (assembly GCA_044229295.1). GTDB lineage: Bacteria > Bdellovibrionota > Bdellovibrionia > Bdellovibrionales > Bdellovibrionaceae > JBGATJ01. The sequence goes on from JBGATJ010000004.1 coordinate 87,408, forward strand.
CTTCGTCCATGAGGCCTTCCCAGTAATCACCTTTTACAGGGCCTGGATTATCAGTCTCTTGGCCCAATGACCAAACGTCGGTAGGGCCCAGAACAAAGGGCACGATATGTGAGCTCACCAAAGTTCCGTCGCTGTAGATGGCAATTTGTCCATTTTGAAAAACAAATCCGACGTGGTGCCATTGATCGTCTAAAATAACACGCCCTGTATCGACGCAAACATTATCTAACTCGTAAGTAAGATGAGTGCGATCTGTAACCCCATCGCACATTCCTAAGCCCAATTTTATTTTGTTTAGGCCCGCGTTAGTATTCGTTGCGAAAATAATTTTATCGGGCGCAATAGTTAAACTGGGTTTAACCCAAGCTGTAAAACTCATTTGATCTGAGATCAAAGGCGCAAGCTGCGAAATATCGACATCATCATCAATGCCATCAAAGCTCAGTGCTCGGCCTTTATGACCTTGCACTATAGCGGCGCCATTGCCGCCGACATTGCTGAGAGTTCCGTCAAGTTTTGCCGAGCTTGCATCACGGATCGTAGTCAAATCGGCCTTAATGCCCAACGGCTCATCCATTTGGTACAGGCCTAGGATCTGATCAGGCCTTGCATAGGTTGCGGATTCATTGCCGGGACTTCGACAACGCATGGAAAGATCGTAAAGTTGATTGTCAATTTTTGCGTGTAAAACTGCTGGATAGATCGAACTGACGATAGGTTGCGTATCTACCTGAAGCTTGAAATCAAAAGCGGTTGATTGCAGGGTTAACATGAATCCACTCTGATTATTACTCACATCAAATGGAGGGGTGGTTGAAAGGCTCGGATTTAGAGATTGCAGGCCCTCTCCTTTTGAGAGGTAGACCGTTTTTGCGTTTGAGTTTTGGCGAACGACGACGTCAAAACCGGAACTCCCATTTTGGGCCCGACACCACATGAAAAGGGACGGATTCTCTATTGTGGAATTAACATCTAAATACTCATAAATGGCAGAGTTAAAACCTATAAAGTTCGGATTGTGAATAGAGTAGTCTATATGCGGGTCAGAAAATTCGATGTTGTAACTAAGGTCGATACAGAGATCCTTGGTGATTTTCATCGCAAGGGAATCGACTTTGAGGACTCCCGATGTAGTGTCGCATGGAGTAGAGACATGCCGAATGTAAGTTCCAGGTTTTGGTTTGCCATCGTAACTCCCGCCATTTCCACTTTCGGTAACTCCATAGACACTTGATTTCGAAGTGCTTAAAAAATTAATGGGAGAATCGATCTTTGTACAATTCTGAAAGCCCAGAGCAATTAGTCCCGCCAGTGCAAAGACTGACAAAAACTGGACAGTCCCTTTGAAAGACATTTTAAGCGTCCTTAACATTTGGAGTTTCTTCATATCCTATTCCCTAGACTAAGATCACTATTACCTATAATAACTGTATTCTTTCTGAGTGCGAACTTATAAAATGAAAAGTAGGAGATTTATGTCTCTACTTGATACAGAGAAATTTGAAGAGCTCGAAGCTCTGCTTCGAGCTGGGCAGTACCCTCAGGTGAGGGAATATTTACGCGATCTCAACAGAAATGACGTGCCAGACTCTCTCATCTTAAGGGTCAGTCGGCTGGCTAGGCGGATCGATTACGCCCAAAAGGGGGTTATTCTACTTCGGGACCGCGTCGTTGAACTCCCGGCATTTCAAATTGCTAATCCCCTCGAGGTTGTTGAGTACGCGGGTTGTCTCATTAAGCTGGGCGGAGTGACCGAAGCGAGTAAGATTTTACAGCAGGTCCATCCAACAAAAACTCCAGAGGCCCTCAAATATTTGGCATTTTGTCATTTTCATGTCTGGAACTATGAGGCGGCAATTCCACTTTTGAAGCACTACTTAGCAATTGCGGATCTCAATCCCTACGACCGACTTGTTGGGCACCTTAATTTGGCAGCAGCCCTTGTCTCGGTTAAAAATTGCAACGAAGCCTTCGAGATGCTCAACGAACTCTGCGAAAAGGCACGAAGTCAAGGCCACACTCTCATTCTAGGAAATAGCTACGAAATCAGAGCGCAAGCTCATATTCTTTTGAGGAATTTTACTTCCGCCAGTCAAGATCTGCGTTTCGCATGGGAGGCTTTGAAGCAAGCTCCACCACGCTATCGTCTTTACCTGGAAAAGTGGAATGCAGTTAATTTGCTAACTCAAAATGCAGAAAATTCGACAGCCCTCAAGAGTCTTCGTAAAACCCGCGACGCTGCGTACGACATGGGAGAATGGGAAGTCACTCGTGAGTGCGACTTTTATGAGGCACGTGCCACGCAAAATCAAGAGCTCTATTCTTACTTGTACTGTGGAACTCCCTTTGATCATTTTCGAAAAAAACTCAGAGACTCCGAATTTTGTTGGGCTAAGATTCCACTTTCGTTTCTCTCTATTTTTAAAAAAGGCCACGGCATGCAGAATCTTTTAGGAGTTTTGTCCTCCGACTTCTACCGCCCTGTCAGCGTGATTGAACTTTTCTGTCAACTTTTTCCCGCTGAGCACTTTAATCCTGTCACATCCCCCGCGCGAATTCATCAGTTGGTTCGAAGACTCAAACTGGAGTTGAAGCAACACGGTTTTTCGATTGCCTTACAAGCCACAAAAGGCGGTTACTCGCTAGCGCCTACGGATGATCGATGCGCTCTCCTTGTAGAAGGCGACCGCACACAGACGTTTAATCTCGTAGCTGAGATTTCTAAGAACTTTTCTAGAGACGAATTTAAACTTGTAGAGTTAGTAGAAAAAGTGGGAATTCCTCATACCACTCTCTATCGCGAGATCAAAACTTTGGTCGAAGACGGGAAAGTCATTGTGATGGGAACAGGAAAAAAGACGGTGTACAGGCTCGCTGGCTGATAAGCTCATTTGTTCATTCGCCAGAGAGCCTTAGGAGATCAAACCCCTTGCATGACTCCGCTACTGTCACCAAACGAAGTATTTGTGAGACCCATCGAATTCATAATCTTTAAATGAAGTCCAGAAAGCTTAGCGCTTTTGGTGTCTAACGAACCACCGATGGGAGAAAATGTCCCGCCACCTTTACCTGCCATAATCATGCACAATTTATCAAATTGATGGTCTTGCATTCCGTTTCCAAAAAGAGACAGGCTCGTATCTAGCAAATTTTGACCAGGCCCATCTGATGTCGCCTTCATCCCCTCAAGAACTTTTGCCCACTGAGCAACAAACCAAGCATTCTGAGCTGTGAAGGCCGCATTTCCGGCGTGGGAGTTGTCGTGATGATTGCCGAGGCCGATGACATTGGAGTGGGTATTTTCGGGATCCAGGCTATAACTGACAACTCTTGCAGGAGAACATTGCAAAGCTTTGAGTGCGAGCGAAAACATGATGGTTGTGTGGTCTGCAAAAAGAGAAGGATCGCTCGGAGCTCCTCCCTCGGCCGTACACTTAAAAGTTTCGATTGTTAAGTTGCCGATTCGCTTTTCCACTTCTCTGACACCTGTTAAATACTCATCTAATTTAGCTCGGTCAGCCATCCCTAATTTACCATTCAACTTTGCCGCATCGGCCTTTGCGAAATCCAAAATGCTCTTTGTTGCTAGTTGTTTTGATGAAGACCCACTTCCTGGCGTTGGTGTTGGGTCAGGCCCAATCGCACCGAACAGACGCGCAAACGCTAACGAAGGCCGATTCAATCGAGTGGCCGCGCGAGGACTAACATAAGAAATATTCATAAAATACTCTCCAGCCACGCCATTCGCGCCGCCATGTTCATACGGCCCGGTGAGATAATAGGGAACAGTACCGAGGCTCCGCGCAATAATTTGATCCATGGACTCTGGGCTATTGGCCGCCGAGCTGGACTTTACAAATTGCTGACAAGTAAGAAATCGAGCAATACCAGGCCCATGGCCGTCACCATAAGGATTTCCGCTGACTTTGTTGTTCACATTTCTTAAAACGGTGACATAATCTCGAACGGGATTGAGTGAACTGAGAAGGCTAGGAAACGCGCTTCCATTCATATCCCAACTCGAAAGATTTTCACCATTTGGAGAATAGACGATGAAGAGTTTTTTGACAGCACCTGCTGCGCCCCAGGCCTTCTGAGTTGTTGGCAACATGGCCTCCAAAAAGGGCAATCCAATCAAGACGCTTCCGGCTCCTCGTAAAAAGGTACGTCGTGGTAAAACCTCAAGTTTTTTCATAGTTGCCCCCCTCTTTGTTTTCGAAACATATTACTTTGCACGACCCCTAAGATAAGTTCAGAAAGGGGTTTATTTTCGTCGACAGTTGTTTCTGCAACCGAATAAACTTCACAGAGATTGTAATTTCTAACTTCCCTCGCTAGGGCGTAGGTTGTCATCTTCCGCGCCAAGCAAGCCCGATACCGAGGATCTTTCGCGATGACATCTGCCAACTCTCCGGGCGTGTTAAACACCTGTCCGCTGGGAAGCTGACCAAGAGTTGAAATAGCAACTCCCGTAGAGTCGGTTTTGCGAACTTCTCCAATCGGATTGAAACCAAAAAGACCCTTTCCAAGATTGTCCATCGACATATGACAACCAGCGCAGGCTTTGTTTTCGAGACGAGCGGCCGATTTGGTGAGCTCACCTCCAGGAAGCATAAAATCCTGAGGAGGAGGCGGAGGCATGTCACAGAGCAAGTTTTCAAGAACCCACTTACCACGGCGAACAATCGACGCTTCTTTCGGATCTGCGTTTAAGGCTAAGATCCCCGGCTGTGTCAAAAGTCCTTTGCGATCAGTGCCTAAAGGCGATAAGTCCGCCTTTACAAAGGAGCTGCCAGAGACGCCCGAGAGATGATAGATTTTTGCTAAGCCAGAATTCAAAAAACTGTATCTGGCCGTCATAAGCTCTGTCGCAGGAAGGTCAACGTTTAGTATATTTGCAAAAAACATTTTTGTCTCGGTAGCCATATCGGCTTTCACCTGATCATTGAATGTTGGATAAGTTGCAGGATCTGGCGAAACAAACGCAAGGTCTTTAAGGCGCAACCATTGGGCCGCAAAATTTTCAACCAAAGCCGAAGCTTTCACACTCTTTAACATGCGTAATGTCTGGCTGCGAAGCTCACTAAGGTCTTGCAGGCGCCCGGCCTTAGCCGCAGCGAGAAGTTCTGTATCTGGCAGCGAACTCCATAAAAAGTAAGAGAGCCGTGTCGCAAGTTCATAATCTGACAAATTTGCAACGGAAGTCGCATTGTCAGGATTCGAATTGAAAATCGCTTTAAAGAGAAAATTGGGCGATACCAAAATCGCCTGAAGCGCAATTTTCAATTGCATTTCGCGTATCTCGCCCCTCGAGGCAGCGTCAGTTGCAACCTTGACGGCGGCGTCGATCTCATCTTGTTTCATCGGGCGATGATAGGCGCGATCTCCAATGTTTTGCAGAATCCTCGCCGTGCAAGCTGAAGTCGTTTCTGCGCAGATCATGACGGCCGCCTTATTTTCTGTAAAAGCCTGTGTAATTACAGTCTCAGCCGCGTCGTAATAGAGAGGAAAAATATCCGTATCAAAATGAAGACTTTCAGCGTTATTGTTAAAACCATCGACCTGGCCATCTTCAGGTAACGTGACAGTTGGCACCGAGCTTAAGGAAAAAAGATCTTTCATGGAGTTCTTATATTCCGTGCGATTTAAGCGCTGTAATGCTGTTTTTCCTGGGTCAGGAAGAATGGTGCAAGCTTTTCCGACGACTGGGGCATCAACGTCATTGTAGGGTGAGATTGTCGTGATGGTTAGAGAGGCCTGATCTGAACTTTCTGAGTCGTTAGCTTGAAACTCCCCGCAACCTGCGAGCATCCCTACCATCGCAATCAGGACTATTTCGGTTTGTATTTTTATTTTCATTCTTACCCCCACAACTAATATCCCAATTTTGAAGACGCTTTAGAACTTACGAATTGAAACGCAAGTGACTCGATTTGATACACGCGGCTATTTTTCGGCATCACATCAAATACTTACGAATTGCCTAAAAATGATATTCACACTTAAATTTAAAAAACTTGACTATTTTTAAATAAAATACGACACTTTATTTAAGTTGAGGCTCTTATGGGTATCGCCACCTTAAAGGTGAGACAAATCGTTGATGCGCTTACTCGGCGTTTAGATTGCACTCAGAAAGTGATTTGCTCCTTTCTTGGAGTGACCGAGACCGCATTATCCACTTCGATGGATCGCCGTATTTCAGAGATTAGCGATAATAAGGTTGGAAAGCGTCTTTTGAGCCTTCTTTATGTTGTTGAAACCTTAGCTCGTGATGAATCACTGGCCGCAATGGTTATCAAAAAAGTCCTTGTCGCGCCTTATTTCCGCCAAGAAGACGGGTCTTACCTCGATGTAGTGTCTGCTATTCATTTGGGAAATATCCAAAATGATCTCCTCACCCCAATTGCGGACGCCGCGCTCAAGCATTTCCGCAAAAGCTATGAAGAAGAGAAGTGGCCCATCGAAGATGGCCTCTACAATCAAGCTAAACGCGCATAGTTCCCGTGAAGTAAGTCTCAATTTTTTGACCATTGGTTAGATAGACGTCGATGAGCCAGGTTGACGGGGAATCCTACTGTTACAAATTCAAACTCCCCACTTAACTTAAGGTGGGGGCAAAATATGGGCAACAACCTTAGCTTTCCTGCCGTGCCAAGCAGCATAGGTTGCAATCAGTCCTGATAAGACAAAGCCCTTGTAACCAACCTTAATAAAAACCCACGCGCCGATGGCCGAGCCCACGACGAATGCGAGGATCGAGCCGATCCGCAGATAGTTTGCTCGCGCTTCTTTTTGAAAGATATTTTTCTTAAGGTCAAAAGTGAGAGTGCGGGCGAGTCCAAGTCCGAGATCAGTCGTCAATCCCGTCAGATGAGTTGTCCTTACTGAGCGACCCGATGATGAAGTGATTGCGCCATTCTGGAGACCACTCGCAAGGCAAAGCAACGCTAGAAGAACATAACTCTGCTTCAACCCAACCACTTCACTAAATTTTCCGAAGAAGAGTAGTTCTCCGCCTCCAGCTGCCAAGAACAAACAGAAGGCGCTAAGTCCCATGACCCAATCGAAGTGGGGACTTTTACCTTGGTGAATTGGGCGATCAATTAAAAGACCAGCGACAAATGCGCCGACCAAAAAGAAGAGAGGCACAGAAAGAATACCCATCGCCGCTTCAATTTGATTGTTTGTGACGTCTACCCCGAACAGTGTTGCAAAGCCCGTGACATGACTTACAAACTTTCCCGTCGCAAGAAATCCCCCAGCATTGATGCATCCACCGCTGAAGCTCAACATAAACCAATGTAGTACAACCCGATTGTCGGGCTTGTGATCAAAATGATGCCGGAACATGATCAAAATATATAAGACTTAGCGCCTGGATTGGCAATAAAGTTCAGACGGCAACTTTTATGATTAAGCCATTTACTACAGCGTATTAAGGCGTAGTCACCAAGGACCTGATTATTGCATCATGTTGCATTTAGCGTCTTTACTATTGCAACATGATGCAGTAGTATTGGGGATGCCCAACAGCTACAGAATGAAGTCTCCGATCACGTCGAGTTATGATTGGGAGGGTCACAAATGAATTTTCTAGTATCTGAGGATCTCTACTACTCCCAAAATGGAGAGTGGGTACATGTCGACGAAAACTTAGTCACCGTCGGCATGACAGATTTTCGCCTTCATCAGTTAGGGGAAGTTCTCTTTTTAGATTTACCTGAAGAGGGAAAACTAGTCAGACAAGGAGAGCCTTTCTTTTCCATTGAAAGTGTAAACCTGATTCATGATTTCATTGCTCCGGTCTCAGGAATCCTCGTCGAAGTAAATCAGGTCCTATACGACAACCCAGGCATATTGAACGATGACCCTTTCAATGAAGGTTGGCTTGTAGTTATTGAAATGGAGAATGAGAAAGACCTAGCAACACTTATGCGCTCAGTGGAGTACAAGCAGCAAATCAGTGCTCCGTCTGAATGTGCGTGAGAACTCTCTTGTTGAGGCGACAGATGGCTAGGGAGGTCGGCGATGTTATCGATCTATTTCCAAAGAAATTTGAAACAGACCCAATTCTGACAAAAAAACTCATTAGAAAGATCCAAGAAGACGAGGATGTCGAAGATCGGGAATTCGATGAAATATTTCCGACATATTATCAGTTTCAATCAACGATTCACTGGTCACCGATCTGCGTAGCTCGCCAAATCGCGGAGTGGATCGAACCACTGAATAGAAAGTCCATCGTCGATATTGGATGTGGTGTCGGAAAACTCTGCTTGCTTTTAAGAATTCTCACTCAATATGAAATCTTCGGAGTCGAACAGCGCGCACATCTGGTGGGCATTGCAAATAAGATAATCGAAATAAATAGCTTCAAAAAGATCTCCATCAGCCAAATGAACATGCTCGATTTGGATTGGAGTCTATATGACGTTTATTATCTCTATAACCCATTTCAGGAACATATTGCGGACGAGGACATCTGCATCATTGAAAAAGACTTGGAATTCGATAAGAAAAACTACGCACATTATACCTCAGAGGTTTTTAGACAATTGACTTGGGCTGAATCCGGTAAGGTGCTGATTACCTTTCATGGGTATGGAGGAAGTGTGCCGCAAGGATGGCGAATGGTCGCCAGCAGACACATCAAGAATGGTGATCTTACGATGTGGATAAAGGAGTAGAACGATGAAAAAGCGAGCTGATCTGGTTGGCTATTTAAAGTCAAAGGGACTTCGCATGACGCCGTCGAAAGAACTTCTTATCCAGTTTTTTCTCGATAATCAGAAGAGACATATTTCTAGTAAAGAGCTGCAAGATCACGTCGCTCTTCACCTACCCGATGTTGATCGAACCACTATTTATAGGAATATTGAAAAGCTGATTGCCCTTGACCTGATTCAAGAGTTACATCTCCCAAAAACTGGAAAGGCATATCAGTTTATTTTCGACAGTAAAGTTCACCACTATTATATCTGCAAGGGCTGTGGCGAGATCAAAAAGGGGGACGAAAAGCTCTTTAATCGAATTGAGAAGGCCCTCAAAGACATCCATGATTTTTCTAAAGCTCAACTATCTGTTGTCTTTTACGGATACTGTTTGGATTGCAATTCCGAGAGATCAAGCGAGATTTCTTTATGAATATTGAAATGGTCATTGTAGGCATTTTCTTTTTCATCATTATCGTCGCGTTTATCGCGGGTATGTTTTTCTTTCCTGAAATCTTCGGAATTTCCAGAAACACGGAGTCGGATTCGACTACGGGTGATGATAAAAAAGAAAAGTGATGGGCCCTGTGGCGGAGTATAAAAATCAAAATGGAGTGTTTTCTTTTCGAAGTTACCTTCAGGCAAAAATAACGCCTTTCGTTTCTGATTTTCAGCAATCAGATGTTGCCGCAGACTTGCTTGCCGAATTCATTGTTGTTTTATCGATGTACCGCGAAGAAGGTACAGACCTTTTTCCTGCCGTGTTTATCGGAGAAGATATAAACGAAATTCTTTCTGTCACACATGGCATTGACCCCATCATGATCGGATCAGGACCACAGACTCGTGAGACTGTACGCCGAGCCTTTAAGCAATCTGCCCCTTTAGCAGAAGGACGTGAATGGGCGGCCTATGTAACATTCAAAAAAAGAGGTCTGAGCTATGGGATATGTAGAACAGACCCTTCTCCCGTAAGTCCAACACCATTTGAGCGATTAAGACAAAATAAGAACCAACATTTAAAAATTATTGGATTGAGTAGCCTTGGACGAAGTTTCATTGAGGTTCGCAGTGGTGTCGGGCTTTTTCAATTTGTGAATATGATGGGAGACCATGAAGAGGCGGTTAACCCTAAAGAAATGATTCGAAATTTTATGAAAGCTGCGACACAGGATGCACCTCATGATCTAAAAAGTCAGCTGCTGTCCTTTTACTACCGCTTGGGTGTAGATATTTTGCACTCGAATCATGGCACCCTGCTTGCGATTATTCCTCACCAAAAGAGTGGAATTTCAAAAGTAGTGGAGTCGTGTGGAGTGATTGTTGGTTACAGCTGCTTCATCAAAGGTTCGACACTTGAGTCAAAGGAATCAGGAACAATCATGGGAGGCGCACGGCGGAGAGCTTTTGACGTTTTGTGCTCCCATCTTGGAAAACAGCTTTCGGGAGTTATTTATAAATCTCAGGATGGTGTCGTTGAACTAGGAATTTCAAATGCCAACTAGAATTAGGGATCTTTCCAACTCCTTCTCCAAAGTTTCCCAGCTTTTCAGGTCAAACTATAGTTTCGACCTGGCTCCTCAGAAGATGCTTAAAGAGCTTGGACACGCCCTCAACTGTCAATGGGGCACATATTGGAAAGTGTCTGCGGAGGGTCGGGAGCTGAGTCCCTATGCTACTTGGATGGAGCCAGAACTAAACGCGCAAGACCTCAATCGTGATACAAGAAATCGATTCTTGTCACTTAGTGAGGGAACTGCCGGTCAAGTTTGGAGATCGAAAAAGCCAGTTTGGACTCTCGACCTGTTTCAGAATATGTGCCTTCCTCGCTCTCTTGATGCTGACAAATGTGGTTTGACGGGCGGAATTTGGTTCGCCTTGAAATCTGAAGACACCGTCTACGCAGTCGTTGAGCTGCTCGGACATGATGTCCTTCCCCCATCTCAAGAGCTAATTCGTGGACTTGAAAGCTTTGGTATCCATCTTGGCCATTTCTTAAAAGAGCAATTGGCGAGATCGAATTCTCCAAAAAAGATATCTCCACATGGCGATTCAAAGGGTGCAGTACGATGAATCATTTCGATAAAGACGCTTTAAAGTACCACTCCGAAGGTCGACCAGGAAAAATCGAGGTCATTGCGAGTAAGCCTTGTCACACTGACCAGTCGCTATCACTTGCATACACACCAGGGGTTGCTGCTCCCTGCAAGGAAATCGCAAAAAATCCAGATAGTGTTTATGACTATACAGCCAAAGGAAATCTCGTAGCAGTCATCACCAATGGGACTGCAGTTCTTGGCCTTGGGAATATTGGTCCCCTGGCTGGCAAACCCGTGATGGAGGGGAAGGCCGTTCTATTTAAGCAGTTCGCTGACATAGATGTCTTTGACCTTGAACTAAACGCGAAATCCACAACTGAATTTATTGCTTCCGTCAGAACACTCGAACCCACTTTCGGTGGGATTAATTTAGAAGATATTCGTGCGCCAGAATGTTTTGAAATCGAAGAGACATTGAGAAAAGAGCTTTCAATTCCCGTTTTCCATGATGATCAACACGGAACTGCAATTGTGGTCAGTGCCGCCCTTCTCAACGCCTGTTACCTCACCAAAAGAGATGTCAAAGATATTAAAGTTGTTTTCTGCGGAGCCGGTGCTGCAGCCATTGCTTGTGCCAATATGTTCGTGAGGACAGGCGTGCCAAAGGCGCAGATCACTATGTGTGATGTGAACGGTATTGTTTATCAGGGACGAACCCTTGAGATGGATAAGTACAAAGGAGCATTTGCTCAGGATACGCCTCTACGCACTCTCACCCAAGCGCTGAACGACGCCGATGTCCTTGTCGGCTTAAGTGCCGGAAACGTCATTTCTGGTGAAATGATTAGGGGAATGAAGAGTGGCCCGATCATATTTGCGCTTGCGAACCCAACGCCCGAAATCGACCCGGAAGTGGTAAGAACTATTCACCCAAGTGCCATTATCGCAACGGGACGAAGTGACTTTCCAAATCAAGTAAATAACCTCTTGGGGTTTCCGTACATCTTTCGAGGAGCACTCGACGTGAGAGCGACTCAAATCAACGAGGAAATGATGCTCGCTGCGACCTACGCCATTGCAGCTCTAGCGCGAGAAGATGTTCCTGATAGCGTTTCTCATGCATACGGCGACAGATTTTTTCGGTTTGGTCCAGAATATATTCTGCCAAAACCATTTGATCCCAGAGTTCTTCTTGCCGTCACGCCAGCGGTCGCGAAGGCCGCTATGGATTCCGGTGTTGCCAAGATACACATCACAGACGTTGAAGCGTACAAGGATCGCCTTGAGGCAATTCAAGGACCAACGAAAAGCTTTATCAGAACAGTTGTACATAGAGTTAAGAAAAGCCAGGACGACAAAGACTTTCGACTTCCAAAAATTGTTTTTCCCGAAGGTGACAATCCGAAGATATTGAAAGCCGTAAGTTATGTGGTTGAGGAAAATTTAGCTTATCCGATTTTAATCGGTGCTCAGGGTGATATTCATTCTACGATTCATGAACTTGGATTAAGTGGGTTAGGAAAAGTAGAGATCATTGATCCATCTGAATCAGATGATGCAACAAAGTTTTCGCAATTCCTATACGAAAGCAGGAAGAGAAAAGGAATTACTATATCTGAGGCGGAGCGACTCGTCGGGAGTAATTTCTATCACGCAGCTATCGCTGTGGCCCTCGGAAAAGCTGACGGTCTCGTTGCTGGCGCATCTTCAAACTATTCCGACTGTGTGCGACCGATTTTACAATGTATTGGTGTTGGAAAAAGTGGCCTGGCTGCCGGACTAAATTTAATTCTTTTTAAGGGAAAGGTACTTTTCTTTGCTGATACCTCGATTAACAAATGTCCTTCAGCCGAAGCCCTTGCCAAGATCGCAATCCACGCATCTAAGGCGGCAGAATACTTTGGGTTAACACCACAAATTGCAATGCTCAGTTACTCCAACTTTACAGGTGAAGAGGGAGTACCGCAAAAGATGCAAAGGGCGACTGAAATCATCAAAGCAACAAGGCCCGACCTTATCGTTGATGGGGAAATGCAAGCCGACACCGCTGTTGATCCAGACATTATTAAACGGATATTTCCATTCTGCGAAATCAAAAATGGAGCAAATATATTGGTTTTTCCGAATCTGGAAAGTGGAAACATTGCCTATAAACTTTTGCAACAACTCGGCGGAGGCGAAGTTCTTGGTCCTTTTATTATGGGATTGAAGCGACCCGCAAATGTGGTTGCTCGCGCAAGTTCTGTGGAAAGAATATTTAACACCATCGTGATGACAGCACTTCAAGCACAGGCTTTTGATAAACGCGATAAATCACATTTGAAAAACACTTCGCACAAATCCGTTCTCCAAGATGCCGGTCTTTAGCCAACTTATTAAGAGAAATGAGAGGAAGTGATGGCTCAAAATCAATGTCCAAAATGTAACTCAGAAAATATTTATCAAGATCGAGACCTTTGGGTCTGCCCGGAGTGTTCTCACGAGTGGGTAAAGGGCGCAGTGGACTCAAGTGGCGACTCTGAGGCCATTGAGGATACCGCTATTCGAGATGCCAACGGGAATATTCTAAGTAACGGCGATTCCGTTATCGTCATCAAGGATTTGAAAATCAAAGGTTCCTCAAGTGCGGTGAAAGGCGGAACCAAAGTCCGCAATATCCGACTTACGGATGGAGATGATGGCCATAATATTGCCTGCAAAATTGATGGCGTCGGATCGGTCAATTTGAAATCTGAATTTGTTAGGAAGGCATAATAACGAATGAAGATTTCGGTCTTGGTTAAAACGAAATCAAAAATCGAATCCGTTGAAAAGCAAAATGATGGGAGCTACATCGTGCGTGTGCATGCTCCACCCGTTGAGGGCAAAGCAAACGAAAGAATTCGTGAGCTTTTAGCGAAATATTTTGGGCTTCCCAAAAGTTCAATTGAAATAGTGTCTGGACTCAAGGGAAAGAAGAAAATTTTTAAATTGATGTTCGATTAAATAGTGTTGAGCTTTAGCACAACGTAGTAAGTTCCTATTTGGAAAAAATGTGGCGCGGATTTTTAAACGGGTTGCCACTCGAAAAAACAAAAAGACTTTTCATTACTTCCGATACCGGCGGGGGTGTGACATATCTGCTGCCCTCATGGTGAGACCATGGCGCATTCTTAAACCTCAGAGTATTGCTTCGGGAGTTGTGGAAAATGGTGGAGGAAACTGATTCGGGGCGAAATTGGCCAGCTCATTGGCAAATCCGACTCGTACATTTCCCATCTTGAAAATGGACGGCTCGACTTCCCTCAGGGCGAACGCCTTGAACATATCTTAAGCGCCTTCGGAGACATGAAGCCAAAATCATTTTTCGAATGAGCGCGAGCAAACAGAACTAGGGTACATCGCGAAGAATTTATATTTAAGTGGATAAGACACGCCGAGGATAAGGAAATCGACACCCTGTACAGTCTCTTGTCTTCCGTTTGAAATTACCTGCATAGAGATCGTCTATGCAGGCCTGCTTGGTCAGTTTCGTCGTACTGCCCTAACTGATCAAACATTAATTCCGCGAAAGTCACTTCTTCGCTTTTTCTTTCGCCTTGGCCTGCTTCATCATTTTTTGGCAATCGCCCTTTTTCATATTTGCTTGGCACTTTTCCATCGCCTGATGGTCACACATTTTGCCGTCTTTATGCATCTCCATGCACTCGTGCATCATGCCCTGCATATCGTCCATTTTCATCGACCCCATCATTCCACCCTCCATTGACTTCTCGGACTTGGTCGCCGGAGCTTGAGCTTCTGGGTGGTGAGCTTCATGGTTTTGCGCATCCGGCGCTGGGGTTTGTGCGTATGCTGTTCCACCGGCCATGGCTGTGACCGCAAAGCCAGCAAGAATCATCGTCATTAATTGTTTCATCGTTCTTCTCCTTGTTGTTGTGACCCACTTTTCGCAGATCAATTTAATACTTCGTTTAATAATCATTTAGGGTTGGACTCTCCCTTAATAACATCTCGGCAGCACTCTGGCAGAGTGCCTGCGATTTCACTAAGAGCAACATTCGCCTTTGATACAAAATCTTGAGTGCTGCTTATCATTTTGTACCTTGGATGCCTCGACCAAACTGCATGAATCTTCTCATCGATTTGAGCGGCCTCCTGGGCTGATTCGATCCTAAGCGGGTTTTGTTTGTTGTAACCTAGATCTGCTGTTGGTGATCGCAGGTGAATTACAGCCGCATAGCGGTCGTATTCTTTGCTAATCTGACTTCGCGACATTTCCCAAAATAATTCTGGATTTTCATTCCAGTAAGCCAATCCATCAAGAGTACCGCGATCACAGAGGCCCACGGCCCAGCGCTTTTCGCCGAGGACGAGATTTTCCATTTCAAGTTGCACATGATAGATCGCACGTTGAGCCGCTGACTTTGCATTCTGACTTTCGAGTCGCCAAAAACCGCCGCCAAAAACAACAGATGCCGCTTCTGGCAAAACTGCCACGTGCTCACAAAGAACTTTTTTAGCCATTTCAAGTACAGCCGTTTTCCCAGCGCCGGGTCCACCTGTAATGACAACGAGTCGAGTGGCGTGGGTCGTCTTCAAGCAATCACACTTCTGTTCGCAGACAAATGGTGCGTTGCTCATAGGGCTCCTAGAGAAAACTCTTGATCTTGTACGGGAACGATACAGTCCACGTGCAATTTGCTTTGTAGAAGTTCCTTAAGCGCAAATGCAGATTCAGGTTCTCCGTGCGTCACAAACACTCTCTTTGGCTGGATGTCCGAATGCTGGAGCCAACTTAGAATTTCCCTCGAGTCAGCGTGGGCCGAGAGGTTTTCTAGAGTTTTGACGTGGGCGCGAACCGGCACGAACTCTCTGTGAATTTTAATTTCTTTAGCGCCCTCTTGAAGTAGACGTCCACGAGTTCCTTTTGCCTGAAATCCAGCTAGAAGAATTGTATTTTTCGGATTTGGTGCAAAAGCTTTTAGATGATGAAGAACACGGCCGCCCGTGGCCATTCCGCTTTGTGCTCTTCCAACGGCGAAAGCTGGGATAACAACAACGCCTTTCTCTTTCGCGGCATCGCGAACAATCTGTCCGAGTTCGTTCTTGGGGTCAGAGTTTTCGTGACATCGATTGCCATAAGTAGATTCGACAATCAAGTAGTCGGCCTTTGGCATGAGCTCTGGTGGATTAAAGATCGGATCATTCATTCGACCGAGATCCCCAGAGAATCCAATTGTTACATTGCCGATTTTCACGAGCGCCTGTGCGGCACCAAGAATGTGACCGGCATAATGAAAGGTCACTTCTACTTCTGGAGTGATTTCGAATTCCTTTGCAAATTCTTTTGGAACGAAAAACTCCAAACTATTTTCAGCATCGTCTTTAGTGAAGAGCGGCAACGCAGGATCATGTTTTGAGAGATGCCTCTTATTTAGATATTCGGCTTCTTCCTCTTGAAGATAACCCGTATCAGGAAGAAGAATTTTGCAGAGCTCGAGTGTAGCGGCTGTGCAGTAAATCTTCCCTTTGAATCCTTCTTTAATTAGTCGAGGTATGTAACCTGAATGGTCGATATGGGCATGCGTAAGCACAATCGCATCAATTGATTTTGGATCAGTTGGGAATCTATCCCAGTTTTTTAATCGGAGCTCTTTGAGTCCTTGAAAAAGCCCGCAGTCGACGAGAATTTGAGTTTTCTTATAGGTCAAAAGGTACTTTGATCCGGTAACAGTACCCGCCGCACCTAGGAATCGTATTCTCGGAGTTTCGATTTCGGCATTCATTCTTATCTCGCGCTTTCAAGCTGTGTTGGATGGCTGCGACTTCCAAGTCGCGGAAAAAATCTCGGCGTTACGGCGGCATACTTCCGATAAGTTTCACCGAATTCCGCCTCGACCGCTTTCTCCTCGCGAAGAGAAAGGCGAACGTAAGTGTAAATAAGTATTGGGAACATGATGAGCGTTGGAATAGTTGGCCACTGTAAGAGGAAACCCAGCATAACTAAAATGAACGCCACATACTGCGGATGCCGAACGTATTGATAGGCGCCATTTTTTGCCAGCGTTCGTGTTTGTTGTGCTTTGTAGAGCACTCGCCATGCTGATGAAAGAAGAATGAATCCAGCGACAATCAATACATTACTGAGGATATGAAGAACGTCAAAGTGCGGATCACCTTTTAATCCAAGCAATGTATGCAACAAGTGTCCGTTGTCATGCGCGAAAAAATCAATCTGCGGAAATTTCTTTGTGAGCCAGCCCGAAAGCAGAAAGATCGTCAGCGGAAATCCGTACATCTCAACCATCAATGCAACGATAAATGCCGAGAATGTTCCAAAGGTTCTCCAATCCGTCTTTGTTCGAGGCTTAAAAAAGCTGAAGGCAAAAAATATGAATATGAGAGAATTGACGAAGACTAGGCCCCAAAGGCCATATGCAGACGTATCCGAATGATTCATGGTTGATCTTTCCTTTCCTCTTGTTGGTGATGATGGCCACCATGATGTCCATGCATAAAAAAGTGCATGAGCGGGCAAGCAAGCAAGAGCACATACGGAAGGTACTGGAAGACGTGCTCGCGATGCTCGGTTAGTAAGTAATAAGCGATAATCGCGATCGCCCCCCATTTGCCGATTTGATATAGAAGCGGGTTCGTTTGCCTCTGCGGTCTGTCGTTAACATTAGCTTGGTCAGCCATTGACACCTTCCTAGGTCCAGCTCTGATTTTTGAGACACATTGTCGAGCGTTCTGACAAAATGTCCCGCGAAAACCTTGCAACAGACGTTAAATGGACCTCTCGTTGCATTTAATAGAGATACTAGCAGGGAGTATGCCATTTAGAATGGGTTCGGATCTTGCACAATCATACAAATGAATTTACGGTGCATGATACTGGTAGGGAGTATATAAGGTATGAGCCCAAAGAAGAAAGAGATCTTCCCGGACTATTCTAGTGAGATCGGCATTGCAGGCTCTCGAAATTGAAATCATCAAAGGCCACATGTCTTCCTGCATCAAGAGTTCGGCGCGCAAAGACTCCAGCCAGGAATTCGACCGTAAACTGGCTGAACTGATGGAACTCATTAAATAAGAAAGGCTCTCATGGATTCGCAAGAACACAACCATAGTCACCATCATCATGGACAAGGTGACCAATCCCATCAGTCCTTCGCCGAAGTTAAAGATCCTGTCTGTGGAATGAAAGTAAATCCAACAGCCGCCAAAGGTGGGAAATCGACCTTTCAAGCGAAGGACTATTTCTTCTGTAGTTCAAAGTGCAAAACAAAGTTCGATCAAAACCCTCTTCAATACATTTCACCAGCGGCCTCACAGGTGAAACAGCAAAACAGCGACGTCGAGTACACCTGTCCGATGCACCCTCAAATCCGGCAGATTGGACCAGGAAGCTGCCCAATCTGTGGCATGGCCCTCGAGCCCGTGACTGCCGCTGAAGGACAAGAGGATACCTCTGAGTATCTTTCAATGCTAAGGCGTTTTTGGGTTAGCGCTGTTTTGAGTATCCCTCTCCTTTTTATCACAATGGGTGGGCGAAACCTTTTTCATAATATGGACGTACTCGCCAATTTAAAATGGGCAGAGCTCTTGATCGCAACTCCAGTAATTCTTTGGGGCGGGTGGCCTTTCTTTACTAGATTTTTCCAATCTCTGAAAAATCGAAGCCTCAATATGTTTACGTTGATTGGACTTGGGGTAGCCGTCGCCTATGGCTACAGCCTCATTGCGGTTTTCTTTCCGCAACTGTTCCCAGATTCCTTCCGTGACTCAATGACTGGCGAAGTCGGATTATATTTCGAAGCCGCAGCAGTTATAGTTACGCTTGTTCTTTTGGGACAAGTTCTCGAATTGAAAGCTCGTGGGCAGACGAGTGCCGCGATTAAATCGCTTCTTGGCCTGGCACCTAAGACAGCTCGAAGAATCAAAACAGATGGATCAGAGGAAGATGTTCCACTTGAGCAGATCAATGTCGGCGATCAACTGCGCGTTCGACCCGGAGAAAAGATCCCGGTCGATAGCGTTGTGGTCTCCGGACAGACTTCAGTGGACGAATCGATGGTTACCGGAGAATCGATTCCCGTAGAGAAAGCAGCTGGCGCAAAGGTCATTGGAGCAACCATTAACGGAACAGGTTCCACCGTCATTCGCGCTGAAAAAATCGGTAAAGATACTTTACTTGCTCAGATCGTCCAAATGGTGGCCGATGCCCAGCGCTCGCGAGCACCGATTCAAAAACTCGTCGATCAAGTTTCAGCCTATTTTGTTCCAACCGTGATTTTTGTCTCGATTATTACAGGCGTCGTGTGGGCGCTCGTTGGGCCTGATCCAAAACTCGCACATGCGATCGTCAATGCGGTAGCGGTTCTGATTATTGCCTGCCCGTGCGCTCTGGGTCTTGCGACGCCAATGTCAATCATGGTTGCAACCGGTCGTGGGGCAACAATGGGAGTTCTTTTTAGAAATGCCGAAGCGATCGAACTCATGCGAAAAGTGAATACGCTTGTTGTCGATAAGACCGGAACACTCACTGTTGGGAAGCCAAAGCTAGTAGCGGTTCAATCTTTAGCAGGTATTCCCGAGAGCGAACTCTTAGCATTGACAGCAAGTCTTGAGCAGCTCAGCGAACATCCATTAGCTGCCGCAATTGTCGGCGGTGCAAAAGAAAAAGGTGTTCAGCTTTCGCAAGTTGATAATTTCCAATCGATTACGGGCAAAGGTGCTAGCGGAACAGTCAATGGTAGGACTGTTTCGGTTGGTAACAAAGCATTGATGACTGATTTATCGATCTCACTAGATGAGGTGCAAGATAAAGTCGATGCATTGCGCGCCGATGGCCAGACCGTCATGTTCGTGGCTATCGAGAAGAAGCTTGCAGGCTTTATTGGTGTCATGGACCCAATTAAAGAAACGACTGTTGCAGCGATTCGCTCTTTGAGAGAACTTGGTATCAAAGTGGTAATGGTCACAGGTGATAATCAGCGAACGGCGGAAGCCATCGGAAAAAAGGTTGGAGTCGACCAAGTGATGGCCGATGTCCTGCCGCAACGGAAAGCCGAAATCGTGAGAGCATTGCAAGCCGAAGGTAGGTTTGTGGCAATGGCCGGTGATGGAATTAACGATGCGCCCGCACTTGCACAAGCTCAAGTTGGTATTGCGATGGGAACTGGAACTGATGTTGCGATGAATAGCGCCGGAGTCACTCTCATCAAAGGTGATCTCGTTGGTATTATTCGAGCACGTGCCTTAAGCGAGGGAACTCTTAAGAACATTAAGCAGAACTTATTCTTTGCCTTTGTCTACAATGCACTCGGTGTTCCGATCGCCGCTGGAGTTCTCTATCCATTCTTTGGAATATTACTGAGTCCGATTATTGCCGCAGCAGCCATGAGCTTAAGTTCCGTTTCCGTTGTTGGAAACGCACTTCGCCTGAAAAAAGTGAATCTCTCATGACCTACCAGCACCACCGTTCAAACAGTGTTCAAATCAAAGCAGCGCCTGAAGTGGCATTTGAATATCTCGACGACCCTCATCGGCTTTCATCACACATGGGAAAATCCACGTGGATGATGGCTGGATCAAAAATGGAAATTAAACTTGATGATAAAAAAGATCGAACCTTCGCGTCTTTATTGACTACGATCTTCCGCAGGCTGGCGTGAATCGCTTGATGGGAAAATTATTTGGTCATGTTTATGCAAAGTGGTGCGTCGAACGAATAGCAAGAGATGTGGCAAAACATTTTGAAATAGAAAGAGCTGCTAATGGCAATCTCTCGGTCGACGCTCGGTAAGCGCATTATCAATTTTTCTGGTCTTATGGTCATAGGTATTGGCGTCTATTTTTTCGTTCCTCAGAGCTGCTGGGTACAGATTGTTGCATGGATGGCCTCTGTCGGCCTAATGACGGCTGTTAACTTTGTTATTCACTCTGACTTCAAGTTCGCATTACTGGCCTTAGCAGTTCTTTGGCTGACGGGAATCATCTTGCAATGGCCAAAAGCTATTGGCCCATTATTCAGCTCCGAGTCTTGATCTAGTGGTGATCGTGGTCGGACATCGACGGCTTACCTGCTTTTTCTAGCGAAATCTTTTTTTGGCTCTCATCGATCCACTTTAATGTCGTCTTTTTCTCTTCAGCCGTCAGCTTTGAGGATGGATGAAAGGCAGAATAAAGCCATGTCGGCATTGAGTTTTTATCGATGACTTCTTTAAGTGCGGCCAAGTCCTCACCTGGGGTTCCGTGGCCTGCAAACGGAAAGCCCTTTGATATCTCTAGATGCTCTTTTGCTTCCGAGCGATCACCCTCGACAATCCAATGTACGATGGGAACGGATGAATACCAAGGTGCAGCCGCAGTAGATGAGTGGCAGGCAGCACACTTTTGTTCAAATATTGGCATCACTGAGGCGAGATACTCCTTGTTTATTTCATCATAGGTTTTCTTAAGGTCAGGTGCCCCCTCTTCGGTCTTTGCCACATTGGTATGTTCACCATGGTGATGACCTGGATGCGCAAATGCTATTGCTCCAGCAAGCAGCACATTAATCACAGAAACTATTCTCACGAAGTTCTCCTCTTTCTCAGTGAACGATAATTTGTCCGCTTACCATTTCCATCCCGCACGCGAAACGAACTTCACCCTTCTCGAGTTTTCCTAGTTCCACACTTACGGTCTTATTGAGTGGAAGTTCCTTCTTGATCTTCTTTGATGGAATTTGAATCGCAGTAGCGCAAGTGCTGTCCGTTTTGCGTGTGACCTTTAGAGTGACGGATGTTCCAGGCTTTACGTCTATCTGGCTTGGTTCGAAACCCTTTTCGGTCACTTGAAGATCGATGTCCTGATGTTTTGCAGTCGCAGGTGCAGCGTGCGCGGCGCCTACGCCTAGAATCATAGAGAGAACAAGAAAGGATTTTTTCATATCAAACCTCCTCGAAAAGTTTTGAGTTTGGAATTTTAAAGTGAGCTTTCGATTTCCAGAGATAGAAAATCACTGGATAAATCAGAAGTTCTAAAAGAAATGAGCTTATTAGTCCGCCGATCATAGGTGCAGCGATCCGTTTCATCACATCAGAGCCAGCGCCCAGCGACCACATAATCGGAATTAGACCCATGAACAGAGCTGCGACCGTCATAAGTTTCGGTCGCACGCGATGAGCGGCACCTTCAATCACCGCCTGTCTCAAGTCAGTCAAAGTGTTCATCTGATTTTTTTGAACTCGTTCATCAAAGGCCAAATCAAGATACATCAGCATGAAGACGCCAGTTTCTGCATCAAGCCCCAACAGCGCAATCATTCCGACCCATGCAGCAATGGATAAGTTGTAACCCAGGAAAACTAAGAACCAAACTGCACCGATCAAAGAAAATGGAACTGCTAAAAGTACGATTCCGGTCTTAACCCAAGATTTCGTATTAAAATACAGGAGGAACATGATTAAGATCAGAGTAATGGGAATAACGAACTTCAGGCGCTCCTTAACTCGCTCCATGTTTTCAAATTGACCGCTCCATGAAATCAAGTAGCCCGAAGGCACATCAACTTTTTGATTGAGAACTTCCTTTGCGTGACTCACGTAGGTCCCGATATCGACTTTCTCAGGATCAATGTCGATATAGACATAACCGACAAGCTGCGCATTTTCATCGCGGATCATCGAGGGCCCGTCCTTAAATCTCACCGAAGCAATTTCACTTAAAGGAATTTGCGCGCCAGTCGGTGTTGTAATGAGCGTTCGCTTGATTTGCTCAGGGTCTTGTCTAAAGCTCGGCGCCAGGCGCACTTGCACGGGATATCGCTCGCGTCCGGCCAGAATTTGCGAGACGTTGTCGCCGCCGACAGAAGTCATCGCTTGGTCTTGGGCTTCTTTAAGAGAAATACCGTAGATTTTCAGTTTCTCGCGATCGAAGTCGATATCAAGAAAGTATCCACTTGCGATCCGCTCAGCTATGACCGATCTCGTACCCTCGACAGTCATAATTTGCTGCTCGATTTGCTCGCCGATACTCTGAATCGTCTTTAAGTCAGGACCAAATATCTTAATGCCGATCGGACTTCGGATGCCCGTTGAAAGCATGTCGATTCGATTTTTAATCGGCATCGTCCAAATGTTCGGCATTCCAACAAATGCGAGCTTCTCGTTTAACTCATCAATCAACTTTTCTTCGCTGATCGTCTCGGGCCAAATTCTCTGAAACGGGGCTTTGGTAAATTCTGGCAAGAACGAATACCAGCGTTTTTCCTTTCGCCACTCTGAACTTGGTTTCAAGGTGATGGTCGTTTCGATCATACTGAGTGGAGCTGTATCGGTGGAAGTTTCCGCTCTGCCTGCTTTACCAAAAACGGCATCAACCTCCGGGAATGTTTTAATGACCTGGTCCTGATGGGTCAGGATACGCTGTGCTTCACTGACAGAAATTCCAGGAAGGGCCGTTGGCATATACAACAAGCTGCCTTCATGAAGAGTCGGCATAAATTCTGATCCAAGAAGCATAAAGCCAGGGGCGATCGAGATAATCCCTATAAGAGCGAAACTCAGCGTCTTTTTCTTATGGCGTAACACCCAGTCGATGACTGGTTCATAAACCGCAAAGAGTCTGCGACTGATTGGGTGCTTGTGCTCGTCATAATAGGTACCAACGAGAGCTGCATTTCCAATTCGGTTAAGTAGAGGGCTTTTGGTTTTAAACTTTTCGCTTCTCGCAAAGAGCATTCGAATAGCTGGATCGAGTGTAATCGCCAGAAGTGCTGCAATTGCCATTGCAAAGTTTTTAGAGAATGCAAGTGGCCTAAATAGTCGGCCCTCTTGGTCCACTAGAGTAAAAATCGGAAGAAATGCGACAGCAATGACCAGAAGAGAAAAAAAGACCGAGGGACCGACCTCAGTGAGTGCGCTGAGCCGAACGTGGAAGAAATCTTCTTTTCTTCCGTTGTGATCCCAGATTTGAATTTTACGGTACGCATTTTCAACTTCTACTATCGCGCCATCGACGAGAACGCCAATTGAGATGGCGATACCAGAGAGCGACATGATGTTACTGCTCAAGCCAAAGAAATAGAGCGGGATAAATGCTAAGAGAACCGAGATCGGAATTGTAACAATCGGAACTATCGCCGACGGAATATGCCATAAGAACAAAAGAATCACGAGGCTCACGATAATGAGCTCTTCGGTCAAAGTTCCTTTTAGAGTTTCCATCGCCCGATCGATCAGGGTTGAGCGATCGTAAACAGAAATTATTTTCACGCCTTCGGGAAGAGCTTTTTGAATTTCAGCGAGTTTTGTCTTTACGCGATCAATGACCTCGGGAACATTTTCACCTTGTCGCATGACGATGATTCCGCCGACGGTATCTCCAAGCCCGTTGAAGTCAGTGACGCCTCTTCGCATTTCAGGACCCACCGACACAGTTGCGACTTGTTTCACAACTACTGGCGCACGACTTCGAGGATTATAATTAACGACGGCGTTTTCGATATCTTCAATTTTGTCGACCAAGGCGCGACTTCGAACCATGGCCTCGGTGCCTGAGAACTCGATTGTGCGGCCGCCGCTTTCCTGGTTGGAGTTACGAACAGCATCCATGACTTGGTTCATCGTAACTTGGAACTGTTGAAGCTTTGTTGGATCGACTTTGACTTGGTACTGCTTTACAAAGCCACCGACAGCCGCCACTTCGGCGACTCCTGGAACGCTTTGCAATTGGAACTTAATCAACCAATCTTGCATCGAGCGCATATCGGATGAATTAAATTTTCCAGACTCATCTCGGAGCGCGTACTGGTAAACCCAGCCAACGCTTGTCGCATCAGGTCCAATCTCTGTTTTTACTCCAACTGGAAGTTGCGAGCCGATTCGATTCATATTTTCGAGCACGCGGCTGCGCGCCCAGTAGAGGTCAACGCCGTCTTCAAAAATGACATAGACGTAAGAAAAGCCATAATCAGAGAAGCCGCGAACTGATTTTACCTTCGGAGCGCCAAGCATCGCTGAGACAATTGGATAAGTGACTTGGTTTTCTACGATGTCGGGAGAGCGATCCCACTTTGAATATATAATCACTTGGGTATCTGAAAGATCTGGAATCGCATCGAGCGGAATGTGGTTTAGCGAATAGATACCAAGCGCGATAAACACCGATGTGATCGCAAGAGCAAGAAAACGATTATGAGCTGAGAACTCAATAATCCGTTTAATCATTTGGTTGCCTTACCCGGCATGCACATCGCCATTGGGATGTCCCAGTGTTGCCCTTCGGGGCAAGCTGGGGTTGCAGACTTTCCACTTGTTCCTTCGGAGGTCCCCCGAATCTTTGCTTCTGAGTCGATCAGGAAATTTGGTCCTGAGCTGATAAATTCCCCTGGCTCAAGACCTGAGACTACTTCATAAAAACCCTCGGTCTTTGCTCCTAGCATGATTTTGCGAGCAGCCAGTTTGCCGCCATCGACAAAAACATAAACCAGATCGCCTGTTCCGGTATGAAGAACGGAACTTTCTGGGATTGCTACGCTGCCTTTGCGAGTGACTGTCACAACTCCGCTAAACGTCGTTTCAGAAATTAAGCCTTTCGGACCTTTCTGAATTTGGCCAACGACTCGAACAGTTCTGCTTGTGGGGTCAACGATCGAATCGACCGAAGCGATAACACCCGTGATTTCACCGTCCGGAACGAAGCTGCTTTGGCCCTTGAAGGTCAGACCCGGACGAATAAAGTGAAGATCACTTTCGTAAACTTGAAATGCGACACTTGAGCTGGAAAGTAAACGACCGGAGATAGGAATCGCGAGATTCAAATCCATGCGCTCGACTTGTTGTTTTTGAACTCCGATCAATGTCAGTTGATCCGGCGACGCTTGGACCTGTGAGCGACTGCTTTCGACGGCTTGAACTTGTTGCGCTTTCACCTGCACGAGCTTCATGTGACAGATCGGGCATTCGCCTGAGTGATCCATATGAATCTGTGGATGCATGGGGCAAGTCCAGTAACTTGTACCTTTGAGTTCCGTGAATGCTACTTTCTTGTCCGAAGTATTCTTGCTCAAAAATTTCTTTGCTGCCCAAAGTCCGGCGACCGCGATGATAACGACAATGATCACCCAGTTTCTTTTCATTGCGCCCCCTTGGTGGAACTAAACTTCGAAAGTTCTGCGACGGTGTTCTCGTATTGCAATCGAAGATCTAGCGATCGAAGTTTTAAATCTGGGAACGACTCCATGGCTTCGCGATGATCCTGAAGAGACTCCATATCTCGAGGCGCCAGATTGTGAACAAGACGCATACGCTTTTCGGCGCGCGGGAGAAGCTTGTCTGAGATCAGATCTAATTGTTTTTTCAGAGTCTCAGCTCGTGCCAAAAGTGACGATGTTTTTGCTTCGATGCTGAGTTTTTCCTGAGAGTATTCTGCTTCGCCCTTTAACTTTTCGGCACGGGCAGATTTTGAAATCGCATTGGGTTCCCAAAAGAACAGTGGAATTGAAGCTCCAACCATGACTTCGCGAAAACCTTGTATCATTGGCGTTCCGCCGATATCGCGGTAGCGTAAGTTGAAGTCAGGAAACCAAGAAGCCTTGGCCTCTGATTCTCGAGCATCCAACTTTGCGAGAGTTAGTTTTTTTGCTTCTAGTTGAAAAGGAGCGGTAAGAGTTTGAGCAGATGGTAGCGCTGTTACCGGCGGCTTCTCAAGTAAGGGTCGATAATCTGAAGGGCTCTTGGAAGCGTACTCGGCCAGAGCAATCTGTTGTTCTTTGAGGGCCTGCTCTGCTTCTAAGACTTCGTTTTCCATTAGATCCAAATCTGATTCCGCTTTTAACGTGTGAATCGTTAACGAAGAATCAGAGCGCGTACTTGCTCGGCTTAATTTTAGATGGTCTTGGATTGCCGTTCGTTTCTCTTTCAGGAACTGGATTCGTTCTTGTGCAGCCCATACGGAAATATAAAGAAGTCGCGCCTTCGCCAAGACTTCGTTTTTCAATCCGTAAGCCATCGCTTTCTCCGCTTCGGCTTCAAGCTTTCGGGCACTCCGGTCACTAGATAATTTTGTGGGGAAAGGAACTGTTTGATTCACTTCAAAGCCGTTTGCCGTTCCACTGCTATCGCGCATTTGCGTGACGCCGACCATAGGTTGTGGGAGCGCAACTCCAACTGACCGGGCGTCGGCTGCATCGACCGATGCATCGCTTGCTTTCAGAGTCAGATTTTGGACTTCCACTTCCTTGAGATAGCTTGAAAGCGAAAGTTTTTCCTGCGCTCGTGCAGAGGCTGAAATCAAAATAATGAGGATTATGGCTAAACGCTTCATATAATGGATTACGAAGAGTGGAGATACTTTGTGACAGCCGAACGAAAATATATTCTAATATGTTGGAATCACTAGGGAATTTATTTTGATGTCACAAAAGACCCAAGGTCTTCGTAATACCTAGTGTGAAAGGCTCGGATGACCCTGAAATTTAACGGCGACGCACTTTCCGATGAAGAACTTATGGTGATGTATCAATCAGGATCAGAAGAGGCATTTCAAACGCTCTACCGGAGACATTCGGAGAAAATCTATGGATTTCTTCGCAGGAAAGTTTGGAACGACGAACGAGCTGCCGAGCTTTATCAGGAAACATTTTTGAAAATGCATCGATCTAAGCACCTCTATAATAAATCTTTGCCTGCGCTACCTTGGATCTTTTCAATTACGAAGTCAGTTCTGGTTGATGGTATCCGTTCTGACCAGCGAGCAAAGCGTGATGCCGAATATTCGCCTGATCTTGAGGGAGTAGAAGATCATAGGTCGGTTGCCGAAGTCACAAGCCTCATGGGTCGTCTTCCTGAAAGCCAAAGGAAAGCGATTGAACTTCGATACATTGATGAAAAGACATTTGAGGAAATCGCAGCCTCACTTGAAACATCGTCTGAAAATGCACGCAAGATTGTCAGCCGAGCAGTAGCCAAACTGAAGTCATTCGCTGCGAAGGGAGACTAAGCCATGAAGGCAAATGATCCTAAAGAATGGATGAATGATTACTCAGAGTTTCTGAATGCTGAAGAAGCCCGTGTTCCGCGCGAGTTGAACGAAAGCGTTCTTAGAAATATTCGTTCACTTTTGAATCCGAGCGCGTGGAATGTATTTGCGAAACTTTTAGGAATTCATCTCGTTGTTGGATTTTTCTCGCTCGGCGTTTGTCACCAGTTTGGCATGAACCCGTTCGGAACCACTCGATCGCTTTCAGACTGGTTCATGGAGATGTGGGGCCATAGTGTTTGTATGGTTGGTTGCGGAGTTATCTTTGTAAGCTTCAGTATTCTTGCTGCTGGATATTTTTTGTCAGTTGAAGAGGTAAAAGCGCTGAAGCGTACTGAGTTTTTGCAAACACTTGCTTTGGGCATCGTCTCTCTGAGTGTCTTTGCAGCCTTTGGTACTGAGCTTGCTCTTACCTTCGCGGGACTTTGGTTACTTGGCGCCCTAGTTGGCGGTTACTTGGCGACCGAAGCGACCTGGAAGTTGAAGACTCGAGTTGCAAGTTTGAATATGTGACCGGAGAAGAAGGCGAATGCACGATTTTTGTAAAAGGCGCACCGGAATCATATCCTTGTTATTGGGGCGGCGGTTATGGATATGGTGACGGTCTTTGGGAAGCTCGCCGTCCCTTTCTTCATCTTCGTCCAGAAAGTTCTTGAAGTGTCCACATGCCAAACGTAATCTGGTGACCGTATTTGATGGCCATCGCCGGCTCCTTGTTGTTTGATTGGTACTTGGTTTTTCATAAGCAAAAAAATTCTAGCACCAACTCAAAACGAAAAGAAAGTAGCGATGGCTTCTTTTTCCAACTCAAAAACCTGCAAATTAATCGGATTCTTATCAGACGTGCGCCACAAACGCTGGCCCGAAGGGCCGCGTTTGGCAGCGCGCCCTAGTTACAAAGGATCAAAAGCCTATTGGATGGTATATTGAAGGGCTTATCACCGACCCTCCTCAGATTAATTTCACTGCAACAGGAAAAGCAAAGAAATTAGAGGATGCCGAGGCCGCAAAATACGCGGCTGAAGAGGAAAAGAGAAGACGTGTTCGTCCCAAGGCTCTTTCGACAGATTTAAATATTGCCTGCTTAACACAAGACTATTTTGCTTTTGTGAACAGCGACATTAGCAACACGATAATAAGCGTGGTCCAATGGGATTTGAAGAAGCAAAAATTTCTACTGCCCGTAAAAACACTGTTTAAAGGTTATAACGGAACTTTCCCTTCTATTCGATGCTCAAAAAATCGAATCGACTTTTACTATATTAACTCCGACACTGAACTCTATGTTGTCCAACCTTTCACCTTAGGGCCTTCGATCCTCCCATTGAAAGCAGAACAAACAAAAATAAATTTTCGAATTGGAGACCCTCCGGGTACCCAGGCAGGCATCCAAGGGCGCGGCGGTGGTTCAGGAACATTCACCGTATTCCCAACAATAGGCAAAACTCGCTTCGAGATTTTATATAAAGTTGAGCGGAACGGGCATTGGAAACCTTCGAAAGAAAATTACGAACAGATGTCAACTTTAGAACTCTGGGATTCTTCGAACAAGAAGCTTGATCAAATTGTCATTAGCTATACGCCATCAAATTCGTAAGGAGGGTGTGAAGTTAAATATTTGTCTGAATAGCTCGCATCGAAGCCGCGCAATACTACCGCGCGGATGCGCTTGATCAACAATCAAATCCTTCTTTTTCGCCGGTTGACCAACTTCATAGTGGCTTCAGGCCTGGCGAAAGCCGGGCGAACTGAGCTAGATGGCATTGGCCGTTATACACCCTGGCCTAAAACCGCTAAGGAGCCCTTTTAAGACACAAAATGCTACGGAAGCGATCTTTGTTGACCGAGCGACAGAGTCAGCAAGACAGGCGTTTTAGGCTGCCCTCGAGTTAGGGTCCAAAATTCGTCACTTTGCGGCAGCACCAGGCTGACTATGGACGAGATTTGGCTTGGGCTGCTTCTTGCATTGAGCTTCCGTGAGGTCAACAGGTTGGATTTTAACAGTTGCTGATGAACTGGACGCTCAAATCCGGCGTCAAATGTAAACAAGATCGACAGGAGAGTTTATGAAGTTTTTGATTTTTATGTGCGCTGTTATTTCTATTTTTGTATCGTCCGTGTCCGGCGCCTGTGAAAGCTACGAAGCCGAACAAATCGCACAGAACGCTTTGATGAAGCAGAAATTGTCCTGCCCTTCGTTCGATGGTGCAAAAAAGTGCTTTGTCCATATGGGATACGCTGAAGAGTATGGTAAGGAGAAAGGCATTATCGCTGTTCCCTACTTTTCTATGACTGATAACGGGTACCTAGTAAACTATGGTAAGGTTCTTATCGTGAGAGCATCCTGCACAGTTCAGGGCGTGCAAGTTTCAAGTGACTACCGACAATCGATTCGAGTGATTGAAGCAAATTAAAACCACTTGGTTGGCATAGGTCTTCAATTTTCTTTTGCGAGAGATTTAGACCAACGCAAGAAAACTAAAATCGAGTGCAAACACGATTCTGTTTCCAAATAAAACTCAGTGCCTTTGAAAAGCACTGAGTTCACCACAATTTTTTTCAAAAACATGCCGCTGCTGCGCTACTTCTGCCCGTCTTATCTTACGCGGGACTTATCACTTTTGCGCAGGTTATGGTTGATCGCCTCACACGATCAGGTCGTGGCGTTCCGCTTGAGTCTTCTGGGTGCGACACGAAGCTATCATAAGGAGGTGTTCAAATTGAACCACCGATGCTGTTCGGTGAATCTAGGGGCCTGAATCAAGAGCGGCCCTAACAATGTAACGAAGCAGGCGAAAGCCTGCGGGTCGAAGATCGCAAGTGATTCGGCCTCCTGGTAGCCACAAACTGGGTGAGTGCTAGATAGTTGGCACGGTAAACATATGTGAACTCATTTAAGAATCGCGACTGCGAAACAAGCGAAAGTGGCTGATCGCTTGAGCCAAAACGGCAATGGGGACTGGAAAGTGATTCCACGAATGCGCTTTCACAGCTGTAAAGTCCTCCG
Source organism: Pseudobdellovibrionaceae bacterium (assembly GCA_044229295.1). Lineage (GTDB taxonomy): Bacteria > Bdellovibrionota > Bdellovibrionia > Bdellovibrionales > Bdellovibrionaceae > JBGATJ01. The sequence goes on from JBGATJ010000004.1 coordinate 118,178, forward strand.
GTTCATGAGTGAGTACCTAACCCAACATATCCTTTTTATGATGGAACGTGGAAACCCCATACGGCTCCACTCCATGGAAAACACTTTGTGAAAAGTGTGATGGCCGTATGGTTTGAGATATCGGAAAAAGCAAACGCCTTGCTGTAATGGCAAGGATAGGGGGCTATCTCCCGCACGAAAGTGAGCCCACGTCCGATTGGTCTTTTGTTGCAAGAGAGTTTGGGTAATTGCCCTAGGAAGGAAATGCAAATGACGGTAGTGAGAAAAACACTGACTGGTGCGTCTTTCACCAAAGACTTGGATTGGGAAGCCATCGACTGGCCAGCGGTCCGGAAACAGGTGCGGCAAATTCAAATACGTATTGCAAAGGCAGTTCGTGAAAATCGTTACGGAAAAGCGAAAGCTCTCCAACATCTCTTGTCGCGATCTTTCAATGCCAAATTACTGGCAGTAAAGAAGGTCACCGGCAACAGCGGCAGCAAGACCGCCGGGGTCGATGGAGTTACGTGGACCACGTCGAAACAAAAGATGAAGGCGGTTTTGGATCTCGGAAAACTAGGCTACAAGACCCAGCCACTGAGACGCGTATATATTCCAAAACGAAATGGTCAATTGCGACCTCTCTCTATTCCAACAATGAAGTGTCGAGCGATGCAGGCGCTTTATCTGCTTGGTCTTGAACCTATCTCGGAAACGCTTGCTGATCCAAACGCCTACGGGTTCCGCCCGAAGCGGTCGACAGCAGACGCAATCGAGCAGTGCTTTAACCTATTCGCTAGAAAGGGCACCGCTCAATGGGTTTTAGAGGGGGACATCAAATCATGTTTCGACCGCATCGATCATGACTGGTTGCTCGCAAACATTCCGATGGATAAAACGGTCCTCAGAAAGTGGTTGAAGGCAGGATACATGGACGACGATACCATCTTCAAAACAGAAGACGGAACCCCTCAAGGGGGGATCATCTCACCATGTCTATTAACAATGACACTTAAGGGTTTAGAGGGCGCACTCAAAAACAAGTGGCCAGTCAAGAACCCTCACAAAGTGTACCTTGTGACTTACGCCGATGACTTCATCGTCACCGGCATTTCAAAAGCCTTCTTGGAAGAGGAAATCAGACCTATAGTCGAATCTTTTCTAAAAGAACGTGGTCTTGAGCTATCGGCCGAGAAAACTAAAATCACCAACATCAACGCTGGTTTTGATTTCCTTGGTTTCAATATTCGGAGGTACAAGGACAAACTCTTGATCAAGCCGGCTTCCCGGCAGATCACGACCTTCCTCAATACGATCCGAAAAATTATCAAGCGCAACAAAACAGCGACGACGGAGGTGCTCATCCGCCAACTGAATCCTAAAATTCGCGGGTGGGCCAACTACTACAGGCATGTGGTGTCGAGCAAGGCCTTCAGCCGAGTTGACAACCACATCTTCCAAGCTCTGTGGCAGTGGTGCAAGCGCAGGCATCCAAAGAAACGCAGACCGTGGGTCAAGAAGAAATACTTCAAAACTCTCGAAGGCGACAATTGGACCTTCGCGGCGGCAACGATCGACAAAACGGAACCACTGACTTTAATAAAAGCCAGTAGGACGCCGATTGTTCGCCACGTGAAAATAAAGGCTGACGCTAATCCATACGATCCCAACTATTTCGAGTATTTCTACTGGAGGAGCAAGAAGCGAAGAGCCGGGTCACAATCAGTGGCTTACCAAAAGGCTTGAGCCGAGTGAGGGGAAACTTTCATGCTCGGTTCTTAGGAGAGCAGTCACCGGAGACGGTGACTGCTTATCCGATCCTTCGCATTTAAACTCAAGAGGCCGTTCGATGAATATCCGTCTCTTCCCTAAAATTTACCGATGAGCCCCGGCGAGTGTCGTCTCTCTTTCGGGCGAGTACCCGATGCTATTATTTCACGGTCCACTGTGGAAACAAATGACACGACTTCGTGATTTAAGGTAGGAAGTTTTCGCCGCTATTCAAAAATAAATTTTCGGAGTCGAAAACCCTTCACTCTGAGGGTCGTCCTATAGTCAAAAACACTTTTAGAAAGTGATTTCTAACTGGACAAGAACGCAGAGGTGAGTATGATTCGAGGCTTTATCCCAAGTGAAAATTAAGTCTCTTTTTAGAAAATTTGTTTTTCAAAAGACGCTGGATATGGAACGATTTCTCCGAAAGTCTCCGCAGTTTTATGGCGGTATTAGCTCTCAAATCCTCTACAAACTCCAATAGTTAATTGTAAGAGCTTTGAATTTGCTGGTCAGCAACCACTGTTCTTGAACCAGTTTTTCAAGAGCTGGTCTGCTCTTGCCGCCAGATGCGATTTCTTCAACGACCTCAGCATGAGGGAACTGTTGTTTGAGGTTCGTAGTTTGGTTCGCGGCATCTTGGCCGCCTGTACTGACTCGGCTATAGATAAATGTTCGTCCCATTTTTCTATCTTCACCGTTTGCTGAACCGACTTCACGGCGAACCAACCTGTTTTCTCAAACGAACGTTTACTGCAATATAATCGGTGCAATTTGAACCAGATTGCATCAACCCGCACGAACTGATGCGGGCATCTGTCATCGTTCAGGAGAACGGCGATTAATCGCAATAAATTGAATCTGAGCAAAGGACTGAGCTATCTCGGGTTGGTCATTTTTGAAAAATTCCAAAAAATGAAAACCGAATCGAGTAGGGGCCGTTCCCGGGGTTTCAAAAATTGACCCCCATACCCCGTTCGCATATACAGACTCGGGGCAAACCCACTGTAGTTTCAATAGCTTGTCGTATCTTTATAGATACAGTGTGATACCCAAAATTAGGACCAAAATCACAAAGTCCACAAAGCCCCTGCAAATGTAGATCTGTGGAAATGTAGATATCTCTCTCACGAAACAAGCCTCATCAATGTTGCCGGAGTACCTTCAGCAATTTCAGCCGCCGCCTTTTGAGAAAGCTCACGCTCTTTAAGAATCGACTTCAAGTTCTTACTGAACGGGCTTTGAACTTTTTTGCGAGCTGGTTTGGTCACAGGCGAACTCCTCCAGCCAAATCAATCGGCTCAAATAGAACCGGGGTTCAACTAAATCCGGTTCGTCTGATTGATTCGGTTCTTCTTATCTTCTATGGAGTTGGTTCGGTTGGCACCGTGGTGAACCAACTTGAACAGAGCTTTGGATGGTGTTCAGAGTTGCACTGCTAAGGAATGAACCCTAAACTAACTGTATTGGATATAGGGAGGGACCATGAGACTTTTCGTCATTTTACTACTTTCACTGAGCGGGCTAAATACCTATGCACAAGAGTGTACAGAGGCAAATGCAAAAACTGAAGATGTTGCCGAGTATTTAGGTAAAATGGCAGAGTCCTTATCTCATATCAAAATGCAATTTCAAAAAATTACCACAGTTCGGTCAAAAAAGGATGCTGATGCAACAGACGCTCTTGTCGCCTTAAAGGAGCTAAAAGCAGGATACTTTTGCTCTAGTAACATGATCGGTTCTTATAAAAAAAGTAAGAACGAAAACATCTCAAAAAGTGCTGAGACACTTTCGCAGAGCTATCAAATGCTCGGATCAGGTGTTGAGGCATCGATTGCGGATCTCAAACTAAAATTAGACGGCAAGGTGAAGACCTCTCCTGGGGAGCAAGCAGATCAGGATGCTGAAAAAATGCTCGATGTGAAGAAAAAATGGGAGTTAGTAATTATGGCTGTCGGCCTTGGAACCTTCTCTGCAGTTGGCAAAGAGAATCCAAAAACTAAGAAAGCCGATACACTTGTAATTTCACGAGCTGAACGTGATAAAATCGTTAAAACCTTGAAGTCGCAGTTTTCGCTACCGAAGAAAAAAGGAGATAGCGATCCTATCGATGCCGCTGCGAACATCTATTTTGATTTTTTGACCCAAGGTTGGAAGTTCAAATAAGTATTATGTAGAAAATGGTATTATCTGTAGATGTGCGGTAGAAAATCGAAAATCTTTCTTTTCAATTTCTACCTTGATCACCGCTAAATTGTGATTCCATAAATGAGATGCGTAATGAACATGTGGATGATCGAAATGTCCGCCGAAGTAATCTTCACCAGAGAAGTAGAAAACGTGCCATTCGTTAGCCTTTTCAAAGAAGTGGCAGAATAAAAGTTTTCTCTGAATAAAAAGTTGCTTAACTAAGTTGAATCCGGCAGCTCCCTTTTTCTTTACTTTCGGATCGTTCGATTTACTGCCAGCCACAATCTGATCCATGATCTCCGGCACTCTAGAAACAAAGTCTGGAGCCCATTCTTTGGTTACAAGTTGATGCGTAAACCCAAGTCCTTGTGCCAAATTTATCAATTCACCGAATCGTCGCGCATCTAAGACAAGCTGTCCGGCCAATCTTTGTGCTTCGGCCTTAGTTGCTGCCTCAAAGAGTTTTTGAAAGTCTGCGATAGGTGAAGGCGGTGGCATGATTAGTCCTCAAATGTTTCGGCACTCTTGCCCACATTGCAAACAGAACAAAGTGTCTGAAGATTTTCGATGACCGTCTCGCCACCTTTTGACCACGGCTTCATATGATCGACATGTAGAACCACATCAGGATTTTTTGTGGGGCTTGCGTTCAATTACAGAGGCATTGATATAATTTATGAAGCTCTCAAGAGCCTTATTCCAGGAACCAAATCGCTTCTCATATGTACCCAAGGAGTAACGTGAGCCACTGGATTTCTCGACATCCCTGCCTACAGGTTGACGTCCAAGCTGTTGCCAAACTTCAGCAAGATTTTCAAAAAGTTCTTCCTCAGGCACGTTGAGATTTAGGACAACCTTTAATCCCGCAGCTTCAAGAGCTTTATTCCAAGTACCAAATTTTCTGCGAAAAGTGGTGACACCGTAATTTCCCATTTCATCATATGCCGCGGCAGTGACTGTATCTGAGTTTATTTTCTTGGCGATGCGCTGAAGATCCTTAATCAAATCATCTGCTGAGTTGTTTCGTTTATTCAGCTTGAGTTCAAACTTCGCCATTTACCGTATCGTCCCCACGCCATAAAAAAAGCCCGAAAGTGACCGTCGGTCAGCCCCTCGGGTTCAACGTTTTCGTCCCCGTTTTGCAATCTTGGATTTGCCGCAATCGAGAGGCGGCCAAGATCAACTATTTAAAATCCGTATCTAATTTCCAATTCCTAGTTCCCATCTCGGGGACGACCCGGGTTCTCAAACTCTGAAAATGGTGGAGGCGTATCTAAGCCTTCCAACTCATTGATACTACATACATAGTTTAGTTGCCTCCAGAGTTTCTTCCAGAAGACCAACTTCTACTGCGATGAAACCCAAAGAAATCCAAGGCACTTCTAGGATCTCATTTTCGGCGCAAGCTCTCTCGTTCCTGCAAACCATTGGCAATGTGCTTCGTATAAAAGTCTTTGCAGAAGTTCGCCTTCAAACTCATTTTCCGACCACTTTGCGTGAGTAACTCTTCAAGGCTCACGCCTTGATCTTGAAGCGCCATCACGCTCAAAGCTTTAATTGCAGCACCGTCGGCAGTACAAAATTTGTGTTCGGGGAATCGACCTGAGTTCAAAAGCGACAGAGCTTCTTTTTCACCCGCATCAATACCGTCTACGAACACTTGGTTAAATTTCTGGTAGAGCGCCGCAAAGTCAGTTGGCTCAGCATCCAACCGCTCAATTCGATTGGCTTGAAGATCAGCCGCAAGATCAATGTTGACCTTGCCTCCGCCTCTCGACTTAAAGAATTTGACCTCGTTGTCCAGAATATAGCCCGGGACAGAAATTTTGAACTGTGTCACGAGATGAGACCAAATTCCAAGCCGATGAGCTTCAATAATAACGACCGCATCAAGCAATACTAATTTCGACTTCATGGTCTTCTACTTCTGCCAGTCCTCGCTCTGCCAACAAATCGTCTACATCAATGAGAGAGACCTCGCACATCTCTGCGAATCGGGCTTTGGAAATCTTAGCTGCATTGAATAAAGTAAGGCTTGAGTTGATACGCCAAACATTCGAGCGAGAGAAATAATGTCAATATAAGTAAGCTTGCCGTCCTTCAGACCTTTGCCCAATTCCACATTGAGCATTTCGTAAGGCATGAGAAGACCTGCCGCAAAAGCTTCGGCCAACTTTTCATTCTTATTATGGAAAGCCTGGTCTTCTTGTGCTCGTTTTGCGATGTCGTCCGACCAAGTTACGATATGGAAAAGCTCGTGCGCCAAGCTAAAAATGCGACGCCAAGGCGGTTCAAACATATCCAAGAAGATAACGGCCTCATTGCTTGATCGAGTTGTTGCCGCTGATCCAGCATCATGCAAATCGACAAAAAAGATTCGGACGTTGAACTTTTCTTCCAAAGTTTTGAAGAGAGATTCCGCTGGGAAAGAGCCAAGTCCTAACTGCGTCCGAATGGAATCAGCCAAAGAATAGATTGAATTTTCGTCAGCCTTCTCAATATCAATTGAATGATGGGGAAGAGTCGTTGCGGTCGAGTCTAAAGAAAGAACCGACTCAACGTATTTCAAGTTTGAAATGTGAGTTGAAAACTTATTTTCCCATTCCGATTTATTATCAGCACTAAGATTGCGCCAAAGGTAAAAAGGTTGGCCAGTTTTGTTGGTGCCATCAAGACCTAACAAATACTCGGCACGCACACCAAGAGCGTTCGCAATGCCATATAGCTCAACGGCTTGAAGCTTGCGATCACCGTCTTCAATCCTACCAATGCTCTGCCTATGGGCTATCCCAGCCAATTCAGCCAAGCGATTTTGCGAAATGTCTCGTCGTTCCCGTTCATCCTTGATTCGGCGACCGATTGCTTTGTCATCCATCGTTCCACCGTTCGGCAACAATTTATTGCCATATATTGACTTTATAACACTTATCGGCACTATTGTGCAATACTTTATTGCCATATATAATCCGCCACGTCTCAAAATGGGCCAGATGCCCTTAAAACGCTGCTTATGACAAATAGCCCGTTCAAAGTCGGATTCACACCTTGTGATTAGATAGGTTTTTTATATTAGCTCACTGTCAATTGCGACAGGAGGACTTCTTGGATTTGTCACTACGGTCTGAATCATCGAAAGTGGAATAGTCAGTTTCCATTGCCGAATAGGAAAATCATCAGCCGCAATTCTCCCCTGAATAACTAGGTCCGCAGTCGGATTAGTCAGAGCCTGCGCATTTCCCTGACAATGAAACTCCATCACCGTGACCGGCAATTCTGTTCCAGGATGAATAACGATGTCGGCTCCGCCTCTGTAGGTGGAATAGTTTGTGGGATTAGGATATGGATTCAATCCAAAATGCCCATTCCCACTGATGCCCCATGAGTTAAATTTGAAACCTACCTGATTGTCTACAGTCAGCAACAAAAACTTAGCTATTGATCTACCGGCATTTTTAATTCCCAAGGTAAGAACAATCTTTCCTCCCGTATTCACATCTCCAGCCAAAAATCCATTTGGAAAGATCATCGGATGATGTCTTTTGCCAAACATGTCAGCGATTTGATAGTGCTCCATCGGCAAAAATGAATCGCCGATTCGTTGGTAATATTTTTTGTCCTTCATACTGCAATGAGGGGCCAAATCGCTTTTGGGAACAAAAACTAAAACAACTCCGCCTCCACTGGAAATTGAAAATGATTTGATTTCTATGCCCTGAATTGGGAATGACGTTGCTCTGGAAATATAGCTATTTACCTCTTGCTCCAAAGACACATAAGGAATTATTGGCTTTAGCGAAGGTGATTGATTTTGTGGCGCATCCACTCCAATGATAACAACTCCACCATCGGCATTGGCAAATCCACTGAGTGACTTTGAGAGAATTTTCTGCAAATCAGAATCGACATCTTTCACTGAATGATCGGTCTTGGTTTTAAAATCTAAATAAAGATTTTCAACCTGACCTTGAATTAAAGTATTGATTGAAATGAGTTTGTTGTTTCGCTCCCAACAAAAGAGGAAGAAAGAAAAGACGGCAGTATGAGTGGGCCCTGATTCAAAGTAACCTCCTAAAGCAAAACCCTTTCTGTGTTGATGAAATCGTGTGTGGATAGTTACATTTTAGAATCAGAATTTGAATTTCTCAAGTTCACGTCTATTCGACTTGAGCCGATGATAATAAACATTATCGTCAGTACTCTTCGAGCCCTAACGGTCTGTCTTCAGCCAGATCAAAAGTCATTTCGCTGATCTCAATATCAAACCAGTTATTAAACTCTCGTGCAGAACGATCTTTGGGCCACCAATCTGGTTCAGTACACCAAGCGTTGAGTTGCTGTTCAAAAATTCGTGGCTTCACTTTCTGTAGGTACTTTTGCGCCGAAGACGGTTCCTCAAACGCTGGAATAAGAAAAGCAGTTGGTGATTCGTTCAGTTCTTCAAGGGTAATTAAGAGCGTATCACCGGAAACGGCATCGGGTAGTGTGTTTGCCCAATCCACATAAGGCTTTTTAACTTTCACGGTGATAACACTTCGATTCACAACTGCTGGATCACCATAGATTTCGTGATTGATATTCTTTGGTTTCGCCATATCAGTCCTTTCGATTTGACCGCTTTGGAAACTCAGCAAGATTAAATGCTTTGGCAATTCGCTGAATCGTTGCGTAGCGAGGAGCCTCTTTCATTCCCAAGAATCGGCTAATTGTTGGTTGCGCTATCCCAACTTTATTTGAAGCAGCACTGACGCCTCCAACGGCACTCACTCGTCTTTGTACTTCAGCCTGAAAGTCTTTGAAGTTCGCAAGCGTAGCTTCTATGTCAGCAACGAAGATAATCTGTTCCGCATCGGACGTGCTTTTGCGTGGTGATCCAGCCAACTTTTCAACCATATCTTGATAAGAACTTAGATTCTTTCCCCTACCAACTGCCGATAGGAATCGTTTCAAAAGACCAACCTTCTGGTGGTCCTTAAAAAACTGCCATGTCTCGATAAGGGTCTGAAATTCACCGTCATTTAATTCAAGTTTTGCCATAATCATATTCAAACATGAATAAAATCGAATGAAAAGTGAAATGGATAAATCAAGTGCTTAGGTATCGAAAATCTCATAATGGGACACTTAATGACGCATAGTTGAAATAAAACGAATGATATGTAAAACTATGAATGAATAATGAATGGAGGGATTGCGGACAAAAGTTTGATTAAGGAATGGTTTTCGGTCACGGAGGCGGCGGAGTACCTGCGTATTGCTAAGAAGTCGATTTACAACTTGCACAGCAATGGGCTGCTTAAAGGCTTCAATTCAGGCGGTACGAAGCGAGGCAAACTCCTGTTTCGCAAAGAACACCTTGATGCCTACGTGATGGGACGTGCATCGTGAAAGACAAAATCGACAAGTATATCAAAAAAGTTGGCGACACATTTTTTGTCCGAGTGACAACGTCCGTTAAGGGAATCAGCAGAGACCGCAAGGCTGGCCCGTTCAATTCAACGGGTGATGCCCGAAACGTTGCACGAAAATTCCTGACTGAGCGAGACGAATTGAAAATGAAAGTGAAACTCGGCCAGAATCTTTGGACCGATGCCATTGAGGAGTACATAAAATGGATGAAGTCCTCCAGTGGATTTGCTGGCTCAACAACTCAATCGTATGAATTGACTCTAAGAAAATATCAGCCGATTTGGTCTAACAAGATAACCAAGGAAATCGGTCCTGATGACGTGTTATCACTCGTAGAGCTTCATTGTTCAGAGCTTCAGGAAGAGGGAAAGAAGTCGGTCGTGAAGGCGATTCGCAATGTCTTCAATCATCAGATAAAACTCAAACGACTCCATGCCAATCCATGCGCCGGTCTATTCACAGCAAAGTCTGAAAAAGAACTGGTCGCCATGAGCAGAAAAGAGATCGAGCAACTGTTGCGAGAGGCTCGCCAGCAGAATCATCCTTGGTATCTTATTTGGAGAGTGGTTTATGGCCTTGGACTTCGTTCTGGCGAAGGGTACGCATTGAAGTGGTCAGATATTAAGTGGGACGACAACTCAGTCAGTATCAATAAAGCATACTGCGCAAAAACAAAATCGTTCGGGCCAACGAAAAACAAAAAAATCCGCACTGTTCCATTCGATCCCAAGCTCAAAGAATTACTTCTTGCGGAAAAGAAATCATCGAAAGACGAATTTGTTTTACCCAGAATTTCAGAATGGAAACAAGGTAAAGCGGCTTGGGCTCTTCGACAGTTTCAAAAACAAATCGGCATCCAAGAGACGAACTTCCACTCGCTTCGTGCGAGCTTTATCACGCACTTACTCCTGAAAGGCGTACCTGTTCCAACGGTTCAAAAATTAGTGGGACACGCTGACCTAGCGACAACTCAGAAATATGTTCGGTTGACAGGTATCGACAACAAAGGGGCCACGAATGTTCTGGCAATTGACGATTCAGAGTCGAGCGGCGGCGAGTGATTCACAAAGCACACGCACCGCCTTCAATTGCTCAGGCTTCAATTTAGGAAGCAGGTCCTCGATCACATCCTGATCGGTCGTTTCCTTTTAGACTTCACGAACGAGTTCACGAAAATACTTTTCGCTGATGTCTCCATAGACTTTCAGAAATTTTAGAAGACGCACTGTCTTCGGTGGATTCTCTCGCCCGTTTTCAATCTGACTCAGATATGAATCTGAATATCCCATCAGCTCGCCAGCCTTCTTCATCGAAAGCCCGTGCTTGATACGAAGCTGCTTCAAGACCTTTGCTTCTGGCGAAATAATCACCTTTGCCGTCTTACCTGTTCCCATAGCCAAATGCCGCCATTTTCACTACAAATTTAGTTCATATGTAGCCTATCCAGAGTACGTCCAGATTTTATTCCAGACAAGGACTTCGGAAACACAAGAAAATCTGAGAAGTGTAAGGATAAGAAAAGCCTGACGATTTAACTCAACTAATTGAAATTATTTTATATTATGAATTTTGAGGATAAACTAGGATAAAAGAGCCAACTCGAAATCAACAGCATTTCGAGTCAGCTAAATTTGGTGGAGAACAAGGGAGGTAGGCTCGCAAGTTTTCCTCCAAGTTGGTCAAAAGTTCCACCAAGTTTTCTCAGAGATATTAGCAGCTTAGACAAACATAGTCCACAGTGGAAAACCGGAATTTCAGCCCTGAGATGTTAGGTTTATTCGGCCTACGTTGGAGGAAACTGTTTTGAGGCCGAATTCAGTGGAGGAAAAACTGCTACATGCTTAGTTCAAACTTAGCAAATTTAGATGGAATACCAAGGAAGAGGACTTCGCTTCGGATAATTAGTCGTGAAGCTCTAGCTCTAAAGGAGCTTCGTATTCGGGCCGGTCTCACAATGAAGGCCGCTGGAAACGCCATTGGCAAGTCTGATTCCTATGTTTCCCACGTCGAAAATGGACGGCTAGATTTTCCCGATGAATCCACGCTGGAACGGATTCTAGCGGCATATGGTTGCGCCATGAAAATCAAGAGTTTCAATGAAAGAGCCAGGAACGCAGAAATAAAAACTGACCTAATAAAAGAAATCGTAGCTGAGCTACAGTTTGCAAGCGAAGCAGACCTCCTAGCAGTACGCGAGTTATGCAGGTTCCAATAAAATCAAAGAATCGCAATCTTCATTGGTAGGACCACCAAACAAATAGGTCCTAAATGAGGAGATTCAAATGAAGATCAATTGGGACGACGACTTAGTTAAAAAATTAGAAGAAGCCGAAAAGGTCCACTTAGAATGCGTAGCTACTGCGGAGAAGGTTCTTGAACTTCTAGCCAACCACACAGAAACGGGCCTTACCAAAAAAGAAATATCAGCAAGAGCAAAAGCCCGAAAACAACGGGTCATTCGAAATCTAAAAAAGCTGGTCGAAATTAAAAGTTTGATTCGAGTAGGTAAAGGCACCAAAGGCGACCCGTACCGCTATTTATACTGCAAGGACCTACAAAAATCTCGATAACGTGTGCGTTTCTTTGCGGAACCACCATTTTAAAAACGTCAAAAACACCCCTTTTTAGGGCATCGATGAAAAGCCTGTGACAGTAAAAAAATAGTCACTTGGGTTGAGGAGAATAAAAATGAACGAAAAAAATGACAGGTTTGCTGAGCTGAACAAACGCTTACAAGAGCATCAGGCAGCAAACACAGGTAATATTAGTTTTGAAAAAAATAATTCTGATGGCGAATCCCAGGGCGGTCCAAGATCTGAATCTAGTAAAATGACCTTAGCTAACCAGAACAGTAAGCCGTCTTCGAGAAAGACATTCAATGCTGGTCATTCAAGGTCGGCATCAGGCCACTTTCACAAACCATTAGCTCCGAAACCACCTCAACCTCCAAAGCCTCCTGCGAAACCTTTGGCACCGCTGAAGCTACTTCAGCCTTTGGTTCCTCCGAAACCAAAATTGTAATGAGAGTCCGGCTCAAGGTCCTGCGTAAGCCAGATTAAGGGCTATGCAGGTTGTTCCGATAAGTCGCCTATGAGATGGCTGAAAAAAGCTTATAGAGATCCATTCTGGTTTATGATCACGCTTCCATTCAAGCTTCTCTATTCACTTCTTCGTTGGAGTCTGTCTGAAAAACGAACCTCCAAAGACGGTTATGTTCTAAAGAAATCCAACACGGGCCATGATCAATATGAACATCGACAGATAGCAGAGGAAATTCTAGGACGGCGTTTGGACTCTTGGGAAGTCGTTCATCACATCAATGGACGGCGAAGCGATAACAGACCTTCAAATCTTTGCGTCATGCCTAGCGTGGATCACGACCGCTATCACAAGTGGTACGATTGGGTATATGAAACCTATGGAAAATACCCTCGAAGAGCAACCCAACTTAAAAAACTAAAAGAAAGTTTCAACGGTGTGCTTCTCGCTGAATTTCAAAAAAACAGAACTGGCTAGATGCTAAACAGCCTTATTGAAACCTTGATTGTGTTTAAGTTTGTGCAATGCCACCTCATATCGTTCGCGGCCTGCTTTCTGGGTCACAAGCAAAATGATGAAGACGATTGCTGGTATTCCTCCCATTGCCAAACTGGTTACGAAAATGAGCGCTGTCAAAAAGGGATGAACCTGAACCCAAGTGGTAAACCGAAAAGCATCAAAATCTGATTTCAACTTTGATGGCGAATATTCCCAGGACCCCGATTCAATTGCATTTTGCAGCTTCGGATATTGGCCGATTGCCACATCTCTTTCTTCTGATGAAATTTTGTTCTTCATATTGCCTTACCTTTGTGTGAATTCGTACTGGCCGTCGTTCGTGTAACATGCTTCTCCGAAAATTTCTGACTTCGTGCCATCTGAGAGAGTGACCTCTTTGGTCGCTGAATAGCAAATCTGTGGGAATTGCAAAGTGCTCGCCCATGAAACATCTGGCATGAAAGGTTGCATTGGATCTCTGCGCATGTAGTTCCTCCATGAGCGTCCCACATATAGAGGCTCGTCGAATAACGAGTTAACCAAGTACTTCCATCGACCACCAGCATTCACATAACTAGATGTTCCAACTTCGATTCCTGAATTTTCAGAACCGTTCCATGCCGCCTCGAACTCTTGTTTTTGGATCTTCGTCAAATTCAGTTCATTGCGAATCAACAAGCTTTCCGCTTTTAACTGATTCTGAAGCGCGATACTTGGCGCAGGTGGAAAATAAAACTCATTCCCATTCCTTAAGTAATCGCAAAAGCCAATTGGCGTCGAATCTGCTGGACACCAAGTCCAATCAACGCTCGTGTTATCGCTCATCATTTGTAAATGAAGTTCATTGCCGCTTATCTGGTAATTGTATATTTCTTGAGGTGAAAACAAGTTTGATGAAGCACTAAGCTCCAAATCAAATTGCAACATTGCTTTGTAATCATAGGGATTTGTAGGTTCAGTTTCATTGTCCGTTCGAAGGTAGTAG
>JBGATJ010000116.1:0-3647 GCA_044229295.1 Pseudobdellovibrionaceae bacterium
TCACTATTTCGCAAACTGGAGACCTTAATTCGGTCTGTGGCCATCCTTAACGGCCCGCCGCCACGCATCACAACCCTCGTCGGTTCACGGGCCTGAATCGTCCGCTCACGGAAACCGCCTACAAATCTCACGGTTGCTCATCTATTCCTTCAAACAGTTCAGCACGGTGCTGGACGCAATAACCAAACCGATGGGTTTGAAGGAGTTAAAATGAAAACAATATTATTCTCTCTTATGCTAGGAACTTCACATCTAGCTTTTGCAAAAACGGTCCAAACTTGGCAAGGCCCTGGATCTACTTTTGATCTCCAAGGTCAAGTCACAAGCTCTTATGAGCTGACAGTGGAAAATACAAAAAACGAAGGTCAAACAGACACGCGAGTTACCATCGCATTTCCTGACGGACGTAAAATTGAAAAACAATGTCTCATGACTGAAAAAACAAAGGAAAGCTGGACCGTCCAATGTGATCACGGAAACGGCGGTGGCCAGTGTTTTGGCGAAGGGCTTTGCATTTCTTACGAAGCCGATGCCAATGGCCACGCATTTGCGACAACGATCATTGTCGACGGAGAAAACGATATGCGCCTGCTCCGCACGGAGCTCCAGGATGGCAAAGCGGTGCGCTTTTTCCGAGAAAAACTACAACGAAAATAGTGGATGTTGAACTCACCTGGGTCTTGCTATAGGAGTAAGCAGCAATGGATTCTCAACTTTCGTACTTCACATTTTCCAGGGACTTTGGACCTCGCGAGCAGCTCAAAAATTTTGCTCGCGTGGTTCTTATTTGGTGTCCCCTAGTTACGACTCTATTTACCATCGGTTTTGGCGGAACCGATAAGTTTTTTATCAAATTTTCGCTCTCTATGATTATCGCAGTGACGGTGGCCTCTTTTTGTTTTGTGGGATCATGGACTCTCAATTATCTCTACAATAGCTACCGCCGGCGAAAGGGAATTCCTATTCCCAAAGAAGCTTTGTTTTCTGGGATGACGACGTCGTTTCCATTTTTGATCCCAGGTCTTTACGTGGGATTTAAATTTGCGGGACTCTTTAGCGTGTTTATCGGTCGGCCTTGGTCGCAGCCGAGTTTTCAAGATTACAGATCGGGCGTCATATTTGGAATTCTGGTTTCAAGTTTTTTTACACTCTTTCAAGTCGTTCGCCAGTTTAAAGAAGCCAAACAAGAATCTGAACTGAGACTCCGCGAGCTTGAGAATGAAAAACTCAAGGCACAGGTCTCAGCATTGAGCGCGCAGATGAATCCGCATCTGCTCTTTAACTCTCTGAATACGATTGCCTCAACGATCATTACCGACCCAAGATCTGCCGAAGACATGATCGTGCAACTCTCTGAGCTCTATCGTGGAATTTTGAAATCTGCCAAAGGCGACATGCACTCGTTAGAAAACGAGCTCTTATTGTGCCGATCGTATTTAGAGATTGAACGCAAAAGATTTGGCCCACGGATCAACTATCAAATCCAAATTGATGAGGATCTTGATCCTCTGACGATCTCGATTCCTGTTTTACTTTTGCAGCCTCTTGTTGAAAACGCAGTTAAGCATGGACTGAGTCCTCAGCGTGAGGGTGGTCACATCTTAATATCAATTCGCCGTGAGAGCATGAACTTGGTTCTCGAAGTGATCGACGACGGAATCGGTCTCAACTCAGGGAGAACTTCGCAAGGCACTGGCACGGGAGTTTCTAACTGCGCTTCCCGGGTACGTTTGAAATATGGGCCTGATTCGAACTTTACATTCGGTCGGCACGAGGACAAAAAAACAAGGGCTGCTATCTCTATACCGCTTCAGGAGGCCATCGCCGATGCGAGCCCTTCTTATTGATGATGAACGTCCTGCAATCGACCGCCTCAGTGATCTGCTGAAGCGCTATCCTGACATTGACGTCGTGGGAACTGCGCAAGATGGGATCTCTGCTTTAACTTTGATATCGGAGAAAAATCCTGACGTGGTCTTTTTAGATATTGAAATGCCTGAGCTGAGTGGGCTTGAAGTGGCTCGAACTCTCGGTGTCGGCGGCCCGATGATTATTTTTGCCACAGCCTTTGACGAACATGCCCTTGAAGCCTTTGAATCCTGTGCGATTGACTACATTGTAAAGCCCATCAATCGCGAGCGCCTTCATTTCACCATCGAAAAGCTTCGCAGAACTGTAGACAAGCCCTCTCCCATGGATTCGTTTTTTTCTAAAGTCGATCCTCCAAAACGCCTTGCGGTTAAAATAGGATCTAGATACGAAGTCTTTGACCCAAACTTGATATCTGTGGCTCAAGCTAGAGATGACTACACGGCCTTGCTGGTGGAGGGGCGAGAATTTCTCTCCGACGACTCCCTTGATTCTATTTCAACACGCCTTGATCCCAGTCTTTTCATGCGGGTTCATCGAGGAGCTTTGATTAACGTTCAGTATTTAAAGGAACTTCGGCGCGAAGGGGATCGAAAATATATCGCGATACTGTCTGACAAATCTCAAAGTCAGGTTTCTGTAAGTCGCGAGCGCCTTACTCTGCTTAAAAAATTTCTTGGTCTCGACTAAAGTGAAGAGCATTCCGCAGAGCCGATCACAGTTTTTTCAACCGGTTCGGCTTTTTCGCTAAGCTCTAGCGGAGGCGGAGTTGCTTTTTTGAACGAGATCACTTCAACTGCAACAACAGGCTCTTCTTCCCAGCTGCCGCAAAAATAGGACATCAAACGATTGATGAGGGGTTGTGGGTTCTTTCGATTCTGAATTGCTGAAAAGTATTTGCGCCACCTGACGTTTTTATGCCAATCAACAACATTTTCTGGCATCGATTCGGAGTAGTCAGCTTTCTGAAAAAGATCTACAACACGTCCTGAACGGAGCGTCCCTTTTATGGTGATCCACTCAGTGAAAAAATGGGGCCGTGGTGAATACATTCCCCAATTCTGGTCCAGCAGTCCCAACTTCACCGTTTTGTTCAAATGGGGGGCAAGAGAAATTTCCAGATATGGTAGGCTTGAGATATTTGATAGCAGGACAAGGAAAAAGCAAATCGCCAGGAACACATTTTGAGTCTTTAAAAGCAGTTCTGAGGAAGCCTTGCCCGTCGCCACTAAGTTAACTTTTTTTCCAACCCGATTTTCTATCCAGTCCCACACAGGCGAAGGCAAAATTGCAATCCAGTAGACAATGCACGCTAGCGGAAACAAACCGAGACTCAAGGTCATCGCTAGCGACAAGTGGAAAAAAATGAAAATCAGCGGAACGATCACGCGGGTCCACTGCCGTGGCGATGGAATGATCAACGCTGTTGGCGCTAAAGACTCCAGCGCCACCGTCGCATGGGTGAGAAGCTGGCAAAAGAAAGGAAACTGCAAAAGAATAGCAGCCCACTGTCTTGTAAATCCCTTCATATTTAGCGCATAATAAACCGCAGTGCCATCGCCATACCAGGTAGGATCCCATTTCAACATCGCAGTGAACCAATAGACCATATAAAGTTGAATGATAAAAAAAGCGGAAGCCATGGATACTATCGTTTTCTGGTCGGAAGGGGCCTTTTGATCTAGCGGTAGAAAAAATCCCCAAAAAAGGGCAAGGCGGAGGACACAGTCTCCAGAATTAATAATTAGAGGATTTCTCGATTGGATGGAGCTGAGAAT
>JBGATJ010000061.1:0-28360 GCA_044229295.1 Pseudobdellovibrionaceae bacterium
GAAATAGAATAAGAAACGTAGCCTTCACTCCCCGATCAAAGAGCTCTTTATTTTTATGATGATCGACGGAGCTTGTAGCTGCAAACGCTGGGAACAGAACTCTTACCATCGCTCCTGGTACCACCAGCACACGTGTCACCATCTCGTAAGGCGTTGTATAAAATCCGATTTGAGCGACGGGAACAATCGAACCCAAAAGAAAACGATCAAAATACACCATGACGGGGCTCAAGATATTACTCACCGTCATCCATCCACCAAACCGAATCAGGCGACCCACTAAGAGCCAGTTGAGCCGATAGGAAGTCCTTAACTCTGGCAAGAACCAAAGACAAATCCAAGAGTAGGCTAAAAATACAACCACTCGCCCAGAAACAAGAACCGAAACAATCCAAAAAATGGAATGAGTGTAAGGAAGTAAAAACAACGGTCCCAGGTAAGTGAATGCGCCAATAAAGGCGTGGAGCAAATTCACTGTCACAAATCTTTGCTCAGCCTCCAAAACTCCCCGAAGGCCCGCCGTCAAAACAACGAAAGGGAGACTCAAAGCGAGTAAGTAAAATGTTTCCCGACTTTCCATCTCCAAACTCGCAGGAATCTGAAACACACTCCCGACCAAAAAGTGGGTGATGCTCGCAAGACCAATTCCCCCAAAAATTCCCAAAAAAAGCATAAGCCAAAGCGTTGTTGCCACCGACTCGGCCATCTCGATCCTCTGAGACTTCAAATTGGTCACCCCAATTTTCTCAGAGATAAGTTTGATGATGACTCGTCCTAATCCAAGATCAAAAAGCGTAAAATAACCAAGAACAAGCCAAATCAGAGACAGAAGACCAAATCGGTCGAACTCAAGGCCTTTGACCAAATGGGGGATTGCAAATAAACCAACTCCGAGGGGCGCAATTTGCCCAACGAGGTTGATCACCGTGTTCATGGCAATTTTTTTTGCTGAGATATCAATAGGCTGTCGCAGTGATCCCGGAAAGCTATCATCCTCCGGAAGAAGTATAGGAGAGTTCTTCGCAATATCGTCTTTTCTAGTCATCTAATTCCTACTTAAAAGTTCAAGCGTTCTCTCTCTATAACATAGGGTCGTTGTTGCACCCGCGTGAGAATGGCCCCGACGTATTCCCCGAGGAGCCCCAAAAAAAATAATTGCACCGATCCGATGAAAAGTCCCCCAATTAAGACTAGGGCTAAGCTCACTTGAAAACTGTGCCAGAAAACCAATTTTACGGCAAGGTATCCCACCGCCAAAAAAGCGCTCAAAACCGACATGACCAGGCCCAGCACCATCGCCAGCCTCATCGGCACTCGAGAGTGCTGAGTCATAGCTAGTATCGCCATTTCCCCGAGAGTACAAAGGTTGTTTTTCGTAACACCTTTAGATCGTAGGGGTTGCTTAAAGGGCACAGTCGCAGTCAAAAAGCCCAGCTCACAAACTAATCCTCGTAAATAAGGAAAAGGTTCATCAAGACTTTTCAGAGTGTCAACGGCAAACCTTGAATAAAGACCTGTGCCAGTGAAATTCTCAACCATTTTAATATTAGAAATAAAATTGATCCCCCGGTAAAAACTCTTCCGGATGAAGAACAGAGCGCGCGATTCATCGCTTTCTGTTTTCACTGCCATAACCATCTGAGCTCCGCGTTCCCACTCCCGAATCAGAGGAGGAATCAGCTCTGGGGGATCCTGGAGATCAGAGGCCATGAGGATGACAGCATCCCCAACAGCCTGAAAGAGTCCGTGGATTGGGGAACGAATATGTCCAAAGTTGCGCGCGTTGAAAATCACCTGAACTCGCGGGTCCTGTTCTGCAAGCTTTCTCAGAATCTCTTGGGTTCCATCATTTGAACAATTGTCGATAAATAGGTGAGTGAATTCGTAACCAGAAAGGGTTGCAATAGCCGCTTTGATCTGCCTGTAAAGCTCGAGGATATTTTCTTTTTCGTTATAGCAAGGAGTTAGAACAGTGACTTTCATTGGACATGATACTCTCGCACCATATTCAAAGCCTCAGAATAGCGCGCTTCCATCATTTGGATTCGAGTGTCATCTTCTTGATAGATCTGACCATAAAATTCTCTTTTGTTTTTGAGCCAAAGAATTTCAAATTCCAGCGCTCGTAAAAAAGCGAGAGGCTCGTTTTCGAGAGCTTCAGGGCAAGAAAAAATGATTTTACGAGTTTCAAACCCATCTAGATGCCTTGGTGGGAAGGCCTGGAAAAATGGGACTGAATGGATCGTCACCGCTCCTCCAATAAGGACTTTTTTAGCGTGCGTCTTCGCCAAAACTGCCGCCTCTCGACAGAGCGCAAAAATCTCGTTCCCGTTCACGAAGTCGCGGCCCATGTTGAGGGATCCACACAAATCCACTCTTCCTAAAACAACTCCATCTAAAAGTGAGGATTCTGGCAGCGCAAGCATTTCTTGAAAAGAGGTCATCGCCGTATGAGTTTCTAAATTGATAAAAAACTCGGTATCCCCTCTCTGAGATCGAAAAGTCGATTCACAAGCAAACGCGAATTTTTTAAAAGCATAAGCAGTTTCAACCATTGGGGCAACGATAACAGCAGCTCCTAGGTTTGCGGCATCACGGATATCTTTTAGAGCCTCACAACCACCTATTTTTATCGTCAGAGGAAGACCAGCGGCCATGCTGACCTCTTTTAACCGCATGGCCTCTTCAAGGCGCGTTCCTTCGGCCTCAAATTCCATTTTGACCCCACAGGCAAAGTGTTCGCGATGCAGAACCTGAAGGAGATGGACCATTTTCTTTTCTAGATAATTCAATTTGTGCCCTTCCAAAAATCTCTGATTTGCCCCAGTGTCAATTCTGCGGCCTGTGTTTGATCTTTGAAATACTCTTTGTACCACTGGCTCGATTTCTCCAATGACTTTTGCAAATTCCAGGTGGGATGCCAATTTAAAACTTTCGCACTTTTTGAGCTGTCCAATTTTAGCAGGCGAGCTTCATGAGGATGGGCAGAGGAATCGATCTCGAATTTTGCACCGCTCCCCCACAGCTCTGCCAAAAGACTTACGACCTCCCCAACCGATTTACAATCCGACGAAGCCGGTCCAAAATTGTAGGCATCGGCAAGCGCGGAACCCTCCAGAGCTAACTTCTGCGCCAGTAGTAAATAACCGCTGGTTGACTCTAGAACATGCTGCCACGGCCTTACGCTCTGAGGGTTTCGCAACTTTACAGGTCTACCTTCATTAAAACAATTGACCACGTCGGGCACCAACCGATCCATCGCCCAATCTCCACCGCCTATGACATTGCCTGCTCGAGCGGAAGAGACGGCAGCTGCTGTTTTAAAAAAAGATTTCCGGTAGGAGGCCGTCACTAACTCTGCGCAGGCTTTGCTTGCTGAGTAGGGATCGCTCCCTCCCATAGGATCAGTCTCACAGTAGGCATAGTCGGTTTCGCGGTTTTCATAACATTTATCCGTGGTGACAATAACGATACTTTGTAAACTCCTGATGTTACGACAAGCCTCGAGAATATTGACCGTTCCCATAACATTTGTCGAGAAGGTATCAACCGGATATTCGTAGGAATATCTCACCAAAGGCTGCGCTGCCAAATGAAACACGACGTGAGGCTGCGCCAGAGTGAGTGCACGAGTGAGTAAGTTGAGATCTCTCACATCGCTGATGTGAGAGATCATTCTTTTTCCAACACCTGCGGCTTCAAACAAACTCGGCTTAGTAGGAGGTTCAAGAGCAAAACCAAAAACCTCTGCTCCCATCAACTGCAACCACAAGCTTAACCACGAGCCCTTAAATCCAGTATGGCCAGTCAAAAAAACTCGTTTTGCTTTCCAAAAATTTTCGTCAATCATAACTCTTCAAGACCCAAAAGGTAATCGAAGTCGTCTTTGCTGAGACCCACTGCTCTTGCCAAACTTTCTTCTGCCGGTTTTTGGCTCGACTCCAGATTGAAAAAATCATCGCCAAAAACGTCATTAAACAGTTTCGATTTTCGAGCCTTAAGAAGCTCCATCTTTTCTTCGACAGACTCTTTCATGATCAACCGATAGACAAAAACACTTTTCTTTTGTCCAATACGATGAACTCGATCGGAGGCTTGATTTTCTGCAGCGGGATTCCACCAAGGATCCAAATGAAAAACGTAACTCGCCTTGGTTAAATTGAGCCCAACGCCACCTGTTTTAAGAGTCATTAAAAGAACTTTTCCTTGGCCCTCGGAATGTTCCACATTGAAGTCCTCTAGGGCTTGCTCACGAGCTTTCCGAGAAAGAGAACCATGAAGCACGTTAAAAGAAATTTTCTTTTCAGAAAACAGCCCTTCGACTCTTTGTAATGTAGCAATAAACTGAGTGAACACCACAACCGAGTGCCCCTCTTCCACAAGTTCCTCAATACGATCGGCAACCAATTCAAGCTTAGGTGGCACTTCTGGAAATTTTACATCAGGTATGCCTGCTGGATCCGAACAGACCTGTCGCAAGCGCAGGAGAGCCGTTAACATTGCCATCTGGCTTTTTCCCACACCCTCTTGGGTGACTGACTCCTGAACAGTTTGGTTCCAGGACAAAGCGATTTTTTTATAAAGATCTTTTTGTTTCTTAATAAAAGGAACTTCGATGGTCGTTTCAGATTTCTCGGAGAGCTCTTTGAGAACTTCTTGTTTTTTTCTTCGAAGTACGAGTGGCTTCAACTTCAATTTTAAAAACTGAACGCGCTCGACAAAATCTTTTTTCTCAGGATTATAATCGGCCTTAAATTGCGAAAGTCCACCTAAGCTTCCCGGCACAACAATATTCAGAATCGAGTAAAACTCAATGAGATGATTTTCAAGTGGAGTTCCGGTAAGCGCCATCTTAAACTGGGATTGAATCTGCTTAGCCGCCTCATATCTCTTGGTCGAGAGCGTTTTCAAATTCTGAGCCTCGTCAAAGATGACGATATTCCACTTTTGATTTTTAAAGTAGTCCGTATAAAGAGTGAGGAGGTGGTAGGTGCAAAGCACGACATCCGCATCAGAAAAATCAAACGTCATCTTGGAAGTGTCAACTGAGCCCTCGACACCTGGATCCGATTCGTCAGTCTCAAAAGTTTTAAACTCCGATCGGCCTTCAAAGATCCGGAGTTTTAAATCAGGAGTGAACTTTTCACATTCCTTTTTCCAACCGAAAACGAGCGATGCTGGAATAATAACAAGAGCTTTGTCGAGCTTCCCTTCTTTTTTGAGCGTCGATAAAAACGTTAAAGATTGAAGAGTCTTTCCAAGTCCCATATCGTCAGCAAGAATTCCCCCGAGCCTCAATTCATATAAATCCTTGAGCCAATGAACTCCAATCTTCTGGTAGTCCTTCAAAACTCCATCCAATTCCGCGGGGAAGACCATATTTTTATCTTCTTTACCGAGGTTTTCATAATGGGCAATGAGCTCACGCCACTTCCCATCACCTTCGATATCATGCCCAAGACCCTTAAGAGCTAAAACTTCGAGGGCCTGTAACCGAAAGATTCGCTCGGAGGATCCTCCTTGGTTCTTTCGTCCTAGCCCCTTAGGATTTTGAAGTCGTTCCCAGAACTGATCAAGGACACGCCATTTAGGGATGGTCCGTTTATCAATTCTGTAGAGCTGTCCCTGGTATTCGATGACTCCCTCGAAAGACAACTGCTGAGCAAGCTCCACCGAAATCTCTTTACCATTAAGAAAAAACTGGGGATTGAGCTCAAACCAGTCAAACATGGTTGCTTTTCCCTGAGCCTCTTCTCCAGCTGCTGAAAAGCGAATCTCCAAATTCTTATCATTAAGTTCAACCACGCTAAGTCCACGCAATCGAACCTGAAATGGATCTTCTGGACTAAAGAGCGACAACCATTGCAAATCCGTAAAAAGCGGCTTGTCCTCAGAGTTTAGAAAAGGATAGGTCACAACATCTGAAGGCTTAACTCCGCCAGCCGTAATCTGATAGTGCCCATCAAGCGAAGACCGCTGGCGATCCCCCCAACGAGCGTAATTTTCGAGAAGGGCCATGTCTTCAGGCGTGAAGTCTTTTGAAGTGCCTAACCTCTCAAATATTTTTTTAAATCGCGATGTTTCGCCCCCGCGATTCCATAACAAAGTTTGACGTAGCTCAAAAAAATCATCAAATCCAAAATCAGGTCTCGAAATCTCAGCAGCAGGAAAAATGGGAGCTGGACTCAACGCGGATTTCTTACGCAACAGGAGATCTCCCCGCGTAATCTCCATAAGACCTTTTAAAAATCGATAGAAAAATAAAGCGCGATGACGGTGAAATCCAGACAAAGAAACCGTCTTATTTTCAAGCCAAACTCCAACGGGGCTGGAGAAAAAGTCAAGCCATTGCGTGAATACTGTTTTGATCAGGGCAACAACTTTAACAGAACACTGAGTGCGCAAACTTAAATCTTGAACTCGAAACTCTTCTTTAAAAAGTAAAAGCGCTCCGCGCTTTAATATCACCTCAAAAAGCTCTTCGCGGCTTGAGAGAGACTGATCAAGTGTGTCTTTGCCAAAGAGCTCAAAACTCAAAGTTTCAAGAAGTAGAAAATGAAAAAATCCCGCATGCCGCAAAAGCTTAAGATCATTTTGCCTAACGGGGCTTCGTCGTCGGCTAGCCAACTCATCGATTTCAAGAGGTGTCATCGCGGCTATCCCCTCTTGCCACCCTTGGGAGAGAAAGACCCAAGCTTCATCAAAATTAGAAATCGTATAACTTTCACCGTCGATATTAAATTCGGTGTTGATTTGTAACTTCTCTTTGTCGACGTCTAAATGACTTTGGAAGTGCGGTTCAAGAGGGATAGTTTCTCCACTAGAAACCTCCATCTGATCTGGAAACTGCGACAAGTCACTGAGCGCCTTTGAAATTTTAGAGTGACCTTTCAGAGTAAATTGAATTTCAGAATTTTCACGAAGTTGTTGTAGTAAAGTCTTTTTCTTAGCCGGCACCCAGTTTGTTTCTTCAAATTCAAAGTAATGATCTTCCATCCAAGCAGTCAGACCCTCGTTAAACTCACTAAGATCAAAAAAAGTAAGGTGCAAATCCCCTTGGTTGAGATGCATGTATTGATTGAATATAGATTCAGGTCCAAATTTCGCACCAGAAAAACGAAATTGCCGGACCCCAATTTCATGGGTTGGCAAAAGTTTCATCTGAAACTTTAAGCTTTTCAAGTCATGAGGCCCAGTTTCGTTTTTTGTAAGACTCCAGGTGATCGTTGAGACTTTACAAACAGGAATGGTGCTTCCAAATCGACTGGGATCCTCTTTGGCAAGCATGAGCTGCCCTTCACTCCGCGTCCACCCCCACAAAAATTGGAGTTGATCTTTTGATCGCGCTCTCGCAGGCGCAGTGGTCTCCGGCTTTTGATAACCAGGATTTCGAGGATCATGCAGAAATCTCATGATCTTAGTTTTGATAGCAAAGTGACTTGAAGATTCCCAATCGTGAAATGGAATGATGGATCCATCAGTGAGGAGTAGAAAAACCTTCAAAGAGTCGCGCGACTTGAGAAGAAGTTTCTCCCTGTAGCCAAAACCGGTGCTTTTTGCAGGAACTCGATTCACAGTCACAAAAAAATCTGAGACTCGTTTTGATTGCGAAGCGGCCTTTAAAAACAAACTATCGTTCGCCGCAATCTCCGAAAGCGCCAGTGTTTCATCAAAGATCACCGCCGCTTCAATTTCGGCGGAGAGCGGTTCGGTGACAGCGCGAGAGGGCTCAGCAACTACGTTGATCACGCTCTCAAGCTTTTGCCTTTCTTCATCCAACCGCGCCTTCAGAGAGGAGTCTATGGCAATATCTCTTTGGTTCTCTTGATGAACAATGAGCCACATTGTCAGGAGAGCCATAACCTCAATCTGAAACCGCCGAAAAGGCTTTTCTACATGACTCATACAAAGGGTCGGAACAAAATATCCCCAACTCCAATCTGGAGCCGACTTTTGCAAAGCCGTAATTTCAATATCTCGCTTGGAACCATTGAGCAAAAATGCAAATCTTTCATCTTCAGCAAAGGTAAAAATCATTTCACCAAAGCGAGAATCTCCTGGGAAGGGGAAGCGACACTCAATTTTTATCGACTTCATTTCTTGAGCGAGCTGAGAAATAGATTTTGCAACCAAATCCTGGCCGTATTCGGAGACAAAATCTTCGTATTCAATAAATTCAAAGCGCTTCAGAAAGTATGAAAAAATCATGAATCCTTAATGACGTTTAAGTTCGTTTGAAATCGTCTTGATACCGTTTGATATCGTCTTCACCAAAATAGTCTCCGAGCTGAACCTCCACAAACTCAAGCGGCACCGAACCTGTATTACGCATCCGATGTTTCGCCCCTTGTTCGATGAAAACATAACTTCCTCGAGTGACAGGGATGACTTTGTCGTTGAGCACAACTTCCCCCTGACCCTTGATAACAACCCAATGTTCAGAACGGCGTTCATGGGACTGCAGCGACAGTTGAAGCCCAGGGGAAACCGTTAAAAATTTAGATTTAAAGTCTGAGCTGTCTTTAAGAACGTGAAACTCTCCCCAGGGCCTAAGGTCAAAGGGATGCTCTTTCAGCGTCGTTGATCCCACTTGCTCCAATTTCTTATACACATCCTTGACGTTTTCGCTCTGCCCCTTTTTTGTTACCAGCAAAGCGTCCTGCGTATCGACGACGATTAAATTTTCAACACCGACAAATGAATAAGTTTTTGCCTCCACGGGAAATACAAAATTGTCTTTCCCAAGATCAACGATACGACTTGTATCCTGCGAAGATTGCAAAACTCCCGCAAGAGCATCCCAAGAACCTATGTCATTCCAAGTAAAATCTGCGGGAACACAGAGATGGGAATCAAGCTTCTCCATAATGCCGTAGTCGACGCTTAAACTGGGAAGCGTTTCATAGACAGCCGACAAATTGGCTAGATCAGAATTCAGAAGTTGGAGACGTTCCCAAATCATGGGCTGAAATTGGCGAATTTTTTCGATAAAAACTGAAACTTTAAAGAAGAAAACTCCAGCATTCCAAAAAAATCGCCCTGCCTGCAAAAACTGTGTCGCAGTCACCACATCAGGCTTTTCACGAAAAGCAACGGCCCGCCTCGCGTCTCCTTCATTTGTGGTTGTTTCGATGTATCCATATCCAGTCGCAGGATAAGTGGGAGGAATTCCGATCGTCACAATCTCCCCTTTTTCTGCCAAGGCCTGAGCTGTTTCGGCCGTTTTTAAAAATGCCGACTGTGGCTCAATCAAATGATCGGCCGGAAAAATGCCAACGACTTCATTTTTGAGACCCTTTTTTTCTAAAGTCCAAGCCAAATACGCAAGTGCGGGCAGAGTGTTTTTAGCCATAGGTTCAAAAACACATTTCGGATTGGCCTCACCCGCCTCCGACAACGCTCGGTAGGTCAGAGTTTTCATCGACTCAAGAGATAGGATCCATGGAGTTCCCAAGGGTTTGAGGCGTCGGTAGGTTTTTAAAAACAGAGACTCATCTAACAGATCACAAAATTGTTTTGGATACTGCGCACGCGAGACAGGCCAAAGACGAGTTCCACTCCCGCCAGAAATGACAACAGGTATCAATCGTTCTCCCTTCGATGCACTCGGATTCTTAAGGCGGCAACTTATTTATCATGGAACAGCGAGAACCGCGAGTCTATCTTGTTTTAAGGGTGTTTAAGAAGTGCTGTGTTAGAGTCAAAATGCACTATGAAGAAGTCGTGTTTTAAAAAAACAATGCACACCAAGAAGTTCCGTGAGAAAAATAGGCCTTTACACTCACCACGAGGACCTCTTTGCGCCGAGTTATCAACTCCTTCAAAAAAATCGATCAGTTTCTATTGAGATTTCCTGAGGAATTGCAATGGGGCACGACCGCCATTGCGGCTCTCCTTTTGCTTCTCCAAATCTCAACAGCGACCTCATTTTTAGTCCAACGATCTGACACCCGCGCCATTGTTCAAGCCACAGACAACGATGCGGGTTGGGCGATAGGGACCGCTCTTCACACCCACTGGCTCAATGACAATCACTTTCGCGCCTATGGCCCAACTTATTACCGCATTTCTACCCTCCTCCACTCACTTTTTGGAAACCCACTAGGAGCCAAAAACTTAAACTCCCTCGAACAGAAAGAAACAAACCGGCATTTCCTCCTTCAATGGATTTCACTCCTCTCGCTTGTCGGACTTTGTTTTTTACTCATTTCTGTTTTTTTCAACTCCTGGTTTTATCGGTTGTGGGGAACAAGCCTCTTATTCGCTGCATTTACGGTAGATCCCACCTGGGTCTATATGATCTACCGAGTTCACCCCGATCACCTTTTCACGGCCTTGATCACGGCAAGCTTTGCATTTTTCATCCGCTTTCTTGATCAATCGAAGCGCTCGGATTTTATCGCGGGAGCTGTGTTTTGGGGTCTCGCTGCCAGCACGAAATTGACTCTCACGTTGTTTGCGCCAAGTTTGGTGGTTCTTTTTTATAAAAAAGAACTTAAGGATTTTAAAGTTTTTCTCAAATACAGTTTAGCAACGTATTTTCTAGTGGGGTTTCCTCAAAGTCTTGCTCTCGGAGGGGTTTTTGAGTTTTTGTGGCAGCAAAAAAGAAATGTCCTGAGGGGAGATCTAGAATTCGTAAAAATTTGGCAAGATCTCTTTTTCAATCAACTTAAATGGCCCCTTCTCGTGTCAACAGTGATTATGTTACTCACACCACTTGGCGCCAGAATTCATCTCAAAGCCTCTGTGATTAAAATACTACTCCTGGCAGGGCTGCCAACTCTGTTTCTTTTCACTCGAAGAATCACATCTGCCTACGACTACTATCCTCTGCCATTTGTGGCGGTGCTAGTGCTTGCGTATCTCTACGTGTTGCAGTCGGTTTTTTTGAATCTCAAATTTTGGCCATCCCTACAAACACGACGTCCATGGATTTACCAGGCAGCGCTGCTTTTAGGTATGCCTTGGCTAGTGATGCCGGTATCACAGTCTTTCCAACCAGTTTTGGAAAGCCAACTTCGTTGCGCCCCCGAAGCTCGCAAGGTCGAACTTTTAGTTCACGCGGCTGCGGCCAAAGGCGAGTCCGTCCTTGTGGATCCCTACATTCCCTACTCAGAAATTTATCATGACAAAGAAGTGTTCATGGCGTGGGAAATGAACCTGAGTCTTTTAAAACCAAACACGACCTTGATCGCGTTGAAAAAGGATTACTACTGCATCTACCTGACCGCAGAAGACGGTGGCTGTCCTGGAGTCGTAGATCACATAAAAAACTGGGATGAAACTCGAAAGTTCTATAGACTGTTCTTTAACAAGGAAGAAACGACGATTCCCGACAATCAGTCTTGGAAAAAAGTTTATAAAGACGAGTGCGGCTGGGAAATTTGGAAAAAGGACGGTTCTTGAAGACAGTTTCAGTGGTCATTCCGGCTTACAATGAAGAAAAGCGACTTCCACCAACCTTGCAGAAGCTCGGTGAACTCATTGAGTCTAAGTCTTTTGCTCCATTTCAAGTGACTGAAGTCATCGTCGTTGACGATGGATCCAAAGACCAAACTATCGCCATCGCCGGCCAACATGGAAGAAACCTGCCGGCCTTCAAAGTCGTAGAAAGCGGCAGAAACTTCGGCAAAGGACATGCTATTCACTTGGGTATGAGGGCCGCAACCCAAGACTTCATATTGATCGCCGACGCCGATATGTCGACACCTTGGACCGAACTCAACCATCTAGCCAGCCGACTCGAAGTTTCTCAAGCAGATATCAGCATTGGCAGCCGAGATCTCAAGGACTCTCAAATCACGGTTCGACAGTCATGGATTCGTGAGCACCTTGGGAAGTGTTTTAATGTTTTCGTACGGCTTTCAACAGGCCTTCCCTACAAAGATACACAATGTGGTTTTAAGCTTTTTGAGAAAACGAAACTCCAAAGAATTCTTCCTCGACTCAAAGTTGACAATTTTTCTTGGGATGTAGAGATTTTGCTCGAGGCTCGGCGGGATCACCAAAAGATTGTCGAAGTCCCAGTGGAATGGGCCCATGTGGACGAAAGTCGAGTTCACCCAGTTAAAGACGGCCTGCGCATGCTAACGACGGTCATCAAACTTCGAATTTTTGGGCTTTTTAAATAACTATGAGTTTCGGTCAATAATATCGATCAAGTCTCGGATCAAGCCACGCTTGCAACTCAAAACTTCGGAGCTCTCTAACTCGTCCTTTTCATGACCTTTGGAGCAGTTGGCGTAATCGCTATCGAATTTTCTTTTTTGCTCGTCATTGCGTTTGGCGTCTTCTTCGCAGGTGGCGAGAGTCCGCGCCAGGAGTACAGAATCAGTGGTTTTGTCAAAAGAACACTCTGAGGCAATTTTAAAAGAAAGCTCACAGTCCTGGATGTCATTCATCGTGTTTAATACCAAAAACTTAGCCTCTTCTTTAGGTTGATCTGGGGCACACAAAACATGAGTATTTGCCGAAGCCAAAGGGCCTAACAACAAACTTCCCAATACCATTCCAAGAGATAAAACCATCAACCCTCCACCAGGTCAGATATCTTATTTAAACACTTTCCCATTCGCAAGCAAAGTCTCAGTCACCACCAGGGACAATTTTTGCGGTGAATCTGTTATTTTTTCATCCCCTTACCTGTAATGTCATTAATCGGTTAAGCATCCCTAAAAAGCAGATGGGAGGGTGACATTGTCTTAGTTTTTTAGTTAAACAAAACTTCCGTAGCAAGGAGAATCCAATGTTCGCCTCTAAAATATTTAGTTTCCTTCTCGTGTCGGTGGTCTGTGTTGAGTCCGCTTGGTCAACCCCTAAAACCACTCGCTGGCCTGTTCCTGATTGGACTTCGCTGGAAGAGACTCAACCCGCCACCTACGACAGAATGATGGGGAGCAAAGCTTGTCAGGATTTTCTAGATTTTGCCGTCCGTTCTCCCCATAAAGACGAGGGCATGAACACCGAAGGTATCGTTGTTATCAAAGACGGCCAACTTGTTTATGAATACTATGACGGCGCTTACCACAAAGATACTCCCCACCAGCTGTGGTCCATCTCTAAAACCTTAACCGCAACCCTTCTAGGAACGGCCGTTTATGAGGGCAAAGTCAGTTTGGACGAAAAAGTATCCGATTACTTTCCCGCAAAAGACTGGCGAAAAAATTTGGATGGCGAAGACTTATACAACCAGATTCGCTTGAGCGATTTGTTCTATTATGGAGCAGGCTTTGACTGGCAAGAAACTCCCAATGCTTATACATGGCGTGCATCGATTTTAAACATGCTTTATAGTCAAGCGTCGGGATCTATGCTTTCCTACGCCTTGAACGCACCTCTCCTCCCCGACGGCCCCGGCAAAAAATTTGTTTATAGCAGCGGGAACGCCATGATTTTTCAGGGGGTCCTAAGAAAAGCCTACGGCGAAACTGAATATAAAAAGTTACCATGGACCCACCTCTTCAATCCCCTTGGAATTCGAAGTGCTGTTTTTGAAAAAGACGGCCAGGGCTTATATGTGGGAGGAGCTTACGTATTTATGACTCCTCGAGATCTCGCAAAAGTTGGGTATTTATATCTCAACGGGGGCGTGTGGAATGGAAAAAGGATTCTCTCTAAAGCTTGGATGAAACAATTTCTGACCCTGTCCCCAGCTCTTCTTAACGAGTGGTCACTCCCCGATCATACATCCCAGGAAGGCGTTGCAGGCGGAACCATTTGGCTGAACAAACCTATGCCCGATGGCAAACCTTTATTGCCAAACCTTCCGCAAGATCTTTTCTTTGGCTCGGGCCGTTTTGGTCAATGGCTTCTCGTATTCCCAAGCCAGCGCCTCGTTATTGCACGCAATGGTTATGATCAACAATATGTGCCGAAGCTAGACCGTTTTGGGCGCAAAGCTATGCGCTGTTTTGCTCCCCAGGCCGAGGCCAAATTACCACCTGAAGTACAAACCGGACCGGCACCAGACCCCAACAACTATTTGAAAATGATCGCAGATGTTAACTACACGACAAGCTCAGGGTTTTTGAGCTCTGCGATTGCAAAAGAGGTCTGTTCGTGTCACTACGTCGCGGGTCTCGACATCTACAAACAGTGCTTAAGCCGAACTGGAATTCCCCCGTTGGTTTTTCAAGCCGTTGCAATCGAACAAACACATAGTGGCCCACTTAAGATTCTAAAAGCTGGCATTTTTAATGGCCAGCGTCCTAAAAAACCTTGGGCGACCGCGGTTTACGACGAAACCCACCCTGAGTATGGATGTCGACTGTTGGAGTCAGCTGTTCGTAAACGTTAAGATGTAGCTCCGTACTCTAAAAAGTGATAGATTCATGAGGATGGATTCAAGTAGGCCTTGGAATGAGTTTACAATCGTTGCTTTTGATCTAGAGGCTTCGGGTCCCTATCCACTCGATGGAGAAATCTGCGAGATCGGCGCAGTCAAGTGGAAAGCTGGTCAGGTCGTCGACGAATTCCAAACTCTTATCAAGACCGAAGCAAAGATGTCGGATTTTATTGTCTCCATCCACGGCATCACCAACGAAATGATTGCAGACGCTCCAAAGATTGGTGAGAAAGCCTCTGAATTTAGAGACTTTATCGGAGAGGCGACAACCATCGCCCATCACGCTCCCTTTGATATGGGCTTTATTGCCAATGTTTTCGAAAACTACTCCCTGCCACTCCCGTTATCTCCAGGACTCTGTAGCAGCCTTCTTTCGCGCAAACTCATATCAGATGTTGAGAATCATAAATTGCAGACCTTGATACGACACTTGAATTTGGCAGCCGGCACAGCTCATCGCGCGCTCGACGACGCAAAAGCATGCCTAGGCATTGCCTTGGAGTGCTTTACGCGTGTTGGGCCATCAGCACCGATGTCAGATGTTCTGAAGGCTCAAGAGACATCATTAAATTGGATCGACTTTTCGTTGCTCGAGCTCAAAAAAACTCTCGTCGGTGTCGCGATTCTAGAAGCTATCTCTAGCAAACGCGATTTAGACATCGTCTACGATGGCGGTTCACGTAAAGGAGAAATCAGAAGACTTAAACCCATTGGAGTCGTAAGAAATCCAACTGGGGATTTTTTGGTAGGGATTTGCTTTAACGATAAAACTCAAAAAAGATTCTATCTAAATCGTGTCAAGGAAGCAGGAGTCGTCTAGCCGGCCTTAGGAACCTTGATAACGAGAACCTCTTGCTCGATCCCAAAGCTCATCTGGGCCGTATCTTCGAGATTCTTGGACATTTCAAAATCGTCCGTGAGAATATAGTTTTGCAATCGATCTGCCAGTTGCTCCAGATGTTTAAACTCATCTCCTGCGCGCAGCTTGAGTTTGCGTTTGTGACCATTGACCTTCACGAGCTCCTCGATGAATCTTTCAAAAGCGTAGAGAGGTCCCGCCGTACGATGCGAGAGAATTCTTCCTACAGCAAAAAGGATCGCACAAAAGGCGACAGCAATAACACCATATGTGATCGTAAATGGAACCAAAAACTTATTAGTCACAATATCGTTGTGACCAATTAAATCAATAATTGTCACACGAAGATAGGTGTAAGAAAAAACAAGGCCGATCAACGAAAGTCCTAAGCCAACCCCAACAAGGATAAAACAATATTTAAGCTGGAATTGCGGATTGATCCAATATACTTTACGCGTGTCTTTTTCAGGCCAGAGCGCAGAACTTTCTTTAACCAAAGCAAAGACGATCATTCCGTATCCAACCCACTGAAGCGCATCTGCCAGGTTAAAAGCTGGGCTGCTCATTTTGGTGCTTCCGATAACTATGAAGTCTACGACGTATCCCCAAAAAATCCGATCCGCCACATTCCCGAGGATTCCTCCGAGAAGTACAGCCATTCCACAACGTAAGACCATAGATCGAACAGGTAAGAGATACTGAATAATCGCAAACGTGCAGACAAGAAAGGCCCCACCGGTCGACAACGTCACAATTCTCAGCACTGGAGGAAGATCAGAAAACAATCCAAGCATCGCGCCATGATTGTGGTGAAGAACAAATTGAATAAAGCCTAGCCTGCTGATTTTAATCCTACGAGAGTTGTCGCCCACAATTTAGTGATACGATCCACACCCCAGGTTGCAGCTAGCGAAACGA
Source organism: Pseudobdellovibrionaceae bacterium (assembly GCA_044229295.1). Classification (GTDB taxonomy): domain Bacteria; phylum Bdellovibrionota; class Bdellovibrionia; order Bdellovibrionales; family Bdellovibrionaceae; genus JBGATJ01. Next base: position 16,122 of record JBGATJ010000061.1, read on the forward strand.
TAATTAACAGCCAATCACTCTTTTTTAAATTCATAGGAATAGTCTAACAATTACGTTGGCATCCCCGCAAGACGGGATTGATTTCGCCCTTGCCTTTTAGCCTGGAAAAGTGCCGTGTCTGCGGCAACAATAAGGTCTGAAGGACTTTTGCCGTGGTCTGGAAACCCAGCAACACCAAGACTTATCGTGACTGTAACTGGCCTAGAGTCAGGCCCAGCAAAGGATTTCACGTCAAATGATTTTCGAATTCGCTCGCTCACTTCGTTAGCTTTTGAAAGAGGCGTGTCCGGTAAAATAACTGCAAACTCATCACCCCCATACCGAGCCACAAGATCAATATTTCTGACTTCTGCTTGGAGCCGCCTTGCAACCAAAGATAGAATTTTATCGCCTTCGGGATGTCCAAATTGATCATTGAAATTTTTAAAGTGATCCACATCAACCATGATAAGCGACAAAGGATAGTTGTGCCTTTTGGAGCGCTCCACAAACATCTTAAGCTGCACCTGGAAATAACGGTGATTTGAAAGATGAGTGACCGGATCTGTTGTTGAAAGCTGTTCGAAAAAATTTTTCTCTTGGAGGAGGCGATGGTATTGCCAACACTCCAACATCTGAACTTTAAGAAAGTCATTGTCCCACGGTTTGAGAATCAACCTATGCACCGACACCTCGTTGACGGCTTTCACTAAGTCCTTTAAATCCATCTGGCCTGTAAGAATGGCGCGCACGGCGTTAGGAACTTTGGCCTTTGCTTGTAGCAAAAATTCTGTCCCCAATCCTTCAGGCATCCGATGATCTGACAATATAACTGAAGTGTCTGGATGAGATTGCAGGATTTCAAGTGCCTGAGCCGAACTGGTTGCCTTAAAGACCTTGAAGTCGCCTCGAAGCAACCTTTCGAGCGCCTCAAGAGTGTCAACTTCATCATCTAGCAAAACGATTTTGGGTTTGATGTTTGCCGTGATTTGGTTTTCAATAATTGTCATCGCCTGATGATAAAACATAAATCTTCCGAGCCGCAAGCCAATGTTTGGAGAATCCCATGGGAGCAGTCGCCCTACTAATATTCATAAGTTTTGCTTCACACGCCGACCAACACTCAGATCAATTTAAAAAACTGGCAGCAAAGATGGGAGTGAAAGAGTCAGATCTAGGAATTGCCGCAGGCCAAGTTTCTAAAGAGGGCAATAATTTCGTAGCGACAATCAATCCAGAAAAGAAATTTATTCCAGCGTCCATCTCTAAACTTTTTACGACGGCCGCCGTGCTCGACACATTTCCGCCAGGGTACAAATTTAAAACTCAACTGTTAACAGCAGCACCTCAAGAAGGAAAAATCTTAAAAGGCGATCTTATTCTTAAAGGCGGCGGCGACCCTTCTTTTGTTTCAGAAAACATGTGGTTCTTGGTTAACGCCTTTTTGCGCAACCAAATCTCTACTATTGAAGGGGATTTGATTGTCGACGATAGTTTTTTTGACAACCTTCACATCGATCCATCAAGGCAGCCAGAACGTGTGGACCGCGCCTATGATGCACCCACAAGCGCGCTTTCTTTCAACTGGAACTCCATCAATATTTTCGTGCGACCAGGGGCCAAATCTGGAGAACCTGCGAAGGTATTTATTGATCCCGAAAATGACTATGTCACCGTCAAAGGCGAAGTAAAAACTCAAAAATCTGGGGCAGGCAACAACGTAAACATTAGCAGGCTCGAAGACAAAACTGGAGATGTCCTGCGTGTCTCAGGAGGTCTAGGTCTAGATCAGCACGAAATCACCGCTTATAAAAATATCTCCGAGCCCGAACTTTGGGCAGCGTCGAATTTAAAGTCATTTTTATTGCAACGAGGAATCTCCATTAAAGGGAAAGTTAAAAGAGGCACAACCCCGGCATCAGCTCGAGTTGTTTCAGAATACGAAAGCAAACCCATCGAGCTCATCATTGCCGACATGAATAAATTCTCAAATAACTACGTTGCAGAAATGCTGACTAAAGCCATGGGAACGACAAAACAAATCCCTGGAAGCATTAAAAGCGGAATGCAAGTCATTAATGAGTACATCAAAAAGGTCGGTATTGATCTGTCTCAAGTTGAACTCCAAAATCCATCAGGGCTGACTCGGGACAATAAATTTACTGCACAGAGCCTGTTTCTTCTTCTAGAAAATGTTCGGCAAGATATGAGCGTTTATCCTGAACTGATCCACTCTCTGCCCATCGCTGGAATTGATGGAACACTCAAAAAACGAATGAAGGATGGGCCAGCCACTCGTTGGGTCAGAGCTAAGACTGGATTTTTAAATGGTGTTGTCGCACTCGCGGGCTACGCTGGACGAAGAGACGGCCAGGTTCTTAGTTTTGTATTCATCTATAATGGCCGTGAGAACGAAGATAAAGTCCGTCGTTTATTTGATCAAATGGCAGAAATTCTTGTAAAATAATAGCGTGAAATTCCGAAGAGAAATAACTGGAGCTTTCTTGAAGATGCGTGCACTGATCATTTTTATCGTATTCTTTTACAGCAACAGCTGGGCCATTCATTTTTTTGTCGGCTTTGACAATCTCAATGGTCCTCCGGGCGGCGACTCCAAACAATTTGATGAATCGGCCACGCCTGAAGTCGACGAAGACACTCCCGTTGTTCATGAAACTCTCGAAGATAGCGACAAAGACCATCAAGAGCGACCTTGGCGCCCACCTACGTTTACTGGGCAAGAAAAAGCACTCGGCTATAAAACGGGAGTTTTTGATGTCCCTCCCGGCTTGGAAAAGCAGGTGAATTTCTGGATCGATATCTATACTAAATACACAACGAATCAAGGGGTCATTCACGATAGCGAAAGCATCGATACCGTTTACGAAGTTGTTGATTTTAACGACATCGAATCTAACTCATCTCTCACTGAATTTCAGAAATCGAAAGCGCGCCGAAAACGAGTTGATAACCTTAAAAAACAAGTTGTTGAGCGACTCAAATATTTACAAAATATTTCAGGTCCAGAGGGATTAGCGGGAGATGATCTCCGTTATTGGAAGTATTTTGAAAAGTCGACGGAGCCTGAAAAGTTTGTTGCTGCCTCGGAAAAAGGCCGCCTTCGCTTTCAACTCGGACAAAAAGATCGAATGCAAAAAGGCATCTACCTTTCAGGGCGATATCTTGAACATTTTGAAAGAATTTTTAAAGACCAGGGCCTTCCCCTTGAACTGACCCGCCTTGCTTTTGTCGAAAGCAGCTTTAACGTTTTTGCACGCTCTAAAGTTGGAGCCAGCGGGCTCTGGCAAATCATGCCCTATACCGGTCGACCCTACCGTATGATTTCACCTACCGTCGATAAAAGAAATGACCCTGTCGAAGCAACTCGTCTGGCCGCAAAACTTCTTGCTATGAACTTTGGCATGCTCGATTCATGGCCTCTTGCGATCACAGGCTATAATCATGGTCCTGCCGGCGTCAAACGCATGACCCAAAAATACAACACAACGAGCATCGTAGACCTCATTCAAAATGTGAAATCTAGTAAGACTTTCGGATTTGCATCCAGAAACTTCTACGCAAGCTTCCTTGCCGCACTCACTGTTGAAAAAAATGCTGACAAGTATTTTCAACGGCCTCAATGGGGAGTTCCATTTGGAAGCTACGACGTCGTGCTCGAAAAACCAGTCACTTACAAACAAATTTTAAAATGGTTTGATCTTGATGACAAACGCACACAGCTATACAACCCGCACATTTCTATGGCAGCAAGGCGTTTTGGCAAAGCTCTCCCTGCAAAAACGCTAGTGCGCTTTCCCAAGGACAAAGAAGATGTCGTTAAGGCCGAACTCTACAAAAAATCCCCAATTCATGACGCTGAGAGATCTGTCGCAAACCATGGTCAAGTTTACGAAGTTGCGCCAGGTGACACGCTCGATGGAATCGCTAAGTCGTTTGGAGTTAAAGTCGCAGACCTGCTCACCGAAAACGACAGCCTAGAACCCCACAGATTAAAAGCCGGTCAGAAAATAAAAATTCCCTGATTGATCTTAGAAATAAAGAGTAGGACTCTAAATCCACGAATATAAAGAAAGTGGGTTTGAATGTTATCTTCTTTTAATCGCGCTCTGACAGTCATCTTCATCTTGGCAATCTCTCACACAGCCTTATCGGAATCTAATCCTGATGACCACCAACCCAATCCTGGGGAGATTTTCTCCTCCTATTTCGCCCGGCTGACTCGTGGTGGAACTTTTCCTGGAATCTATTTAAATCCTCCAAAACGGGTTCAGGATTCTTTTTTACATCGGATTAAACTTGGTACCTGGGTTGGAGAGTACAACGCCGTTGGTAGAAAGCTGAAAGCCCAAGGGGTCGATTTGTGGGGCCATTGGTATGGAGAAAAAACTCCTCAGACCCTGATTTTTCCTACGACCGAGTCTAAAGAGATCTTTACATCAGCTCTCAAAGAAGTGCTTTTAGCAAACTCAAATCAATGCGAGCCCGATTGTCCTACCTTAGATTCAATAATGTCTACGCCATGGGAGGGGCAAACAGCATTCGCACATCAGACGTTTTCGGAAGCCTTAGTCCTTAGAGCCCGTCTTTTCAAAGGAAGAACACTGATTGAGTTTCTAGCCGATGCTTACGGACTCCCGGCTGAAGAAGTCATCTCCAACATTCGATTCTCTTTTTTAGACCATGTTGAATTTGAGAGGGCTGTGCGCGAGACAGGCTACACTGGGCCCATTTATTTTCGCGGAATCACGGCGCCTGATCCGAAGTTTCCCCAGGACACAAAAAAACATCTGATCCTTTTGGACGACACAATGATTTTAAGCGGATCTCCGTTCCAATACCCCCTTTTTAGATGTCTAGAAATCGTTGGCATTTTTTTTCATGAAACTAGCCATGTTTGTCAGGACCTTTTGGGACAAAAACATGGCTTGGACATTCAAGTGAGGTCCGCTGAGGACGCTTTGGTTATCGAAGGCATGGCAGAAGCACTCACTGAAAAATCCATGAGAGAAGCGGGTCAAACACTCGATTATCCTTCAGCTCTGAGTCTTTTTGCTACGACTCAGGGAGTGGAAATTATTAAACGCCCTGGTAACGAAACCACTGGAAACTTATTTCCTTACACCGTTGGTCTACCCTTCATCTGGAGTCTCTATGATCTGGCTGGTGTTCCATCGGAGAACCATCAATTGACGCTAAATCTATTGGAAATTTTAGGAGCTAAGAAAACCCTTCCGGAATTTCTCAAGCACTTTGGATCCCCAACTGTAAAAACATTGGACATCCGCCCAAGACATTAACATCTTCCAGAACCTGCATTGTGGGCACCTCCCCACATAAGTGGCTTCTAGTTTGCAGTACTTAGCGAGATCAAAGAGGTCTCCAATGACTAAATTTTTTTTCGCAATCCTGCTCGTATCTCAGGCCTCTATGGCCAAATCCATCGAAGAGTCTTGGGACGACACGAACATCAATTTTTCGTTCGTTGAAAACTACATCAGCAACTACAATTGCTTTTCGCGGAAGGCCGCATTTCGAGCTTGTATGGAGGCCGTCAATCGGTGGGCCCAGAAAAGCGACAAGCACTTCAGTTTTGCGACACCTCAGAGAATTGCTCAAACAATTGCTCCTTATGAGTTCATTCCCCTTGCTCAGCCATCCCCTTTATCAGTGAATAGCCGAATCATTCCGTGCACAGTGAAGCAAATTGCTACAGACGTTCCCGTCAAAGACCATGTAAGAGCGAATTACCAGCAATGGGATGTGCTTTTTGATGACCTTTCAGTCGGTTTTAAATCAGATAAAGACATGTCAAATGGGCTCCTAGATTTTGACTTCAATCGTATCACTGCGATGATGAAAAAATCCGCTATCAAAAAATATGGCCTTGCTGAAATCGTCAATATTTACTTGATGACTCTGGATGATCCACATCACCACCTCATACCAGCTTCTTACGTCAACGATCAAAGAAACGAAAGTGATGAGAAGTTTGTTGGTATCGGTGTGCAAATACAAGGTTCACCTAAAGGTGCTTATGTCACTCGTATCTACGATAAAACTCCAGCATCTGAAAATCTTCGCGTCGATGATCTTATTCTGAAAGTCGACGGTCAACCCGTTGCAGGCTTAGAAGCCGCCGATGTCGGACGCCTCATTCGTGGTCCCAAAGACACCACTGTCCAGTTGAACCTACTAAGAAATGGTGGGAACTGGTCCATAAAAATAAAACGAGCCGAATTTAAAACTCTCAACCAAGAACTCAAACTTCTAAGTATTGACGGAGATACTTTCGGACAAATCATCTATCGTAGCTTTTCGGGGTCAGAGGACTGCAAAAAAATGTCAGACAAAATTCGCGATAATGACTCTAAAATCAAGGCATGGATTTTAGACCTACGAGACAATGGAGGCGGTGACTCAGAAATCGCGCAGTGTTTAGCTGGTCTATTTCTAGGCCAAGAGGTGGTCTACGAAACTCAGGAAATACCCGCAGGACGCTGGAAAATTTACGGCGCCGAATATCAAGGAGATCTCAGCAAATCAACTCATGATTATTTTAAACCGTTAACCCTAAAACCAATGGTGGTTCTCATCAACTCTCAATCAGCTTCAGCCGCAGAACTACTGGCCGGAACTCTGAAGGAGCACAACCGTGCTCTGATTTTGGGAGAAAGATCTTACGGAAAAGGAACAGTTCAAGGCGTTCTTCCGTTAGCTGGCCATCCCGACATTTTAGAGTACGCGACCTACAAGCGATTCTACCTCCCGTCGGGGGAAAGCAACCAATTGGTTGGAGTCACACCCCATCTTGAGGTTGCAAAAACAAAAAAAGGAGATCAGCACCAGTTCGATAGAGAAGAAGACCTTTTCGTAAATTACATTTTGCGAGATGAGGAAACAGGATTCGCTCTGACCAAGGCACTGCCGGTAGATTTATCGGCGATAAAATCATGTCTTGTAAAAAATCCGGCTCAGAATCTGCGTACGGATTGGGATTATCAACTTCGCTATTCGCTACAGACATTTAGGTGTGCCGATAAGACTGGTTTTGAAATGCCATTTGCACCACAGCAAACCTGGACGAAATTAAAGCGTTACTACGGCATTGAATAAAGACCACGGACCTTAGGATTAAAGACTAGAAAAAAGACTCAGTGTTAGGAAATGGTAGAGTGTCGTCGTCATAGCACTTCAAAATAAAAAGATGAGGTGTGAGACCATGAAAAGTCTATTTTTTTCCATAATCCCATTATTACTTGTTATGGCCCAACAGAGTTACGCTGCAGCTACTCGGGAAGAGAAACCGGAAACACTCACCGCCAAATGCAGTCGCGGGCCCTCCGGGTTTTCCGCACTGGAAGTTTATTGCAACGGAGAAAACATTTACCAAACGACCGGTTATACTGGCTTTGCGCCCCGACCCTGCGAACAAGACCTTCAGGGGGTCAAGGCAATCATAGCGTCTTCACAAAGGGAAAATAAATTGGTGAAAATCAGTATTTCCAACGATCCTCCTAATGACTTCGGGGTCTCCTCAAAACCTGCTTCTGGGCCTGCATCATCAGATTTCGCCGATAGTGTTGCCGTCTCCTGTGAATTTGAAGGAGACTCGCCAGAAAAACCCGTCCTCTATCCAATCGGTATAGACAACTGCAAATCAGCCATCAATCTAACACCCATCGCCTGCAATATTAATGTCTCAGGGGTATCCCTAAATGTTCACTACTTGGCGGTCTGCAAGGCCACCGATAAGACAGCTAAAGACTGCTACAAGACAATGAGAGAGGTTGGAAATCACGATGAATCCAAAGGAGCTGTTCAATGACAAAAAAAATATTACTATTATTCTTAGCTTCAACATCAACTTTCGCAACGACTGTAGGCCCAGCTCGGTTCAACGCTGAAGTAAAAAACGTAAGCACAACAGAAGTTGTAGTCCGAGTGTTTAACAAAGACTTCAACCTCCCACGCGGGACAGTCCATGCAAAAAAATTTCTCGTCCCGTCAGTTCAGGAAGTCACGGTGAGACCAGAAGTTCTCAGTGCCATGACCCTCTCTGCCGCCCAAGATGCAAAGCTGAAAAAATAAAGGCCCTTTTCAGGGCCCTTATCAAGCAAACTTAGTTAAATCAAAAGTTAGTGAGTCTCAGTGCTAGTCTCAACTTCTTTAGTTTTAGTTCCGTCAGTTTTTTCTTTGATGGTCTCTGTTTTTTCAGCTTGGTCAGCTTTTCCATCAGGGCGTTGAACTTTTTTCTTAGATTTAATTACAGTTTTTTTAGTTCCAGTGATGGGGTTTTTTGAAGTGTCAGAAGTTACAGAGTCTTCGTTATCGGCGGCGAAAGCCATAGAGCCAACCATCAAAGCAGAAACTGCCAATAGAGAGATTTTTTTCATTTTTACTCCTTACGTGTTCGTTGACGCCTCCCAATGAAGCGCAAAGGGGGAATGTGCCACGCCTTCCGGCAGAATTGTAGGCAGAAATGAATCGCAACGAAATTTTCACATTTAAAGCGTATTTATCACTTCTTAAACACGGTCTTAGACGCTTGGCTTCATTCTTCGCTAGCCGGCCCACCCTCGGGAGTCACAATCTCTTGCTTCACCTCCGCTTTAGGAAGGGGTTTGGCGGGTTTGTGCTTCATCTCTCCCACCTGCTTAGCAAAACTATCGTAAGGAGATTTTTCTTGATCCTTCGCGCCGAAAAGATCTTCAAGTTTGCGAGGTTTTCGGCCATCGGAGCGTTTCTCTTTTTGTTTGATTTTAAGGCGAATAAATCCTTTAGGCGCACCATCTTTCAAAGACGTTTTCGCCACCTGAGTTTTCATGACTCCTTTAACATCAACGGTGTCATGCTCAAGAGCAGCTTCGATCTTTTTTTGAACAAGGCTAAGGCGCTCATCGGCCACTCGTTTTGCAAGCGCGGGGTCGGCATTGGCGACGGCTTGCTCAAAAAGCAAAGAGAAAATAGTAATGTTGGCTTCTTCTAAGCCCTTGGTGAGAGTTTTTACTTTTTCCATAACAGGAACAAAATTCTCAGAAGGTTTTGCAGTCCCCTCTTCAAAAAGCTGCTGATCAGGAATATCAAACTCGATGCTGTCAGAATTGATTTCTAAATTCTGAGCCACGTCTTGCAATTGGTCCGTGATATGCGCTTCAACGACTTTTTTAGAACCAAGATCCAGTAAGTTCGGATTGGGATTAGCGGGTTCCAAGTATTCTTGAAGTGCTTTCAAAGGCTCATTAGAAAGATCTAAAAATAATTTCTCAAGGGTGATCTCAGCTCCGTAGGCAGAAAAATTGTACTCAATCATACTTGGAGTTGAGAAATAATCGGAGACCGCTTTTTTAGTCTCTTCATTTTGCGAAAGCAGCCACATCAAAAGAAAGAAGGCCATCATCGCTGTCATGAAATCCGCGAGAGCCACTTTCCAGGCTCCCCCGTGATGACCAGCTCCACCGCCGTCGATCTTTTTGATAACTATGGTTGCTTTGCCTTTTTCTGCCAAACCCGACCTCTACGCGACAATTAAGCCGCTTTTTTAATTTCCTTAGTCGCCTTATCCATCTCTTCAAAAGAAGGGCGCTCGTGAGGGAACGCCGAACGTCTTGCAAACTCAATACAAACCAGCGGAGGAGCTCCCCGCTGAAGAGCAACGAGCGCTGCTTTGATACACATCAAATAACGACCTTCGTCTTCAAGAACCGAACCAATTTTTCCGGCGACAGGTCCCAAGAGACCGTACGCCACGAAAACCCCTAACATCGTTCCCACGAGAGCGGATCCGACCAAGGCTCCGATCTTTTCGGCTCCCTCAGTCAAGTGGGCCATGGTTTTCACGATACCTAGAACCGCCGCGACGATCCCTAGTCCTGGCATCGCATCCGACACAATCTGAACGGCGTGCTGTGCATGATGCTCTTCTGTATGTGCCGACTTAATGTCTGCATCTAACAGATCATCGACGTCGTATTGAGAAAGGTCCGCAGACATTGTGATCTTCATAGTGTCGCAGAGAAAATGAACGGCGTGATGATTCTTCAAAAAACTTGGATACGCCGTGAAAATCTCACTTTTCTCCGGAGTCTCGATGTGCTTCTCAACCCCTTGAGGTCCTTCTTTTCGCAGGATCTGGAAAAGTTGAAAAAGCATTTGTAACAATTCAATATAATCTTGTTTTGAATGTCCTTTAGCGGTGATCGCCTTAAGACTGAGCGAGATACCCATCTTGATTGTCTTCATTGGGTTACCAATGATGTATCCGCCCAAAGCCGCTCCTAAAAGGATTGGCGCCTCATGGTGAATACCTTCAAAGATCGGCCCGAGATTTCCCCCGGCCATCACGTAACCACCGAACACGGCCACAAAGACGACTATAATTCCGACAAAACCCATAATATTACCTCTGCATCAACTATCGGTAATGCCTGATTAAATATTTAGGCCAGCCGCCCTCACCCCATGACCAGGCCAAGGAATCGGACCTTCGTCGCGTCACTAGCCGCCAAAAATTCCTACATTTATGGCGCCAGCTACGCCATAATGGACCTATGTCTAACTTATGCCGCGCCGTTATATTCGCCGTCTCATTAATTTCAATAGCCTCCTTGGGAACTGAAGAAAAAGAAGACCCCCTCGTCGCCGAAGGCCGCCTCGCTACTTACCAACTTCGTGAGGGCCAAAACACCGAACTCCAAATCGAGATGCAACTCCCAGAGACTTACATTGCATACGCCGATAAATTTGCAGTCCAAATATTAGATCCTGACGGAGTTCAGTTCTCAACTTGGAATGTCTCACCGTCGTTTGAGTTTTTCGATAAGTTCACAAAGCAAAATAAAAAAGGCGTTAAAGCCAAATCCAGTCTAAAAATGCCCCTTGAATTGCCAGCTAAAATCAGTGTTGGCAACCACACGATGCAAGTTCAGTTGACCTATCAAGCGTGCACTCCTACCTACTGCCTGTTTCCAAAAAAGAAACTCGTGAAAGTGCCCTTTGAGATTCTTTCCCCTCACGAAACCGCTGAAAAGCCTCAAGACGGCTATTTCTGGCAACGCTCGTTTAAAGATCTTCAACAAGAAAATTTCTGGCTTGCGCTCCTGTTCGTTTTTGTTGCGGGCTTTCTCACCAGTCTCACTCCTTGTATTTTTCCTATGATACCAATCACCATAGCTATTCTCACCAAAGGATCTGAAGGGCGCAGTCGCTTCGGTCATTTCACCATCAGTTTTTCTTACGTGCTTGGCATTGCCACAACTTATGCTGTCGTCGGCGTCGTTGCCGCTCTCACAGGAAGTCTCTTCGGAGCAGCCTTGAGCCAACCATGGGTTCTTGCGGCGCTTTCCCTTTTGTTCCTCGCACTCTCGCTTTCGATGTTTGGTCTTTTTGAACTGCAAGCCCCCATGGGAATTCGCGACTGGTTCGGAAACGCGCGTTTTCTAAATGGACATCTTGGAGCCTACTTGACGGGCCTCGGAGCTGGAATAGTGGCAAGCCCTTGTGTAGGACCTGTGCTAGTTGCCATCCTCACCTTCGTTGCAGAAACACAAAGTGTTCTTCTTGGTTTTGTCTATTTGTTCGTTTTTGCAATTGGTATGGGACAACTCTTTCTGTTCCTTGGAATGTCTTCTCAATATCGTAAATATCTTCCTAAATCAGGTGAGTGGATGGTGGGGATTAAAGATCTCCTTGGATTTCTCATGTTTGCGTGCGCCTTCTGGTATGCAAAACCCCTTTTTCAACCCGGACTCTGGCAAGGGCTGCTAGGCCTGGGGCTCGTCATCCTTGCAAGTCTCAACGGGATTTTTCTACCCATCGCCAAAGAAAACGCCTGGCTTCAACTCAGAAAAGGCCTGATGATTCTTATCTTCATTTTGGGATCAACCTTTGTTGTCCATTCCACATGGGACTTTTTGCAGCCGGAAGCTGCCAACACGGTTAACACCCCAACACCAGAGAAGGAACTCTGGGCCCCGATCACTCCTGATGGCCTTAAAAAAGCGAGGGCCTCAGGCAAGCCCGTGATCGTTGATTTTTTTGCTGAGTGGTGTGCCGCCTGCAAAGAGCTTGAGGCAGATACATTTTCCAAGCCTGACGTAACACAAGAACTTAGCGGCTTTCAAACTTACCGATTTGATGCAACTTTCGAAACCCCAGCGATGGCAGAATTCAAAAGCGAATTCAAAATTTTTGGTTTACCCAGTATCTTGTTCTTTAACTCAAAAGGAGAATGGCTAAAAGAC
>JBGATJ010000062.1:0-28356 GCA_044229295.1 Pseudobdellovibrionaceae bacterium
TCGGGAATATATCTAAATCAATTCGAATCGCAACCTCATCGTCGCAGCGTCACCCAACGGGTGAGAAAGCCTTTGTTTATTTGCTAACCCAACTCAAGCACTTACGCGATTTCACACAAGGCAATCCGCTGATCTGGGTTCTAACTATCCTAACAATATTGATTTCTGGCGTTGCAACCCTAGCCAGTTCGACAGGTGGATTTGAAACTTCAAAAATAGAGCTTTCAGAAGCGTGGACGTTTCTCAGTGCATTTTTCACAACTGATATGCCTTCAACAATCAAAGTTGAATTCAAAGAATTTCCGCAAGGATATTCCAAATTTAGTTGCCCCACCAAAACTGTTTTTATCAACTCAAAGATAAGTGATCACACGGAAATTCGGTCTCTGGTTGTTCATGAAGCCACCCATATCGTTCTCTGCAGTCTGACGCATGAGTTGAACACTAGGGAAGCCTCTCGCTTTTGGGATGAAGGGCTATCCACAATCCTCGAATACAGATTTTTAGGAAAAGAGACTATTTATAAAAAAAGAGCCAATGAATTGGCATGCAGGCAACTCAAGCTCGGGAACCTAAATTTTTCCGCATTACAAAATTGGCATTCATATTCTCGAGATGATCGTGGAAAAATTAATGCCTTCGCCTACGGCGTGGGTTCGAGCTTTGATTATTTCCTTATGGATACGTTCGGTGAATCTCGGTTCCAATCTTTTCTAAAGACAATTGCAACGACAAGCACGTTTTCGGACACGATAGAGACAATCTATCACCTATCTGAAACGAAGATGTATGATGCTTGGCTACAATATCTTGAAAAAGCCTGCGACTAGACAACAAGCCACGCTTTGAACACCCCGTTTAATCAAAGATGTGTTTAGATTGTCGAAAAAAGTAAGGGGTTTTTTATTTGTAGATAACGCTCAAGGGTAAGCTCATCCCAATCCGGGTCTAAAAATGTAACTTGATTGTTCGTCAGTAATTCAAAATTAGGAATTTCATTGGCAGGGCAAATCCCAAAGGCTACATCAACCCAATCGAAATTGAAGTCTCCCTTTTTTCTCCACTCTCGCTCCCATCTGAAATCTGACCACCCACTGGCCGCTGAAAGATGGAGTGGACCGAAGGTTTCCATAAAAGGCAGTAGCGGCTCGAATCCTTTTGGATTCAGACTATTGGAGGTCTCCACTGCGCTCTTAAAATCTGCTTTTCTCGAATCAATATAGAAGATTGGATTCCCTCCAGCATTTCGAACATTCTCTTGGTGAAAGGCTAAGCCATATTTCTTATAGGCGTTTTTTTTGTTAGAAACTGCCCGATAAAACGAAGACAATTCCCTCAAGGGTGTTTCAGAAAAACACACAGCCGTTAGCAGACCTGGGTCGACTCCTCCGTTAATAAAGGCCCTTCCAAAGAGCGGACGATACATATCTACCTTTAAGCGGAAGTAGCCAAAAGGCGATCTCGCCACGAGGGATTTTGAAGAAAGAATGTCGATAAGCGCCTGTTTCGCTCTGACCGGTTTTCGAACTGCCTGGTATCCGGGAGGGGAACCAACTACAAGCTGGTAATCCTCATAGACGCCATCTTTAGTCAGGTGAATCAAGAATTGTGACAGGTCTGAACGATCCTTCGCCTGAGCAGCCCCTGGATTGGTCATTAGGTCATGTCCTTTCTATTGATACTGGCATAAAAATGGCATAGTAATCAAGCGTATGGAACAGCTACAAAAACTTGATTTGTTTGTAATTGACGACGACATCCACCTCACTTCTGAGGAACTAATGGATCGTGCACGACTGGTGATGAATGAGCGTTGCTCAGAATTTGGTTGGATGTCTTGTGAGGTACGATTAGCATCACCAGCTATCACGAAAAAATCGTCTACCTGGTACGAATTTGCTATTTTTGGACTGCCCGCTATCGATTCTGGGACCTCAGATTCACCGGGTGCTCGAGTTTCCCCGTCTTTATCAAAATCAGCCGCGAAAGATGCTGAAGTATAATTTTTTGTTTTTGATCGCAAACTATTACGCTCTTTTCAGCTATCCAGCAAATGCCTTCAACAACAAACTCAAAGTCTTTACTGTTGGGTTAAACTCCCTCTTACCCTCAATCAAATCATACAATGTCTGACGCCCCAATTTTGATTCACGCAACAGGTCCGCCTTGTTCGCAAGACGAATTTGATTGACCAAAACATCCTTCAAAGTTTCAATATCGCCATCAATCAGTGCTTCCATCAAAATGGATTTCAGCACTTCACGATCCAAAACAGATTCATCCAAGACTTTATGAGGATGCAAAATCACTGCCATTGATTTCTTCGGGGATCGCCTTCGCTTTTTTAACGTATTTGTTCTAGCCATGCTTTGTATCTCCCGCAAGAACCACGATTAAAACTTGCCCAAGGCGCGAAGTGTCCTGCAGTTAGAACCATTCTTCGAAATGATTTTCGTTATTAGAATGGTGAAAGCAGTTTTCAAGAACCTCCCAAACGAAGCCAGTATACGCTATTGCGTACACTTAAGTGAAGTCGAATTTTGTCTGGCAAACGCAAAACTCCGAGTAACCCGACCGCTCGTGAAAAACGACCGTTGAAAATGAGAAATATCAAGTAGACAGGCAAATACCTCGGTCAGATTTGAAATGGTTTATAAGCGATCACTTGCAGACACGATGGTCATTGTGAAGGCAGCGGACGTATTCGCATCCGGTAAACCCTTGGCATCGACGTATGTCTGATTCTGATGGGAAGTCACCTTGAGTATCCAGGCTCGCCACGGAGTTAATCTCGCTCGCATTTAAAATCTGACAAGTCGTTGGCTGCACCAAAACTTCGTAGTCACGCTGCGCCCCTGTAAATGCCTCTTCAACCGTAACGTGCCAGTTTACAAGAGATTGGGAAGCTGAAGCTCCTAACTCAAGCCCCACTGATTGTAGTTGTGCCAATGGAAATTTCTGAGAAGCAAATTTCCATGCAGCGTCCATAGCAGTGCTTGCGCAAAGCGGCGTTGGGCCTTGCGCGTGAGCAGCAAATGAGAAAGTGAGAAGCATTGATACAAAAAAAGTTTTCATTTTAGTCTCCATTTGAATATTACAAAGTGCTTAACAAGCATCTTTAGAATCGAACAGAAACTTTATTTCACTTATTGTTTCGTTTATGGAAATAGATGAACCTAGACTCTTCTCAGAAGACGAGTTTTAAAGTCAACCTCAGAAGTTTTACCAGCAAATTGCAGGTCCCATCTAAACCCTTTTATTACACTTCGCTGCAATCGATCTCAAAAAGTGATTACAAAAAAATTCATCAAATGGCTCTCAAGTTTATTCAGGACGTTCGTGAGATGCCAACAAAATCAACTGAGAAAAAGCTCGTGTATTTTTTAGTAGATTTTGGCCAGTTTGCTCATCTGTCTTAACAGCGGCTGTGGGAAGTTCTCAAACTTCGAGTCACCGATCCGATGGTTTGAGGCCAAATTATGGAACAGCTCAAATCTTAAAACTTTTGGACTGACTTCATTGGGCCTACGGACAAATTGGCGGATGATTTTCAAAAGGTATATCTTTCACATTGCCCTCGAGTCGATAGACTTGTCTGCCGTCACCCATTCTCTTACCATTTTTGTCAAGGATCGCAACCCATTTGACGGTTTCTCCCTCGCTAGAAATTTCTAGCTCTTCTAGGGGCGGGGGTGAATTTTTCACGTTCAGTTGAACGGCTTCAATGAGCTGGGGTTGCAGATTTTGCGGGATCCAAATTTTCGTCGTATTGTTTTCACTTGTGAGAAGTCCCAAGTATTTCTCGTTTTGCGCCAGTAAGATGGTGGATTGAAATTGAGCGCCAGGAGCTCTTCGCACGGTGAGGAGGTGTCCTTGCTTTTCAGGCTTTCGTGGATATTCGCAGACATTTTGCGGCCACTGGGCTTTTAAGGTCGTGAGGTAAATCCACGCATTGGTCGAAGTGCCTGAAAGATCGCGAGAAGAGATAGCAAAACCATCGATTCCCTCGATGTGCAAGATGGTATTGTCGTTGTAAAAGCCCTGGCTTCTGTATTTTTTTACGAGGCCGTCTGAGTTGCACCCAATGATGCTGATCCAGCGAAAATTGGGGTGAATTTTTTTAAATAGTGGTCCTACATTGGTTCCTTGCGCGTCGAGAATAACGCCGTCTGCCGCCAGCGCCTCAACGGTTTGCGTGGGGCTTGCATGCCCGATCCAGAAAAGAACTTGGGACTCGGGATCGTCTAGGGCCTCCCTGAGTTGAGCAGCCGTTGCGCCGGTCTGGATTTGTACATCAAATCCGAGGGGATCCATTCGCTGGTGAAACATCGATTTTAGTTGGTCTAAATTGCTAACTTTATTTTTCTTAAAAAAGTACGATCTACCCGCCTCAAGTTCGCCGAGATCTTCGGAGATCAAGAGCCACGCCTTTGCCGGCTTTTGCGATGCAAATGCGTGGTTACCGTTAAATAACACGCCCATCAAAAGCAGCAGAGGCGCTAAACGTTTCACTTCTATTTCTGCTGAGTGATGTAGGCCACAACTTTTTTGAAAGCATTTTGCGTGTTTGCGCAGAGTCCGAGGCGCTGCGCTTCACTAGCGAAAGCTCTTTGAGCTAAGTCCGGCGTGTTCAATGTTTTGTCTTCGGCCAAATTGTGTACGATCAAATTGAGAATTGGAAGATCGGTTTGATAACTTTCTTGCTCTTCTGCGGTCAAACCCATTGCGTTTGCGTCCGCTTGAGAGGGGACTTGAAGAGAGGCTGATTGAGTCACATCATCTAGTAGCACGGCTCCCATAAAACTTGCCACGACGCCGCCGCCGAGACGTTTCCATCCCATCGGCGTATCCCCTAGCGAATAGTTGGGAGGGTTGAAGATTTCGCGAACACCTACCGAGCTCATGGTTAGTCCTCCAAGTAAAAAAATAAGGCCAAAGAAAGCACCTGTGACACTTCCTAGCGTTAAAGCGATAGTGGCATTGGCTTTTAGGCCCATCAAGATGGCTAAAGGCGCCAAAGTTCTGGTCACGAATTTTATTTTCATAAACGATCTCCTTATTTGGTGGTTCCACTAAATGCAAAGCAACTTCGGTGCCGCCATGAGATGGCGCGCTAATGAAATCTGGGTGTTTAAGTTTTGCGAAAGGGTTTGAAACTGCGCGCTGAAATTACCTAGAAAAGCCGTCGCTTTACCATGCATATGGCAATGAAAGACCTGAATTCCATCGGAAATCTACGAGCGGAAACTCACTCTGTTCCACCTGCCGTGAAAGATGGAAACGGGCTCTGTTCGGTTATTCTAAGTAATATCCGCATCCCAAAATGTTTAGCCACCTGTCGGTGCTATGTAAACTCATTTGCCTATAGAGTTCACGAAGACCTTCAGATCCGAAAGTTCTGGCCTTACCTTTGCAAAGCCTGAATTAAAAATAATCACCAGGAGAAAAAAATGAAAAAATGGATCCTTCTCGCCGCTGTGCTGACTTCCACAAATGCCTTTGCATGGCTCAATTACTCAACCGATGTTTACCAGAGCTCTCGCACTCTGAAAGAGGAGGCTTTACAGTTAGCCAAAAAGCTTTCCAATACCTATAACGTAAAAATCAGTTACGGAGAAATGGGCAATCCAGATTTTGATAAAATTGAATCAACCAAGGTTTCTGAGGTTAGCGATGGAGGGTTCCCCTTTGGAATTATTATGGTGGATCGCAGAACTGAGGCTGGCGCAGGAGTTGCCTTGGCTCAGCTAAAACAACTTGAAAAAGCGCTTGAACATATGGTCAGCAAAAATCCTGATTATCTCCAAGCAACTGAAGATATGGAGTTTGTGATTTTTGCTACCTCCTTCAGAAAAGATTCTGATTTGCAGCTTTCTTTCGTGAATGGCAACCCCATTTGGGCTTGTGAAGAAGATTTTAAAACTTGGAAAAAAGGAATTGGGCTCATTTTTTCTTCGACCATATGGAAAGAAGTCCTTGATCGGTCTAACGCTCCTGCTCTTGAAATCACTGCAATTGTAGGATTGGGAAGTGTCATGGCGGTTCTTCAGGCCGTCGCAACGGTTTCTTGCTTTCCAGGCGATATCGCCCGCAAGATTGCGCAGCTCGCAGGCATGGACATAAGCAAGCGCGCCGTGATCTTCGAAGCCCAAGAAATCGAAACTGTTCTCCTGAAAAAATTCCGATGAATCACGCTCGAGCGAGATTCTCGCACCTCGCTTCAATCGGTTTTTTGGCAACTATTTTTAAAGTCAACGCTTACCGAAGCACCAAGATTTTTTTCTAGGTCATTTCCAACCGCTGAAAGGTGGTCAGTTCCGAAAACAACCATGGGCCGTGAAAATTTTTGGGTGGAAATTTGAATGGCTCGCAAAAGAGACTGATTCCGAAGGGTGTTTTGCAAATCGGCCAGGCGATTTGTTCCTTTAGGGCTTTTACTATAGGCTGATGGGATAAAGTCGTCTCTGACCACCTTGTCCTTATCGGGAAAAACGCTTTGATTTTAAACTAGACCCGCTTGTGATTTACTCCCCTCCTCGTTTGCGGAGACCGACTCATCTGGTTTCTAGCGATAAGCGAAATTCCACCGTAAAGTCCCCAAGGTCCCCGCCGGTAACAAAAAAAGAGGCCCAACGTCTAGGAGAACAGTCAGAAAAGTAAATCTTTCCTAAATTTTTGAAACCAAATCACCAACGAGTTATGCTGTTAATATGTCTCCTTTAGAAAAGTCTCGTCTTGTATTTTTATTTTTTATATTTTTTCTGACCTCCTCATTTTTTTGTGATGCTTGCGAAAGCGTGAGAGTTCGAGATGCAATCTCTGGATTCGGATTACATTCTCGAATTCATCCCGACTACAGCGCGGCTGAATTAGCCAATCCGAAAAGACCAAATTTGGGAGTCGCGGGTAAAAAGTTTTGTAATGGTAAAGAGTTTGTGGGTGTTTATGAAATCTATCCGACTGGCATTATAAAGATTGTTTATAGCGAACTCAATGATCCCTCACTGAAAGGAATAGACCCAAACTGCGAATTAATGAGCTCACCATTCAAAGAGATTTGCCAAACATCCAAAAATCTGACGGAGATTTTGATCGCATTGAATCAGAAACAACTCAATAACTCTCAAAAATATGTCTTATTAAAAGGGCTGTACAAATCTGGCGCATGTGATTCGATTAAAAAGAGCATTTCTGACGAACTATCCAGACTTGATTCTCTTCCATATCTCAAACCTGCCTACTTCCATACGGACATCGATGTTATTCAAGCCAAACACTCATGTCTGGAGCCTAAAGAAGAGGATTATTTTGCAAAGGATAATCGATTTGTCAGGTTAGTCATGAAAGGCGAAACCAGAGCATTTGCAACTGTGCATATCGATCAAGAGAATAGAATCGTCAAATTTGCTCCAATACAAGATTTGAGTGAGATTGCGAATCTCCCAGCAACTGACGGCTGTGTATCAATGGCGCGAGAAATTGCCGATGTTCCCTCCGGAGATCCTACAAAACAGGCCGAGCTTATGGAAAAATTGAACGTCCTCAGACAATTTGAGAAACTACCAACACTTCCCCCATACAACGAACCTAGTTTCGCGACAGATAAGAATTTGCTTGTTAGCCAGGGAAACGGAAAGGCCTCCAGCGGCCCTCTTTTTACGGTGGGAATGATGCCTTGTGTGGGCGTCGCCGTGCTTAACAAGAATACCAAAAAAGCTTTTTTAATCCATGCGGATGCAATTACAGATATCGATAAGCTGATGCGCACGCTGGTACCACAAGTTGGAAGCGGCCAAATGGAAGCTGTGATAGCGGGTGGGTCTCCAGATCCAGGATCTGTAGACACGCTCTACCGTTTGTTAAATAGTCTGAAAGAGCAGAACATTAAAGTGATCGGTTATAGGCCCAATCCTGGAATTGACTCGTTGGCCGTAGACCCCCAAACCGGCAAATTCTTCTGAAGACGATTTTTTGGGTTAGCAGATCTGAGGTCTTCAATGCACCTTGATGATCTTACCTGTTTGAATACCACAGATTGATTTCTTGTAAGCTTGGGCCACGAGCCTGCCGTCCACAGGTAAAAAACCTGGAAAATAGGATCCATAGGCAGAATCAGACAGCCATGTTGGACTGACGATATTGATGCGAATTCCTCTAGGCAATTCGAGAGATGCTCCCCTAACGAAGTGTTCAAGCGCTCCGTTGACGGTGGCTGCAACGATTCCGGATGCAATAAATTCTTCGCCAATAATTCCTGATACCAAAGTAATGGACCCATTGTCGCGGAGATATCGAATACCTTCTTGCACAAGATTGATTTGGCCCATGAGTTTCGACTGCAGACTCATGTTCCATTTTTCGGTCGTTAAGTTAGACAATGGAGCAAATGCCACATTGCCCGACGCATTTACCAATGCGTCGAATGGTCCAAGACGTTTAAATAAAGACACAATACTTGAGCGGTCTTCAATATTGACCTGAAAATCACCTCTTATTTTCCCAACGGTCAGAACCTCGTGATTTTCGCTCTCCAGAAGACGTTTAACGTGCTGACCAATAGTACCCTGTGCACCTATCAAGACCGTTTTCATTTTGCCTCCCATAATTCTTTGCGAGGCAAAACTTATTGTATAGTCCGTAAAATTGCAACTTTCCAGATTGAAGTGATGATGATCTGGGGCCGCTGGCCCCAAAACCGTCAAATTCTTCCAAAGAAGGTTTTTTCCATCGTCGTCAGTGAATCACTTATTTGGGATAGATTATGAATTTTGAGAGCACCTTTCTAACTGGAGATTTCATTTTTTGCAGCTCGGAATTGAGTTCTAAGAGATCGTTTCGATGAAGTTCTAAAGGTCTTTCATCTGGCTGGTATGTAGTTCCAACGGGGTAATCTTTCCCTATTTTGTTCGACATTTCGATATGATTTCCCAAAATAATCTGGAGAGGTTTATCGCTCATAAATTGAACCAGTTTGTTAATACTCATTTTAAAGGTCTCAAAATCTGAAATATACAATCGACCCGGATAGAGGCTATCGCCGGTGAAAAGGACTGTAGTGTTGCGATCATAGATGGCTATCGATGTAAGGTCGTGACCAGGAATCGGGAGAATGTCGATGATTCTGTTTCCCAGATTCAAATGAGCGCTCCCTTCAGGCCATCTTGGAAGACCTAGTTTTAATTTTAAACCTGGCAAATCTGGAGGAATAAGATCAACTCGCTGGTCGCTTAAAAATTGGACGTCACCCGCGGTGTGGTCATCATGGCTATGGGTGTGAATGACGGTCAACGGCAAGGCGTTTCCAGTTCGCTCGATAAGATCCATTACTGTTTTTCTCAAGGGCATGACCGTTTTGTCGGAAATGGCTCCAGTATCGATCAAAAGCGCGCGCTCTTCTCCCACTAATAGAAACAAAAACGGGGCCTCATAGTTAAGACATTTGTTCTGACGAAGAATATAAGTATGCAAGTCAAGACGATGCACTTGGAGAGGTGGAGCAGGGCTTTTTTGAGAGCAATCAGGTGCCCCATGATTCCACCTTACATCCATACTGATCGGAATGGTTGCTGAAAACGCCAAAGTCCCTCCAAAAAGAATACTCACGATATGCAACATAGGAAGGTCAAATAACTTAATAAAGCTGGATCGTAAAATTAATTGATTTTATATTGTTATCGAAATAATTAATACCAGGAGTTCATTATGAGTTTATCTTCGATTCAATTAGACGCCTTCGCCGCATTGGCTCAACATCGCGGATTTTCACGAGCCGCCGAATTCCTTCACATCACTCAATCGGCGCTTTCACAGCGAATAATAAATTTGGAACACACAGTTGGGACAACCTTGGTCATTCGTGAACCAACGGGAATTCGTCTTACAGATGTGGGGTGCGAACTACTTCGATATATAAAGAAAAAAGAGGCGCTTGAGCATGAGTTTCGAAGTTATGCAGGACAGACTCACAAACAAGGCAAAAAAACTTTGGCGGGACACATCCGCTTAGGCGCTTTCTCAAGCGTCATGCATTCTGTGCTCTATCCGGCCCTCAACTCTATTTTATCCCAAAATCCTGATGTTACACTCGACGCTTCGATTAAGGAAATCAGAGAACTCCAACAACTGCTTCAACAAGGAGCCGTTGACTTCATCGTAACGAGTTCTGAGTGGTCAAAGAAAGGGATAAAGGGCTATAAACTTGGAGAAGAAGAATATATTTTGATTTCACCCAAGAATAATGCAGGGCGGACCGACATCTTCCTCGATCACGATCTGGAAGATTCAATGACCGAACAATTTTTGCGTAAGAACGGTGAAAGCACTAAAAATTTGAGACGATTCTTTGTGGATGATATCAACGGTATCCTCGAAGGAGTTGCCTTAGGTTGGGGGAGCGCTGTTGTTCCACGGCATCTCATATGTAACAACCCTAGCTTGCTAGAAAATCTTAGAATTCCGAGAGGATTGAATGCCTTCAAAAGCCCCGTCTGGCTTTATCACTACGATCAACCTTTTTACACTCGCCTCGAGGAGACCGTGATCGATGTATTGGTATCAAAGATAGCACCCGTTCTGAAAGCAAGATGAGCCGTTTGATATTCGAACCTTACTCCTATTTCAAGTCCGGAAAATTCATTATTGTGCGCCCGTGTGGTAGACAGCTCCAGCACCCGGTACAATACTCCAATCGCCTCCGGGCGGGCTCCCGATGGGAAAAGCTTTCTGTTTGCCGTCGGGGTTAATCCATAGAGCCATAAATCCTTCTGCAGCAAGATTGGTATCGCTTAAGGATCGAGCTATCGAGACGCGAGTCATTTCTGGTATCGAATCAAATTTTTTTTCTAAAAAAGTGATCCGCGCCTCGTAGTCAGGGAGGTTTACGAGCTGTTGGGCTACAAGGTCATATTTGACAACTCCTTGAGAGCGAAGGCATTGAGCCAAAGAGTCCTTCGACCTTAAGGTCACACACGGAGACTTTGTTTTGCTCGATTCAACAAGTTTCCCAAAACACAGTTGGGCAGCGAATAGAAAATACACCGAAATAAAAACGTTCATGTTCATAAACCCATCCTTTGGAATGCCATTTGCCAAAAAGAGAAACGTTTCGCTGGTCCCACCTATTAAATCTTAAACCTATTGCGTCTCCATTGGAGTTATAAAATATGATAGTTCCAATGGGATGAGCCATTCTACCTGGCCTGGGCGACACAATCGCCTTCCGGCCGATTGCATCCACGGAAATAACATCCCTTCGGGAATCTCCGCAACACTGTGCACCTTTGCTGGAAATCCCGCTGCCGTAGACCGTCAGCAAATCGTCCTTTTTGATATTGCGAACACCTCAGTGTTTGCCGGGTTTCAGGTCCTCCCCTATTACTACACAAATTCGCCGGGATTTTGGACCATGACAGGATACCAATCTTCATCAAGCTTTCTTGAGATTGTCACTGTCGCCCCAGCCGCTCGCCCGGTGTTGACTTACGGCACCCTTCCTTACACGCAAGCAAATTTAAAAGTAGACACACCTCTGGATCCCATCACTCCTACAAACTCCGGTACATCCATCACAAGCTGTACCTCTGCTCCTACGCTCCCAGCGGGCTTGACTCTCTCACAGACAGATTGCTCCATTACCGGCGTTCCGACAACAGCATCGGCCTCGGCCTTTTATACCCTCACGCCCCTCCATAACAACCTTGCCGGGAATACCGTTAAGGTCGCTCTGTCGGTGGCACCAGCGACCGTGACAGCTTTGACCTGTCAGAGCGACACTCTTTGCCTGCATAATCTAATGCCTCTGTGGGATCAGTCTGATCCAGCTCTCCGAGCCTACGTCAACACCACTGCAGGCTTGAATGTGGCGAGCGATCCTGGATGGTGTGGAGCGGTTTCTGGTGCAATGGTCATTTCGTCTTACCTACAAGAAGTTCAGACCTACACGGGATTGCAATCGACCGCCGCTCCCTCTCCTTACACGGCGGGAATGACCCAGTATCCTCTTATTTACAAAACCATGGAGCTTCTCGGAACAAACATGCAGTATGGAGGAACGCCAACTCCGCCGAACAAAGGCATGATCGAACTCGTCGGAAAATGCATGCAAACAGACGACCTGTACAATACTTCGTGGTCCTTTCCTTACATTTCTCTTCCGTGGGAAAACACCAGCAGCTTTACCCAGGGAATTCCTCTGGGATGGCTTGCGATTTGTTCTCGCTCCGGTGGCCTTTCAGACTGCCATGCCCTTGCCGTCAATGGGGTGGAAGGATCCCAATTTAAAATCTACGATCCATGGGGCTCGGTTTTTGATGCGAGCATAACCATTAGTTACCCAGCTGCTGCCGGAAACAGCGGCATGCATGGAACGATTTCCTTTTTGAGCGGAAGCGGGCTAAATTTCACCAGCGTTCAATCAGGAGGCCTTGCTTCTATTTTTAGTACAGATTGGATTTATGGTTATGTCTTTACAGAAACAGGTCCTACTCCAAGGAGCCAATGTGCGGAGCCATAAGATGAAACCAAAACCAAATTCATTTCAAAGACTCCTCGGTGCAATAATTGCGACAGCTATTCTGACTTATGTTTTTAACACGCGTGAAAAAGCGCAGATGTCTCAGAATTCGGCTGCGAATGTCACTACCAGCGCCAGCATGACTAAACCACCCACAACGGCGTTGGAAAACTCGGGAATCCACGTCGCCAGTTCATCCGCGCCACCACCCCTCGTAGCTGCGCCTCAACAAACTCAAGGCCCCCCACCCGCTTCAGAAGCCTGGGTCCGAGCGAAAACATTTTTTCACCGCGAACTTATTAGCATCGAAGCCGTCTCGCACATCTACCAAACGATTTTAAAGAGTTTACCTCCAGGCCAGGACAGTGAGCTTTTGGCTCTTTACGCCGCCGAAGGGATCGTGCGAAACGGAAGCTCCGAATTCGCGCACTTCATGACAGATCTTCACCAGTCCCTCGACGAAAGATCGCAGGCTCTCTATGACATGATCATAGCCCAAGAGCAAACCCTCATGACCAATTCCTACACCTACCAAATGACATTGAACTTGGCTGCCCATCTCAAACTGCCGCCCGAAAAAAAAGCTCGCCTTCTGGGTGGCGCTATGGGAATCCACTTCGCTACCGATCCCGTGCGAGGTGTTAGCGCCATGTCTTCAAACATCACCAATGCCTTTATTCTGATGAAAAACAACGGTGTGACGGAAAAAGATGCAGCTCCTTACATTCAGCGCGGCATCGACGTGAACAAAGACAATCCCGTCGCAGCCAAAGAATTCGCCGCGCGCGCCAATACCTACTACCCAGGCTCAGTGAAGTAACGATACCAAGACTATTTGACTTTTTTCCATTCCCATCTTCTTCTAATCTCATTTCAAGGAGGGAATCGTGAAATCCAAAAAGTTCGCTATTTTAAAAATGACCGCAATTATTTCTTTTCTTCCGTTAATGATGGGGACGTAACTGCTTTAGTTAAAGAGTGGGTGGCGGGAACAAACCCCAATAATGGTTTTGTATTTGCCTTTCATGACGAGAGGACAGGTCTTTTTAAAGATATATGCCTGCTGGACCATCCTCGATCGGTTGGTCCTTCAGGTGGACTATACTAAGCCTTAGATTATCTCAATTGTAATCTCGTGAGACGCAAGGGGATCTCGCCCCACGTCTCAGAGTGAAATAGGCAACTCGTTAGTACTCAATCACCAACACAGTAGGTTTTGTTCGAGTTCCATCATATGACGTTGCGGTCCTCTTTCCCGACCCTTTAATAATAAAAACCATCGATCCACCAGTAGTCCACGACGACTGGTTTACGAGCGCTTGAACCAACACCTGCAAATTTGGCGAACGTGTCGCCAGATCTTGAGCCCCGACAGTATTCCACGGCGGGATGGCATTCCATGGAACCGAGCTCGAAATAAGCGGTCGGGCAGAAATATTTTTGGATATCGTCGTAAAGGTCGCAGGAGCTGCGTCGTTTTGGGCGTAAATCGTGACGTCGGCCCGACTGGTCGTTACCTCATCGACTGCAAACTGGAGATACGCTTTGGAAATGACAGTTCCCTTAGGTAGGCCGACGTTCACGAAACGTAATCCAACGATTTGATCAGAACCGTCGTGCACAAGCTCGATATCGGTGCTTGTAGTGTTCACGCTGCCGTTGGACTGTTCTTCGGCATCATCTGTTGAATAAGAAATCGGTATTTGAAGCACGTGCGATGCTGGCGGGGGCGTGGGCGTCGCGATCGGCGTCGGCACAGGAGTGGGTTCCGGAGTTGGGGTTGGAGAAGGACTTACTGAACACAGATGGCGGATGTCGGCGATGTACGTCTGGACAGGGCGTCCTGAAGACGCCTCCCAGTTGCTCGCAAATGCGATTCTCGTCCCGTCCCGCGACGGAACGGCGTGAACTTCGGCAAGGTAATCAGTCACGTTCGAATGATGATGGGCAATTCGGTAGACGCCGGTCCCGTCAAGTCTGATCATAACGATTTCGCTGATGTACGGGGGATGTGAAGGGTTGTCGTTGTAAGTTGAAAAAGCTAAGCCGGGAGCCGCGAAACTTCGAGTCGAGGTGTGCGAAGCATACCCTCCGGTAGTAAGTGCGGTGATGGCTCCATCTTTAAGACGACGCTTTATCACCCGCCCGCTCTGTCCTGACTTCGCAACGCCGACACCAATTTCGTTTCCATCGGCATCTACGGAGAGGTCATAGTGGCTTGGGGTTCCGTACTCTTTCCATTCGCTGATTTTTTTGCCGTTGAGGTCGTAAACAATGGTGGCATCTTCATCGTGTTGGAGGACCACGTAAGTTCCCTTAGGCGAGATGCTGACCCAGTCCAGATCGTTGGTGAATGCCAGGCTGATGTCGGGATATTTGATATTTGCTGATATATCGTAAGCAAAGATGACCTCGTTACCGCTCGGATCTAGAGCAGCAATGGCCACCATCTTCGAATCATAAGAAAAATTTCCTTCCGATGGACCGAGTTTAAAGCCAGAGTATCCTGTGAACGTACGGATGATAGACTTAACGCCCGTTCTTACGTTCCACTCTCCCACGACATTTGTGCCCACGTACTGCATGACATCGGGTTTGCTGGCGTGCCAACGGATCTCCGCACCAGAGGGTTTTGATTTTCCGGTGAAGAGAGGTTGGTAGGTATTACCATCTAAAAATAACGAGCTTGAAGGTGAGCCGCCCGTATTTCTATCGATGTAAAACAGCGATCCATCGGCATTCCAAGGCTGGTCCTTTGAATAGTGATGCCGGGCCACAGATCCCCAGACGGCCCCGGAGATCGACCCGACCGGTCGGCCTGGATCGTCGGTAATACGGGTAATCTTGGCGCCGAAAGTTGGATCCACCGTCGTCTGCAGATAGCCAGGCCGGCTCACCGATGGTACAGTCCTTACCTGCGTGTCCGACGGGAGTCTACACTCTAGCGCATAGAGCGATCTTGCAAACAGTGTGATGGCGATCACGAAAACTATTAGTAAAAATCTTTTTAATAGGACTTCAATTTCGTGTCCTGTATTCATTGTCTTCCCCCTTGTTATCTTCATGTTTCCTCCGTTAGTACTTTAGCGAGAGCCGCGGTACCGAACCGTGATTTCGTTTTGTAGGTTTGATCCTAATTCAGCCGAAACGATTTTAATGCGTTGTCCGCTCAGGGCGTAGTGATCTGGCGCTATTGGGCGGCCATTGACCGTCACTTGTTCAATGACCTCGGGAATGCGAGAGAGTACAACGCTGTTTTCAGCGAGCGCCAGGCTTCCTACGGCGATGGTTGAAAATGAGCTTTCCCAGTTGGGTTTACAGATATCGAAACTTAGACCGCCCGTCCGTTGCGTCAAGCCCGCGTAGATCGTGCCCGGATTAGCAATACAGGGACTGGTGGCTTTATCCATCCCAATAAAGCTGTGAACGACACCATCAAATTCAGTTCCGTAAACGGACCTGTACGCAGTTTCGAAATCGCCAGAGCCCAGATCTGAATTGTCGTCAGTGACGAAAACGATCACCCGCAACGATCCGGGGCGAAAAAACGATTTCAGTGCTCCACGAATTTCTTGGTGATCCCTATCAATCCGATCCCGACTTTTTGGCGAGAAACCCATCCCAGCGAGATCCGCCTCCAAGGGCAGAACACTGTTGATAAGCGCCGCAAGGGGCGATTTACTGGTGACGGTGGAATCCAATTGTAACAGTAAGCCGTCATTTGTGGCCGGAATTTGTATTGCCGAAGAGCTCGAGATCAATGCCATCTTCACATTGCTTCGAGCTTTTAGAGTTTGAACGAAGGCGTCGATATTTTTTTGCACCTGCGGCAGTTCTGTTTTCATCGAACTTGAGTCGTCGACAATCCACACGATATCTATGGCCATTTGATTTTTTTGCAGAATGGTTGTTTCGGAAAGGCTGAGTCCTTGAGCGTCGATTTGGGAGTCTGACGACGGAGACTCGTCTTTTTGAAATTCGACTTTACTGCATGCAACTCCGAGCAGAAGCCAGCCCAGCAAAGCAATCAGGTTTGCAACCTTTAACGTCTTGGTTTGAGACCTCATTTTAACCCCCCATCCACTTAAGATAGAAGGTTTCTTAGGCTATTGTGACACACAAAATGGAAAGAACGGGAGGAGAGGTCCCCCTCTAGAGGGCTAGGATTTCGGCCATGGTTAAAGCGCGATTCCAGATCATGACTTCGTCGAGGCGTCCTTTATAGAAATCGCCCGGCCCGCCACTATCGAACTCCTGCCCGATCGACCAGAGATCCGTCGGCAAAAAACCGACAGATTTTGACTCTTCGACGACAAGGACACCATCGAGGTACAAACGACTTTGTCCTTGAACTAACGTGAAGACGGCGTGATGCCATTGATCGTCCAACGGTTTTTTACCGGAGAAGAGACACGCTCCAGGCGTCTCTGCCATGAACTCGTCTACCGCGTCGATGGTAGAGCATTTTCCAAATCCGACTTTCATCAGATTGTCGCGCGCTGCCGTGTTGACCCCAATCACGTAATTTTTTGACAGCGTCGGGGCGGCCGCAAACCAGAACGAGACAGTCATTTCGTTTGAGAATTGTGAAGCCAGTGACGAGATGTCAATATAATCGTCGACTCCGTTGAATCGAAGACCCTTGCCAAATTTTCCGGCATCGAAAATAAGTCCGCTACCATCAGGATTATGAATAACGCCATCATGGGCAAAGTGGGAACCGTCGGCGACGACGGCTCCGTCGGCCGCGTTTAAATCGTCAAACGTGTAAAAAGCGATGAGATTTGCCGGTTGGGGGACCAGCGCAGGATTTGGATCGGTCACGAGACACGACATTCCACCGACGACGACTGTGCCGTCGATTTTCGCCGTTAAAGTTCCGGCCACCTGACGCTCGTTAGGGGAACTCTGGTAGCGAAGGTCAAAGTTAAACTCTTTAGAGAAAAGGCGAGTTTGGTTCCCGATCATTTGCGATACTAAGGAAATTTCGGGGCTCGATTTGGTTTCCATCTGTGTGGTGGAGTTGAGTTGTCCAGAATAAACTCTGGCTTCTTGATGGCCCGTAGAGGCCTGCGTATGCACGATCACGTCAAGTCCCGAGCGGGCAATATCTTTGCCTTCGAGATGACACCAAACTGTCGCTGCGAACCCTGGCTGTTGGGCATTACGATGTTCAAAGATCGTATTATTCACCGACGCGAAAGTTGGGGTAAATGGTGAAGAAAAAAACCGCTCATCGCTTCGTGGGAGGTTAACGTTCATATCGACGCACGCGTCGTTGACAATTTTTACCGACGCTGGCGTTAGCTCTAAAACTGAAGATCCCGAACATCCTGGAGCAAGTGGAATACGGTCGTAAAACCCTAGAGATAGTTTTCCATCATAGCCGCTGCCATTTCCAGACTGTTCGATAGAGAGTGCTCCCGTAGGTTCCGACGAGGTTTCATAAAAGTCTACCGTTGTCTTTGAGCAGTTCTGAAAGAGCAATACGATCAGGACAGTGGCAGAAAAAACGATAAAATTTAGAGATTTCAGAGGCCCCCCAATATTTTTATATTATCAAATGCCCTTACCGATATGTAGACATGAAGTGGAAAATATATGTCTCAGAATAAAACTCTGTTTGCCGAAATTGAGAAGCTGATTAGAGACGGAGATTCAGCCCGAGCGCGCCTTTGTTTGTCCCACCTTCGTAAAAACAAATTAAATTCAAATGAGCGTTACCAGGCAGCGCGTTTTGCGAGGCGCCTTGACGATCCCAAGCTCGGACTTCTCCTTTTGAGACCGATTGTTGAATTAAGCCAGAGACAAAAAGTGGCTTGTGCGCCGGACATTCAAATTGAATATGCAGTTTGTTTAATCAAGCAAGGGATTTCTTCGCAGGGCGTGAGACTCCTGCAGACGGTCGACCCGGAACGCCACCCTCACGTTCTCCTATACCGGAGTTTTGCTCATTTTTCAAACTGGGAGTACGCGGCCGCGGTGCCGCTTATGGAAAGGTATATTAAGTCCCCTCAACTCACCGACTACGAACGGATTATCGGCACCGTAAATTGGATTGCGGCGCTCGTGGGAGCGCGAAACATGGACGAGGCGGACCGCCAAATTCGAATTCTTGTTCCTAAACTGCAAGAGCGTAACTTGAGCCTTCTTCTTGGGAACACGTACGAGCTTTGGACTCAAGTTGCAATTTTTCGAAGACAAATTGAGCCTGCGGCTAAAATGCTTGATCTTGCGGCCAGAACTTTGAGTTTATCCCAGTCAAGGTACAGGTTCTTCATCGAAAAGTGGAAGATTTATCTTTCGGGTCTGCAAAACGGTCCCTCATCGGACCTGCTGACGAGATTTCAAGAACTCAGCCACGGAGCCGCCGCCATAGGAGATTTTGAAACTATTAGAGAGTGCGATTTACTTCAGGGAGAAATTTTTAAAGATTTAGAACTGATTCGAAAAGTTTATTTCGGCACTCCATATTCCGGATATAGAAACAGAATTAAAGCGCTCCAAATTGTTAATTTTGATGAGACCGATACCCATCTTTGGCAGTTTAAACAAGGGAGCCAAACCGAGGTCAAAACGTTAGACCTCTACGCGATGAAGTGGGGCGAGGACTCACTCCCAACGAAGCGACTCAAAAATACGGAACGCCTCCTTCAACTCCTCACTACAGATTTTTATCGACCGTTCGCGTGGACCCGAATTTACAATAACCTTTTTCCAGAAGAGATTTTTGACCCGGTACTAGATCCGCATAGGATTTACGAACTCATTCGCAGGGCAAATGGTTGGTTAAAAGAGTCTGGACTTCCGTTTGACGTGAGTAACGATCCATTCGGATACCGAATCTCCGCCAGTCAAACCTGCGCGATCTTGTTAAAATCCGACCTCGGCGATCGCGCTTCTTCATTTGAAGACCTCGTTCGGCGGAGCGCGGGCGGTGCAAGTTTCAAAGCGAGGGAAGCGCAACAGTGGAGTCAGCTACCTTTGACGACGGTGATTCGTCGACTCAACTCGGCCGTCGTCTCCGGCCGGTGTGAGAAAAAAGGAAAAGGCAAAAACACGGTTTATGCTTGGCGAGACAACGCTGACGTCAGTAAAATTTCTTAGACCACCGGGGTTGTCGTGATTTGCGACGCCGTCAGTGCCGTATTCCAAAGAGCGAAATCGTCGATGAGCCCGGTGTAGGCAAGTGGAGTCCCTGAGTTTCGAGCGCCAATACGCAAATCCATTGCATAGGTTGTGGATTGACCAGCATACGCCGAAATGTCCGTTGTCGAATCTAAAACTCCGTCGACGTAGAGGGTGGCATTACCGGCTCGGTTCACGGTAAAACCAATGTGTCTCCAGGCATTATTGTTGACGACGGCGGTCGAAAGCGTTCCCTGAACGGGGGCACCTCCGTTATAGCATAATTCGATGCGAACTTTTCCGCTTGAATTGAGATATATCCCGTAAGAGCCGACCGTACTACTTAATTTACCAACGATGTAGACACCCGCCGAGCTGGTCTTTATCCAGCAAGCGATCGAGAAGTTTCCCGTTCCAAAATTGATCGAGGTTGAATCAGTGACCGTGATCCAGTCACCCGTCCCGTCGAGGGTGAGAGCGTTTCCGTACCTGCCAGAAGCCGTGGTTGCGTTCCCGGCGGCAACGCCGTGGTTACTCTTCCCACTACTATCCAGAGCCTCTCCGGCAACTCCACTGTAGGAAGCCTCGTTAAATCTTAAAAGACAAACGGGATTGGTCGTAGTCGTAGGCTCGCTGAAGGCTCCCGCTGAAGACGCATTCGTTACGTGCATCACTGGTATTAGCTTTTTCCAGTTTGTCGATGAGCCGATCTGTACCATGGATGAGTAGCTCGTTGTATCTCCAACACCGAGCTGCCCAGAAACATTGTTTCCTGAAGACCACAGAGTTCCATCACTTCTTAAAAAATAGCTAAAAATTGCATTTGCGGAATTCCCGGAGCCAGCCACATCAAGCCAATTGCTAGCTGAGTTTATAAGCACAGGTGACGAGCAGCTTGACGTATTTCCCAGGCTTAAGTTTCCCGTTCCATTATAACCCCATCCCCATAACTTATTTGTCGTTGCTGTTCTGAGGGCAAGAATATGATTGCCACAAAATCCTAATGTTATCCAATCCGTCGCCGACGCGAGTTTTGTGAGTGTCGAGATGGATGAGCCAGCACCTGACGTTCCTTTTCCTAAGCAACCACCACCGTCTGAACCTGTCTCCCAGAGTTCGCCAAGCGAGTTGATGGCAAACAGATTATTCGCTGTCATTCCAAAACTCACCCAATTGGTCGCCGACCCTAACTGCACCGGTGTTGACCGGCTGACGGTATCACCTTGCCCAATTTGGCCGACGTCGTTTTTTCCCCAAACCCAAACCTTTCCGTCGCTTGTCATTCCCACCGCGTGCTGAGTTCCAGAGTGAATTTTAGTCCAGGTGCTTAAAGAACCTATCTGTACGGGAGTTGATCTTGAGGTGGTATCACCAAGCCCCAAACCTCCCGTCGAATTTACGCCCCACGAATAGAGTTTTCCGCCACGCAATCCAAAACACTGACTTGCACCAGCAGCGATGGCGGTCCAATCTGAGTTAGAACCAACTTGTACAGGTGAACTGCGAGAAACAGTGTCCCCAACACCGAGTTGACCAGCATTGTTCACTCCCCACGCCCAAATGGTCCCATCGACTTTCAAAGCGAGAACGTAAGAGTTGCCTATTCTAGCATCGCTCCAGGTCGTCAGGCTCCCCACTTGAACTGGAGAAGATCGATCTACGATGTCCCCTTGTCCCAGTTGGCCCCCAGAGTTGTCTCCCCACATCCAAAGCGCGTATTTTTGTGGGCCTTTCCAAAAGCCAAAGGGCATCATGCCAAGGCCCCTGAGTGGCAAAGCCTGAAGAAGCAGTGAGATTTTCAACTTCAAAAAATCGCGACGCAACAGTTTCATCATTGCCAATCTCCACTCTACAATTGTTAAATTTAGGATAAGATATGACTTCCGGCCTTTCAACAAAAAATCAAAGGCGAGGAAGTTGGCCTAACAATTTTGGAAATGGAATTAGACCAGTGATGACGAAGCTAATCAGTTTTTCAGCAAGCGCTGGACTGAAGATAAACTTTGAATCATTCGTTTGCATTTCTCACGAGACAGGTACGAACATCGTTTTTGTCACGAGGGTTTGAAGGAGTTTTGCAATCGAGGATTTTCTGAACAGAAAGATTTTCAGTAATGACACTTATGCAATAGTCTCCAATTCCCACATCATAAATTCTGACGAGGCTACCACACGCGCGAATTTGCGCAGAAGTGATATCTATTTTTTGCTCTTTTGTTTGCCGTAGGCACTCAAAAAATCCGCTCGTAAGGCTGGTGACGTCACTGCAGGCTAGAATCTGCTCTGAACTTATTTTCGGTGAAACGAAAGCTAAGCAGTCTGAATATATGTATTCCCATTTGTAATACCTAAGTCGTGATTTTGCAGCTTTCTCACAGGCAGCCGCAACCTCTGAGTCCGCACTTGATGGAGCTCGACCATTTTGCACATCTTTTATGGACGCACATGCAGACATAAAAAAAGTGACTATGACTCCAAAAATGGTTTTCAAGATCATGAAACCTCCAAATTCAGTTTTCGGCAGATTCCAATGGATAACATATGCGCCTTTCGGCTAGAACCAATTTGCATTGGACGAGTTAAGGACCTCGACTCAAGCTTACCCGCAATAAACGATTTGTCCTCGATCGAAAGGGAATCAGAACCAGCCAAAGTTCTCACTTACTTGATTGCCGCTAGTTCCTTCGGTTTTTTCGCCACAATGATTTCACTTGGTAATCCAAACTGGGATATGGTCTCCGACTGTAAATCGGCAAAGCCCACTTTCATCAAAAACTGGCTAAGTCGTACTTCACGCCAAGCACCCAAGGTTACAGGGCCGATCTCAAAGATTAACTTAGCAAGAAAATTGGAAGGTCGAACCATATTGGCTATAACAACTCTTCCACCAGGCCTCAGGACACGGAGGACTTCAGACAAAACTGTGATAATTTCTGCATCCGAAAGTAAACCTAGCATATTATTGTTCAAGACAAGATCAAAAGAGGCGTCGGTAAATGAGAGCGAACGAGCATCGCCCACGCCAAGTTCACGGGGGGCCCTACTGCGAGACACTCTTCGTTGTGCTCGACGCAGCATCACCTCAGTCAGGTCAATACCGGCATTTCGCCCCAGCGAGTTTTGCCTCAGAACTTTTTGAAATAACACTCCTGTCCCGACAGCGATCTCAAGAATCGACTCTCCATTTTTGATATTTGAGCGCTCTAGCGCAACTCTGAGCGATCGACTTTCCGCTAGAAAAGTCCACAAGGTATAGAGAGGGGCAAGCCGTGTGTAAATACGAACCGTGTTCTGAAGCGTTGGACTTTCGACGGCTTTCATAGTTGCCTCCTTAATTTCTGAGCTTGTCTTCTCCAAACCCAAATACCAAATGCCGTAATCACTAGTGCTGCAGATGCATCCCAAATGCACGGCACACCAACTAAATATCCTGGCATCAATTCATGCCAACCATGTCGGTCAACTATGGTTTCTTCAAACAGAACCCAGCTGTTGAAAAACGTCAACCCAAGTCCAACTACAAAATATTTAGGAACTTTACACGTGTGTTCAGAATTCATTTTTTGTGTCCTCCGTGATGATTTAACGATACCATGCCACTTAAAGTGCACTTTAAGTCAAGAGGGACAATAAAAATGGAAATAGGAAAAGTCTCTGAAGCATCCGGGCTGGCAGCGTCGACGATACGATATTATGAATCTCTAGGGATTTTACCTCGACCTAGCCGCAACTCGGGTCGTCGCCTCTATTCGACAGAGGTTCTCGTTCTTCTGAAATTAATTTGTTTAGCAAGAGAGCTAGGTTTTGGAGTCAAAGAAATGAAAGCGCTCTTTTCAGGCTTTCGTTCGAATGAGAAAGTGCCAAGCGCACATTGGCGTCAGATGGCAACCGCAAAACTCGAAGAAATAAAAAATCGAAAAGCCCAGCTATCGCAGATGGAGATTTTGCTTTCCAGCGCCCTCGCCTGCAACTGTGTATCGCTCGATGCCTGTGAATTTCTTCTTGCAAAATAATCGAGCTAATGCCCTGACTGTTTCCAAACACAATAGGGAACTGTTTGTTGATTTCGAACGATGTGACCCTTTGGTCCCGCCCAACCATTAACAAAAACGAGTAAGGCACAAGTCACTGCTTTTCCACCGCTCAAGTACTCTTGCAACCTCATGTAATGGAATCTCCCGCGAGATTTTTTAGGGCTATGAATGAGGTTGAGGATCTCTGCCTCTTGGCTTGGAGAAAAATAGTTCTTAAGTTCATCGACAGAGAGAGGCGGGTTGTATGTGAATAGCTCCTCCCACCAAGAGGCGTCGTTCTCTGGCCTTTCGCCCGCATGAACAAAGCTGCATGTTAAAAAAAGAGCGCTCACTACTAAGAGGATTCTAGTACAAAGGTTCATTCTCATTCCTTTGAGGTTTCTTCAACCCCGGTTACTTGATTCTGCCCCCCCAATCCAAGCCGGGGATGCCGAAGATCCACCTCTAGACCACGATAATTGGGGAAAACAATATTTTTTCCTTTATACACTTTTGAGAACGAGGTTCTAGACAAATTCTATTGTATGGAAAAAAATCATGGACCTGACCTTAGCTTTTCTCGCTGTCTAACGACAACCTAATGGAACTGGACTAGCTATCGTATCGTTTTAATCCGGTCTAAAATTCTAGATGGATTGGCACCCACCGGAATGGCAAAATGGATTTGCAATGACAAAAATGCCGAGATTGATGCAGGTCTCGGAATTCACAATCTAGCGATTTCTAGGGTTCAAACCTCGAATTGAAATTGAGTAAGTCTACAAGGGGAACATACGATGTTACAGTCTCAAGAGAAAGTCTTGATCATTTTGAGCTTTTTACTGCTAAGCGCTTGCGGCCAAGAGTTTTTGACCAACGACTTTCAAAGTAAGATTGTCCAATCTGGGACAGAGGTATCGTCAGCAGAGAACTCGGATGGGCAGGTGCAAAAGCTGGAACGAGCTATTATCTCCTCGACTCAATATCTTATTTCGAGCTTCAATACCCCGGCAATCATTGTTAACAGCCGCTATCAAAATTTGCCGAAAAATTGGAGCCAGTACTTACTGGATCCTCCTCGAGGTGGTGCGGGCATTGTGACTCCTGACAGCCCTTACGGTGGATCTGCACGCGCCTCAAGCAAGGCCATGTATGCCATTCCACCGACTCAGGCTTCGGATTTTATAAAGGTTATTTTTCCTTTGAATTTATCGCGTTCGACGGCCTGGTACCTAAATTTCAAAGTTGGAATCCTGAATCAAATGACTACAGGGGGGCCGATCGATCTCCAGGTGGTCGTGTCCGGTGATGCTATCGTCACAGGAGAAAAGCCTTGGCAAGTCCTTTGGAGTGGAAAAATGAGCTCTGGTAGTTCCCAAATCGTAAGTGTCCCTCTCGCTCTTTGGCCTCTCCGCTCGAACTTTCAGGTGGCGTTACAGGCTGGCAAAGCTACGGCGGCTTCCGGGCAACCTATGCTGGTCATTGACGAACTCAATGTTAGTTCGGGAACCGCCCGACCAGAACTTGGAATGGATCGCTCAGGTTTAGTGGTGGCATCTGAAGGAGAAAGAAGTTCAGTCATTTCTGGTTCTGCTCAATTGGGTTCACGTTGGTTTCGCGACGGTTTTGCATTTTCGCCAAGCCCGAGAGAATATGTCGATATCGTTCGAAAAGTGAAACAAAACGGAATGAAAATGCTCACGGTTATTCTTCCCTCACCTGTCGACTTCGACTCAGCCAATCCATATGTCAACGCCGGAGATGTTTTTCGAAATTTGTGTGGCCATCCTTACGGGGCTCTTCCTCTGAGTCGGATCAATCTCGAGAAATTCAAAACGAGACTGCAAATTCACTTTGATGCGGTTAGGGCTGCGGGACTCAAGGTTGACGCGTTTGAAGTGGGCAATGAGCTCGATTGGACTTGCTTCAATGCAGATGTTCCATTCGGGCGTCAGGCCTCTGCAGCGGATCTCACGTCAATCATAACTGCGTATGCTCAATTTCTCAAAACAGCGGTCGAAGTCATTCGAAATCCTCGATATTTTCCGACGGCAAAGATAATCACTTTTGGTCTTGGCAACTTGCCTTCAAGTTTCGCCCCTGGCTACCATCTCGAGGATCCTGCTGCTTTGGTCGCGAGATTAAGAAATCTGGGTGGAGTCAATTATTTGCAATCCGTGTCAGGCTATGGAGTTCATATATACCCCGATGCTCGAAACGCTGCGAATGAGGGTCGACAAGTTCTAAACAAAAACCTTAGGTCCCTTAAGGATAAGGCACTGTGGATCACCGAATGGGGATTTGGCACTTATCAATTTCCCAACTCTGCCGATGTTTCTCGAGCGCAAGCCATGGATCAATTTCTTGGGATGATTAATAGCCTGTATTTTACCAAATTAGGCCCAGCATTTTTCTATGCCTACTCATCACCAGGCGAACCCTTCGGCCTGGTGAATGCTCAAGGCAACCTTCTACCAGAATCCGCTGTTTTTTCTTCTCGCTACCGCTTTTAACTTAGCTCTAGTTCGGCAGTTTTTTGAACTGTTTTTCCGCGGGCGCTGATTTGTTCCAATTGAGAATGTAATCGGCGACTTCCGCGTTGCGAGCGTCCCACCTTTCGGTCGCAGCAGCGCTATACTCATCATCCGAAGTCGATGCCCAAACGAAAAAGCCATCCACATCTGCTTCTTTCATGAGGCGATCTACCAGGCGTCTCATATAGCCAGGGGGAACAACCACATCATTGTTCAGATAACGACTGCTATTTTCGGGTATTTGTCCGGCTCCTAGAACGTACCATCGAGGCCATAAGGTGCAAATGATCTTTGCGGATTTGCCCAGCCTCTCACGAATGCCCTTGGCCAAATAAACGACCCGATTGAGTTGGAGTTCCAGATTGGCAGGATTATTCTTAAAGCTTTCCATCATTGCATCCGTCGTGATCGCCTGAGCATTGCAGGCAAGAGCGCCCGCGTGCTGACTGGCAAAGTCTCTAACGTCGCTGGATTGGGTATCGATGAATGGCTGGATTTCAGACTGGGACGCCGGAAATCCTCTCACATTGGGAATATTGTACCAGACGCCCTCGTACCCCATTCTCCTGGCTTTGAGCATTTCTTTCACTTTTTGGGAGATACCCCACTGCACTCGAATCGCTTCTTTTCTCTGGTCCAATTCACCGCCAGGAAAGTAGAAGACATTGGGATAGCCTGTAGTGATCCTGACATTCCTCGGAACATTGATGGATCGCACTGCCGATTCAATATCCCAAAGGACCAACTTAGAATCCCTTAGCCAAGGATTGAAATGATCTTCACCCAAAACTTGTCGGCTAATCACATAATCAACAACATTGCGAGCCGCACGCTCGATTCCTGCATCACTATGATCATAAGTTCCTTGGCCATCAGATGACGAGGTGTTTTGATTTACATAATTGATGGGGGTAGAGAGATCTCTCACCTTCCTATACCCTCCTAGCGAGCGATAAGAGTTTGGATCTTTCATCATGAGCAGAACTTTATGCTTAGCCGTAAAAAGAGGGCGTTCAGAATTATCACCAACGGGAGGTGTAGGTTCCGGCGTAGGCGTAGGTGTGGGCGCAGGAGTTGGTGTTGGAGTCGGCGTTGGCGTAGAGTGAGGAGAATTAGGTTCAGTGACTAACTGAGTTTCCAATCCCTCAGACCTATTCAAAAGGTCTGGCTCCAAGGATGAGCTGCAGTTTTGAAAAAATAAAATGAAACTTCCCCACAAGAAAATATGTATGACTTTTGAAAACGTTCTCATGCGATCCCCCCAAGAATGAGTGTGCGCGAGATTTGAAACCACCGCAGCCCAGAAAAATGGACCATGCTGTCTCAGATTGGGAATTATTTTACAGAGGGGAGATCATTGAGAAAGGTACAGCTTATGGGAAAAGATGCGTATTTCCCGTCTTCCATCGTAAAGAAGAACTGACCATTTCGGTTGTTCAACAGCTCGGACAAGATGAAGAGATCCATGCGAGCAAAAGAAAATAAGGAACTGTCTTGAGTCTCTCTAAAAGTAGGCTTCACCCGAAAGTTTAGGAGAACATCGGGGCGATTATTTACGTGAGTAAATAGGTAGGCGAATCTATTGACATGGTCGACGGGAGAATCAGGCCCGTTAGATTTCTTAAAATCCATCATGTAATGAAAACCTTCGGCTGAATTATCTTTCACGACTCGAACCACACCCTCCGCACGCCGACTTCCAAATTTTTCACTCGTCTGACCAAAGCAGTAAGTAAATACGTAGGAATCTCCCAGATCTACAAACTTCGGTTGAGTTGTAATTTGCTCATAAACTTTGCCATCGACCGTAGAAAGGGAAGGGTTGAGTAGTGCCGCCTGTACCGATGAAGATTCAATAATACGCTCAGGTATGGCACGGCAATTATCAACAACCTGAACCCAAGACCCGTTCCTCGGAATCAAAAGAGATTCTACAATTTTCCCTTCGGTTCCGCACTTTGTTGGGTTGATTGCATAGAGCTTACCTTCAAAGCCGTAACCGTCCCCTCCCGAGGTTAAACTTTGTCGGGATCCTAGAGATTTATCAGTTTGCTTTAGGTCCACACTGTAAGAGCTTTGTGATTCAGACTTTTTTTCACAATTTTGAAACGACAGGATAGCGAGTGCACCCGCCCCTAGAGCGCAGATCCCAAAAAGAAGCCTTTTTGAC
>JBGATJ010000063.1:0-27585 GCA_044229295.1 Pseudobdellovibrionaceae bacterium
CGGCGACGAAGTTAAAGTTCTAGATTTTTTATTGAAGTTGCCGCAAACTCAACTGATGGCTATTAAGAACGTCGGGATATTTTTTTTCTTCGTTTCTCTTATCGTAGGGTGTGGTCTTAAAACGACAAGGCAAATGCAAACCGATCAGGGAGCTGAGGCTGCCATGGCTCTCTACAAACAAAGTCTGCCTGAAACTCAGGCGTGTTATCAGCCGTATCTCGCGGAAGCTCCAAGAACAACGGGACTTCTCACGCTCGAATGGTCCATTGACGACAAAGGGCAGGTCGTAGAACCTGCCATCACCGAAAAGAATTTTTATTCCCAAGGCATTGAAACTTGTCTTTTTACGCATCTAAAAAAAATCAAATTTGCGCCGGCCCCGGGTTTTTCTAAAATCAAGCTCTCTTACTCCCATCGGTTTTAAAATGATTGTTGCAAAATCCCTTCAAAAATCTTTCGGGGGCCTAAAGGCCCTAGATGGTGTCGATCTCGAAATTAGTCGCGGTGAGTGTTTTGGACTTCTTGGCCCCAACGGAGCAGGGAAGTCCACCTTCATCAGTATGACTTATGGAACAGTCCTGCGAACCCACGGCGAATTGTCAGTGTTTGGTTATGATCCTCAAAGCCAAGGCCGCGAGATTAAAAAACGCATGGGAGTGGTCACGCAAGACAACGCTCTTGATGAAAGTTTAACTGTGCTTGAGAACATGCTCATATATGGTGCGTTTGTCGGAGTGCCTCGAGCGGAGCGCCTTCGGCGAATTGACGAACTCTTAGAGTACATGAATCTCGCTCACAAAAAAGACGCCATGATTCGCACCTTATCCGGAGGTATGAAGCGAAGGCTCGTCTTTGTAAGAGCTCTTCTCGGTAAGCCTGAGCTTCTCATTTTAGATGAGCCAACCACAGGGCTTGATCCTGCGGTTCGCCACCTTTTGTGGGGAAAGGTCAAAGAGCTTCATCAGTCGGGGACCACCATTGTGCTTACCACTCACTACATGCACGAAGCTGAGGTGTTGTGTGATCGTCTCGTGATTTTGAACAAAGGTCGTGTTGTCGCTGAAGGTTCGCCGCAAAAAATGATTCGGGAGCAAACCCCAGGATTTGTCGCCATTTTTAGTCCCGAAGATGAGTCTGTTGTTGAGGGCTTTGTTGGGTCTCGCACCGATTTACGATGTGATACAAACTCTTCTGGCGTATACCTGCGCAGCCTTGATCTGCAAAAGCTCACGGACTTTCATACTCAGCACCAGCTCAAGCCTCTGCAGATTCGTCCTGCGAACCTTGAAGATGTGTTCCTCAAACTCACCGGAGAGGAGCTTGCTGTCGATGCTTGAGTCTTTGCGTTTGTGCTTTCACATCACTCATCGAAACTGGATCGTCTACAAAAAAGATCTGATTGCCAATATTTCACCGACCGTGGCTGATCCCGCTTTGATTTTGGTGTCGCTGGGTTTGGGACTTGGCAGTTACGTGACCCAAGTTGATGGTATGACCTACATGCAGTTTTTATCTCCAGGTCTTACGGTTGCAACGGCGCTTTTCACGTCGTTTTTTGAAGCTAGTTATGGGTTTTATGTTCGTATGACATTTGAAAATGTTTTCAAGGCGATGCTCACAACTCCCATTGGGGTAACCGAAGTTGTGATCGGAGAATTGATTTGGGTCGGGCTTAAGGGCGCGATCATGGCTATTGGGGTTGCGATCGTTCTTGCGCTCTTTGGTATGATGGTCAACCCCTGGTTGATTCCGCTTGTGGCGTTTGTTGGATTTTTAGTGGCGCTGCCTTGCGGGGCTATGGGACTCCTAGCGACAGCTCTTGTGAACAACATCAACCAGTTTCAATCGGTGTACTCGTTTGTTATTGCTCCACTGTACTTCCTATCGGGGATTTTCTTTCCAGTGGCGCAAATGAGTCCTCCTGTGCGTTGGGTGGCTGAGTTTTTCCCTCTCATCCACGGAGTTCGCCTTGCTCAAGCCATCTTCTGGCAGCGCGATTTGCTTTACGTGTTTTTCTGCAGCGGAGGCATCCTTTTGCTTCAGAGCATGATTTTGTGTTCAATTGCCTTCTGGCAAATTCGAAAGCGTCTTATTTCGTAACATCTCCTTGGTGATCCACGAGAGTCTCTTTACGAATGTAATGGCTCAGCCAAATTTTTTCTATGATCGGGTAAGAGGCTACAATCGGTAGAATCACAATAGCCCCTTCTATACCGCCGACAAGGCCCGCAGCCACAAGAGTGAAAAACACGACAAAACCCGAAACTCGCATGCGATTTCCGTACACGAGGGGCACGATCAAATAATTTTCTAGAGCGTGATACAGAATATAGAGTCCAAGCACTATTGCCGATGTTTGCGGAGAAATATTAAATGCAAAGAGCATGGCAGGCACGACGGCGAGTACAAAACCCAGGACTGGCAGCACGTCCAAAATTCCGGCGAGGGTTGCAAGGAGCAGAGTACCCGGGACTTTTAAGACAGATAGCGCAACAAGGACAAAAATAAAAGACAATGCTGAGGTGATGAACTGCCCCACGACATAAGAAAAAATAATCTTTGAAACTTCGCTCAGAGTCTGGCGGATTTTTTCTTGGGTTTGAGGTTTAAAAAAAACCGTCAGCCACTCGATCATGCGAGGTCCGTCGCTGATGAGATAAATTGCAAACACGAAAATCAAAAAGAATTCGCCAAACCCGCTGAGGACGAGGTTTCCGGCGCCGAGAATCTGTTTGATGTTCTCGGCTTTGGGTTTAAGGATATCGGCATTGAGATTGTGATCAACAAAGCTATGAATTGGATTTGCTGAATCAATTTTGCTAAGCAAGTCTTGCCTCAGCTGGGGAAGGTTAGCAACAAAGCTTGCCGTTTCGTTGTAAACACTGGGAACAACAAACGCCAATATCAGCAAAACAAACAGACCCATCGAAGCTGTAATCGCGGTGAGAGCCAGCCACGACGGCCACTTCCTGCGCTCCAGCCAGCGAAGCACTGGCACAAAAGCAACGGCGATCAAGGCCGCAATGATCAGAGGCAAAACCAGGGGCAAAATGATTCCGAAGATCTGCACAAAAGCCACAGTCACGAGAATCCAAAAGTATGTCGAAAACGGAATCTTGATCCAGGTTGACGGTGAGTCCATAACCCTCCTAAAGGGGCTTGATAATGGCGAAATTTAAGCTACGAGTCGAGCTTTCAAATCCACCATGTAGCGCAGCATCCAGTTTTTTCTTTTCACGACCCTCAAGGGCCTGTTAGCCTCGCCTTATCTTTTTGAGGGGGACCAGTTGAGATCTTTAATTTTTACTCTTTGTGTTTTTCTTTTATCAAATTTGGCCTTGGCAGAAGATTTTGAGACTCAAGCCAGGCAAAGTCTCAACCAAATTGTAAGAAACCTTGAAAATAGAAAAGTCTCACCAGGAGCGGTCATTGCCTCCCCCTCACAATCCAATCCCAATTATTTTTTTCATTGGATCAGAGATGCCGCCGTCACAATGAATATTTTCGCTGACATTTACACCAACGGCTCTGGCTCGCAAAGGCAAGCCGCTATGGAACGTTTGAAGACTTGGGTGGCATTTGAAACTCAGTTGCAACAGCTTCAGGCCAAGGGCGGTCTTGGGGAGCCCAAGTACAATGTTGACGGAACCGTTTTTTCCGGCGACTGGGGACGACCGCAAAATGACGGACCTGCGCTGCGCGCTCTCACCATGATTCACTTCGCACAGAGCCTTCTAAAAAATGGCGAAGAGGAGTACGTTCACTCCTCACTCTACGCTTCAGAGATGCCTGCACAAACGCCAATCAAAAAAGATTTGGAATACGTGGCCGCCAACTGGCAAAATCCATCGGTAGATCTCTGGGAGGAAGTCACTGGGGATCATTTCTACACACGTCTTGTTCAACTTG
The DNA here is from genome assembly GCA_044229295.1 of Pseudobdellovibrionaceae bacterium. GTDB lineage: Bacteria > Bdellovibrionota > Bdellovibrionia > Bdellovibrionales > Bdellovibrionaceae > JBGATJ01. The sequence continues at coordinate 3,910 of JBGATJ010000063.1, forward strand.
CTGCCCTCACTGAAGGTGCCGAGCTTGCGCAAACACTCGATGATTCTGGCGCTGCCGACTATTATAAATCCACAGCTAGTAAAATTGCCTCAAGCCTCAACGATTTCATTGGCGATGATTTGATCATCCCAACTCTTCACAAAACTCAAGGCGGTGAAGCTAAGAAAAGCAACCTTGATGTCGGCGTTTTGTTGGCATTTTTGCATGCCGGTTCCATTAAAGGCACTTCGTTTTTAGACGGACCACTCATGTCTTCGATGCAAAAGCTTGAAGCTTCGTTTGCTTTTTACCCTGTCAATCAAAACTCTGGAGGCATGGCCTCAGCTATCGGACGTTATCCTGAGGATGTCTATGATGGTAACGGATTTTCCGGAGGCAATCCATGGTTTATTGGAACTGCAGCCTTTGCGGAGGTGAGCTGCCGCCAAGCTGATGAGCTGCAAAAATCTCGCAAGCTTAAAGTCACGCCAGAAAATCTTGCTTATCTTCAGTCCGTTGTCGGGAACTCGGTTCAGTTAGACACTGGGGATACTCTTAAATCTTCGGACGAAGAATTTGCCGCCGTCGTCAAAGCCTTCAAACAAAAGGGCGAAGACTATTTGAATCGTATTTTGTTTCATGCAGGAAATGGTGGAAGTCTTTCAGAGCAGTTCAATCGAGAGAACGGCTTCATGCAAGGCGCGCGTGAACTCACTTGGAGTCACGTTTCTTACATTACGGCTTATCGGGCTTGTTTTCATAAAATGCCGCGGCTGCATTAGCCTCAACATTAGTCCAGTTTTGCCCTCACCAGATGACCGTACTCAAATGGGTCCGTTAATATATTATAAAAGGGTGGGGATTGATCATGAAGATTTATTTTATCGTTGCGTCTATCTTCTTTAGCTTCGGCCAAGCTGGTTTTGCAGATGAGGCAAAGTCCAATGATAAATCCTTAGTGACAGATGTTATTGATCCTTACGATCTTGAGGCCGGCTGTCGAGAGGTAAATGGATTCCCTGTGCTGTATGTTAAGAGGAAATCTGAAACCAAAGATCTATTTACTTCGAATGCTTTCAAAGGTCAGTTCGCCAGACAGAAATGCGATCAGAAGGCTTTTGACATACAGGAAAAAGTGATTGAGCCAGCAAAGCTCAAGGGTACAAACGTATACCTACAACATCCCAAATCACCCGATTCACCTCCTGTCGCGCATGGTGGAGATCCAGCAAAGGAATTAAAAATTTTAGAGCAGGCCTACAAGTGCGATTTCTCGACGAACAACGATTTTTTAAATGGACACGTGGATTGCGATCCAGAAGTAAAAATCAAAACCGTAAAGTGCGATGTCACTCTTCCAAATGGGATTCACGGCGAAATTGAAACCCTTGTCTCCTGCAAAGACGGTCGGAGTGCCAATGAATGTATGAAGAGCACTCAAAAAGACATTCAATCAACGGGAACTGGAGGAGCAGCCCAATGAAAATTCTTTTTCTGACGCTTTTACTAACCTCAAATAGCTGGGCCACTCACATGGGTCCTATCCGATTTAAAGCTGAAGTCCGTTCAACTGATAAAAACACCGCAAAGATTCACTGGTTAAAAAAAGATTTTACAATTCCACGATCCTTTATTCAGGCAAAAAAAATCCCCACACCTTCGGTGCAAGAGGTTTTTGTAACGCCTGAATACATGGATGCTATGATCGTCAGTGCGGCAGCCACTGCCGAGGCTTCAAAAAAGCAGTGATCCCACGTCCGAGTGAAGGTTCGGCAACACTATTGTGCTCCAGTTTATGATTTAAACCGAAAACTCCGTGACAAGCTTCCTGATGTCAGAAATCTGAGTCAGGAGGCTGACCCTCTTCCAAAGGTCCTTGGCATCAGCAAAAGAAATCTTCTGCAAGAGCGCCCGAGTTTTCAAAACCGATGATGGGTTTTGACTAAACTGTTCAAGGCCCATTCCAAGCAAAAGTGGAATCGCAAGTGGATCGCCCGCCATTTCCCCACAGACAGCAGCCTCAATACCATGAGCTTTTGCGGTTTCAATCACCGAGGCCACAAGACGTAATACAGCCGGATGAAAGCTCTCGTACAAATCACTGACCTGCTCGTTCATTCGATCCACAGCACACATGTATTGGATCAAATCATTGGTTCCGATGCTAACAAAATCCACGTGAGCTGCAAGCTGATCACAGATAAGGGCTGCTGAAGGGATTTCAATCATAATGCCAACTTGCATCTTCAAATCAAACTTCTGATTTTTTTCTTTGAGTTCTTTTTGGCATTCGGCGATCAAGGCTTTGCATTCTAAAACCTCTTCGACTCTGTTGACCATCGGGAACATGACTGACAATTTTCCGTGGGCAGAAGCCCGCAAGAGAGCCCGAAGTTGGATTTTAAAAAAATCCGGATTTTTAAGACAATACCTAACGGCTCTAAGGCCCAAAAACGGATTTTCTTCTTTTGGGATGTTCAAGTAAGAGATTTGTTTATCGCCGCCGACGTCCAAAGTTCGAATGACAGCGCCATGATCTCCACAGGCCTCGACAACTTTGCGATAAATTTGGTACTGAGCCTCTTCTTGGGGTGCTGAGTTTCTTCCTAAAAACAAAAACTCAGTACGAAAAAGTCCAACACCTTCGCAGCCGTACTTTTCAATGAGGGCTACGTCTTCTGGGTGGCCGATATTGGCTTCGATTTTAACTTTGTGCGAGTCTTTAGTTAAAGAAGGCTGGTTTTTCAGGAGCATCAAAGTTTTTTTAGTCTCTTGGATTTTTTGAATTTGCTTTTTGGTGCTTTCAACTTCCTGTGCATCTGGCTGCAAATAAAGTTTTCCGCTAGCGGCATCGACAATAACCCACTGGTCGGTAGCGATGGCTCCGCTAGCTCCTGACACTCCTACAACTGTTGGGATGTCGTGCACACGGGCCATGATGGCTGTGTGGGAATTTTTCCCGCCAATCTCAGTCACAAGCGCAAGCACAAGAGACTTATTCATAGAAGCAAACTGCGACGGCGTAAGATCGCGAGCGACAATCACAGATGGCTCCTTCAATCGCTGAAGGTCATCAGCCGGTCGGTCTAGCAAATACCCCAAAACCTGATCTCGAACATCTTTTAGATCAATGGCCCTTCCTCGCAAATAATCGTCATCAAGATCTGACATTGTTTTGATGAATTCATCGGTGATCGCCAAGTACGCCTGGCTGGCTGATTTTTTTTTGATAATAAGATCTTCGGTCTGCTCTAAAATTTCTGGATCTTCTAAGATCAATGCATGTGCCTCAAAGATCGCCGCTTCTTCAGGACCTGATTCCTCAGAAACTTTTTTTTGCAATGCCTCGAGGTTTTCTTTAGTCTTTCCTACAGCAAGCTGGAGCTGCGATTTTTCGTGAGCCTCCGACACAAATTTAGTCATCGGAAGCTGAGCAAGGCCATCGTTTTTTACGACGAAGGCGGGCCCTTGAGCAATCCCTTGGCTCGCGGAAGTTCCAGATAGATGTGAACTCATGGAGCGTCTTGGAATCGGTTGTTGATCATAGCCACGATAGCATCGACAGCCTCTTTTTCGTCCTCGCCATTTGCGATGACTTTGACTTGAGCTTGGCTTTTTAAACCAAGACTCATCAGGCTCATGATAGATTTTGCATTTTTTGTGACATCACCGTACTGAATCTCAATCTTGCTTTTGAAGCTGCTGGCGCGCTTGGCAAGAATCCCAGCTGGGCGCGCGTGAAGGCCTTCTTCATTTTGAATTGTAGCTGTTGCTTCCATGAAAGGAACTCCTCTTAATAGTTTAGGCGTGCGGCACGTGGGTCGAAGGATGATGAGCACTCGGATTTTGGAGAGTGACGTAACCAACTTCGTAACCGGAGCTGATCTGGGTGTTTGGTTCCACCTCGTAATGCCATGTTTGGTTTTCTAAATTTGTGACAACAACAGGTGTGATCGTCGATTTAGCTTCGGCAGTGACAAGGGCCAGATCAAATTCCAAAATCTTTTGGCCCACGTGAACTCGATCTCCACTTTTAACCAAGGCTTTAAATCCACGACCTTCCATTTTTACGGTGTCGATTCCGACATGAATGAGAACTTCAAGGCCTGAGTCCGTTTGCAAGCCAAGCGCGTGCTCGGTACGAAACACGTGACTGACAGTCGCATCCAGCGGCGCATGGACGACGCCCTCGGTAGGACGAATCGCAAAGCCTTCGCCCATGATTTTTTCTGCAAAGGTGGCGTCTGGAACCATTTCAAGAGGAAGAAGCTCTCCCTTGATCGGAGCGCAAAGATACTCACGAGTCGCAGCTTTCGTAGCCTTGGTAAACCCAGCAGGCGTTTTTACTCGAGGGGCAGCAGCTACTGGTGCCACAGATCCCGAGGCCATGAGTTTTTTGATATCATCTTTAATAGAATCCGATTCAACACCGAACACGACCTGCATGTTTTGCGGACCCGCTTTAAGAACTCCCGAAGCTCCAAGCCCGCGAAGCCGAGCCTGATCAACGATCGATGTGTCTTTGAGCTCAAGACGTAAACGCGTGATGCAGGCATCGATGTTAGAAATATTTTTCGCACCACCCAGCGCCGCCAAAATATTAGCGCTTCGCTGGCTGGCATCGCCTGTGGGAGCAGGGGAGACCGAAGCCGGAGCCTCTTCGCTGGCCTCATAGTCGTCCTCTCGACCAGGAGTCTTATATCCTAGGAGCTCGATCCCGTAATAAAATACGGTAAAATACAAAACACTCATCAAAGGTCCAACCACAGCAAAAAGCGCCCAGGCATTTCTCTGATTGAAAAAACCAACTGCAAAATCAATCAGCGATGCTGAGAAAGTGTAACCCAAATGAATGTCAAAAGCGTTAGTCAACCAGCCCGAAGCGAAAGCCGCGATGACATGAAATACAAAAAGAAAAGGCGCAACGAAAATAAACGCAAACTCGATAGGCTCGGTGATTCCAGTTAAAATGGAAGTGAGCGCCGCTGCGAGCATGACTCCGCCAACAGCTTTACGGCGCTCTTTAGGAGCTCGAAGGGTCATAGCTAAAGCGGCCGCTGGAAGACCAAAGAGCATCAGCGGAAATTCCGAAGCCATAAATCGCCCGGCCGTTGTATCTCCAGCAAAGTAGCGAGCAGTTTCGCCGTGAACCACTTTGCCGGCCGCCGTGACGTACTCGCCAAACTGATAAAGAAATGGGGGATAGTAAACGTGATGAAGTCCGAGTGGAATAAGAAGGCGCTTTCCAGCAGCGTAGAACGCAGGTCCGATGTCAGAGCTCATGACCCAAATTCCAAAAGCGTTGATTTGAGTTTGAATGGGAGGCCACACGAAAGCCAGAATAAGTCCAACCCCAAGAGAGGCGGCGGCGCCCAAAATAGGAATCAGCCTTTTGCCCGAGAAAAATCCAAAAACAGGATGAAGTTTGATGGTGTGATAGCGGTTATAAAGCTGCGCGACCACAAGACCGGTGATGATTCCGCCAAAAACCCCCGTGTCGATCGCAAGCTCAAGGCCTCTTGCGGTCCCCATCGCTTTAAGAACATTGGTCATCGTAAAATACCCGATGGCAGAAGCAAGACCTGCGACTCCTGCGCCTCCTGTGAACCCAATAGCCACACCGATGGCAAAAACAAGAGGCAATTGTTGAAAGATCGCAAGGCCGCCGTTGAACAGAACATCGCCAAAGGCATGAAGGACCGGTTTTAAAATGGCGCCTGAATTGTCTTCACCCGCTCGTTGGATGAGCCGGCCGAAAGCCACAAGTAAACCCGCCGCAGGTAAAACTGTGACCGGAACCATGAGGGACTGCCCCACTTTTTGTAAGACAGAGAAAAACGATGCGCGCGTGCGCACTTGCGAATTTTGCATACACCCTCCAAATCCCGAATTGCAAGCTATCGAATCTCATCAAGTTTTGGCAAGGTTTTCGTTAGAGGGGCATTGGGATTTATTGCGGCGCAAGCGACAGCTCGAGTCTGGACTCTGGACCAGCCTCAAACGTGAGGTCGAGAATTTTAAATTTTACACGCCTCGGCGCTGGCGTCATTGTAAGATGTCTAAATCGGTGCGTTGAGCAGGAGGAATAATGACTGCGGGGTCAGACCAAGCCATTGAAGGCGATCTTTTCGCGGCTTCGGCTTCACCATTTTGGGTCTTCATGACCGAAATTTTGCTGGAGATCGATAAGCCAATTCTAAAAAAAATCAAAGAGATTCTCCACCTGTCTTGCGAGTACGGGCCTGCGCTCACATGCCATCTTGTGGAGGTTGATCCTGGCGGGTTTAAGGTGCAAGTCGGGACGGCAAAAGACGTGATGCAGTCCGCGCAAATGGATCTCGACAGCATCCTGATTTTTCAGACCGTGGCGGAAAAGATCATCCCACTCTACTTAAAATACCAATGGAACTTTTTTGAGTTCTCAAGCCTGCAAAAGTCTGACGAGTGTTTTTGGATTCAGGCGATGGAGCTCCCTGACGAAAAGTTGGGAATCCTTTGCCTTCGCGTTCCGCAAAAAACAACAGCCAATCCAAAAATTCTATTCTCTCTTTTGACAAAAGCCATACACCATCTCTTGTTAAATCAGTCGCAGCAGCAAACCATCGGTCAGCTCAACAAGCAGCTCGAACGCCTCGGCCAGTACTCAGAACTCGGCTCCCTCATGACCCAAATTCAGTCGGAGATTCAGCCTCCACTTCGTAACGTGGTCACCGATTTAGAAGGCATTCTCAACTCCTACCGCCAGCCGCAAGGTTTTGCAGAAAACACCATCGAAAAACTCACCGAGGTCGTCCTTGCCACCGAAAAAGTTCGAAACCTCAACGAGGAGCTTTCGCGTTTTGCACGCACGGATCACTTCGAAACGCGCCTGGAACGGTATGACCTTCCCGAGCTCATCGAAAGCCTGCTGGTCCTCTCGCAAGTCAGAGCCAAACATGAAGGTTGTAAGATCGAGTTCACAGCGCAAAATATTACCTCGCCCGTTTATTGTGACGCTCTGAAGGTGACTCAAAGTCTTTTGCATCTCCTGCAAATCTCAATGGACCTTACAGCACCGAGCGAGCAAAAGTGGGTCAAAGTCACGGCGTTTGAAACCGCAACAGAGTTTCGAATTTCTATTTCCAACAACGGCCCTGAAGTCTCGATTGATCAGCGTCACCAGATGATGCGCTTTCCGTTCACCCTAAAGATCACGCAAAAGGGACTGGGACTCAACCTCGCAAAACGGTACATTGATTTGCATCAAGGACAGCTGCATTTTGATCCCACTCAGCCCAAGACAACATTTGTTGTGACCCTACCAAAAAGACCCGAACCCGAAGTTCAAAATGGAAAATTGGGCGTTGTCAAAAAGCGACCTGTTGTCATTCTCGTTGAGGATGAAGACGATCTTAGAGAGATGGTCGCCGAAGAATTTTTGCAGCGAGGATTTCTGGTTCGCACGACCGACAATGGCCAAGAGGCTCTTGAGATGATGAAGTACAACCCCGCCGATGTTTTGATCTCGGATGATAGGGTTCCTCACCTGACAGGAAGTGAGCTTTTGGCGTCGCTTTTAGGGAAGAACTACGCGCCTCCTCTGAGAGTGCTTGTCACCGGGTTTAATGAGCCGACGGGGTCGCCTGAGTCGTTGGGTGTTCACAGTGTTTGGAAAAAGCCGTTTCCGATCGCAGAGCTATGTGATGCGGTTCGCCAGGGGCTTGGCCGGGGCTAGCGTGAGCTGGGGCACGATAGTGTTGGTCGATTTTGTCTTAGATCTTCAGATAAATCTTAGCTGCCCGTTGGCTTTAAACCATTTGATTTTGCTTTAAATTCCTAGGTCCAAGGGCCACCATTGAGATGGGAAGTCCGGGAATCCGACCAACAGTGTTTTGCACCAGTTTATATTGTATTTTGGGTTTTGGTGGGCTATCTCCCTCTCACAAAAAGGGGGAAATCATGAAATCCATTTTCATAGGCATTGTCTTACTGGCGTCATCGTTCGCGCTTGCGGAGCCAAAGATCACCGTAGAGGGGCGAGCCGACTACAGCATTATTTCGATTCAAGTTCCGGCTTCAAATCGCTTGTTTAAACAGCTCTTTACCGTATTTTCTCAATCTTCTATGGCAAGGCCTCAGAAGGACTTGGTTGAGGAAGAGGCCCGCTCTTACCAAGTTGGAAAGAATAAGCCTTTTTTCGTGATTGAGCGAGCTCGTGAATATTTTTCCTTGGACATCTACGTCTACAATCGTGACTTCTACGTTAACGAAGGCACCGTTGGTTTGACCGGAGATACGGCCGATATTCTTTGGCAGGTTATGAAAAAGGACAAATCTGGCACCGTAGTGTCCAGAACCGAGGGAGAAGAAAAAGACGTTGAAATCCGGGGGAAAAACAGCAAAGAGACGATTGAATGCAGCGGTAGCCCGGTCATTCCCGCTCAGTGTAGCATCAATATTCCCTAATCTCTTTGAATGTTTGAGTTGTCCCGCACCCTGTGATAGGGTGCGCAATTCATGACTTCGAATTTAACTAACCGTGTGTATTTAGACCACAATGCGACAACTCCCGTTCACCCAAGCGTGCTTGGTCAGTGTGCGGACTGGGTCGCGGTGTGGGGCAACTGCAGCTCGATTCATTGGGCTGGTCAGGATGCAAAAAACTTGCTCCGAGAGGCTCGGGCGCAGGTGGCGCAGAGCCTTGGTGTGCATCCTTTGGAAATCATTTTCACAAGCGGTGGAAGCGAAAGTAACAACACGGTTTTAAAATCTCTCTCTCCAAGTAAAACTCGAAAGCAAATCATCTGTTCGGCCGTTGAGCATCCCAGCGTTTTACGCACATTAGAGTTTTTAGCGAGCTCCGGTTTTGACATCACAACGATCCCTGTTTCTCGAGAAGGTCGGCTCGATATGCAGGCGTTTGAGAGGGCTTTGAGCGAAAACACCGCTCTTGTAACGATCATGGCTGCCAACAACGAAACAGGACATCTTTTTCCTATCGCTGAGATTGCCGAGATGGCGCATAAAGTGGGAGCCCTCGTGCACACGGACGCTGTTCAAGCGTACGGAAAAATCCCGCTCTCACTTTCTAAACTCAACGTCGATTACGCGAGCCTTTCTGGTCACAAGGTTTACGCTTTGAAAGGCGTTGGCGTGCTCTACTGTCGCCGCCAATCGCCGTTTGAAAGTCTGATTCATGGCGGAGGTCAGGAGCGTGGGCGCCGCAGTGGGACCGAAAACCTGCTCGGAATTGCGAGTCTTGGATTTATGGCTAAGAATCTGAACTCCCAAATTCCGCAGCAAACACCTCGTCTTGCAGCCCTCAGAGATCATATGGAAGAGCGGATTTTAAACGAAATTCCCGATGTCACAATCACAGGTCGCGAAGAAGTGCGTCTTGCAAACACCGCCAGTTTTATTTTCGCTGGAGTTGATGGCGAGTCTCTTCTTATGAGTTTGGATTTGAAAGGTTTTGCTGTGAGTACGGGAGCCGCTTGCAGCAGTGGAAACCCCGAGCCAAGTCCTACGCTTCTAGCGATGGGACTGTCTCGCGCGGAGGCTCAGTCGTCGCTTCGTGTGTCGCTCGGTTGGTCCAACACAGAGAATGAGATCAATGCGTTTGTGGATGAACTCACGCTTACGATCCAGCGCCTACGACAGATTTTTCACGAAATGGGAAGTCGAAAGATTCCAAGGAGCGCTCAACTATGAAAAAACAACGTGTGCTCGTTGCAATGAGTGGCGGAGTCGACAGTTCTGTAGCCGCTGCGCTTTTGGTAGAGCAGGGGTTTGAAGTTATTGGCGCGACCATGCAGGTTTGGGATTACTCAAACTGCGATCTCGAAGAAGGCGCAGGAACCTGCTGCTCAAGCGTAGACGTTGACGATGCTCGCGACGTCGCCGAAAAATTGGGAATTCCATTTTATGTTTTAAATTGCGAAGAGAAATTCAAAGAATCGGTCATCGATCCTTTTGTCGCAAGCTACCTAGAGGGTGAAACACCTCTGCCGTGTGTGAATTGCAATACGTTTTTAAAGTTCGACCATCTCGTTCGCAAGATGTTGGAGCTAGAGTGCGATTTTCTAGCAACAGGACACTACGCTCAAATCAAAACTCTCGCAGACGGATCGCAAGGACTATTTACCAGCACCGATGATTGGAAAGATCAAACCTATTTTCTTTTCACGCTGGAGCCGGCCCTTGTCGGAAAGCTGAAGTTTCCCATTGGTGCGATGAAAAAACCAGAGGTGCGCCAGCACGCTGAGCGATTTGGTCTTCTCAATGCGCGAAAAAAAGATTCTACCGGGATTTGTTTTGTTGGAGACAAAGGTTACCAGGAGTTTATTAAAGGCTACATCGCCGATCATAAGCCTGAGTTCAAACCTCAAAAAGGTCTTATCAAGCGTCATCCCCATGGTGAGATCATGGGAGAGCATGGGGGAGTTCACAACTTCACTTACGGTCAGCGCCGAGGATTAGGCCTTACTCACCACGAGACGCTTTTTGTTTTAAAAATTGATAAAGACACAGACACTGTGTGGGTAGGCGAAGAGAAGTATCTCTATCACGATTCTCTGACTGTTCGCGATCTTCACTGGATCAGCCCGCTCAAAGCTGGCGAAGAAATCCGCGTAAAGGTTCGCTATCAGCACAAAGGAGCCGTCGCTCGCGTGGTCCCTGATGGAGATCACCTCAAGGTTGAGTTTTCAGAGCCCCAAAGAGCGATCACCCCTGGACAAGCTGCTGTTTTCTACCGAGACCAACAGCTTCTTGGTGGAGGTTGGATTTTATGAATTTTGAGATTCATACTTTTGGCTGTAAGGTCAACACCTACGACAGCAGTCTGATCGAGAAGAATTTAAAAAATGTGTCCCAATCGACCACTCGAGTGCACGTGCTTAACACCTGCGCCGTCACTCGCGAAGCCTCCATGGAATCGCTTCGGGTCATTCGGCGCTTGAAAGCCAAAGATCCGCTTTGTCTTGTGGTTGTCACTGGCTGTGCCGCCCAGGTCGATACAGAGCTTTATCGCAATTATCCTGGAGCGGATTTAGTCGTTGCCAACTCTCACAAAAGCTATTTGCCTGAAATTTTAGAAAACTACTTTAAGGGCGAGCTTAAAGAGCGGATTTTTCACTCTAACATCTTTAAAAAAGAAGATCTTGAGCTTGGCGGCGGTGAAAAAGAATCCCACACTCGCTCGTTTTTAAAAATTCAAGATGGTTGTAACAGCTTTTGCACTTACTGTGTGATTCCGTTTTCTCGAGGAAAAAGCCGAAGCATCCCGGTCTCTCACTTGGTCGAGCGCGTGAATTTATTAAGCTCCCAGGGAGTTAACGAGGTCGTTTTAACTGGAGTTCACATTGGAGACTACGAGGATCCACAATCAGGAGAGCGGCTTGAGAGTCTTGTTGAAACTTTACTTAAAAAAACAACACTCCAGCGATTTTCGCTTAACGAGTCTTGAGCCTGTTGAAGTTACGCCTCGGCTTTTGGATCTTTACGAGGATGAGCGCATGTGCCCGCATTTTCATATGAGCATTCAAAGTGCCAACAGTGAAGTGCTCCAAGGCATGAAGCGAAATTACCACCAGCGCGATGTGGTCGAAAGCCTTCACGCGATTCAAGCGAGAGTTCCTTGCGCCTTTGTAGGCATGGACGTGATTGCGGGATTTCCCAACGAAACTGAAGAACGCTTTTTAGACACGGTTCGAACTTTAGAGCAGGTCCCGTGGACAAGACTCCATGTCTTTCCTTATTCTGAACGCCCTGGAACCTTCGCCGCTCGAATGAAAGAAACAGTGGCGGCTTCGGAACGAGCACTCAGGGCGCGCACGCTTCGAGATCTTTCTCATCTTCGGTATTCAGAGAGCCTTCGCGGTCAGGTTGGGAAAATTAAAAAAACTCTTGTTCTTAAAAAGCCCTCCAAAGGCTGTCATGGTCTCACGCGCGATTATTGGCCTGTGCAAATGGATGTGAAAGAAGATTTGTTGGGTCAAGAAACGCGAGTTCGAATCAAAGGCGTTGTCCCGCCAGGGTTAAAAAATCCCGAGGGTCATCTTCTTGGCGAGATTGAGGAGGCCCATGCACTGGCTTGAAGAAAAAATTGGCTATCAGTTTAAAGATCCTGAGCTTCTGGTGATGTCACTCACTCACAAAAGTTACCATAACGAGTTTCCGCAAGAGTCCAAAGGCGACAACGAAAAACTCGAGTTTCTTGGAGACGCTGTGATTGATCTGGTCCTGAGTGATTTGCTTTTAAAAGCCTATTCTGGGGATGGTGAGGGCGGTCTTTCGAAAAAACGAGCCAGCCTTGTTAATGAAACAGTCCTTGGCAAACTGAGTTTGGATCTGTGCTTGAATGAGCATCTAAAACTTGGCAAAGGCGAAATCCAGACCGGTGGCTCCAACAAGCCTCGACTTCTGGCATCTGCGTTTGAAGCTTTCATCGGTGCGATTTATTTAGACAGCGGCTATGAAGCGAGTTACCGCTATCTTGAGACATTTTTTGAGCCTCTCATTAAAGATTTGTCGGCGAAAGCAGATTACGAAGAGGATTACAAATCCCGACTTCAAGAGGTCTTGCAAAAGCTGTTTCGCGACACTCCTGCCTATGAAGTTGAAAAAGAAGAGGGTCCCGCTCACGACCGCACGTTTTATGTAAATGTATTTATCCGTAAAAACTGGCTTAGCAAAGGTTTTGGAAAAAGCAAAAGACAAGCCGAACAAGACGCTGCAAAACGAGCTCTAGAGGAGAAGATTTATGAACGCCTTTAAGGCTGGATTTGTTGGCCTGATTGGCCAGCCTAATGCTGGAAAGAGCACGCTGCTTAATCTTCTTGTCGAAGAAAAAGTAGCGATTGTAAATCCTAAACCTCAAACCACGCGCCGGCGAGTTCTTGGGATTGTCAACACCAACCAGGCTCAGGCAGTTCTAGTGGACGCTCCGGGGTTTGTGAATGCTCAAGACGGCCTTAATAAATTTCTCAAAGATGAGCTTGAGCAGGTTGTTGACTCTGCCGACGCTTTGCTTGTGCTTTTGAATCTTGATGAGCGAAAATTTGAGAATCTAGAAAAAATCATCGGAATCGCAGTCGCCTCGCGCAAGCCTTGGGTTCCGGTGATTACTAAGACGGACCTTAAAGACAGAATTCGAAGAATTCCTATCATTGAGCGAGAGCTTGATAAGCACGGAGTGAGACCTCTTCTCGTTAATCAAAAGGATTTCTCCGTAGACCATCGCGATGAGATTTTAGAGTCTCTCCTTAGGATTTTGCCTTCTAGCGCAGGACCTCTCTATGATCTTGAAATGTACACTCCCCACAGCTATCGCGAGCTTGTTGATGAGATCATTCGCGAGAAATGCTTTGAAGCTGTTGATAAAGAAGTTCCCTATCAGCTTGCGGTGAGGGTTCGCGCCTATGATGAAGTCAGCTCAAAAAAATTGGAATGGCCGCTCGTAAAGACATCGAAAAATTGATTGGGCAAAAAGTTTTCTTAGAGCTCAAAGTGGTCTTCCGAGCCAACTGGTCCAAAAACCCCGGAATTATGAAAGAACTTGGATATGAAATCAAAAGAGACAAGTGAATTTCGCGTGGGTCTTCGTAACACGCAGGTGGCTATCGTAGGTCGGCCCAACGTTGGTAAATCGACGCTTTTTAACATCATGACCGACAGTCGCAAGTCCGTCGTTATGAATCAACCGGGAGTCACTCGAGATATTATTATCGAACCTGTTGAGCTGTGGGGAAAAGAATTTGATCTCATCGACACCGGCGGAATCACAGAGTCAGCCGATGTTTTTTCGCAGCTCGTGCGCGAGCAGGTCACGGAATTTTTGATGACTGTGGATTTGCTCGTTGTCGTTATGGACGGACGAGTAGGCCTTTGCCCTGAGGATCGCGATCTTATCAAGATTGCTAAGAACACCGGGCGACCATTTATGCTTGTCATTAACAAGGTCGACAAGGTCGCCGAAGAAGAAGTTGCAAAAGCTGATTTTTATGAGTTTGGAATGGATTGCGTGTCCGCGTCTTTTGAACAGCGCAGGGGAATTAGTGATGTTCTCGAATGGATTCATAAAAATATTCCCGAAGCGAAAGCTGATGTGATCGAAGGACCCAAGATTGCCATGGTCGGTAAGCCCAATGTTGGTAAGAGCTCGCTCTGCAATTCCCTTTTGGGACAGGCCCGAATGCTCGTCAGTGACGTTGCTGGTACGACCATTGACTCCGTCGATGCTCAGTTAGAGTTTCAAGGCAAAAAATACGTTCTCATCGATACTGCAGGACTTCGAAAGTCGGCTCGTAGGAACACCGATTTAGAAGTCGTCTCTGCTTTTAAATCGCAAGATTCGATTCGAAGGGCTGATATTGTTTTGCTTGTCATCGATGCGGTTCAGGGGCCTACAGAACAAGATGCTAAAATTTTGGAGGCGATCGTTGAAACTCACAAAGGCCTTGTCGTTGTTGCTAATAAATCTGATTTAGCAGAAAAAGAGCGTCCTGATTTTAAAAAGTGGTTTCGTGAAAAGATCGATGAGGAGTTTCACTTCTTTAAAGATGTTCCGGTTGTTTTTACAAGCGCTCTTCACAATCGCGGACTCAAAGATCTTTTCAGTATGATTGAGCACGTCTATGACAAGTTGACATTCTCGATCTCAACTAATGAGCTCAACGAGTTTTTCTTAAACGTGATTCGTAAAGCACCATCGCCTGTGTATGGGACAAAAAACGTTAAGTTTTACTACCTCACGCAGACCCGGCAAAAACCGCCGGCGTTTATCGCATTTGCCAATCACCCCGATGGCGTAACGCCTGCCTACAGGCGATTTTTAATTAATAACATTAAAGAAAAATGGGATCTTCATGGGATACCCATCCGAATCTTCGTTATGAAAAGTCATTCCAAATGAAGCGCGTTTCTTGGCAGACCCGTTTTGGGTTTTACCTTGCAGCCATCGGATCTGCGTGTGGTCTCGGGAATCTCTGGCGTTTTCCGTTTGTCGCTGGTGAAAATGGAGGAGGCGCGTTTGTTCTTCTTTATTTGCTCTTTGCGTTTATCATTGGCCTTCCGATTTTGATTGCCGAGCTTATGATTGGGCGAAAGTTCCGTAAGAGCGTTTTTGCAGCCACCATCGAGCTTTCAAAACACTCAAGCTATCCTCTTCATTGGGTAGGGCGAGTGGCAGTGGTTTTTACGTTAATCATTCTTGCTTATTACGCAGTTATTAGCGGATGGGTTTTGCATTTTTTGACTCAGTTTATTGCGAGCGGGTTTTCTCAAAGGGCGTCTCCGAGTCCACTCCAGCATTTGATTCAAAATGGATGGTTGCAGGTCGGGCTTGCGAGCGTTCATCTTTTGGTTGCTGTTGTTGTCGTTGTTAAAGGCGTGCAAGATGGACTTGAAAAGTGGATTGGTTACATGATGCCGCTTTTTGCGGTGCTGCTGGTGATTTTGGTTTTGAACTCGCTATCTCTTGATAGCAGCGCGCCGGCACTTCGGTTTTTGCTTTATCCGAACTTTTCTCAGCTGACTTACTCTTCGATGCTCAATGCGATTGGACACGTGTTTTTTACTTTGAGCGTAGGGTTTGGAACGATGGTGACCTTTGGCTCCTATCTGTCTGACAAAAATCATATTCCGTCGGCGGGAGTTCGCGTGGCTGCCGTAGATTCGTTCATTAGTATTTTAGCGGGCCTTTTGATTTTCCCTATCGTGCTGGCGGGCACGGCCCTTCGGCTTTCTGACCCTTACCTTCTTTTTGAGGCCCTTCCGCGGTTTTTACTGCAGATGCCAGGTGGGATTGCGTTTGCGATCACGTTCTTTCTTTGTCTTTACATCGCAGCTCTTGGCGCTAGCATTGGTCTTCTTGAGGTGATCGTTTCAAATATGATTGACCGGCAGAAGATGGATCGAAAAATTGCGGCTTGGCTCGCAGGGGTGTCGGCTTTGGTTTTAGCGGTCATTCCCGCTCTGTCATCGACCGTGTTTGAGAACATTCGAATCGGTGGTCGTGGGGTTCTTGAAACTCTCGATGGAGTTTTGATCAACTGGGTTTTGCCGCTCGTAGCTTTGGGGCTTTGCTTAAGCTTTACCTACGGGATGAGTGAAAAAGATAAAGAAGATCTTTTTGTCGATCCTGAAAAAATCGAAAGTGTGTCGCTGTATCCTTATTGGAAGTTTGCGATACGGTGGCTGGTCCCTGGGGCCATCACCGTCGCATTTGCCTTAGAGATTACCGGTCTAATTTTGGGTTGAGGTTGTTTTGACCGGGGTGATTTTTAGACCCTGATTTTGCCCTGCCAAAAGTGCCAAAGCGCCTGAAATATCTTGAAGATTCACAAGATGATCAAATTTATCAGGAAGAGTTTCTTTGAGTTCCACTGTGAGCACAGGAGTTTTGTGATCGGCCCACATAAACCGTCCTAAGCTCCCTGGAAAATTGCCAAGCGAGGTCCACGGAAGATAATCAAATTTTGGGAACTTTAGCTTTGGCCCATCAAAATCCAAAAGGCGAAGAGGCGAGTGAATAGAGATGATAAAATCAGGTCTAAAATCCTCTATGTGTTGCATGAGGCATTTAGTTTCAGCTTCGCTCGCTGAGGCTTCGCCGGGAAATCGTCGCGGATTGGAAGCCATTTTGGATTTCCAGTAAGGAAGGGCGACCTTGTCCCAGTCAGAGGTGGGGAAGTTACGATTCAGATCGACGCCGCGGGCATTGGTTCGCGTTTTCAGAGCAAGTCCATCAGGATTTGCAATCGGGATCACACGCCAGCTGTTACGAGCGTCGATGGTCTCAAGCCGCTCCATCCACACGCGGGCAAGCGACCCAGAATCAAATTCATCGCCATGGATGAGTGAGAGCACCAGGATATTTTTGGATTTTTCGCCGATGGCTCGCTTTTCAACATGAAAAAGCGGCTTTTTTTCAACACTCAAACATCCATCAAGGATTTTTGCTTGTTCGCATGACTTTTGAAGCTCTGTAAGACGAGCTTGTCCTGGGAGCTTTTTCATTTCAGCCACACAATAGGCGGAGAGAGTTTCTTGATCCCAAACTGTAGGAGTTTGCGCCTGAGCCGCAAGCGGGCTCAACCAAAATAAAATCGAAATAAACTTCATAGACTCATTAAAGCATACAGGCTTTGTTTTGAAAAGCGGTTGTTTGGGGGCTGCCCTAGAGAAAATTTCTGATTTGATCTTTGGTCTTACCGCCTACGATGTAAAAGTCAAATTCTCGCGTGCGATCGGCAAATCCGCTCTTCTGTAGGATATTTTGTTTAGCTAGGGGCGACCAAAATCCAGTGTAAAAGTCAAATCGCCTCGGGCCAACAATATCACCTCCCGAATCCGAAACTAAAACATAGCCGTGATGGGTACTTCCGTCGGGCAATTTCAAGTTTCTCAGTTGAGGGATGAAAAGAACCGTTCCCGCAGGATAGTGCTTCAAGTCGGCAGCCACTGAGAAAAACGGTTTTAGGCACGTCATGGCAGAGCCTGCGACAAAGGGGCAGGTCTTCGTGGTAAAATCAAAGCGCGGCATGCCCTGCTTTTTTAGCTGGTAGGCGATTTGTCGCCATCTGCCGGCGGACTTCACAAAGCAGCTTCCCTGCCTGAGGCAATGTCTTGCAACAGAAGGACAGAGTTTGATGACTTCCACATCTTGGCGATTGAAAAGGCGGACTCGCTCAGATGGCCTGCAGCCTGTATGGGCTGACGAAAAGTGGGGCGTGTAGTAAACGGTCGGCGCCATTTTTCCAAAATAGACGAGGTCGGGATTTCTCAAAGGAAAACCTTGGAGCGTCGAGGAGCTAACGCCAGTAACCACCATGGCGGCAGCTGTGATCCATTTTGAAGGTTTGAGGATGAGCTTGAACATTGAGGGGTGACTAACGTGTGCTTAAAATAAAGGCAACTTGCCTCGGCGCAGATATGATTATTACAGGCTCGGAGAGCTAGAAGTCCTAGACTTTTTTCTAAAGCCTGGCCTCTGGGCCTTTGTCGAAATGACTGGATCTCGACTTGGAAATTCACGGTCAGTCCCTAAAATAACAAAAGCGATCACCTATTTCAAAATGAGACAAGATAACTTGTTGAAAAATTACGGAGTTTGGGGTTTAACCAATTTCAAACATTTGTTTGATTGCTTCAAGCAAACGTTTGAATTACGATGAATTCGAGGACTTAAAAAATGGCAACCCCCAAAAAAAATTCCAAAAGAAAGTCTCAGGTCGAGAGCAAGCCCCCCGCCGATGCTCGCAAAGAGATTTTACTGACAAGTTTGCAGTTATTTGCAGAAAAAGGGTTCGAAGGAACCACCACTCGAGAAATTGCCGCCCGCTCCAAATTGAATATCAGTTTGATCAGTTATTATTTCGGAAGTAAAGAAGGCCTCTACGAAGCGGTTTTTGAAAACTTCATGGCTGACTCCATGAAAGAAATCAAAGAAGTCTTATTGATTGTAGATAAAGACAACGTCACAGAGGCGCAGTTTGAGAGATTTTTTAGAGAAATCGTCTCAAGAATTCTGCGCCAACGGGTAGAGAACAAAGCCTTAACGGTTCTCATTCAACGGGAAATTGCTGGACGTTTGGCGCACTCAAGGGCCATTCACGAAAAAATGTGCACTCAGTTAGGGCAACAAATTATCAATGTCTTCGAAACCGCGCAAAAAAAGGGAATCGTCAGGCGCGACTTAAATCTGCACGGGTTCATGATGAGTCTCATGCATGTCATTGACGGCTATTTTATGATTTATCCATGTAAGACAACTTGGGTAAAGCAGGCCTTTGACCTTGAGAAGAATTCGCAGAGTTTTTGTGATCACGTGGTGAAATTGTTTTTATACGGGAGCTTGAAATGAAACACATTCTAAAACAATCGTTACTGATGGTGCCTGTTCTGGTATCGCAAAGTTACGGCCTGACGCTATCGGAATACAAATCGCAGATGGAAGCCAACAATCGCCAGATGCAAAGCTATAAGACCTCAACGGAGGCCAGCCACTTCAAACAAGAAGGCGGCGACGTCGTGCTAGCGCCGGTGTTCTTTGCCCAAGGGTCGTACACGGATGATCAAAAACCCCCTGCAATTCCGCTTTTAGGAACTCGAACACAAACAGAGCTATTCACACTAGGTTTTCAAAAGAAGTTTTCAACAGGAACCTCGGCGACGGTCTCTGGATCTTTGGCTGATGTGAAACTCACGGGCGCAGCGTTTTCGGATCCTAATCCTTCGAAAGGTTCTTTAGGAATTAGTATTTCCCAGTCCCTTTGGAAAGATGCCTTTGGTCATGCGACAACGTTAAGGCGTGAGCGAGAGCAAACTGTTTACCAGATTGAGTCTTTGAGCATGGAAGCGCAAAGACAGCAGTATCTCGTTCAGGCAGAGGCCGCGTTTTGGGATCTATGGTATTTGCAAGAAGAGATGCTAGTTCGTGAGAATTCCATTCAACGCGCTAAGCGTCTTGAGGGTTGGACCTCAAAACGCCTTGGCAATGGGATTGGCGATAAGGCGGATTTACTACAAGCGCAGACTCTTGCTTCATCCAGAGATCTGCAGCTCCTCATGAGTCAAGATGACCTTGTCGCAGCCAAACGGAAGGTTCTCGGGTTTATTGAGAAAAACTCAGAAACCGAAGTTAAAGTCGAAGGCAATACCGGCGAAATCGCTCCCTTAGAGACTTACGTTTTTGATGGCGGCGGCGAGGATGTAGTTTCTCTAGAAGCTTACCTTTCTTATTCCCAGGCGAAGCTGAAAAGCACTGTTTCTAAGGAAACTGCTGAAGGACTTAAACCAGATCTGACGCTCGAGGAATCTTATGCGACCAACTCCCAAAGGGGACTCTTACAATAAAGCCCTTAATGATATCAGCCAAACCGATAAGCCAACCTCGACCATCGCGCTTAAATTTTCGATGCCTTTTGGTGAGGACGTTTCGAGCGTCAAAAAATCAGCGGCTCTTGACTACGAAAGTGCTAAAACTCAAGCACAGAAAAAATGGGAAGATGCTCAAGTGCAGTGGCAAGAGCTTAAGCGCCGTCATCAGGAACTTCTCAAAAAACTTGAGATCTCAGAAAAACTTACAAAACTTCAAGTGGACAAGCTCACGCGCGAGCAGCAGCGCCTTAATCAAGGACGAACCACAACCGCTCAGGTGATTACATTTGAGCAGGACGCTGCCGACACTCAGTTAACGCTCTTAAAATTAAAAGCTGAACGCAAAAAATTAGAAACCCAAGCTCGACTCTTCATTAAAGCCAGAAGGGATACGTTATGAGTCTTTCAAAGCTCTCGATCACCCGACCCATCTTTATCACGTGCATCGTTTTTGCGATGCTCATTATGGGGTACTTCTCGCTCACAAAGATGAGCGTAGATATGTTCCCTGATGTGACCTTTCCGGTGCTTTTCATCCAGACAGCCTATCCTGGAGCTTCGCCTCTGGATGTTGAAAAGCAAATCTCAAAGCCTATCGAAGATGAGCTTATGGGAATCACAGGAATCAAAACTCTCTCTTCTAATAATTTGGACAGCGTCTCTGTTGTGATCGCGGAGTTCACTCTAGGTACGAATATTAAAGAGGCCGAGCAAACGGTCAGGGAAAAGCTTGCCAACATCAAGCGCAAACTCCCTGACGATGCTGAAGACTACGTGATCCGCCGATTTGACCCTGCCGATCAGCCGATCATGCAACTCGCGGTAAGTTCTAAGGTTGAGACTGGCACCCTCTACGATATTTTGGATGAAACTGTAAAGCCTCAGTTTGAAAAGCTTGAAGGCGTGGGACTGGTTCAGATCAGTGGTGGTCGTAAGCGTGAGATTCACGTTAACGTCGATAAGCACAAACTCCAAGATCGCTCGCTGAGTCTTTTGCAAGTTGTGGATAAAATCAAAGCGACATCTAAAGATGTGCCCATTGGAAAAGTCGAGGATCATCGCAGTGAAACTGTCTTACGCGCCTCTGGAGAATTCACGTCTTTAGCAGATCTTTCTAAGGTGAATGTGAGCTTTTTAGGTTCGGATCGTCCTGTGCTTCTCAATGAGATCGCTGAGGTCAAAGAGGGACTCGCCAAAGAAGACATAAGATCTACGCTCAACGGTCAGCAGGCGACGTTTTTAAGTATCTTCAAACAATCTGGAACTAACAGCGTTAAGGTCGTTGATAGCGTTGTTAAAATGGTTCCAATGGTCAATGACTTTCTAAAAAAGAAGAACATCGATGCGGAGATCAGCATCGTGCGTGATGGATCAAAACCGATTCGGCTGAATATCCAAGACGTAAAAGAGTCCATCATCATCGGAATTTTACTTTGTGTGGTGGTGGTTTTCTTTTTCTTGGGTTCAGCAAGATCGACCTTCATCACAGGAATGGCCCTTCCGAATTCCCTGCTTGGCGCGTTTATCTTGATGTTTGCAATGAGCTTTTCAATCAACATCATGACTTTGCTAGCTCTATCGCTGGCCGTTGGCCTTTTGATCGATGATGCCATCGTTGTTCGAGAAAACATCTTTCGCCGAATGGAACTTGGCGAGCCGCCAATGGTGGCTGCCGAAACTGGAACTGCAGAAGTCACGCAGGCCGTAATCGCTACATCGCTTGTTGTGATCGCGGTGTTCGGACCGATCGCATTCTTAGACGGAATTATCGGGCAATTTTTCAAACAATTTGGTCTGACCATCGTGTTTGCAATGTTGATCTCAATGTTTGATGCATTCACCGTTGCACCGATGCTTTCTGCGTACTTGGCATCGCCAGCGGAGCACCATAAGGAAGGTCGCGGACCCATCGCTTTGATGTTAAAGCAGTTCAATCGATTTCAAGATTGGCTTGAGGAGATCTATATTGTGGCGCTGGGGTTTTCTATCCGCCGTCCACTTGTTGTTCTCGCATCAGCGACAGCAATTTTCATCGGAAGCTTCGCACTCCTTGCAAAAGTTCCTAAAACATTTTTACCTCAAGCAGATAATGGTGAGTTCCAAGTTTCAGTGGAAACAAAACCCGGAACGTCTCTTGAGAACACGGCACAATTGACAGCTAAAGTGGATGCGCTCCTCAGAGAGTCTTCTGATATTGAGATTGTTGCAGCAACGACGGGCAATCGCCAAAATCAAGTGAACCAGGCTTCGGTATACGTTCGCCTTAAGCCTCGTAAGCAGCGTCAGCACACGACCTCGCAAGTAAAAACAGAATACCGCAGTAAGTTTGAGTCTCTGGCCTCTGAAGGGATCATCCATGTCGGTGACGTAGATATCGGAGGCGGAAATCAAAAGCCTTTCAATCTTTCAGTCACTGGTGAAAACTTAGAAGAGCTCACAGGGTATGTTGAAAAGCTCAAAGAAAAAATGAAGGCGATCCCAGGCCTTGTGGATCTAGACACCAATTTCAGATTGGGTCAGCCCGAGTTCCAGGTGGTGTTTGATCGAGCAAAAGCCGAAGAGCTTGGCGTTTCAACAGCCACTGCGGGAAGTGAGCTTCGATACCGCGTTGAAGGGGGCTTACCTGCAACTTTCAGAAAAGAGGGACGTGAGTACGACGTTCGCGTTCGCTTAGAAGAAAAAGATCGCGATTTGCGCTCGCAGATGGCGACGACTTTTGTTCCTAACACGAACTTCAACATGATCCCGCTCACGAAAGTCGCAACTGGGCAAGTGAGCCAAGGTTATTCGCAGATCAATCGTCAGAACAAAATTCGCTTTATTCAAATTGATGCCAACCTTGGGCCAAACGCGGCTCTTGATAACATCATGAAAGCGACAGAAAAAATCGTGAAAGAGGACTTACCGCCACCTCCGGGCATCAACTACGCTTTCAAAGGTCAGGCGCAGGACTTCCAAGATCTGATGACCAACATGTTGATCGCGATTTTCCTAGGAGTGGTATTCATTTACCTTGTGCTTTCGTCTCTGTATGAGAGTTTTATCCTTCCCTTGAGCATTTTGCTGGCCCTGCCGCTAGCGATCTGCGGGGCATTCGCAGGACTTTTCGTCACAGGAAAGAGCATCGATATCTTCTCACTCATTGGTATCGTGATGCTCCTTGGAGTTGTGGCGAAGAACTCAATTCTTCTTGTCGACTACGCCAATCAACAAAAACAGCTTGGTAAGTCACGAGCTGAATCTTTGATTCTTGCAGGTCGCACACGTCTGCGACCGATCTTGATGACGTCTTTTGCCCTGATTGCAGGAACGATCCCAATAGCCATCGGACTTAACGAAGCCAGCGCGCAGCGTACGTCCATGGGGGTTGCGATCATCGGTGGACTCATCAGTTCAACGCTGCTCACGCTACTTGTGGTGCCAGCCTCTTACGGCTACATCGATCGCTTGAATGATTGGGTGAATAAGGTCGCAAGACGCATGCGAGGAGTGAAGGATTCAACAGGCGCCATTCACGAAGTCAAAGCCCATGGAGATCTGTCGGATAAGACCATGCGAAGCGCGCAGCCTTAATGCTGAGAAGTTTTTTTTCAAAACTCTGCCAATCGTCGTTTTCGGCGATTGGCTTCCAGATCGCTTCAATCTCATCGATGAGTAAAGATTCACACCGCCCGCGATGAAAATACTCAGCCTCCACCCGCGAGGGATCCACCGCCGAAAAACCTGCGAGCACTGATTCTAAACCCTTAAAGCTCGATTGTTCATATTTTTCCCTCTGCATAGATCGACTGATCCTATCTTGGCTTAAGCCGCAAAAAAGATCATAGAACGTTTGCT
>JBGATJ010000005.1:0-123599 GCA_044229295.1 Pseudobdellovibrionaceae bacterium
AGACAAGAAGAGCATATCCCCACGTGCTAGAAGGCGTTCGGCACCGCCCTCATCAAGGATAATTCTTGAATCCATTTTGCTGGCAACTTTAAAACTAATTCGCCCTGGAACATTAGTTTTAATGAGACCTGTTACGACCTCTTTACGCGGGGACTGCATTGCTAAAATCAAATGAATTCCACACGCACGAGCCATTTGCGCCAGCCTGACGACGAGTTGTTCAACGTTGAGTTTGTCAACCGCCATCAAATCTCCAAACTCTTCTACGGCCACGACAATATAGGGGAGAGGCTTGAAATAGTACTGTTGCCCCTTTTGACCGGGAGTTTGACCAGCCTCTTCGTTCGCCTTTTCGTGCAGCTCAATTTCTTCTGGTGTTAAATTCGCGACCGTTTCATTAAAACCTTCAAGGCCTCGCGCTTTAAACTTACTCATCGATCGGTAACGCTTTTCCATTTCGCTCACGGCCCATCGAAGAGCCTTCACAGCTTTTTTGGGATCCATCACAGTCGGCATAATCAAGTGTGGAACATTATTGAACGAAGCCAAATCCACTTGCTTTGGGTCAATGAGGATAAGCCGCAGAGTCTTCGGAGAGTGCTTGAACAGCCAACCCGTAAGCACAGAAACTGTAAATACGGATTTCCCTGAGCCTGTGGTCCCTGCCACAAGAAGATGCGGCATTTTTCTCAAATCGACGATTTTAGGATCTCCATTGGCTTGCTTACCCAGGGGAACAGGGAGTTTTGTCTCTTGATCCCAAAACTCGCTCTCCGCCAATATATCTTTGAGGTAAACAGTTTCTCTCTGAGAATTAGACGTCTCAATACCCACAACATCGCGCCCCGGAATGGGCGCAATAATCCGCACCGACTCACTACTTAGCGCTAACGACAAGTCGTCGGCAAGATCCGTGATCCTACTGAGGCGAACATCGACATTAGGTTTGAATTCGTAAAGAGTGACGGCGGGACCAGGCTTGGCCGCAGTGACCTGACCCTCAACGGAAAACTGCTCCAACTTGTTTGTCAGAAGATCTGCTTTTCTGCGGATTTCTTTTTCCTCAACTCGAACTCTTGTCAGAGGGGGATCTTCTAAAATGGAAAGCTTAGGAAGCTCCCAGTTTTCGATTTTTGTCGCGACCTTGACTTTGGCCTCTACCTTGCGCCGCTGAGGTTCCGATTTTGATTCGGACTGGGGAGTAGGCTCATCCTCTGTTTTTTTAAATAAAATAAATCCCGATTCCTTCACTGGCGCTTCTGGTTTTGAGCCTTTCCCTAAGAGGGAAAAGCTAAAGCTGGTTTTTTCGGGACGATCAGGAATTTCAGGAGCAGGAGCTACCTTTCCTGTCGCAGCTAAAGGGGGTCGTAAACTCCAAAGTGACGCCGAGCTCTTTTGCAAGAGACTCCCAATCCGGCGAAAAAACAAGACGACATCAGCCCCAATGTCTTGGAGGGTGCGTTCAAAAATAAAAACACATAAAACAGCTGTAAGAGTCCACAAAATAATGGTCACCCCTGCAAAATTAAAGAGCTTAAGGAGCATTTCTGAGATAACTTGGCCAGCCACGCCGCCTGTAAGAACCTGTTCAGAAAAAAGCCTCTTCTTCGGAAAATAGACGGCGATCAAACTTGAGAACGAAAACTCCAAAAATAAAATCCATAGCAAAGCAAGACCAGAGCCAAGAACCTTTTGGTTCCTCAGGTTTCGCCAAGCAATCATAGCCAAAAAACCAACGAATCCCCAGGCCGCCAGGCCCCAAACTTGATAAAGAAGGTCAGCAGCAAAACTTCCGACGTACCCACAAAAGTTAGAAACAATGGCATGGTTTTGACTGAGAGAGTTCAGAGACGGGTCATGAGGATTATAACTGAAGAGGGCGAGCGCCAAAAAAAGAGATGAAGAAAATAGGCACAAACCAAGAATATCTCTCTGAAATTTTTTGAAAGTAGAAGTCATCTGAATACTGTACCCTTTGTTAGATTCAACCGGAAGGACTGGTTCCTTAGCTCTTGACTAAAGTAAGGGGGCGACGCTACACCTCGACGCATGTCTACAAAGCCGGGCCTAAAAATTAACGAGATCTTCTACAGTCTCCAGGGCGAGACCTCCTGGTCGGGCTATCCAACCGTCTTTGTTCGAACCACGGGCTGCCACCTTCGTTGCACATATTGTGATACAAAATATTCTTATTATGAGGGCCAAGAATTGAGTCTTGACTCCATTATAGAGCAGATCAAAACCTATGGGGCAAAATATGTTTGTGTTACCGGGGGCGAGCCTCTGTTGCAAAAAAACATCTTGCCTCTCATGAGGATACTCTGCGATCTCGGTTATCAAGTGTCCCTTGAAACAAGTGGGGCAAAATCATGTGCTGATGTCGATCCGCGGGTTAAAATCATTCTTGATATAAAAACCCCCGACAGTGGCGCACCAGACACATTCCTATCTGACAACTTGATTTATGGATCGGCTCTGGCCGAGTACAAGTTTGTGATTTGTTCAGAGAGAGATTTTGAATGGTCTGAGTCCTTTGTGAAGGACCACCTCCAAGACCGTATTTCTCAAGTTTTGTACAGCCCCTCTTTTGGTCACACTAAACCCGATTGGTTGGCCGAAAAGATTTTGTCAAGCAAATCCAAAGTCAGAATGCAGCTGCAAATGCACAAATTCATCTGGTCCCCCGAAGCTCGCGGCGTTTGATTTGTGACAATAAAAAAAATCCCGCACAAGTTGTTGAATAATTTCTGGTTTTAATTTAAACCCAGTGACTCTTTTCTTTTTGGGAGATCCATGAATCCAACTCTAAATAGTTCAGATAATCTGTTTGTCGCCAATTTACAGTCTGTCAGTCTAGAAAAACTGGTCAAGAGCAAGCTCGAAGTTCTTTTTCAACAACAAAAAGAAGCCCAGGTTGAACTCAATGGTCTGTATGGCATTGTTATCGAGCAGGTTGAAAGACCTCTTATCGAATTAGCCCTTCGTGCCTACAATGGAAATCAAGTCAAAACGGCCCAGATGTTGGGAATTAACCGAAACACATTAAAGAAAAAAATCGACAACTATAAAATTAAATATCGCAGAAACAATTGATCTCAAGGTCAGTTTAGGTCTTTAATCTCTGCACACGAATCAGCAAAAGCTGGGCGGCACGGGTTTGCTTCAGAAGGGGGATTCTTTGGCATCACGGGTACCACCAAATAATCTCGATGCCGAGCAGGCCATTTTAGGTGGCCTTATGCTTGATCCAGAATCATGGGATCAAGTTGCCGATCTTCTGCTTCCCCATGATTTTTACGTGCCTGCTCACCAAATGATATTTCAAACGATCATCGATCTTCACAACAAAAATCAACCTGTTGACCTCATCACAGTATCAAACACGATGTCGAGCCTCAATCAGTTGGAGACTATCGGCGGCCCCGAAGTCCTCGTTGAGATTATCAACAAAACGATCTCTTCTGCCAATATCCAAGTCTATGCAAAAATTGTAAAAGACAAATCACTATTAAGAAAAATCATTCACACCAACACTCAAGTGATTGAGAAAGCTTATGCCCAAGAGTTTGAGGACGTCGATTCTTTCATTGACCAGATGGAGTCCGAAATCTTCAAAATTGGCGAGACTAAACAAACTAAAGAGGGTCTCACGAGCTCGATTGAGATCGTGAAATCGAGCCTAGAAAAAATTGAAGATCTTTACAAAAAAGGTTCAGAAATTACTGGTGTCCCCACAGGCTTTACGATGCTCGACAAACTGACCTCTGGTCTACACGCGGGTGAACTCACCATCATCGCAGCCCGCCCATCTATGGGAAAAACCGCCTTCAGCCTCAACATCGTTCAACACGTTGTTCTGCGTTTGAAAAAAACCGTCGCCTACTTCTCCGTGGAGATGGGCAAACAAAGCGTGATGATGCGGCTTCTTGCCGCGGAGTCTAAGGTTAACATGTCTGAAATTAGAAATGGACGCATCCAAGACTCCTCGTGGCCCAAGCTGATTGCTGCTGCAGGCTCTTTGAGCGATGCCCACCTTTATATTGATGATACTTCCGGAATAAGCCCTCACGAAATTCGAGCGAGAGCCCGCCGCCTCAAGGCCCAACATGGAATCGATATGATCATTATCGATTACTTGCAGTTGATGGATCTTAAACAAAAAGTTGAGAGCCGCGAACGAGCTGTATCGGAAATCTCCAAGCTTCTTAAGTCCATCGCAAAGGAATTGCAAATTCCAGTCGTTGCGCTAGCGCAGCTCAACCGAGGGGTCGAAGGACGCTCGGACCGCAGACCGATGCTTTCTGATTTGCGGGAATCTGGATCCATCGAGCAGGATGCCGATGTCATCATGATGCTTTTTAGGGAAGATTATTACGACAAAGATGATCCAGAAAAGGCTGGTCACGCGGAGGTGATCATTGCCAAACAAAGAAATGGACCGACTGACACGGTAAAACTCAAATGGGACGCCAAGTTCGGTCGGTTTAAAGATGCAGATCCAGAAACCTTCCAACCCCCAAATGCGCCTCCCCCAATGCCCCCATCAGCACAGGTAGGGAAACCTAAAAACTTTGCCCCTGGTGCTAGTGTTTAAAACATTAATTTTTCTAGACGTACGTCTGAATTGCAGAAGTTTCTTTGAAAAACCCTTAACCAGATGTTTTCATAAAACTGTCTTAAATTTGAAGGGTTAAAAACCCAAAAAAAGATAACATGCTTTTAAGGTTTCACTGAAGAAGCCTTAAGCCAGGGAGGGAATCATGGAAGGAAAAGAACTCATACAGACTATTTGCAGTCATATGGGAAAAGAGCCGGCATTCAAATTGGAGCTCGAAAATCTTATCGCGAAGTCAGGAATTTCGATCGACCAGATCAACCTTGAGCAGCTCAGAGAGCTCGTCGCAAATTTGCTTCACGACGTGATCCTAGATCAGTGCGATACAAACACACCAATCTATTCTAGCAAATAAAACTAATTAAGCGCGCTCAACGCTTACAATAAGCTCAGCAGACTGGCCTTCGCCCATTTTCACAGAAGCCTTATGTTGGCCAAGCATTTTGATGGCCTCTTCGATGTGAATATCCCGTTTGTCTACAGAAAATCCAAGCTTCTCAAGCTCTTTAGAAATGTCAGAGTTAGTGACACTCCCGAAAAGTTTATCGGTATCACCTGCTGGCAGTTTGAACTTAACAGTTGTTCCATTGATTTTTTGTAAAACCGCTAGGCGCTCACCGACAGCTTTTTTCTTCTTAACTTCGGCAACGCGCTTTAAGTGTTCCCACTCTGTCTGTTTATGCTCGGTTGCTTCAACCGCCAATTTTCTGGGAAACAAAAAGTTTCGGGCATAACCACTTGAAACGTTAATGAGATCACCAACTTTACCTATATCTTTGACGTCTTTTTGCAAAATTACTTTCATGAGATACCTCTTTATTTTGTCATTTCACCGGTTTTTTTCTTAGAAAATCGACTTCTGAAGTCCATCCAGAAATCAATAAAGCCCAAGGCTGAGACAGCAAAAAACAGCTGAGTCACTAAGATCGTATATACCAACCATTTCATAAACGGTCCCACTTGGAACACTCTAAACAACGTTTCAAGCACAGCAAGCCCTTGAAGGAAGTAGAGCACCACGGAGACATTGAACACATTCACACTCCAGTTCGCCAGAACCTCATTACCAAGGTCGACAAAACTGAGCAAAAACGAAAACATCGCCACCCAAATCATAAAGTCTGGAAGCCTGAAGCGACTTAACGTCTGTTTGGACAGACGTTCTCTCGGGCTAGGAGTTACGCCAGAAAGTCTTTTTTCAAAAATGATAGCCAAAGCCAGAGTCACTATTAAAAGACCAGCAACCGCCGACGGAATTTGGACATAGAGTGAATCAACATCAAATTGAACTTTTGAGGGATTCAATTGCTGCGCTCGCTGGACGAGAATATCGATTTGATTTTTGATCTTTTCAGACAAAAGCCAGCCGTTTTGTTTCATCCAAACACGTGTCAACTCATAGGCCGAAATGCCCGCCAAGAAAACGGAGATCACTCCATTAAAAAATAAATTTAGCTGAGCTCTTTCAAGCTCTGTAAAAACCCCAACCAAGATAACAACCGTGGCTAAAGAAATTGCCGCCGGCTTTGCGCCTGCCATCCAGACAGCCATCAAAATCACTCCACAAATCAACCACACGAACGAGCGTCGGTAGTTTTTAAACAAAACTCGCAACGGCATCGCTCCCAGAACGACGGTAAATGCAGAAAGCATTACCGACATCAAGGTCAGCATTACGAAGTTGAGTTTGTGATTCGTGGTTTTCAACGGAAGCTCCCGCGCTTAGGAGTCACGCGAAGCGGCCATGGCAGCCCGCTTGGCCTGCACTCTGGCTTCGCGTTCTTTTTCACGATTGGCACTTTCCGCCAAACCTTTTTTGAAGTTTTCCATAAACTTCGCAACGGTCATGCGCTCATCAATTGCAGAGTGCATAAATCGCAAAACTTTATCGTTAATTCTCATGGTTCGCTCAAGCTCAGCGATGGCCGCAGGACGAGCCTCAAAGGTTCCGTGAAAATAGATGGCTTTTCTAGCTTTGTTGATGGGATTACCAAGGGTACGCTTTCCCCAAGTTTCTAGAGAGTGGACTTTACCACCAAACTGATCCTGAATGATGGATCTGTTTTTCCTGAAAAGCTCTTTTTGTTCTTCAAGATTAGCATCTGGATGCATGATAACGACAACTTCATAGGGTCGCGCAATTTCGCTTTTTAAAGCCATGGACTTCCTCTCGGGTAAACGCCCCAAATCTCTGTCTGGAGCAAGGAATGATTGATCAAGTTAAGCGGAGTACCATGTCTTGGTCTTAATCTCAAGGACTGGTTTTTTGAAATTGCCTGAAGATGGTGCTTGGTCTGAGGTATAATGACTTCATGAAACTGAGGATAGAGATCGTCGAAGGAACTCTAAAAGGACTTAGACACACCATATCAAAGGGCGTTCGGATTGGCCGTTCTCGCGGCGAAATCACCGTCGATGATCCCAAAATCTCGAGTTTGCATGCCGAGGTCGAGGAAGATGCGGCCGGAAGCCTGCTTTTAACGGATCTGGGTTCGTCCAACGGCATCGTGATCAACAACAACCGTGTCAATCGTGTCATGCTTGAGCCCGGTCTCCGTTTTACTCTCGGTCGAACGACATTCCTCGTAAGTTCTCTTGAGGGGGGGACAAAAACGGCTCCAAAAGAAGAGTCCCCCGCAAAACCGCAACCCATGGAAGTTGAAAAAAGGCATTGGACGATGATCCTTAAAGTGCTGCTCACGGATCCAAAGCTCAAATTCAAAGCCAAAAAGGCTGATCTAAAACCCTTTCTTTTGCCTCTGCGTCTGACTTTCACGAAAGGTTATCAGTATGGAACCGAATGGGTTGTAGGCTACGGCCCCCGAAAGGTTGGTGGCCAGGCCGTTGAGTTTCAGATTCTGGATCCAGATGCTCCCGCATGGTGCTTTGAGCTAACTGGGGACACGAGTGGCGTCATATTTACAACCCACATTCCCCAAGTTGTAAGATTGAATCAGCAACAAATTAAGAGTAAACCTCTTGTCGATGGAGACATCATCTCCTTTGGATCTACTGAAATGAAAGTGGAGTTTTTGGAAGCAAAATGAAAAGAATTGAAGTTACGACCTCCACATTTAAGAGTTTTGATGGTCTTCCAGTTTACTATGAAGTCCGTGGTGAGGGTGAGCCCATTATCATGGTTTACGGCATAGCTTGCCTCATGAATCACTGGTTCTATCAACTCAAATATTTTTCGAAAACACATAAGACCATTGTCTACGATCTTCGCGGACACCACAAAACGGGAGTGCCTTCAGATCCAAGCACACTGAATGTTCAGGCCTTGGCCCAAGATTTAGCCTGCCTTATGGATCATCTTAAAATCAAAAAAGCCCACTTCATGGGCCATAGCTTCGGCGCCCCGATTATGCTTGAGCTCTATCGCAGCCGACCCGAACTTTTTAAAAGTTTTATTATCATCAATGGTTTTGCAAAAAATCCTCTCAAAGGCTTTGTCGGATTCAATGCCCTAGAGGCTTTTTATAAACATATTTTGAATACCTACAAGGACTGGGGAGAGTTTTGGAGTTTCTTGTGGAAAGCCTCCGTCACGAACCCTCTTGCGGTTTATCTCAGTTCTCTGGCCGGTGGTTTTAATTTGAGTTTAACTTCGTTAAAAGACATCCAAATTTACGCCAGGGGAGTTGCCTCTCTTGAGGTCGATGTGTTTGCAAATCTTTTTGATCAGCTCTTAAAGTATGATGGGGAAGATGTTTTAGAAATGATTGACGTGCCCGCAATGGTGATCAGTGGTCAAAAAGATGGAATTACTCCGCAAAAGCATCAGAGATTCATGCACGAAAAGATTAAGGGGTCGCAGTTTTTGTCAGTTCCCTACGGATCTCATTGCACTCAGTTGGATTTGCCAGAGTTTATTAATTTAGCCGTGGAAAAGTTTATTAATCAGGTCGACTCCCAACAATCCGTTGTCGGGAGCCTTGAATCTTAATTATTTGTAGGCAATTCCTGTAATATCAAATCCATATTTGCTAACCGATGGATCCGTTTCGAAAACCAATTTTGCGTAATCTCCAGGAATCGCCGGAGAATAGGTGTCCGTTAGATTTCCGGTTAAGACTGCGACGACATTGTTATTTTTGTCAAACACAGTGACCTTGTCAAAAGGGGCCTCGGTTTCGAACTTCTTAAGGTATAGAGCAATTTTTGTAGCTCCCGGTTTGCTCACTTCAAAGGTCAAGTTTGCTTTGCTCTCATACGGATGAGAGGAAGAAACATTGGCAGCAACCGCTTTCCAATTTCCAGGATCATTTGGATCTGGAGGTGGAATAATATTGGTAAGTGCGTAGTAGGCATTTGCCATTCCATTTGAAGAAACCTTGTTTCTCCACGCGCCATTTGGTTTTGCTGTTGCAATGATTCGCTCTTTAATCTCGGTATCTTTTAAATCTGGTTCAGCAGATGCGAGGAGAGCCGCAATTCCAGAAACATGGGGCGTCGCCATCGAAGTTCCAGAGTAGGACTCATATCCAGTTGGCGTTGAGCTCCAGATGTTCACACCAGGTGCGGCAACATGGACCGTTTTTTTACCGAAAGAGGAGAAGTTGGCAACCTGGCCCTTGTTGTCCATAGCTGCTACCGCAAGAATGTTCGGCACTTCGTAGTTAGACGGATAGTTTGGAGTTTCATCGTTGTTAAAACCAGCATTTCCGGCGGCAGCTACGAATAGAATATTTTTTTCGTGGGCACGAGTGATCGCCTCAAACAGAGCTTTAGAGTATCCACCACCACCCCACGAATTATTCATGATGCGAGCGCCATTGGCTGTTGCGTAGTCGATGGCTTTTACGGCATTGGCGAGAGTGCCCACACCTTCATTGGATAAAAATTTAACGGGCATAATCCTGACATTCCACGCAACGCCAACAAGACCTTTTCCGTCATTGCCTTTGGCTCCAATCGTGCCAGAACAATGAGATCCGTGACCGAGGCCATCCATTGGGTCTGGGTCTCCGGTCGAAAAGTCGTAGCCATAGACGTCGT
The DNA here is from genome assembly GCA_044229295.1 of Pseudobdellovibrionaceae bacterium. Classification (GTDB taxonomy): domain Bacteria; phylum Bdellovibrionota; class Bdellovibrionia; order Bdellovibrionales; family Bdellovibrionaceae; genus JBGATJ01. The sequence continues at coordinate 9,617 of JBGATJ010000005.1, forward strand.
CAACATAACCATTGTGGTCATCATCAACGCCAGGCAAACCGTTTTTCTCCGCCTCGTTAACCCACATATTGTCTTTGAGATCTGCAAGGTTGTAATCGACACCGGAGTCAATCACGGCAACTACGACATCTTTAGAACCTGTTTGATAATCCCAAGCTCGAATCGCATCGATGTCATACCCAGCTGTTCCCACTTGGCCTTTAGAATCTTTTTGTGCGGTGTTTGCCATACCCCAGAGAAGTCCCAGCTTCTCATCGTTTGGAATTTTGGTGGCGCGGTAAATGTAGTTGGGTTCCGCATACTCTACAAGCCCGCTTCGGGAAAGAGTCGCAATCGAAGAGTCCTGAAGCTCTACGGTGCTTCGTTTTACAACTACGAGTTGATCGGCAGGAATTTGATCGACAATTTCACCGCTAAACTCACGACTTAAATCGGCCCTATCCAAACTCCTTGCGGAGTCTTTAAGCTTTACAACGTACTCTCCTGGAACCGCTTCACGCTCGTCGGCATACGCTGTGGCAAATCCCAGTATCAAAGTTCCAGTACAAAGTGCTTTTGTTAGCATTCGTCCTTGAAGCCAGCACATTTCACCCTCCTTTGGTGTCACAGACTTATGGAACTCTTTCGAACTTTTTGGCATCGACGAAATTCCCAAATCGGTTCCAAAATGTTACTACGGTTTGAAAAAATAATAAATTATTTACACATAATCTAGATGATCGGGAAGGAAGGAACTTCCCAGTTAGACGTTCGTCACCACCTCAAATAACGTCTCTCTATTTCTCACATAAGAGCAACTCGCGGTCGATGTTGGAAAGGTCGAGTAGTGGCGCTTTTGCGGAGAGCAAAACAACTCGTGGTGTTTTCTAAACGAACAACAAAATCGGTGGCCTCTTTTTTAAAACCGAGTAAAACAGACTCAATATAAGGGAGGAAGTTATGTCTAAATTATTATTGGTTACAGCATTCACGGTGTGTTCATCTGCTGCTTTCGCAGGTCCAGTGACCTCTGTTGGTTCTGGTCTTATTACAGGAGCCGTCGTTGGCCATGCAACTCATAACACAGGAACAGGAGTTGCCGTAGGCGCAGGAACAGGTTTAGTAGGCTTAGGTTCTGGATGTGCTCCAGAGGATATCCAGGGCAATCTAGTAACTATCGACAAAGGCATTCGCGACGTTTATTTTTCACCTGAGTTTGCAAACGCAAAGCTGTTTAAAAAAGAGATCGCAAAAATTTCCACTCTTCCAACACAAGAAGCCCGCATCAAAGGTCTGTATGTTATGGCTGGAGTCAATCCAGAGAGCAAACAGTCTGTTATTGAGTTTTTGCGAACTCGCGACTACACCAACAGTCGCTACTCTCGAAACCTCATCGCAAACCTTGACCTCAATCAAAGTCAAGCCAATCGCCTTCTCGATGTTTTCAACACATCGATCGCTGGTGAACTGAAAAAATGATGCCATTTCTGTTCTTTCAATGGAATGGTCAAACCCATTCCGTTGGGACGAATGACCTGCTAATGCTCCTCTGTTTTAGTGGAGCGTTAGCGGTTTTTTTTTACGTTTTTGGAAAACAGATTTCCGTCGCCAAAAGTCTTGTTATTTATGTCGGGACCTGCTTCTTAGCATTGCTCGGCGGACGAATTTTTCATTTACTTTTTGAGCGCACTTCGCTCGCTCCTTGGCAATGGGCAGATCTTTTCAGTTTTACGGGAATGACCTTTTACGGTTCGGTTGCCGGTGGGCTGATCGGATTGGTTGCTGCCGGTTTTTTTGTAAACTCAAAACTCAGACTTCAACTTTGGGAGTTTGCAGCTTTTGCGGCAGCGATTGGGTATGGAGTCTTGCGTATTGGTTGTTTTCTTAACGGCTGCTGCTGGGGGCGTTTTTGTGAATACCCATGGGCTGTGATGTACTTTGATACGCACGGACGCATGCCTTATGTCGGAGTTCCTGTCCATCCGGTTCAGCTCTATGATTCAGCTTTAGGGTTTTCTATTTTTGGATCCCTTTTCTATTTGAAAAAGAAATTGCAAGCCAGTGAGCTAGATATCGTATTTTCTTTTTTGGGAATGTATGGTTTTGGCCGTCTTTTTACGGAGCTTTTTAGGGGTGATTCTTACAGAGGAGTCGATATGACCAGCCATCTTTCAACCAGTCAGTTTATTTCTATTTTTCTCATTTGTATTTCGCTCAGCTATTTTTTCTTACCATCAACAAGTCGGCTGCGTAAGTCTTCTGCGCTCAAGGCTGGACTCTTTTCGCTTCTTTGTTTGTTCTTTCTTTCTGGATGTCTACTCCCAGAAAAGCCACCAGCAGACACATGGGTCTCTACAAATTCTTTGTCCAACGGCGCTCAGCTTTATAAATATCACACCAAAAAGAACCGAAATCTGCTTTTCCTGGCTTCGGATCAGGTTCTGCAGAAGAACTTCGCTTCACATATCGAAAAGCTGTACCCTCAAGCCCCACAACCACGCCTCGAAGATATCGTCTGGTGGAAATGGGCCCCTTATTTTGAAAGTATTTATGATGAGGTCGTGTACTTAAACCCCGATCAAGCCCGCTTTAACATTGTTCGCTCTTCGCTTGAGCTTCTTGAGGCCAAAGGTGAACCTTTTGATGTGATCTTTCTGACTCACGGCTTTCCTGGATTTTTGAGTGATGGTAAACCGGGACACTTTTTGAGTTGGAGAGAGCTGGAGCCTCTTTACGGAAAACTGCCACACATGCGGATGGTTTTTCTGCAATCTTGCTACGGAAGCGATCTTGCGCCTGATTTTATTAAAACTGGCGCTGATGAGGTGATCGCATTCAATGATTTGAATTTTAACTTTTTATTTATCGATTTGTACCTAGGATATCTACGCTGGAGTCCTGACGATCCAAAAACGGCGTTCAAATGGACTCAAGGAAACCTTGCTTGGTACATGCAAAACAAGCTGACCTATTTTGTCATACTCAAAGAATTAGGCTTCACTCCCGAAGAGTATATGAAAAATACGGTCATACCCTTATATATTCAAGGACTGGCTCCATAGATTGTTGATAGGAGTTGACAATTACTTCGCTTCGATTGGAGCCTGGCGAAAGATGTGCGTTTTCGGGCCCCTGCTCCCTAAGGACCCAGCTCTCTGGCCCTGGTGGGTTAACTTTCGTGTCTAGGGCACGACACAAATCAAAAATGGCTTGCGATTCGCGAAAAGAGCCATTGAAATTCTGTAATACCTTCTTCGATGTTGATCACTAACACCTTAGCTTCGCTCCGGCAGATTGGACGGCCAGGGTAAAAGCTTTGAATTTTTTCGGCATTAACAACCAGTTTGCAAGTTAAATGCCTTCACCACCCGGGCCAGTGAGCTGAGTCCTTAGGGAGCAGGGTCCCGAAAACGGAAGGGTCGCTAATGTCAGCCATCGCCATCGGAACCGGTGAACTGAGGACCTTTGACGGCCGATTTCATGAACTGGTGATTCATGCGAGCGATATTGGATAAGTTGATACCTTTAGGGCATGCGGCCGAGCAGGCGCCCGTGGTCGTGCATGCCCCAAATCCTTCTGCGTCCATTTGAGCTACCATTCGCATCACGCGTTGATCTTGTTCGACTTTGCCTTGAGGCAAAAAGGAAAGGTGCGAGATTTTAGCTGACGTAAAAAGCGCCGCTGAGGAGTTTTTGCAAGAGGCAACGCAAGCTCCGCATCCGATACAGGTTGCTGAAGCAAACGCCTCTTCAGCATCTGGTTTTGGTATTGGGAGGCTATTGGCATCTTGAGCTCCACCTGTGTTTGATGAAATGTAGCCGCCAGCGGAGATGATGCGATCAAAGGCACTTCGATCGACCATAAGATCTTTAATGAGCGGAAAAGAGCCCGCTCGGAACGGTTCAATGACAATGGTCTCGTTGTTTTTAAAGTTCCGCATGTGGAGCTGGCAAACTGAAGTGTGCCTGAGAGGTCCATGGGCATTCCCATTGATCATAAATCCACAGCTTCCACAAATTCCTTCACGACAGTCATGATCAAACGCGATTGGCTCTTCGCCTTTAAGGATCAACCGCTCATTGACCACATCAAGCATTTCAAGAAACGACGCCTCTTCAGAAATTCCATCGGCTTTATACTCGACGAACTTTCCGTGTTGGCCTGCGCTTGTCTGACGCCATACCTTGAGTGTTAGATTTAAATTTCCATGAGATGTATCCGCCATAAATCCTCACTTATAACTTCGAGTAGAGAGCTTCACGTATTCAAACTTCAAATCCTCTTTGTGGAGAGTCGGGCGGCTGCTTATGCCTTTAAACTCCCAAGCTGCGACATAGGCAAACTTCTCATCATCTCGAAGAGCCTCATTTTCAGGGGTCTGGCTCTCCTCTCGAAAGTGACCGCCGCAGGATTCTTTTCTTTCAAGGGCGTCTAGGCACATGAGCTCTCCCTGTTCCAAGAAGTCGGCAACACGCCCCGCTTTTTCGAGCTCAGCATTGGGCCCGTTCTTGTCACCAGGAACTTTTACATTTTGCCAGAACTCATCTCGTAATTTAGGAATTTCTTGAAGGGCATTTTTGAGGCCTTTCTCGTTGCGGGACATCCCGCAATTTTCCCACATGATATGTCCTAGAGCTTTGTGAAAGCTATCAACGGTCCTTGATCCCTTCACTCCCATAAGTTTGTCAATTTGTGTGCGTACGTTGTTTTCTGCCTCTTTAATTGACTCATGATTTGCAGAAACTGCTTCTAACTTCTGGTTGGCAAGGTAATTACTAACCGTGTAGGGAAGCACAAAATACCCATCTGCCAAACCCTGCATCAGAGCCGATGCTCCCAAACGGTTTGCGCCGTGATCTGAGAAGTTGGCTTCGCCGCCGACAAAAAGCCCAGGGATTGTACTCATTAAATTGTAGTCAACCCACAAACCACCCATCGTGTAGTGTGGGGCAGGATAGATGCGCATGGGCGCTCGATAAGGATTTTCTCCCGTGATTTTTTCGTACATCTCAAAAAGGTTTCCGTAGCGCTGAGAAATTTTGTCAGCGCCTAGACGTTGGATGGAGTCTTTAAAATCAAGATAGACAGCCAGACCGGTTGATCCTACACCATGACCCTCATCAACTCTAAATTTGGCTTGCCTTGAGGCCACGTCTCGAGGAGCAAGATTGCCGAAGCTAGGATAAATGCGCTCTAAGTAGTAGTCTCTTTCATTCTCAGGAATGTCTTGAGGAGCTCGTTTGTCGCCTTTTTGTTTTGGCACCCACACGCGCCCATCATTCCGTAATGACTCCGACATCAGCGTGAGTTTTGATTGTGCTTCGCCGTGAACGGGGATGCAGGTCGGGTGAATTTGCGTAAAGCACGGATTTGCAAAATACGCGCCCCTTCGATAGCTTTTCCAAGCCGCAGTCACCGCACAATTCATCGCGTTTGTTGAAAGGAAAAATACATTTGAATATCCGCCCGTAGCCACCACAACGGCGTCAGCCATGTGATTTTCAATGGCTCCCGTCAGCAAGTTTCGACAAACAATTCCGCGAGCCTTGCCGTCGACAATAATCAAATCCAACATTTCCCGACGCGTGTACAAATCGACTTGTTTAGAGTCCACCTGTCTCATCATCCCTGAATAAGCACCCAACAGAAGCTGTTGACCGGTCTGCCCTCGGGCATAAAAGGTTCGCGAAACCTGTGCTCCCCCAAAAGATCGATTCGAAAGTAGTCCGCCATACTCGCGAGCAAGAGGCACGCCTTGAGCTACACACTGATCGATAATATTTACCGAAAGCTGAGCCAACCGATAAACATTGGCTTCTCTAGCACGAAAATCACCGCCTTTAACGGTATCGTAAAACAACCGATAAACAGAGTCGCCGTCGTTTTGATAGTTTTTGGCGGCGTTAATTCCACCTTGGGCTGCGACAGAATGGGCCCGACGAGGACTTTCGTGAACACAAAAAGCTTTGACCTTATATCCAAGCTCTCCCATCGAGGCCGCTGCGCTAGCGCCGGCAAGACCAGTTCCCACCACGATGACGTTAAACTTTCGCTTATTGGCGGGGTTGACCAGCTTCATGCTAAAGCGGTGGCTGTCCCACTTGTTTTCGATCGGTCCACTCGGCACATAATTCTCTGGAAATGACATGCTATCCTCTATTCTTAATTCTCACGCGCAAAGATAAACATAGATCGGCAAAACAATAAATCCACCGGCGATCACAATCCCATAGGCAACACTCGCGACCCTGATTTTTCGAGCATAGTTTTCGGTTCGTAGCCCCAAAGATTGAAAAATCGACCCGACACCATGACTCAAGTGAACACCTAGCAGAAACAAACACAGGATGTACCAGCCAACATAGGCTGGCTGCTTAAACACCTCAACGACCAGTCGATGAAGGTCACGCATGACGACACCATCATAAGTCACCTCGTAGTAAGGCCCCAGACTGAAGGTAATGATGTGAAAAATCACAAACGCGAGAATTAAACTTCCTTGGTAAGCCATGGTTTTAGAGGCGGTCGTGACACCTTTAGACCCGTTCGGAGACATCGCGTATTTTTGGGCTCCGCGAGCCGCTCGATTGTGCAGGGTCAATACGACGGCAAGATAAACGTGCAAAACAAAAGCCCCTAGAAGGACCGCCCTCGCAACCCAAATCAAGTGATTTGATGTCAGAAAATGGCCGTACTCATTGAAAGCCTGCGGGCTCACCATAATGAGGAGGTTTCCCGAAAGATGACCAGCAACGAAGAGGACCCAAATCAAGGCGGTGATCCCCATGAGATGTTTTTTTCCGACCGTGGTTGTATAAAATCTGCAGAGGTAGCTCATCATCAACGTCCTTAAATTGGCCCCAAACTTGGGGTCGCGTGGAATGACACTTCAGTGCTTGATGTTTTTATTTAACCATAGACATAATCAATGTCTAGAGGAAATTTTTGCGCGATGTTAAACGCTGCTGATTTGTTTGCCCTCTAAAAACTTTTGGTTCATAAGCTTTTTGAAAGCCAAGGGAGTCGTATGAAATTTATCGTCTGCATCAAGCAGGTTCCTGACACTGAAACGAAAATCAAAATTAACAGTGACGGAACCAGTATCGACTCCTCGGCAGTCAAGTGGGTCATGAACCCCTATGACGAGCATGCTATTGAAGAGTCTCTGAAGTTGCGTGAAGCCAACGCAGGCTCCACTGTCACCGTTGTCACGGTTGGTCCAAAGAAGCGGGCCGGTGATGCCCTTCGCACGGCTCTTGCGATGGGTGCCGACGAAGGAGTGCTTATCGATGCAGCAGAAAATCTTGATACGATGGCAACGGCTTGGCTCCTTGCTGCCGCTCTCAAACAAGAGGGTGAATTCAGTCTCGTTCTCACAGGAAAACTGGCAATTGATGATAATCAGAGCTCTGTTTCGCAAATGCTTGCAGAATTTTTGGGCGTCCCCCATACTACGGTTGTTTCAAAACTTAGCTTCGGTCCCGAGAAGTGCGTGGCGGAGCGAGAAATCGAAGGCGGCGCGCGCGAGGTTGTTCAACTTTCCGTTCCAGCTTTGATCGCTGCGAACAAAGGGCTCAACATGCCTCGTTATGCGAGCCTTCCTGGAATTATGAAAGCTAAGAAAAAGGTCCTCAAAGAAATTGATGGCTCGACTTTAGGCCTGCCTGCGGATCTTCCCAAGGTGACATTTTCAAAAATCTCTCTGCCTCCAGAAAAACCGGCCGTAAAAATGGTGTCGGGAGACCCTGCAGATCAGGCTGCACAACTGGTGCAGCTATTAATGAACGAAGTCAAAGTACTGTAATCTAAAGAAGGAATCAGAGATATGAGTAAAATTCTTGTTTTCTGCGAAGGTCACAACGGACAACTGAAAAGAAGTTCTATTGAACTTTTAAGTCTGGCCTCCCGATCGGGGATTGAGTTTGACTCTCTCTGCTTGGGACAAGATGCAGAAAAAATCGCTGCCCAAACTGGGCACTTCGGAGCTTCGCAAGCTTTTGTTTGTGGAGACCCAAGTCTGAAATTGTACAATCCCGAATCTTACGCCAATCTCATTGCCGATGTTGTTTCTCAGCAAAAACCCGAATATCTCCTGGCTTCTGCATCAGTGCTCGCAAAAGATTTGTTCCCCAGGGTCGGGGCTCGCTGCAAATCGGCGGTTGCATCTGACTGCACTCACCTTGAAATTTCAGCAGGCCAATTTAAGGCGATCAAACCCATCTACTCTGGAAAGTGTTTTACAGAAATCTCTTTTCAAAACTCTCCAACAAAAATGATCCTCATGAGGGCCAACCAACTTCCTGTCGGTTCTCCTGACACGGCAAAATCTGTAAAGATCAACACTCTGAGTGCGCCTTCAACAAACCTGAAAACTCTGGTTCAAGACGTTGTTAAGGGGACCAGTGAAAAGCTCGATCTTACAGAAGCCAATATCATCGTTTCTGGCGGGCGAGGTCTTAAAGAGGCAGGGAATTTTAAGTTGCTCAATGAGCTTGCCGATGTCCTTGGCGCTACCGTTGGTGCGACTAGAGCTGTGGTCGATGCCGGGTGGGTTCCCCACAATATGCAGGTCGGGCAAACTGGCAAAACCGTGGCTCCATCTCTTTACATTGCCGTTGGCGTGTCGGGGGCGATTCAACATCTTGCCGGAATGAGTGGAAGTAAGGTGATCGTAGCTATTAACAACGATGCCCAGGCTCCGATTTTTCAAAAAGCAACCTACGGTCTGGTGGGAGATTTGTTTCAAATTCTTCCCGCGCTCACTGCAGAGTTTAAAAAATCTCTTCACCACTAAGGTCGTTTGAAACAGCGAGTTTTAGGATTTATTATCTGGGTAGTATATCGGCTTTGGTCGCTCACCTGGCGAATTGAAATTGTCGAACCCGAAAGCCTCAAACAGCGACTCAAAAATAGAGAACCGGTGATCTTCGCTCACTGGCATGGGGATGAATTAGTTCTTGCCAGCCAAATTCGACACTACCGTGTTGCAACTATGACCTCGACAAGCAAAGACGGCCAGATCATGGATACTGTTGTTAAACTCATCGGCGGAAAAACGAGCCGCGGTTCTGCAACTCGTGGAGGCGTCGGCGCCCTCAAAGGTCTTCTTAAACTTTTAAAATCTGGATTCAATGCGAGCATGGCAGTGGATGGTCCCAAAGGACCGATTTACAAAGTTAAACCAGGAGTTTTTGAGATTGCTCGAGTTGTTGAAGCCCCGATTTACTGCTCAGGAATTTCTGTGGATCGTTTCATCCTGTTTAAAAAAACATGGAATCAGACCTACCTTCCAAAGCCATTCGCAAAAATCCTTCTGCAATGGTCCGAGCCCATTTACATTTCAAGAACAGAAGATCCACGCAATCCCCAGTTGGCCTTAGATCTAGAAACCCGTCTACACGCCGCAAAATACTCGGCTACCAAACTCATTGCTGAACCTAGACGCTAATGGTAAAATTGCTAGTGACGGTTCACACAAATATATGCAGCAAGGATTCGCTCATGAATAGAATTTTCCTTACATTGGTCAGCATCACGATCGTTGCAATCCCGGGATTCAGTCAAAAAGCAAAAACCCCAGCCGCTGGAAGCGACGTCGTTGTTGCTCAAGTTGGATCTCACAAAATCACCTTAGCTGAATTCAACCAAAAATATGATGAAGTCAAAACTCAAACCATCAATCCTCCGGCAAAAAATGTTTTTCTGGAGGACTTGATTCGGTTTGAAGTGGGAGTTCAAGAGGCCGAGAAAATGAAACTCCAGGACGACCCCATCGTTAAAGAGCGCATTAAACAAGAAATCTATAAGGTCCTCATTGAAAAGGAAATCGGGGCGAAGGTCCAGGCCATTAAGGTCGACGAGTCCGACATGAAAGAATATTACAAAAAAAATCCCGAGGTTAGAACCAGCCATATTCTTATCGAATTCAAACCCGATGCAACCCAAGAACAGAAAAATATCGCAAAAAAACGTGCCGAAGAAATTTATGGCGAAGTTAAAAAAAGCAAACGGCCTTTCGAAGAGCTTGTAAAACTTTACTCCGACGATCCTCTTAGCAAACAAAGTGGGGGAGATGTCGGTTGGCAAAGTCGAGTCACACTCGTTCCTATTTACTACGAGACTGCATATAAAATGCAGGTTGGCGAGATCCGTGGGCTTATCGAAACTCAGTTTGGATTTCACATTATCAAGCTTACCGGAAAGCGCTCTTACGAAAATGCGAACAAACGGCAACTGCGTGCCGCAGTCTTTGATGATAAGCGAAGACTTTTATTCAACGAGTATTTTGATAAACTAAAGAAAACATACAACATCACCATCAATGCTAAAACGATTCAGTAAAGGCGTTTTTTGGCTCTGTGTTTTAGGAAGCCTCAGCACTTTATCTTCTTGCACCTGTTCCCGTCGCCCCGGTGATGTCTCTGGCCAGGTGGCCGTCAAAGTCGGCGATGATACAATGACAACTAAAATATTCGCGGACCAACTCGCTCGTAAATTAAAATCCTACGATGCTCTAGCTGCGAAAGATTCTAAAAACTTGTCTCGTGCCAAAGATGAAGTTGCCAAAGAGTTTGTCGTTAAATCACTGACAAAAAACTGGGCCGCAAAGAATAAGCTCGCCGTCACCGATGAAGAGGTCGACAAAGAGGCCGATAAGATTAAAAACTCCTTTCCGGACGACTTAGCTTTTAGACGTGTCCTTGCTCAGGAAAATGTCTCTCTCAATAACTGGCGAGAAGATCTTCGCTACACTTTGCTTGAGAAAAAAGTTTTTGCAAAACTGACAGAAGAGTTGCCACCTCTCACGGATGAGGATCTAAAAAAACAATACGATACAGACAAAGAATCTTTTAAAAAAAAGGAACGTATTTTACTTCGACAAATTGTCTTAGACCAAGAAGTGACAGCGGAGAGAGTTCGTTCTTCGTTGAAAGATGGGGCCTTCGAGGATCTTGCAAAGAAATTCTCGCTAGCTCCTGAAGCCAAAAATGGTGGGCTCGTTGGTTGGATCGAAAAGGGCTCTGTTGAAATATTTGATAAAGCCTTTGAAATGCCCCTTGGACAACCAAGCCAAGTCCTCGAGAGTCCGTACGGATTTCATATTTTTAAAGTAGAGAAAAAACTGCCCGCTGGATTCGCCTCGTTCGATGAAGTTAAAGATCAAATTCGAAGGAACCTTTCACGCCATCGCGAGCAGGCTGTCTTTTCAAAATGGTTAGACATTCAAGTTCGTAGCGCCAAAGTCTTTAAGAATACCGACGTCATCAACGCTCTCACCGTCGAAACCAGATCTCAGTAGAACTGGTGGCGCTGCGAGTCAGCACGATCACTAGATTGTTCCTCTAATCTATAATAAAACACTCCCGAGGTGAGAAATGCTGTCTAAATCGCTTTTGGTACTGCCTTTCCTGTTCACAGCCAACTTGGCTCATAGCCGCGAACTCATCGATAAAACGGTCGCCGTCGTCAACGACGACATTATCACCATCTCTGACCAAAAGACCTTCGAAAAAAAATTGGCCTCCAACTCGATGATCGACGAACTCCTTTTACTTGGAAGAACCGTTGATGAGCTCAAGAAAAATAAAGAGGCGCAGCTCGAATTTATGATCAATGAAAAGATTGTAAACTCCGAAATCAAACGTCTTAATTTAAGCGTGACTATGGAGCGGGTTGAACAAGAAATCCGTGAGATCGCCAAGCGCAACAACGTTTCGCGAAATGACATGATGAACGCGATCAAAGCGCAAGGCGTGTCTGTCAGTGACTACCAGGATTTTGTGAAAAGTCGGATCGAGCGCCAAAACCTTATTGAGTCTGAGATCTCAAACAAAATTCGAGTCAATGACGAAGACGTCATGGGAGAATACCTCAGAAAAAACCCTGCCGGCGACAAAACTGTGTACGAATACACTCTCGCCCAGATTCTTTTTTCACCCTCTAAAGGAGGGGTCGCAGCGGCACAAGAGCGCGGGCAGAAGGTTCTCGAAAAGCTCAAAGCCGGTGAGTCTTTTGAAATACTGGTTCAACAGCATACCGAAGACCCGTCTGTCGCTAATAATGGAACCCTCGGGACTTTTAAAACGGGAGAGTTTTCCAAAGAGTTTGAGGACGCTATCAGAAATTTATCAGTCGGTCAAACAACGCCTTTAATTCGAACCAAGTCTGGATTTCATATTCTGAAGCTGACTAATAAGAAGTTAGTCAGCGACCCTCAATTTGAGGCCAGCAAAGAGAAATACAGAAACGAACTTTTTGAAAAAGCCTTCAAACGACACTTTGCCCTTTGGATTGAACATAAAAAAGAAGAGTCATTCATTCGAATCAACCGGTAACAAACCCGTGAAAAAACCACTAAAGATTGCCGTTACCACCGGGGACCCTGATGGAATTGGCTTAGAGGTTGCGTGCAAAGCCCTCCTATCTTTTCAGGGCGCTAGGGCGGTTTTTTTCCTTTGGCGCTCACGTCAATCAGAGTCGCAAAAACACCTTCGCTTTTTGCGAAAACACTACAATTGCCATACGGCTACAAACTTGACTACCGCCCTCCAGACTCCTGCTAAGGTTGGTGAGGTCGTTGAGATTGTCTCTGACTCCTCACCAGCGATGTGGGTCCAAGAAAGCGCGCAGTTTTGTCTACAAAAAAAACTCTCAGCCTTGACCACCGGCCCTCTTTCTAAAACCTGTATCGTAGATTCAGGTTTTAAAGCCCTTGGACATACTGAAATCTTAAAAAAAGTCTCAAAAGCGCCTCATGTTTTTATGACGTTTCTTGGGGATAAGTTCCACGTCCTAACAACGACAGGACACATCCCGCTTGCTGATGTTCAGAAAAACCTCAAAGAAGAAACATTCCTCACGGCCCTGGAACTCGCCTCGACATTTGTTAAACAGAATCTTCCTAGGCAAGCAGCAAAGCCCATCGGAATTTTAGGGTTAAATCCTCACGCAGGTGAGCGTGGTTTGATTGGAAGTTTTGAAGAAACCAAACTAACTTCATGGATCCAAAAGGCTCAGGCAAAAGGGATCCACTGCACTCTCCCACTTGTTCCTGACGCGGCATTTTTACCCACTCAATGGAAGAAACACTCTTTATACTTGTGCCTTTATCATGATCAAGCACTGATACCCTTTAAAATGATCCACGGCCAAGAAACCGGAGCCCACCTGAGCTTGGGTCTTCCTTTCATTCGCACGAGTGTCGATCACGGTACGGCGAAAGACCTCTTCAACAAAAACCGAGCCAACCCGAATTCCATGAAATGTGCCATCGACTGGGCTTTGCGTCTTGCAGAATCCAAAGCCTCATCATAATTTACTCTCCGACGAGCGTGTTGCAGAGGAGATCATGTGAAATACGAAGACGTTATTTTTCGAGAATACGATATTCGCGGTGTGTTTGAAAAACAATTCGATTTAGGATTTGCAACCGAACTCGGTCGCACCTATGCCACCCACCTTGCAAAAAAATTCCCTAACCAAGAGCTTACAATCACGATTGGTCACGACGCCAGACTCTCAAGCCCTCCAATCACAAAAGCCCTTGCAGAAGGACTCACGAGCAGTGGGGTTAACGTCATTTTTCTAGGAATGGTGACCACTCCAATCAGTTATTTCTCGACCTTTCACCTTCCCAATGTGCAAGGCGCCTTCATGATCACTGGAAGTCACAACCCCCCAGAGTATAACGGCTTTAAAATCTCAGTTGGCAAAAGTACGATTTTTGGGGATGAAATCCAAGAGCTCAAAACACTCATGAAAAAAAAGGACTTCAGAACCGGAAAGGGAACAACAAAGTCCTACGACATTCTCCCAGACTACCTCGCTCGTTACAAAAAAGAATTCGGAACGTTCACAGATATTAACGTCGTTTTAGATTGCGGAAATGGGGCCGCCGGATGTGTCGCTCGTGCTATGTACGAAGCCGTAGGTCTTAAGCCAACCATTTTATTTGAAGAGCCCGACGGGACATTCCCAAATCATCATCCAGATCCAACTGTTGAAAAAAATCTTGTGGACCTCAAACGAGAAGTCGCTGCAAAAAAAGCTGCTGTGGGTATTGGCTTTGATGGCGATTGCGATCGTATCGGTCTTGTCGACGAAACGGGTCGCATGGTCTATGGCGACGAGCTCATGGTCCTTGTCAGTCGCGATATTTTATCAACCAACAAAGGAGCTAAAATCATCGGTGATGTAAAGTGCTCCGATCGACTCTACCACGACATTGCCGCTCATGGCGGTGTTCCTATCATGTGGAAAACCGGCCACAGTCTGATCAAAGAAAAAATCAAGGTTGAAAAATCTCCCTTTGGTGGTGAGATGAGTGGTCATATCTTTTTTGCTGACCGCAATTATGGCTACGACGATGCAATTTATGCTTCTTTACGAGTTGTGGAGATTTTAGCAAAAACGGGAAAAAAACTAAGCGAGCTCCTCTCTGATCTTCCACCCGCTTACAACACACCTGAAATTCGGATAGACACCACAGAGGAAAAGAAAGTTCTGATCGTAGAAAAGCTCAAGGCGGCCTTTCCTCCATCAAAAGAATATGAAGTTAATCTTCTCGATGGTGTTAGAATCAGTTTTAAGGATGGCTGGGCTCTTGCGAGATCCTCAAATACTCAACCTGTTTTAGTAGTTCGTTTTGAATCAAATACAGAAGAAGGTTTGCGAAGAATTCGGGGATCTGTTGAACAGGTTGTGAATAAGTACCTTTAAACTTTAAGAACTGGGCCTCGGGACAGAATACTCGGGACGCGGGACTTTCGCCGATTCTAAAAGGCCCACTGGTGGGCCTTTCGCTGAAACTATACTTTTCCGACCAAGATGAACGCGATAACGAAAGCGTAAATCACGAGAGACTCGATAAGAGCAAGACCGATAATCATAGGCACGAAAATCTTAGGTTGTGCCGCTGGATTTCGTGAAATTCCCTCAAGCGCTGAAGAAACCGCACGACCTTGTCCAAGAGCTCCACCCACAGCAGCGATAGAAATCGCAAGTGCGGCAGCAAGACCGATCATTCCACCACTCATGTGGCTAGCAGCAGCAGCTTCCTGAGCAAACGCTGGTATAGCTGCGAAAATTGCAACTAAAGCAAGTGCAACATTTTTCATAAATTCTCCCTTTAAGAAGCTCTAATGGCTTCTTGGTTAGTGTTCATCATGTGCCGTGGCTAGCGCAATGTAGACCATCGACAACAAAGTAAAAACGAAAGCTTGTACAAATCCAACGAAGAGACCAAGGAGCATGAACGGAATTGGAACTCCGATCGGAACGATGCTCGAAAAAATCCCTACGACCGTGTGATCCCCCATGGTGACGTTGGCTAATCGTAGTCCTAAACTAAAAGGTCGAACAAAATGGGAGATAAGCTCGATAACAAACATAAATGGAGCCAAAGCGATGAGTGGTCCGAAAAAATGTTTGATGTAGTTGATGCCGTTTTCTTTAAGTCCCATGTAGTTGTAAACAGCAAAAGAAAAAATCCCAAGTGCAAAGGTGGTGTTGATACTCTCTGTGGCAGGTGCCACGCCCGGAATCATACCCGCCCAGTTGTTTGCCAGTACGAAAAAGAAAATCGTAGCAAACATAGGAACATACTTTCGCCCCTCATGCCCGATCACCATCTCCGTGAGACCGTAGATAAATTCAGTCATTGATTCAAACACACCTTTGATCGAAAAACGATCCGCAGGCATCACTGCCTCAGTTCCTTGACCAAGAGCCTTTTTTGCAGAGATTGCAAGCGCGATCGTACCGACCGAAACGGTGGCTAAAGTTGCGACGTGTGAATATTCGTGGCCAACTCCAGGAACAATATTAAACCAGCTAAATGACATTTGATTCTGATCCCTGTTTGTTAAGTAATGTGAATCCAAATAGACCTGAAGATATGACGAGCGTCCCTAAGCCCGCGCCAAACCAAAGGGGATGAAGCCACGGCTGCCTGAGAAGGACGTATATAATCATGCCTAAAAACGCATACTTAAATACAATGATGCCGAGTGAAAGCGCAACCTGTTTTTTGCGCATCAACCCCTTTATTGAAAAATAGAGGACGAACAAGTTCCCGAACCCTACTGACGCTCCGGCCAAAAACGAACCCAGCGCCCCAAGATTGTCGATCCGGGCAATGACGGCAGCCCCCACCAAACTTACGATGAAGTTCAATATGATTAATGGTTTCAAGGTCTTTACTCCCGCTCATTAGGAGTCCCCAGAGGAGTCCTTTTGAACTTTCTGTACAAGAATCGTCAGGTGAACAAGCCACGAAACTAGTCCCGCCATGGAGAGCCCGGCAAGGGCTAATCCTTTGCTCTGCAATTTTTCGTCAATGAGTGATCCGATGTAAGCGCAGGCAATGATAACTCCTACAAGCTCAAAACCCATGGCCGCAAATACCAGCAAACTTGATTTCTTCATTTATGCAGCCCCCGCGCTCCTGGGAGTTGCTTTTCGCGATCCTTAAGTCGTTTAATCCTAAGCTCTAAATATTCTGGAGTGGGATAGTTTGCCTTCGCCTTTTCTAGGGAATCTATCGCTTTGGCGTAGTCTTTTTGCTCCTCATAGCAGACAGCAATATTCACCCGGATATTTTCTTTTTCAGCACGTTCAGGATATTTTTGCAGGATCTCCTCGTAGACCTTGAGGGATTTGCCAAGATCTTTCTGAGTCATATAGATGTTCCCTTTAAGCATTAGTAAATCAAACATCGTATCACTTTTCATATTTGGTTTTTTAAGAACCTCGTCAACTTCACTCTCAGCTTGAAAAAAATTGTTTTTATAGAAATACGATTTTGCGATTCGAAATCGATAACCGACTTCTTCTTGAGCTGAGTGGGGCATCTCAAGCAGTCGATTGTATTCAACGATGGCATTTTGATAGTCATTCAGATTTTCAAAATAAATTTGCGCAATTTGCAGTTGGGACTGTTTTCGTAGCTCAGGATCTTTGGCATAAAGAACAAGGTGTTTGTAATAGGGGATGGCTCGTTTGTGATCCCCTAGTTCGGTGGTTACTTTCGCACCCTCTTTGGCAGCTTCGACCGCGACTGGTTTAGAGTCCGCGGTTTTTAAAATTCGATTGATATGATTGAGCGCACTTTCAAAAGATTTAGATTCGATATCACTGCGCGCCCGCTTTAATTCATTTTCTTCGTAGGTCCCACACCCCACAAGGATCGTGGTCAAGACCGCGACAATCCCAAATGAGATAGAGCCAATTGAAGATCCCATCAATGGATCTCTTGTCCTCCATCACTAGGTTCATTTGGATCAGAAGTTTCGTCAGGTAGGCCATCGTCCTCTAAAAGCGCAAGTCCGGTGACAAGCTCTCCTTCGTTGAGACGAATCAAGCGCACACCTTGAGAGTTACGTCCGACAACTGAGATATCACTACAGCGCATACGAATGGTCTGACCTCGATCGGTCGTTACCAGAATTCCATGGGTGTCATTGACTTTTCGAGTTCCTACAACCGAACCCACTTTATCAGTCGTTTTTTGCGTAATAATTCCTACACCCGCGCGACTCTGGACCCTGTACTCAGAGACATCAGTACGTTTGCCATAGCCAAACTCAGTACACATAAGGATAGTGTCTTTGCTATTAGGCTCAATGATTTCCATTCCCACCACGTAATCCGATTTAGCCAAAGTGATCGCCTTTACTCCACGAGCTGTTCGTCCCATGGCACGCACGTCGTCCTCTGGAAATCGGATGGACATACCCTCGCGAGTTGCCACAAAGATATCGCTTTTGCCATCACTGATTTGGCAATCGATAACACTGTCATCGAGATCTGTCGTAAGTGCGATCAGCCCCGCAGTTCGTTGATTTGAGAAAGCATCGAGTGGCGTTTTTTTGATGATTCCATTTTTCGTAATCATCACTACAAATTTGTCTTCAGTAAACTCTTCGACAGGTAAAACTGCTTTCACCTTTTCGTTTGAGGAGAGACTAACAACATTGGCTATCGCTTTTCCTTTGGACGTACGGCTGGCTAAAGGCAGCCTATGTACCTTAACCCAATAAAGTTTTCCTTTGTCTGTAAAAACGAGAAGAGTTGTTTTGGTGGTGACCACAAAGATATTTGACACATAGTCTTCTTCACGGGTTTCGGAGCCCTTAAGTCCTTTTCCGCCCCGTTTTTGTAGACGGTACTGATCAAGTGGAATACGTTTGATGTAACCTGTGCTGGTCATGTTAACGACCATGTCCTCTTCAGTAATCAAATCTTCGTCTTCGATATCTTCCATGCTTCCGGTCAATCGAGTTCGACGTGGGTCCGAATACTTTTCTTTAATTTCTTCGAGCTCTCTGACGATGATTCTATAAATTTCTTTGACGTCACTTAAGACAAATCGCAGATGTTCAATCTGTTTTGTCAGCTCTGCAAGTTCATCAATAATTTTTTGTCGCTCAAGACCAGTTAAACGTTGGAGACGCATCTCAAGAATCGCTTGGGCCTGCCGCTCTGAAAAGCCGAACTCTGCCATGAGACTTTCGCGGGCGATTTGAGTTTCTTTAGATCTACGAATCGTCGCAATAACTTCTTCAATTCGATCCAGTGCGAGCTTAAGACCTTCCAAAATATGAGCTCGTTCAAGCGCTTTTTTCAACTCAAAGATGCATCGCTTTGTAACGACGACTCGTCGATGGTCAACGAAAGCCTCGAGCATTCCTTTAAGATTAAAAACGACGGGCTGATTTTTAGCGTCGAGCGCGAGCATGATGATCCCGTAGCTCACCTGCATTTGTGTGAATTTAAAAAGTCGATTCAAAACAACGCTGCCAACTTCATTGCGCTTGATTTGAATAACTATCCGCATGCCTTCACGAGAAGATTCATCGCGAATGTCAGAAATTCCATCAATCTTCTTATCACGAACAAGATCTGCAATGCTCTCGATGAGTTTTGCTTTGTTCACCTGGTAAGGAATTTCTGTGATGATGATCTCTTCTCGGTCTTTGACCTGGCAAACTTCGGCAACAGCAGTAAGGGTTATAACTCCACGACCTTTTTTATAGGCTTGAATGATGCCCTCTCGGCCCGCGATAACTCCTGCCGTTGGAAAGTCTGGTCCCGGTATGAGTTTGATCAAGTCATCAATGCTACAGTCTGGATTATTAATCACTTCTATGCAGCCGTTGACCACTTCCACCAAGTTATGAGGGGGAATGTTGGTCGCCATCCCAACCGCAATACCCGAGGAACCATTGATCAAAAGTCCCGGCACTTTCGCAGGTAAAACAAGTGGAATCTCCAGCGAGTCATCGTAGTTTGGTCCAAACGGAACAGTCTCTTTTTCGATATCAGCTAAAAGCTCTTCGGCGAGCTTCGTCATTCTTACTTCGGTATAACGTTGAGCTGCAGGACTATCTCCATCGATAGATCCAAAGTTTCCTTGTCCATCGATAAGTGGATAACGTAGAGAAAAATCCTGAGCCATGCGGACCATAGAATCATACACAGCGGTATCCCCATGGGGATGGTACTTACCGATGACATCTCCCACGACACGAGCTGATTTTTTGTAAGGTTTGTCGTGAGTGTTAGACATTTCATTTTGGGCAAATAAAATGCGTCGGTGAACCGGCTTGAGCCCATCTCGGACATCGGGCAACGCGCGACCCACGATCACGCTCATCGAATATTGAAGGTAAGCCTCGCGCATCTCTTTATTGATGTCGACCGAAGTCACCCCTAAATTATCTGGTGGTTGTACTTGATCCATATCTTTCCTTAAACATCAAGAGAACGAGCCAGTAGCGCGTTGTCTTGAATAAATTGACGTCGTGGTTCGACTTGTTCGCCCATTAAAATACTAAATGTCTCATCCGCCGCCACAGCATCATCAATCGTTACCTGAAGAAGATGGCGGTTCTCAGGATTTAGCGTCGTCTCCCAAAGCTGACTCGGATTCATCTCGCCCAATCCCTTGTACCGTTGAATGTAAATCCCTTTTTTACTTCGTTCGATCACCTCGGTATGGAACGCAAAATAGGAATCAAAAACTTTTTCATCGTCACCAATTTCGACAGTGATTGGAAGATCTGAAACGCCCGTCAAAAATTGCCACAAGCTTTTTAGCTCCAACCACTCCGTCGATGATTGTGTCTCGGCAGAAATGGTCGTCTTCAAATGATCGGTATATCTCGTGGTAAAAATATCCGCGTGAATCTTCTGTGTTTCTGGATCTGTTGTGATATCATAACGAAACTCATTAATGGGAGACTCTTTATCTTCTTTAAGCGCTTTTCCCAGGCGTTCTAACGTGCTTTTTAGTTCCGTTGGGTTTTGAAAAAGAACCGCAAGATCTGTCACTTGCGAAACCAGAAAATAGAGAAGTGAAGGGTCATATTTTTGTCGAAGCCTCTGGATGAGGAGGTTCATCTTTTGAATGCTAACGATGAACTTTTTAGAATCTTCCTCAGTAAGGGCTCGTTTCGCACTTTTAATCTTAATATTGCTCAATCCGGCAGTTAACAAATACTCAGTTAAAGCCATGTCGTCTTTGAGATACTTTTCTGAATTGCCTTTTTTTGCACGATAAAGTGGTGGCTGTGCAATGTAGATGTAACCACGCTCCACAACCTCAGGCATTTGTCGATAAAAGAACGTCAAAAGCAAGGTACGAATGTGCGATCCATCCACATCGGCATCTGTCATGATGATGATTTTATGATACCGAATTTTGTCGGGTTGAACATTGTCTCGCCCAATCCCTGTTCCAAGAGCAGAAACCATCATCCGAATTTCTTCGTTAGAGAGCATTTTGTCGAAGCGAGCTTTTTCAACGTTTAAAATTTTACCTTTGAGAGGTAAGACCGCTTGAGTTCTACGATCGCGCGCCTGTTTCGCCGAACCACCTGCCGAATCTCCCTCAACCAGGTAAAGCTCACAAAGAGCTGGATCACGCTCTTGGCAGTCTGCCATTTTTCCTGGAAGTGAACCACCGTCCAGAGCTGTTTTTCGACGAGTCAGATCTCTCGCTTTACGAGCGGCATCGCGAGCCCGAGCAGCCTCGACGCATTTTGAAATAATGGTTTTAGCAGGAGACGGATTTCGGTCAAACCAATCTGCGAGCCTGTCGTTAACAAGGGCTTCAACAATTCCCTTAACTTCATTATTTCCAAGTTTTGTTTTTGTTTGTCCTTCGAACTGGGGCTCTCTGACCTTAACACTCACAACGGCAGCTAAGCCCTCACGAATGTCCTCTCCTTCGAGAGACACTTTGAGGTCCTTAACGAGATTTTTTTCAGTCGCATAGGTGTTCGTGGTTCTTGTGACGGCTCCACGAAATCCTATCAAGTGCGAACCACCCTCGATGGTATTGATGTTGTTACAATACGAATAAATAGATTCTGTGTAAGAGTCGTTCCACTGCATCGCCACTTCGACCTCAACGTCATCGCGATTGCCTCTGAAAAAGATGACGTCGTTATGGATGCTTTTTTTGGATTGATTCACATATTGAATGAATTCAGCCAAACCGTTTGAAAACTGGAACTCTTGTTTTTTGCCAGTGCGCTCATCCTTTAGACTGAAATACAAACCAGCATTAAGAAAAGCGAGTTCCCGAAATCGATTTGCAAGAGTGTTAAAATCAAAAAGGACCGCTTCGTCTTTAAAAATTTCACGATCAGGCTTGAAGGTTACTTTGGTCCCAGTTTTTTCTGTTGGTTCGCCTTTTTCGACAGGCGTCTGCGGGACACCACGCTCGTAGCGCTGTCGCCAAGTAAATCCTTCGCGTTTCACCTCCACCTTGCACATCAATGAAAGGGCATTGACAACTGAAGCTCCAACACCGTGCAATCCCCCAGAAACTTTATAACTAGATCCATCGAACTTTCCACCAGCATGCAAAACCGTGTACACAACTTCGAGAGCCGATTTTCCAGATTTATGAATTCCAACAGGAACACCACGGCCATCGTCTTCGATAGTCACGGATTCATCAGGCTGAATTGTAATATGAATATGTTTGCAGTGTCCGCCCAGGGCTTCGTCCACCGAGTTATCAACAACTTCGTAAACCAAATGGTGATAGCCACGAAAAGAAGTATCGCCAATGTACATGCCCGGGCGCTTTCGAACTGCCTCAAGTCCTTCGAGAACTTGAATAGAATCTGCGCTGTAGGCTGGATTTGCAGCTTGGGATTCTGAAGTTACATGCTCTGCCACTCAAGTGCCTCTCTTAATTTATTTCAGTTCAATTTTCCATTTTGAATGGGAAACAAAGTGTAGTCCCCAGATTCAAAACCTTCAGGAACAGACAGATCCGTAGTCGTTAAAAAAACTTGGGCTTTTATTTCTTTTAAAAAAGAAATGAGCTGCTGCCTTTTACGATGATCTAATTCCGATAAAACATCGTCTAACATGAGGATCGGATTGGTTCCCGTAACTTTCCTATGATACACGATCTGAGCGATTTTAAAAGACAATATCAACGTTCTTTGCTGCCCCTGCGAACAGTAAGTACGGGAGTCTTCACCCCCAAAAAGAAACTGAATATCATGCTTATGGGGCCCGATGAGGGAGTGGCCGGTGGCCAATTCCGCGCTTCGTAGCTCTAGTAATCTTTTATACATTGCTCCATAGATTTCTTCAGTGGTTTTTGCAAAACAGTCCTCACCAGAAATCAAATATTTCACGGAAATATCCACAGAGTTTTCCTGATGAATATAGCTCATAGCATTATTGATGAAGGGCAATATTTCGCGCAGAAGCTTCAGTCGTTCATAGGTTAAATCTTGCGCAGCCTTCAAGAAAGAAGGCTCCAGAGACTCAAGTAAAAACTGAGTCTGTTGAAGATTTTGAGTTTGGTCCACGTAGTTTTTTAAAACCTTATTTCGCGTCCTCAAAACTTTCCGAAAATGAGTCACAACGGTGTGAGAAGATCGATTGGTCTGGAGGAGAATTTCATCAACGAGCTTTCTTCGATGATCTGAGCTCTCTTTAATGACATTGAGACTTTCAGGACTAAAAAGCACATGGCCCACTTGAGCAGCAATTTGCGTGAGAGAAAGTTTTTTCTCATTCACTAGAAGATTTTTTTTATGTGCCTCAAGAGTCATTTGCAAAAAGTAGCTGAGGTCTTTTTGTTTACTGAGACCTTTGATCCGAGCCACTGCTTGACCATGGCGAATGAGATTGATGTTTTCGGCAAAACGAAAACTTTCACCAGAGGAAAGTAAACACAAGGCTTCCAAAATATTCGTTTTTCCCTGTCCATTGTCGCCAACTAAAATATTTAGATGGGGATGGAATTTGAGGTGCATGGATTCAATGTTACGAAATTGGTGGATATCTAGGGTTTCAAAAAACATCCAACAGGCTCTAGTTAAATTCGCATTGGCATCACAACACAAGTGTAGCTAGGATCGTTATGTGGTCTAACAAGTCCCGGAGACAATTGGTCGTTGAGCTCAAAATCGATTTCGGTGTCTTGAATATTTGCTAAGACCTCTTGAATGTACTTAGCGTTAAATCCAATTTTTAGCTCTTTACCCTGGTAGTTGATTTCAATTTCTTCTTTGGCATCTCCCAAGTCTGGATTATTGGAACTAATTTCCATTTTTCCATTGCTTAAAGATAACGTTACACCTTTGGATTTCTGGTTAGCCAACAGGGCCACTCGTTTGAGTGAAGTTAAAAACGCTTCGCGATTGATGTGAGCTAAATGCGCAAGTCTTTGTGGAATAAGTTGTTGATAGTTAGGATATTTCGCCTCGATCAAGCGAATCATGAGCAACGTTGCTTTGTGACGCACAACCAGTTGAGACCCCTCAACAGCCATTTCGAAAATTCCATCTGAAGAATCAAGCAACTTTTTGATTTCGTTAAGACCTTTTCGCGGAACAATCACACCCTCGAAGTTGGCCTTCGCAAATTTCTCGTCGGCCTTTCGCTCCACTAAACTTAAACGATGACCGTCGGTAGCAACCATACGGATATTTGAATTTGTGCTTTCCATAAACTTTTGGAAAAAGACACCGTTAAGGTGATAACGAGTCTCATCCGTCGAAACGCTATAAATGGTCTTATCGATCATGTCTTTAAGAACTGAAGAGTCGAGAGTCAAAAAGTCCGTTCCAGTCACAGTTGGGAAAACAGGATATTCCTCGTGACTGATTCCAACAATTTTAGAAGTGTAACGGTTCTGTTTGATTTCCAACCAGTTATTTTCTTTTTTGATAAGGGATATTTTGCCTTCGCCAAGTTCCTTGCTAATCTCGTAAAGATTCTTTGCACTGATCGCGACTTTACCAGCTTCCAAAACTTCAACAGAAACTTCATCACGCAGCGAAACTTCAAGATCCGTCGCAAAAACTCTCAACACACCCGAATCAGCTTCTAACAAAACATTAGAAAGAATAGGCATCGTATTTTTTTTCTCAACAATATTCAAAGTTTTACCTAAGAGATTGAGAAGATCTCTCTTTTCAATGGACAATTTCATGATGCTCCTCCAAAGACCCTATATTATCTAAGCTATACATATAAAAAAAACCAGTAGTATTAGTAGAAACGTGGATCTTGCCAAATACGACCTAACTCACTGAATTCTCGAAAAAAACAACGGGGATAACAGATGTGCAAAAAAACAGTGAAGAGCCGAATTTTTGGGGATGACTCCATATCCCCAAAAGCATCCACATCTTTTTCCCAAGGCTTGTCCACAGTTCATATTCACACCCCGGTGATACTGTGGATTCTATTGGTTAACTCTTCAATATCTTTTTTAATTTCAGAATCCTTCGTCTGTAGAAGCTCCACCCGCTGCAAAGCATTGATCACGGTCGTGTGATCTTTATTGCCAAAAAGGCGTCCGATATCGACGAGAGATTTATCCAAATGTTTTTTGATCAAATACATCGATACCTGACGCGGAATCACAATAGTCTTTGCCCGTGATGTCGATTTTAAATCGACAGTTTTAATCTTGTAGTGATCGGCCACTAGTTTTTGAATGTCCTCAACAGAAATAGCGGTCTGATGTTCGTGGCTCGCCAAACATTTTCGAACCAGAGAAAGATCAATGGGGATTCCCTGGAGTTCCGAAAACATTTTAACTTTTTTCAAGTTGCCTTCGAGTTCACGAATAGATCGTTTTGAAAGACGAGCGATGTAGTTGACGACATCATCTGACAACTTTAAAAGCAACCGCTCGGCTTTGTATCTTAAAATTGCAACTCGGGTCTCTATGTCGGGCATCTGTATGTCGGCAATCAAACCCCACTCCAAACGGGAACGAATGCGGTCCTCAAGACCTAAAATGTCTTTTGGCATCCGATCGCTCGCAACAATGACCTGCCGACGTTTTTCGAAATAGTCATTAAGGGTGTGAAAGAACTCTTCTTGAACCGCTTCGCCTCGTCCCAGAACCTGCACGTCATCCACCAAAAGCACATCGCAGCGCTCGCGATAACGGACACGGAACTTATCCATCTCGCCACGTCGAATGGAGGACACACATTCATTTAAAAACCGCTCCGCCGAGACATAGCTAATTCTCAATTGAGGGAAAGAAAGTCGAATTTGATTTCCGACGGCATTAAGGAGATGGGTCTTACCCATTCCAACGGGTCCACAAATAAAAAGAGGATTGTAGCCTTCAGCTCCTGGATTTTGGGCGACGCTGAAAGACGCCGCGTGAGCAAACTCATTGTTTCGGCCTACAACAAAGGTTGCAAAGGTGTAGTCGGCGTTCAGTAAATCTCTTAAGTTATTGGGGTTCTCCGCAAGAGGCAGGGCCTTACTTGGAGGTGGAGCGGCGGTGCTCATAGCATCTTCTAAAGGGTTTAAAGAGTCGGCCCGCTGGGGAGTGCTGCAGGCAACGACAAGAAGTTCAATTTCAAATGGTTGATTCAGCAGGGCGGAAATTTCAGAGCAGATTCGATCCAGAAGGTTTTCCACGATCCAATATTTATGGATCTTGGAAGGACAGGCTAGCACAATGCGGTTGCCGTTAGCCAGTTCTTCGCTTGAGGAAAGCTCGATCGGATCTAACCACGTCTCAAGTAACTTATTGCTTTCATTTCTGTTTTTTAAGTTTATTTTGACCTGATCCCAAAACTGAGATGTGATTTCCATGGAACGAGCCCCCCCGGGTCAACACTGCCAAACAGCAAACATTTGCTAAAAAGATGGGCGAAAAGGCCCAGCGATCTTAAATGAACTGTGGTCTTAACAAGACTGTCGAACTTTTTCAATGACTTGACCCAAATGCCGCGATGTGATTCTATGCGAAAACTTTGCAGTCCACGTCTCTAGGTCCTAAACACTCGTTGGCTCAAGTCATTGGGGTTAAGACGTAGTTTTTGTTATTTTTAAGGAGAGCTTATGAAGCGCACATATCAACCCAGCAATCGCCGCCGTAAAAACACCCATGGATTCCGTGCTCGTATGGCGACTAAATCAGGACAAGAAGTTCTCAATCGCCGTCGTGCTAAGGGTCGCAAGCGACTCACTGTAGCCGTCGGTGGCAAATAATCCTTTTTTTTTAAAGCGCTCTAGCGACTTTCTGTCTCTTCGAGAGCGCGGGAAAACGGTTCGTCCTGTACCCTGGTTGCTTCTTAATTATATGAACAATCAGAGTTT
This sequence comes from Pseudobdellovibrionaceae bacterium, assembly GCA_044229295.1. GTDB lineage: Bacteria > Bdellovibrionota > Bdellovibrionia > Bdellovibrionales > Bdellovibrionaceae > JBGATJ01. The sequence goes on from JBGATJ010000005.1 coordinate 36,207, forward strand.
GGGCGTGCGTGTTGGTTTTACCGTGCCAAAAAAAGTTGGGTCTGCTGTCATTCGAAATCGATTGAAGCGCCTCACGAGAGAATGGGCTCGCAAAGAGACGCAAAAGAGCAAAGATCTGAATGTCGACATCAACTTTGTTTTCCAACCAATGCCTGAGGGTTTTTACAGGACTCTTCCTTACCAAGAGCTGGTGGTTTTTTTTATGAAAGGTTTTAGTGAGCTTCAACGACGTCTTTAAACCCATTCTGCTTCTGCTTTTGGGTGCTTATAGAACTTTAGGTGTGATTTTTTTCGGAGGTTCTTGCCGATTTCATCCTAGCTGCTCAGAGTATGCGGTTGAAGCTGTTAAGACAAAATCTGTTCCTCGGGCTCTTCAATTAATTCTTTTCCGTCTTCTACGATGTCATCCCTGGGGAGATTGCGGATTTGATCCGGTTCCTAGCGACAAGCGAGGTTTAAATGGACAATAACCAAAATAACTTTTTGGACAACAAAACTCTGTTGGCCATCGTTCTCGTCGGCGCTGTTTGGTTTGGATGGAAGTCTTACATCGACCGTAAGTATGGAAATCCGGAAGGCCCAAGTCCAGTCGTTGCTTCACCTGAAGAGACTGGCAAGACGATGCCGCCTTCAGAGACAAAACCCAACGCGACAACAACTGAATTGGCGCCCGCCACAGAAACTGCCTCTCAGCCCTTACAGGCTGAAGACCTTATTGCCATGGACGTGGGCAATATTAGTTTTAAAGTCTCCACCTTAGGAATGGGCTTCAGAGACATTCAGCTCAACTCTTATAAAGATCGAGAGTCGGGCGCTCCTATCCAACTGGTGCCGGATAAGGGATCTGTTTTTGGAACTCAATTGGTTGGCTCAAATAGCCCACTGGTTTTTGAAATCACTAAAGTAGATGAGTCTACTTTAAAGGGCGTCGCTCGAAAAGATGGCATCACATTTACTAAGTTGATTAAAGTGAATGCTCAGAACTACTCTTTTGAAACCACACTCGATGTGACCGGTGTGAATGAAAAATTCCTCGGGGTTAGATCAGTCCTTCGTGATCAAGTGAAACATTTTGCCTCTTCCAGCTTTTTGGTCCCCAATACAGAAACACAAGAGCTTGTTGTGAGACACAGTGGTTCACTCGACCGAGTGAACGTCACCTCTCAAAAAGAAAATTACAATAAAGATTTTTCTCAAGCCTCCGTGCTGTCCTTGGGATCGCATTATTTCGCCACAGCCGTCGTGGACAAATCCGAAATTTTTCCTGAAGCTCAGGTCAAGACAGATCTCAAAGATCAAGTCGTAACGGGAGAGTTGATTTACAAACCAGCAAATCCTACCCAGAACATCAACCTTAAATATGTTGTGTATGCAGGTCCTAAGAGCATTGATATTCTTGAATCGGTGGATCGGCAGCTTTCTGATGTCATCAATCTTGGGATGTTTTCGGTGATTGCAAAACCGCTCTTGCGGATTATGAAGTGGTTTCACGAAGGAGTAGGTAACTGGGGTGTTGCCGTTATTCTTTTGACCCTTCTTGTACGCCTGTTCGTTTTGCCATTTAACGTGATGTCTTACAAATCCATGAAGAATATGCAGAAGGTTCAGCCGATTCTTCAGGGTTTAAGGGAGCGCTATAAAGACGACCAACAGACTCTGAATCGTGAGATGATGGGCGTGATGAAACAGCACAAGGTGAACCCCCTTGGTGGTTGTTTGCCGATGCTTCTTCAATTTCCTATTTTCCTGGCTCTTTACCAAGTTTTCGGGCAGAGCATCGAGCTTTACCAAGCTCCGTTTATTCTCTGGATTCATGATCTCAGCCAAAAAGATCCATTTTATATATTGCCGGTTTTAATGGGTATCGCCATGTTCCTTCAGCAAAAACTCACCCCAACAACAATGGATCCAGCTCAAGCAAAAATTCTAATGTTTATGCCAATCGTATTTAGTTTTATGATGATTTCATTGCCGAGTGGACTGACGTTATACATTTTTATCAGCACGCTATTTAGTATTTTACAACAGGCCTATTTTTTAAGAGATAACAAAACAACAACTGTCGCTGCAAAAGAAGTGAAAGCCTAGGAGGGATTATGGCAGGAGGATTTTTTAGGAAGATTTTCGGAATGAAATCAAATGGTGCTCAGACTGATGTTGAGTCAGTGGTTTCCGAAAGTTTGACCACATTGATTGAGCGTGCTGGTTTTGAGTTGAACTTTCGTATGAAGACAGAGAGTTCAGAGGCGGAAAGCAACCTTAATATCGAGCTTGATGGTCCTGACGAAGAACTTCTCAAAGAAAAAGAAGGCCAGTTGTTAGACTCCTTTCAGCTTTTTTTGAGACGAGTAGTTCAGCACCATCTTCCTGATGACCGCACCAACATCAATTTGGATTGTGGCGGATACAGAGAAGAGTCGAACCAAGCCCTCGTTGAATTAGCAGAAAAACTAAAAGGAATTGCTCTTGAAAAAGGCAAATCAGTTTATTTCAGAGCTCTCCCTCCCAAAGATCGAAAAGTGATTCATCAATATTTAGCAAACGATGCTCGGGTTCGCAGCCGTTCTATCGGAGATGGTCTCTATAAAAAAATAAAAATTTATCCCGTGAAAGGCCAGCATAACGAGTCGGTCACGGAGGAAATTTAAAGGAGTTTTGTGAGGGGTGACCTCGATCTAGACACTATTTGTGCCATTTCGACCCCTCCTGGTAAAGGCGGCATTTCCGTCATCAGAGTGAGCGGGGACCGCGCGGTCCTAGTCCTAAAAAAATTAGTTCCCCACCTTAAATTTGAACCTCGAAAAGCAACCCTCGCTCTTCTTCGCGATGCTGGGAGCGAAGAGGTCATTGACCAAACCGTTGTTACTGTATTCACTCGTGGTCACTCCTTCACCGGGGAAGAGTCTGTGGAAATCTCATGTCATGGTAGCCCTATTGTCGCAGAGAGAATTTTGCAGAGTCTCATCGTTTCTGGCTGTCGGATGGCTCAGCCTGGTGAGTTTACCTATCGTGCATTCATGAATGGAAATATTGATCTTGTGCAGGCTGAGGCCGTTCTCAACGTGATTGAAAGTCAGACCTTGCTGGAGTCGAGAGTGGCTTTTAGACAGCTTCAGGGGAACCTTTCTGAGCAGTTTTTAGATATGGAAAGGGACTTGTTGTGGCTTCTTGCCCACATCGAGGCCGGTATCGATTTTAGCACAGAGAATCTTGATGTCGTTCCTGAAAAAGAGGTCCTTTCTAAAATTGAAAATCTGCTGCTTCGATTGGAACCCTTGCTCCACAGTTTTGAATCGGGGAGAAGACTCAAGGAAGGTCTGCGAGTTGTTCTCGTCGGTAAACCAAATGCGGGGAAATCGAGCCTTCTTAACGCTATTCTTAAAAAAAACAGGGCTATTGTAACACCTGTGGCTGGGACCACCAGAGATGTGGTTGAAGAGGCTCTTGTTCTTGACGGGTTTAGAGTTTCCTTCGCTGACACCGCAGGGTTACGAGAGTCCGAAGATCTTGTAGAGAAAATAGGAATAGAAAGGACGCATGATGAAATTCAGAAAAGTGATTTAGTCCTCTACCTCTGTGACATCGCGACAGGCGCAACAGATGAAGACATCAACGAAATGAAAACGATTGAAAGATCGCGACTTCGAGTGATTTTCAACAAAGCGGACCTCGTAAACGAAGTGAAAATGCATGAGTTGACTAAACCTCTGATCTCATCAGGAGTTTTTCAAAAAGAATCTGTTCACTCTAAAGTGACTTGTATGAGCGCTCTAGATAAGGCGTCGGGCGAAGGCGTTCTTGATCTTGTTCGAGATTCGCTTGACCTGAAAGGCCTCAACGAGAACGCAGTACTCACTGGGTTAAGACACTTTGAAAATTTGTCGAAATTAAAAGGGTGTTTAGGCAGAGCAAGAAATCTTGTGGTAGAGAAGGCCAGTCTCGAATTTGTGGCCTTTGAGCTCAAGGACGCGTTGATGGCGCTTCAAGAGACGCTTGGCAAGCGATTCGATGACGAGATTTTAGACCGAATTTTTAAAGAGTTTTGTTTAGGGAAGTAATGAATCGAAGATTTGATTATGACGTCATAGTGATAGGAGCGGGACACGCAGGAATCGAAGCCTGCTTAGCAGCCTCTCGCATGGGTCTTTCCGTCCTCATGGTAACGACCAATTTAGATCGCATCGGTTACATGAGCTGCAATCCATCCATAGGAGGTTTAGCGAAGGGCCATATGGTTCGCGAGATCGACATCTTAGGCGGAGAGATGGCGCGTGCGGCTGATGACACTTGTATTCAATTTAAACGTCTCAACTCTCGAAAGGGACCCGCCGTGCGTGGTTCCCGCGCCCAGTGCGATAAGGATCTCTACTCCGCGTTTATGAAAAACAGTTTAAGTGGGGCTGCGAATCTCGTTCTCCTCCAATCTGAAGTAAAGAGCCTCATTTTGGAGACGCGGGTTTGCAAAGGGGTCGTTCTTGAAGATGGGAGCGAGATTCGCGCGAAAGCCGTTATCGTCACAACCGGAACTTTCATGAACGGCGTGATGCATGTTGGAACTCAACAAACTTCAGGTGGCAGGGTCGGGGATCGAGCCTCTATCGGCCTTTCTGATCAGTTGGCGGAGCATGGGTTTCAAGTGAAGCGACTTAAAACAGGGACGCCGCCGCGCCTTCTGAACTCAAGCATCGATTGGAGCAAGACAACAGCACAATATGGCGATGAGGATTTTTATCCCTTCAGTCTTCGCTCTCCTCGGTCTTTTAAGCTTCCTCAAGTCGCTTGTTATTTGAGCTATACCTCGGAGGTCACTCACGATGTGATTCGTAAAAACCTTCATCAGTCACCGTTATTTTGCGGCCAAATTGAGGGAGTTGGACCTCGTTATTGCCCGAGCATCGAAGATAAAATTACGAGATTTAAAGATAAGGATAGGCACCAAACTTTCTTAGAGCCTGAGGGTTTGAGTTCGAACTTGATCTATTTGCAGGGAATATCCACGAGTTTACCCGAGTCCGTGCAATTGGAGTTTTTAAAGACGGTCGCCGGTCTTGAGAACGTTAAGGTCGTCCGTTATGGGTACGCCGTTGAATACGATTATATTGAGCCAGATCAGATTTTTCATCGACTTGAAACCAAGCAAATTGCGGGCCTTTTTCTCGCAGGTCAGATCAACGGGACGAGCGGTTACGAAGAGGCTGCAGCTCAGGGATTTGTTGCGGGAGTTAATGCTGCTCATATGGTCCTAGGTCGAGATCCTTTGATTCTTGGTCGAGATGAGTCTTACATTGGAGTTATGATCGATGACTTGGTTCTTAAAGGGACAAAAGAGCCGTACCGCATGTTCACCTCTAGGGCTGAACATCGTCTTGTTTTAAGAGAAGATAACACCCTAGATCGGTTATTTTCACGGTCCCAAGGTCTGGGACTTTTAAGTTCAGAGGTATTAGACACTTTTGCAGGTGTGAAAAATCGGCGTGAAAACTATCTTTCAGCATTGCGCTCGACAAAAGTCTATCCCACGCAAGCGATGCAAGAAGCTTTAGCTAAGATACCCACTCCAGTTTTACAAAAATCTATAACATTCGAAGAATTAATGCGACGTCCAGAGATCGACAGTTTAGCCATTAAGGGTCTGGGTTTTGATGTGAAACTCGATCCTAATGTCTGCGAGCCGGTAGAAATCGAAGTTAAGTATGCCGGTTATGTGAAGCGACAGCTTGAAGTGATTCAGCAGCTCAAGAAGCTCGATGATTTCCGAATTCCTCCGGATATGGAGTTCGATTTAATAAAAGGACTGTCCCGCGAAGAAGTTGAAAAATTAAATAAAATTCGCCCTGAAACTTTGGGTCAGGCTCAGCGCATTAGTGGTGTTAATCCATCAGCGATTCAGGCTATCATGGTGTTCTTAAAAAGCCGCGAACGCGGCAGGGAGAATTTCGTTGGCGGAAACAGTCTCACCTCAAGTCCCTTGGCGAATTGATCAATGGTTTTCGGACATTCCTGCGGCCCAAAACCAAAAGCTTAAAATTTTTTTCGATGAACTTGTTAAGGCAAACAAGTCGATGAACCTTGTTTCACCCAAGACAATTCCATTTGCAGATGCCATTCACTTTGCAGATTCCATATCCGCATCGCGATTGATTATGGGTAGTCAGAAGTTTGAGACTATCCATGAAATCGGTTCTGGGAATGGATTTCCTGGTCTTGTGCTGAGTACTCTTTTTCCTGAAGTTAAGGTTATTGCTGTGGAAAGGGATCCTAAGAAGTGCGAGTTTCTAAAGTCGGTGAGTAGTCAAATGCGACTATCCAATTTTCAGGTGAATAACCAAACTGTGGAGAGCTTAGGAGAAAAAAGCATTGCTGCTGCTGTGACTCGAGGGTATGCAAATATTAGTAAGACCATACTGCTGCTGAGAAAGCTCGTCGCCCCTGGCGGAAAAGTTTATCATTTAAAAAGTGAGGAGTGGGCTTCAGAAGTTGCTCAGATACCTATTCAACTCTGTTCCTATTGGATTCCTGGATTGTTAGGCGAGTACCGCCTTCCTGTCGGGGAAGTTAAGTTCAGTGTGGTAAGGACAGAACGAACGAGCTCTTGACTACTCTGCCTATCCAAATGACTACTCAAAATGGTCAAATGTTCCACATGGAACGTCACTCGTGTCCGCTCTCTCCGCCCCCCTCGGCCTTTTCCCCGCCACCCTCGCCGTGACCTTCGCCTTCAGCTTTTTTAGGTTTGCCTTTGCTGGCGGGAGATCTCATTTTAGGGACTCGGTCATTCCAGTTCCTTGAGGCGGCGTTGAGCTTTTCAATCTCTTTATACTGTTCGACGCCCACATTTTTTTCGTAGGACTTTCCTGAGTTAAAGGCTTTCAGATAGTCTCGGATCACCTGTTTCTGCCTGGCGACCATGCGAAGTTTGTAGAATTCAGATTTCTGTTCTGCTTTTTGAGCTCTCGCTTCTGCATCGTTTTTCTGCCTAATGAATGCAACCGCTTGTCCAGATTGAGGTTGTGAGCGTTCAATCTGTTCAATGAGTTCGTTAGCCTTCTTTTTTTCGGATTCTGCCTCTCTGTGGAAGGTTTCCGACGATTTTTTGAGATCGAGATAGATCTCATCCTCCAGATAAACCGAAAAGTCGGGTTTATGACAGGCCGTCAGCAATAAGAGGGGAGAAAAAAGGAGAAAAAGAATTCGAGTCGCCATGTTCCACATGGAACATCGGCTCAAAACCTTCAATTCTAGAGACTAGAGATAGCTTTTGCAGGGATTACACCCATTTTAACTTGCTTCTAGTGAAAATATGTTTCATCAATAAAAAACGACAGATTTGGGGGACATATGGCTAGAGTCATCTGCATCGCGAACCAAAAGGGTGGGGTCGGTAAAACCACCACCTCGGTAAATCTCGCCGCGGCCTTGGCGAAACTTAAAAAAAAGGTTCTTTTGATTGATATGGATCCCCAAGGTAATGCATCCAGTGGATTGGGCCTGAGAAGACACGATCACCAAGATAGCAATATATATCATGTTCTGATTGGCGAAAAGGAACTCTCGGAAGTCATACAGAGAACTCGGGTGGAAGGTCTTTTCGTCGCAAGTGCGACTCCGGATCTCGTGGGAGCCGAAATTGAGCTGGTTGATCTTCCGCAAAGAGAGTTTCGTTTAAAAAAAGCTATAAGCACCGTCGATCGACAGATTGATTACGTCCTTATTGATTGTCCACCCTCATTGGGACTTCTCACGCTGAATGCTTTGACGGCTGCAAATAGCTTTTTAGTTCCACTGCAGTGTGAATATTACGCATTAGAAGGTCTCAGCCAGCTTTTAAACACGGCAGGTCTCATTAAAAAAAATCTCAATCCTGCTTTACACATTGAGGGAATTGTTCTGACAATGTTCGACACTCGAAATAATTTGAGTCATCAGGTTGTCACAGAGATCAAAAACCACTTCAGTGACAAGGTTTTTTCTGCAATCATTCCGCGAAATGTTCGACTCAGCGAGGCTCCAAGTCACGGACAATCCATTCTTGAGTACGATTCAAAGTCCATTGGGGCCGTGAAGTATTTGGAATTAGCTCAAGAGCTGGAATCAAGAGTTCAAAGTGCCGCGAGAGAATCTTCTGAGGTAGAGGGGGAAGTGAATGTCTGAAACCAGCGAAATCAATCACTCGAAAAAAGCCCGACTAGGGCGCGGACTGGGGAGTCTTCTTGGGGGAGCACAACAAGAACCGTCACCGGCGGCTTCTCCAAAACCTGTCCAGGTGTCGAAGGCTACGCCCCCTTCGCCAGCGGTGGAGACCGTTCCACCGGAGTTACGGGTGTGGACTATTGCGATCGACAAACTTCAGCCCAACGAATACCAGCCGAGACAAAGATTTAACAAAGAGTCTTTAGAGGAGCTGGCCCAGTCGATCCGTCAGAATGGAATTCTGCAGCCGATCACGGCTCGAAAACTAAAATCGGGACAGCTTGAGATCATTGCTGGAGAGCGTCGATGGCGATCTGCCCAACTTGCTGGAATGCATGAAGTTCCTGTTATTATTAAAGAATCTACAGACAAAGAGTCTCTTGAGTTAGCCATTATAGAAAACGTACAGCGTGAGGACCTCAATCCCATAGACGAAGCTGAGGCCTATCAGCGTCTTTCTTCCGAATTCAATTTTACGCAGCAGCAAATTGCTGAAAAAGTAGGAAAAGACCGAGTCACTGTGGCCAACGCAATTAGACTCCTCGCTCTGCCCTTTCAGATCAAAGAAATGGTCGTAAAATCAGAGATTTCCGTAGGTCACGCCAAGGTTTTGTTGGGAATAAATGATCCAAAAGTGATGCGCGATATGGCCGACGTCATCCCTAAATTGAACCTCTCCGTGCGTGCGCTTGAAAAAATGATCAAGAATAAAGCCACCGAAAGCGAAGAGCTGAAAAAAGTAGACCCTAAAACTGGGGCGAAAGCTCAGTTGGTTGCGAATTTGAGCCAAGCTCTTCAGAAACGTCTCGGCACTAAGGTGAAAATTGACTACAATGGGGGCAAGGGACAGATCGTCATCCAGTTTTACACCGACGATCAGCTCAACCAAATTAGTGAGGCTATACAAAACCTATGAACATCGAAAAAATCAAAAACGCCACCTCTGATCCGCTTCCTATTGTCCCCTCACAGGTGACTGCGATCCTTGATCATGGGAGTTTTTTTGATGGACGTCTCACTTTTGAGGGCACGGTCCAAATTGGAGGAGAGTTTAAAGGCGAAATCTTCACCAAAGACACTCTCGTCATCAGTCCTGGAGCTAAAGTTCTAGCGCAAATCGAGGCAGAAACGATCATCATTAACGGTTTTGTCGAAGGAAACATCTTTGCGAGACGAAAAGTGATCATGCATCCACCCGCCATTTTTAAGGGCACGGTCACCACTCCAAGCTTAAGAATTGATGAGGGCGTTGTTTTTGAAGGCGCCTCGTACATGCCGAAGTCCTAAGTTCTGAGGCAATCAGGCAAATCTGGCAGTCAGGCACTCCGCCGAGGTATCAGGGAATGAGTTCTGGGTTTGTTTTGAGAGACAGAATATTTTTTTGGGTTGGAGGCCAGCTCTTTAAGTTCTGCAAAGTCTCTCCACATTCTTATGCCAGATCCTGATGCCTCCGCTGACTGCCTGGCTGCCAGATTTGCCCGATTGCCTCAATCATCTTTAGTTAGTGCCATTCCCTCGGACTCTCGCCTCCGTTTCATCATGAACTCCGCCAAAAATTAATTCTCTTGACCATTATTTCTCGTGGGTGCTAAGCACCCCTTATCGCTCACACCAGGAAACATTGAAAATGGAAATCATTCACCAACTAGGTATTAATCAGACCGTATTCCTACAGCTTTGTATTTTTCTTGTAACCTATTTGTTCGTCGAAAATCTTCTCTTTAAACCCTATTTTGCGGCCCTTGAGGAGAGAGAAAAAAAGACTGTGGGTGGCGAAGAGTTGGCGGCCGAGCTTCAAAAGGAAACTCAAGAGCTCCACACACGCTTTGAAACCAAAGCTAGACACATCAATGGCGAAATTAATGAAATCTACGCCGCTGTCAGAGGCGAAGCTGCGAAGGAATATGAACGCATCATTGCCGACGCTCGAACACAGGCGCAAAAAGTCGTCGACGAGGCGAGAGCTAAAATAGAGGCATCGATGAAGGCCGCGAGAACTCACCTTGGTGAGGAGGCTAAACAAATCTCCTCCTCAATTATCCATAAATTACTGGCGAAGAGTTAGATGACAAAATACTACGTAAATTCCATCTTATTGGTTACTTTCTTCACGCAACTTGCTCTCGCCAATGAGGGCCACGAGGAGCATTCTGCGGGCGTTCCGATCGCTGTTTTGTATCAGGCGATCAATGTTTTTGTTATTTTTGTCGGCCTCATTTACTTTTTGCGCCGGCCTCTTGCAAAAATGTATTCAGAGCGCAGAGATAAGTTTATTCAGGCAGAAGTAAAGGCTCGAACAGCTAGAGAGCACGCGGAACAAGAAAACTCTGACATTCGAATTCGTTTAAATAAACTCGAAACCGATATGGAAGACAGCATTCTTCGAGCTCGCGCAGACGCCTCTGACCTTAAGAAGCAAATCATTGCCGATGCCCATGCGGTCTCAAAGAGAATTAAAGAAGACACCGATAGAACCATCAATTTAGAACTCAGTAAGGCCAAGGCCGAACTCCAAGGTGAGTTGGTTGAAATGGCTTTTCAAGGCGCTCAAAAAGCTTTGGCTCAGAATGTGGGAGCTGAAGAGCAGAAGCGCCTCCAGTCAGAGTTTGTTGAGAAAATCCAAGTGGGGATTCAATGAGATTGAATGAAGTTGCGATTCGCTATGCTAGAGCCCTTCTTCTGGAGTCTAAAAACACAAGTTCTGAACAAAAGGTTTTTGAAGAGCTTCGCCTTCTGACTGAAAAAGTATTCTCTGACCCAGCTGTGATGGGTTATTTCAATTCCCCGGTTGTCACTACTGAAAAAAAATTCGAAATGATGGCATCCTCAATCAAGGACAAGGGTCTTTCGCCAATCACTGAAAGCTTTGTGAAACTATTGGCGCAAAAAAATCGCTGCGCCCTGATTCCTGCTATTTCGCAGGCATTGATTGAGCTGATGGACCACGCCAACGGCGTGACCCGCGGGACAGTTAAATCCGTAACCGTTCTTAGTCCCGAAGAGCGAAAACGAATCGAAGATATTGTAACCCAAAAAACTAAAAAGCGAGTCATTATGAATTACGTTGAAGACCCTTCACTTGTTGGCGGCCTTGTCGCGCAAGTTGGAGGTTGGACTTTCGACGATTCACTGACGAGCCACCTTCGCCGCATGAATGAAGACTTAAAGAGGAGAGCGAACTAAACATGGAAACACAAATCCGCGCCGACGAGATCAGCCGAATTCTGAAAGATCAGATCAGCAACTATAATAAAAAAGTAGAAGTTAGCGAAACGGGAAGTGTTCTTTCCGTTGGAGACGGAGTCGCTCGAGTTTATGGTCTTGAGAATGTTCAGGCCGGTGAGCTTGTAGAGTTCCCTAACGAGATTTTCGGAATGGTTCTCAATCTTGAGTCTGCCTTTGTTGGGGTTGTTATCTTCGGTGAGGATAGAAACATTAAAGAAGGCGACACCGTAAAACGCACAAAGAAAATCGTGCAGGTTCCAGTGGGCGAAGCGTTGCTTGGTCGTGTGGTTAATGCCTTGGGACAGCCTATAGATGGTAATGGCCCACTCAATGCCAAAGAGTCTCGGGTTGTTGAGCTTAAGGCTCCAGGGATTGTTTATCGTCAGCCAGTTGCAGAACCTCTCTTGACTGGAATCAAAGCTATTGATGCTCTTATTCCAATTGGTCGAGGTCAGCGGGAGCTTATCATCGGTGACCGTCAAACAGGTAAGACGACCATCGCCATTGATACCATCATCAATCAAAAAGGCCAAAATGTTCACTGCTTTTACGTGGCTATTGGACAAAAACAATCGACAGTTGCAACCATCGTTGAGCGTCTCCGTGCTGCCGGTGCCTTAGAATACACAACTATTATTGCTGCCTGTGCATCTGATCCTGCGCCCCTTCAATTCCTTTCAGCTTACTCTGGTTGCGCCATGGCTGAGTACTTCCGAGATACAGGTCGGCACGCCCTTATCATTTACGATGATTTGACAAAACAAGCCCAAGCCTATCGTCAAATGTCACTCTTGTTACGACGCCCTCCCGGTCGAGAAGCGTTCCCTGGAGACGTGTTTTATCTTCACTCTCGATTGCTTGAGCGTGCGGCGAAACTTAGCGATGACAAAGGTGGTGGGTCTTTAACAGCTCTGCCAATCATTGAAACTCAAGCTGGGGATATTTCTGCGTACATTCCCACCAACGTGATCTCGATCACAGATGGTCAGATCTTCCTTGAGACGGATCTGTTCTATAAAGGTATTCGCCCGGCAATTAACGTCGGTAAATCCGTGTCACGTGTGGGTGGTGCCGCTCAATTTAAAGTCATGAAACAAGTTGCAGGTTCATTGAAGCTGGAGCTTGCACAGTACCGTGCGATGGAAGCCTTCGCGGCGTTCGCATCTGATCTTGATAAAGCGACACAAGCTCAATTGGCTCGAGGCCGTCGACTTGTTGAGCTTTTAAAACAGGCTCAATACTCTCCATTTAAACTCGAAGAGCAGATCATTGGTATTTTTGCGGCAACGAATGGTTTCCTTGACGGAATTCCTGAGACAGATGTTCGTCGTTATGAAAAAGAGGCGTCAGACTTTTTGAAACAAAAATACAGTTTTGTTCTTAAGGGAATTGCCGAACAAAAAGCATTGAAAGATGATCTTAAAAAATCTCTCAATGATGCTCTGACGGAGTTTAAGGCGATTTTTATTACTACTAAACCTACTAAATAGGTCAACGATGCCAAGCTTAAAAGATATACGGGCCAGAATTGAGACTACTAAAAGTACTCAGCAAATCACCAAGGCCATGAAAATGGTCTCGGCGGCTAAGCTTCGTCGCGCGCAACAAAATATTGTGAATTTGCGGCCCTACGCTCACACCTTGTTGAAGGTCATTGCAGATATCGCGGCGACGGGGAGAGTTTCTCATCCCTTGCTTGAGACTCCAGCGGAAGTGAAAAAAGTCCTTCTTGTAGTTTTGACCAGCGATCGCGGTCTCTGTGGTGGTTTCAATAATAACATCAATAAATTTGCAGAAAAATTTATGGCCGAAAATCGCGCCGTCTATGAAAAGATGGACTGTCTTTTTATCGGTAAGCGCGCAGCAGACTATTTCTCTCGAAGAAATGTCACAACTAAAGAAGTGATCACCCGACTCGACAAAGACGTTTCTTATGCCCTTGCTACGAACGTCGCTCAGAAGCTGATGGAAGTTTACTTGTCTGGTGAGTATGACTCTATTTATATGGTTTATAATGAGTTTAAGTCAGCCATCCAACAAAACGTGACTTGTGAAACACTTTTGCCGGTCGATTTGTCGAAGCAGACTTTTACCGAGGCGGCGAGTTCCGCTTCATTTTCTGTAGACATGATTTTTGAACCAGATCCAGAACAGATGATTGATCAGATGTTGGTGAAACATTTCACGGTTCAGGTTTATCGTTGCATGTGTGAGAGTGTCGCTGCAGAACATGGCGCTCGGATGACGGCGATGGAAAACGCCACCAACAACGCAAAAGAAATGTTGAACAATTTAACGTTGACCTACAACAAACTTAGGCAGGCTTCGATTACGACAGAGTTGATCGAGATTACAAGCGGTGCCGAAGCATTGAAGAGTTAAGGGAGTCATTAATGGCAAGTTTCGGAAAAGTTAAACAGGTAATGGGACCAGTCGTTGACGTCGAATTCGAGGGTAACGAAATGCCTTCAATCAACACGGCCTTACGAGTGACCAACACATTTATCAATGAACAAGAAAACAATCTTGTGCTCGAGGTTGCACAGCATCTTGGCGATCAAGTAGTTCGTGCTATTGCGATGGATTCTACCGAGGGTTTGGTCCGAGGAACTAAGGTTCTAAATACTGAAAAAATGATTCTTGCCCCTGTTGGACGTGAAGTTCTCGGTCGAATCATCAACGTTGTTGGAGAGCCCGTTGACGAAGCCGGTCCTGTGAAAGCAAAGGATCAATGGGGCATTCACCGTTCTGCTCCTAAGTTTGAAGACCAAGCCACCTCAACTGAAATGCTCATGACTGGAATCAAAGTCGTTGACCTTCTTGCTCCTTACGCAAAGGGCGGTAAAATTGGTTTGTTCGGTGGAGCCGGTGTGGGCAAAACCGTTTTGATTCAAGAGCTCATTCGTAACATCGCAACTGAGCATGGTGGTTTCTCCGTTTTTGCGGGTGTCGGAGAACGAACCCGTGAAGGAAACGATCTTTGGCGCGAGATGAAGGAGTCTGGGGTTATCAGTAAGACAGCCCTCGTTTACGGTCAGATGAATGAGCCGCCTGGGGCTCGTGCGCGAGTTGCTTTGACGGCATTGACTGTTGCCGAGTATTTCCGTGACGTAGAAAACCAAGACGTACTTCTTTTCGTAGATAATATCTTCCGATTCACTCAGGCGGGTGCGGAAGTGTCAGCCCTTTTGGGACGTATTCCTTCAGCGGTTGGTTATCAGCCAAACTTAGGAACTGAGATGGGGAACCTGCAAGAGCGAATCACTTCAACTAAAAAGGGTTCAATCACATCAGTTCAAGCTGTTTACGTACCTGCGGATGACTATACTGATCCAGCTCCAGCAACAACATTTGCCCACTTAGATGCCACAACAAACTTAGATCGTGATATCGCAGCTATGGCGATTTTCCCTGCGGTTCATCCGTTGAATTCAACATCACGAATTCTGGATCCTAACATCGTTGGTGAAGAGCACTATAAGTGCGCACGTGATGTTCAGGCATTGTTACAGCGATACCGAGAGCTTCAAGACATCATCTCAATCCTTGGTATGGACGAGTTGAGTGAGCAAGATAAGCTCGTGGTTAGCCGTGCTCGTAAAACTCAGCGTTTCTTATCGCAGCCGTTTTTCGTAGCGGAACAGTTTACCGGTCTTCCTGGAAAATACGTTGATATCAAAGATACCGTTAAAGGTTTCCGAGAGATTGTTGATGGAAAGCACGACAGTGTTCCCGAGCAGGCTTTTTACATGGTTGGATCCATTGAAGAGGCTCTCGAAAAAGCGAAGAAACTCTAATCTGATACTTGGAGCTAGTTTGTGACTTTTAATTTAACTTTGGTGACGCCTGAGAAAAAGATGATAACGAATCAACCTGCAAAAGAGGTTGTCGTTCCTGCCTTTAAGGGAGAACTTAATATCCTGCCAGGCCATGCACCCTTGCTGACGACTTTAGAGCCAGGGATTTTAAAGTACAAACTGGATAACGAGGATGTTTACACGAGTGTTGCAATTAGCTGGGGGTATTGTCAGGTGAGTTCTGAAGGCGTGAACATTCTCGCGGAGAATGCTGAAATGCCATCGGAAATTGATCTCCAAACGGCTCAAGCTCACCTCAAGAGCCTGACTGAAAAGCTGGCTCATGAGTCTTTGAATGATCATGACTGGGTACAGACACAGTTAGGTGTTAAAAAAGCCCAAGCTGAAATTGATATCATATCTGCAAAGCACTAGAAATGACTTCTAGGACCTAGTTTTTGTTAAGTGCCTGCTGTTTGGGTTTTATGACCCATCCCTCTGACTGAATTTTTTCAAGGATTTTTGCTCCTGCATAAGGATGCGGATTAAATAGATTTATAACGCCATAAAAGGTTGGCTCTGGGTTTTTTTCGTCCTCTTGCACTCCTGGCGAAATAAAATTAACAACCATCACTTGTTTGCGATATTTTGCTTTTAGCTGACCTACAATTTTGGCTATGGCCCCGCCATAAATTGGGATTACAAAAAGGGAGCGAGGATTTTTATCAAGAAAGGTTTTGAGCCCTTGGGCGGTCAAAGCTCTTTCAATATTAAAGAATCTTGATTTTACATCGAGTTTAACCGTTTTTGCCGACTGAATAAAGGTGCGATGGCTGGAGAGGACTACGATGTCGGAAAACGTCTGAACGACGGAGGCCATTTTTCTTTTGCTAGAGCCAAGGGACTTTTCTAGGTTGAGATCGAGAATTTCACTATCAAGTTTCGAGATCTGAGGTGTTTGAATGAGGTCTGCAAACACCCTTGTAGGAACGTTAGGTCTCATGTCCATTTTGTAGTAGGCTTTTACAAACAAGATTTTCTTTACGCTTTCGTTGATTCTGTCTGTTGTCAGAGTGCCTTTAGAAACCGCATCGACAACATCTTTGATTGCGCGTTTCTGTTGGACCTTCGACCACGTCATCATCACCATATCTGCTCCAGATAGAATCGCATGCACCGCGGTTTTTGAAGCTTCTTGGTTTTGTTTGGCTCCATCCATTTGAACATCGTCAGTGATGACGAGTCCTTTGTATGAAAACTCCTCTTTCAAAAGTTTTTTCATAAAAAAACTCGAAAGGGAGGCTGGTGATTTGGTTGGATCAATTTTAGGGTAGGCCGCGTGGCTCATCATGATCGCAGTAGGAGCCGGCATCGCCATGTATTCCAGAAATGGCACGATGTGAGTTTCTTTGAGGTCTTTTAACGTGGAAGAACGAATTGCGATGCCTGTGTGTGGATCTGTTGTTGCGTCGCCGGTTCCTGGAAAGTGTTTCGCGGTTGGTAAAACTTGAACTGAGGTTAGACCTTCAGAAAAAGCCCTCGTGAGTTTTGAAACGAGAAGGGGATCGCTACCAAACGAACGACTTCCGATAAACGAGTTGTGCCTGTAATCCACAAGGTCCATGACAGGAGCAAGATTCATGTTAAATCCGATAGAGCGCATGAGCTGGCCGATTTCATGTCCCATGTTGTAGGCAATATCTGAGCTGGCTGTAAGACCCACGGACATTGGCGAAGGGAGCGCGGGTATTGTAGCCACACGGGAGACATTGCCGCCCTCTTGGTCAATGGCAACAAGTAGCGGTATCCTGGATTTTTTAAGAGAAATTGTTTGTGCTTTGGAGATCAAAAGGGAGACCTGAGCTAGGCTTTTGATGTTTCTTGCAAAAAGAATGATTCCACCAGGCTTGAGGTCGGCTAACGTTTCAGCCAAGGGCGGGGACATTTCTTGTCCAGCAAAGCCAAACAAGAAAAGTTGGCCTACTTTTTCTTTTAAAGTCATTTGCGACATCTGCGTTTCAACTATTTTTTCGAGGCTTGAACGTTCTTGAGCCGTCGGGGAGGGCAATGCCTGACCCCAGGCGCTGCCTGACAGGAGAAGTAAAAAGCTCAAATAGATTGGATTCACAATTTCATTTTATGCTGAGATTTCAAGTTTGTAGGGTCTAGAATTGTCGGAATGATCCTAGGTCTAGAAACACTAAAATCTATCTTTTAGTCGCAAAGGAATTCACGAATAAATGCCGAAGTACTGTCGAGATGATTTTACTTAAAAAGACCCTGCCTTTGAAAAAAATGAAATTGGCCATTTCTTTGGTCGGTGCTCTCCTTTACCTAAGTCCTTTGAGAGCGGAAATTCCTGACGATGAGAATACTGGCTTTGTCGAAGTGGAATCTCCTTTGCCACTTATCAAGACTAACGAAGGATATGAGCTTCTCGATTACAAACACCGTAAAGACTCTTGGGGCTTTGGATTTGCGATCTCGGACATCTTTTTTTATCCGCAGTCGTATCGGTCTAGGTACGAAGGCGCAAGTTTCGGGAGTGTCTTTGGAAAATCTGATGTTCAAGAAGCTGGCGGCGAATTCTCGTTGAGTTGGAATACCTCTATGGGTTCTTTCGGAGTCGAGGCGGGTGTTGCACAATTTTCTGCAACTGGCGGAGATGACTCATTCACACGTTCTCTCAATAACATACGAACGTCAGGATCTATCAGTTATACCATGAACAGTCTTTTCAATGAACCTTACTTTGCTCCTTACATTCAAGGTGGGGTTTACACTATGGACTACAAAGAGAAGGCTGGAGACCAGACATTTTCGGGAACCACCTCGCCCGCTGGTTTTTTCTATGTTGGAGCCTTACTGCAATTGAATTGGATCGAGAAAGAAACATCCACGACGAGTTACGGGGATTTTGGCTTAGAGAACACGTATTTGAATTTGTTCGCCGCCCAGTTTATGGCCTCCAGCGGAGCCAACGAGCCTAAGTTCAACACCGGCATGCAGTTTGGTGTTGGTTTAAAACTCGAGTTTTGATGTCACTTTGGTAACATATTCAAATCACCAAAATCTACAATACGACGCCGAAAACCTGAGATAAAAGCTCGAAACTCTAATCCTACAAACTTTATCTGGAGGTTTCATGACTTTGACTCAGACTCTCACCGCTTTACTGTCGTTGGTTGCCATTGCTTCCTCTGCGAATGCAAAAAACCTACCGACTTACAAATGTGATCGAATTGGCGAAGAAGGAGCGAACGTCGGTCGTATCGTGATTAGTGGTGATCCGGTAAAGAACATCTACAAAAATGTTGTTGTAAATGGCGTGGCTCAGAAAATTCGACCTGGTACTACTGATCCAGCGTACATTTACTTGTACGACCTCAGAACTGGAGCAAAAACGTATGCCCTAGAGGTCGTCAACTATCCTCAGAGCTACGACCAATTTGAAGTTTCAGTCTACGGTTCTGACCATGTCGTGCTAGGCAGTACAAGAATAGCTAGATATGGCTGCGAACGTGTCCCAAATATGTATTAGTTCATGAAAATCTGGGAGTCTTGACTCCCTTTATTTTTCCTGTCGCGGAATTTACAAAGTAAACGAACCTGCAAATTTAGTTTTTGGTTGTTTGACTGTGTAGCTGTATCGTTGAGCCATGAAGAGAGTTTCGGCGACGCTCATGTTAGTTTTATTTTCAAATGCATCAGTTGCGTATGAGTGGGATGTGCGCACAGCACCGATTCCTGTCCTTGTGAGATGGTACACCCTTGATGTGGCTTATCGATTGTCTGCTAGACATTCTACAGGTCCTGCCATCATTCTCTACGACAATCATTCGCGTGGTGGAATGCTAGGGCCAAGCTATAAAGGTCAGGCTTTAGGTTGGCAGGGGACCTATTATTTCAAGTCTATCGAGGAGAGCTCCTGGTACACTGATTTTCATATTTACTATGAAAAATACCGAAGCTTGCCTCACGGTACGGCCAATGGCTTTAGAGACTATGACGGCTCGAAAATCGACATAGCCTTGGGCTACAGCTCTCGAATTCAAAGATTTAATGTCATGACTGGTATGGGAGTTGAACTTCAAAGCCATAAAGTAACGACGGATGAAGATTCATCGCCTGCGAATAATTCGGACTTGTTCCCTTGGATTGAATTTAAACTTGGGATAAGCATTTAGACGAAACCGTTCACAGCATCCCTTTAAGCAGCTCCAACTCCTCATAAACGCGAGTCCAACTGATGGTGTTCATGCGAACATTGAGGCGGCTGTCAGGAGTCACCGAGTACTTTTTGTTCTCCTTCATCGCAAGTTGAACGATGATTTCAGTTTTCAAAGGAGTGTGTGGTGTGAATATCAAAGAGATATTTTTTGGGCCGGCGCTCAAATCTCTAATTCCAAGCTGTTTGCACATCAAACGGATGAGCATCAATCCCATAAGATTCATTACAGGTTCTGGCGGTTTGCCAAATTGATCCGTCAACTCCTGCTCAATGTTTTCTAATTCACGATCATTTTCAATTTGTGAAAGGGCTCGGTAATAGCTCAAGCGAATTCGAACATCGCTGATGTATTGATCTGGAATCATCGCTGGTATTCTAAGGTTGATTTCTGGATCAAGGCTTGCAACCGACGGCGCATCTCCACGGACCTCGTGGATGGCCTCGTTAAGGAGTTCAAGATAAAGCTCATAGCCGACAGAGTCCACGTGACCGGATTGCTCTTCTCCCAGAATGTTTCCTGCGCCTCGGAGTTCCAGGTCGTATTGAGCGACACGAATCCCACTTCCCAGAGCTGTATTTTCTTGAATGACTTTTAAGCGCTCCTGCGCCTCTTTGTCGAGCGTCCTTCCGCGAGGTAAGATGAGATAACAGTAAGCGCGCTGTTTACTTCTACCGACGCGGCCGCGGAGCTGATAGAGCTGGCTGAGTCCTAGCTGATGGGCATTATCTATAAACATGGTGTTAGCATTTGGAATATCCATCCCTGACTCAACAATGGTCGTGCAGAGAAGCACGTCAACCTCTTTGTTAAAAAAACGAACCATCGCTTGTTCAAGCTCATGTTCTTGCATTTGGCCGTGAGCCACCTGAATGCGCACATCGGGTACAATTTCTTTGAGCTCTTCGGCGAGCGCATAGATCGATTGCACTCGGTTGTGGATAAAGAACACTTGGCCACCGCGATTGATCTCAGAACGAATGGCTTTGCGAATTGTTTCTGGTTCGAATTTGCAGATAAAGGTGCGGATAGGGAGACGATCTACAGGTGCTGTGTTTATAAGACTCAAATCGCGAATGCCCATAAGACTGAAGTTCAAAGTCCTAGGGATCGGTGTTGCCGACATCGCGAGCGTGTCGACGTTAACTCTCACTTTGCGAATACGCTCTTTGTGGGCAACTCCGAATTTTTGTTCTTCGTCGATCACAAGCAAACCGAGGTTTTTAAAAGTAACATCTTTACTGAGAACACGGTGGGTGCCGATAAGAATGTCGACTTTGCCTTCTTTAAGATCAGAGACGGTTTTTTTGACCTCCGCGGGTTCCACAAAGCGATTGAGCCCGCGGACGACGACGGGCCAGTTCGCCATCCTTTTTTTAAATGTCTCAAGATGTTGGAAAGCAAGAACTGTGGTCGGTGCTAAGATGGCCACCTGTTTATGATCTTGCACAGCTTTGAACGCAGCTCTAAGCGCGACTTCAGTTTTTCCAAAACCGACATCTCCACAGATGAGACGATCCATGGGTTTTGGTTCTGTCATGTCGCGAATCACGTCACGAATGGCACGGAGCTGATCATCGGTTTCGTCATAAGCAAAAGAGCTTTCAAAAGATTGGTAGTCGCCATCGGGAACGGAAAAAGGCGGTCTGGTGAGATGCGCGCGCTGGGCATAAAGAGAGAGGAGATCTGCGGCAAGATCTCTGAGGTGCCCTTTGACTTTAACTTTTGTTTTTTCCCACTGTGTTCCGCCCAGTTTATCAAGAGGGATGTTGGCGGCATGGCCAGAGTACTTTCGCAGTTGTCCAACGTTGTAAACGGGAACGTAGAGTTTATCTTTGTCTTTGTAGCTGAGTTGGATAAACTCGGCATCAACGCCTTGTATGGGCATGACCTTAAGGCCTTCGTAAACACCGACTCCGTGCTTGACGTGCACCACACAGTCTCCAGGCTTGAGATCGCCGAAAGAAAGGCGCTGCGCCTGTTTTTGAAATTGCTCCTGATCAGAAGAATAGCTTCTCGTTTTTTTTCCGAAGAAGTTTTCTTCTCGCAAGAAAATAAGGTGATCATCGGCGAGCCGTACACTTTCGAATATGGCTTGGGGAATGATGTGGATAACCTTGGGGTTTCTCTCCTGATCCATGCGCCAGCCAAACCAGTCCCGCGCTTGGTTGCAAATGACTGGCAAACAATCCATGCGCTCAAAAAGCAGCTTCAATCGCTCGCTCTGACTTTGCGTCCTTGCTGAAACAAAGATTTTGTAGCCGGTTTCGGTCCACGTGAGAAAACGATTTTGCAAACTCTTGATCCAAAGATCATGTTGGGACGAGGGGCCCTGGTCGGGAGTGATCTCAATGATCTCGTAACTGCGATAAGGCAAATGAGAGTCTGACTCTTCGGAGTCTTGGCGCATCTGATCTTCGCCCACCAAAATGCGACTCATTTCTACGCGGCGGGAATCAGGTGGATATTCTAAGCCTTCGAAGGTCACAAAAAGATCTTGCACGCGCGGGCGTATAACTTGGTGATCAGCCTGTTCGTAGTCACTTTTCATTTCGGCAAGAAGTTCGTCGGCCTTTCGTTGAATTTCTAAAGGGTCCACAAGCCAGATGTTGAGCGCACCGTTGAAGTGATCGAGCAGAGTTTCCGGTTTGGAGTAAAAATAAGGAAGTAAAAAATCGATGCCTTGAAAATAGCGCTTGAGGGCGAGAGACCTCACGATGTCGTCAAACTCCTCTTTATTGATTTTTTTGGGATCAACAGATTCGCGGTAACGACGCACGGTTTGATCTAAAGTCTCATCATCGTAGAGAACTTCTCGGACTGGTAAAATGACGATTTTTTCAACGGGAGCAAAACTCCGCTGGTCATCTTTGTGGAAAAAACGCATGGACTCAATCACATCACCAAATAATTCGATCCGAATGGGGTGGGGGTGAGCAGGAGAAAAGATGTCAATGATGCCACCGCGGGTCGACACTTGGCCGACGTCTTCTGCAAAAGGGCTGTTTTGGTAACCGAGCTCTTGCAAAGTCTCGTTGAAGTTGTCCAAAATCTCAGCACCTGGTTCCAGGATCAGCGCGCTTTTACTCAGCGTCTGAAACGGAATCGTCTTTTGCAGAAGTGCCCCAACAGAAGTGATGAAAACGTCGCCGGCCTTTGCTGACTGTGCCTGAAACAAAGTCCCAACTCGATGGGCAGGGATCTCAGCTTTTGAATACAAGCTTGAGTAGGGCGAAACATCATAGTGCTCAAATACGGTGGATTTGAAATGCGGGTCGAAAAACTCCAGGGTCTGCGCGAACTGAAGGGCTTCACTCTGTTTTGAAAACACGATGAGGTGCGGCAAACTTTTAATATTTTTTGAAGTGGTTGTCGCAAGAAGGTTAGCAAGTGCAAGACCTGAAGAGCTTCCGACAATTTTCAAATCGTCTTTGCCTCGAGCCAAAGCGCGATCTAGCAAATCTTCTAATCGGTTGGAACTTGCATGAGTCGACACGGAACCGCTTTCGCAACGAAGTTGGAAGTCCAGACATTGAGCTTTTTTGATTGGACTTCTTTAAGAGGAAATGTATAACTGAAAACGCGACGAAAAAGAAGACCTAAGGCTGCGTTTTGCATTTGGATTTTACGACCATGACAGAGCCGCCGAAGTTCCAAATGACTCAAAAAAAGGGGTGCTTGTGCCGCTAGGGCTAGTTCTCTTCATGGCGATCTTCGTGACGATATTCGGGAGCGCGTTGCTCTTTTTGGCATCGAAACTTGGGACAAAAGTTCCAAGAGATCCAGTCAAATATGAACCATACGAGTGCGGGATTCCGGGTCAGGAAAAAAAGGACACCAAAATTTCGGTGAAGTTCTATCTCACCGCGATCCTGTTTATCATTTTTGATATAGAGATTATCTTTATGTATCCTTGGGCCGTCGCGTTTAGGGATACGATGAATGCGGGCTGGGGGTTGTTCGCCCTAGGATCCATGGGAATTTTTATTTTGGTTTTCGTCTTTGGCTTATGGTGGGAAGTAAAGTCAAAGGCCCTGGAGTGGGAGTAAAATGGGCGCAGACGGTTTAGAGATCACAATCAATATTGTTAAATTGCTTCTCGTTTTTTTGGGGATGGTTCAAGCGGTTCCTATCCTTGTGTGGGTAGAGCGTCGGGGATCAGCTTTTATTCAAAACCGATTTGGTCCTAATCGTGTCGGTCCATTGGGTTTGATGCAGCTTTTGGCAGATGCTGTGAAATTTCTATTTAAGGAGGAGTTTCATCCGGCAGCAGGTCACGCTGTTTTATATTATGCGGCTCCGGTGGCGGCTCTTTTGCCTGCGGCTCTTGGCCTGTCGGCAATTCCTCTGTCTCGACCCATCGATGTTGAACCGTTTCAGTGGCTAGGGCAGACTTGGGGGCCGTATCACTTTGCCATGCAAGGTTATGAGGTTGGAGTTGGAATCGTTTTTGTTTTAGCAGTCTCCTCGCTGGCAGCATACGCGATTCTTATGGCGGGTTGGGGATCTGGAAATAAGTACTCCTTGTTGGGAGCCTTGCGCGCGAGCGCCCAATCCATTAGCTATGAACTTGCTCTTGGTCTATCCATTGTTGGTGCGATCTTAATGTATGGAACCTTTGAGTTTAATACGATGATTTTGGCTCAAGAAGGTCCTTTGCATTTTCACTTTTTGGGTTATGAAATTAGCTCTCAATTTATCCCCAATTGGGGGATTTTTTATCAACCTCTCGGTGCGCTGATTTTTTTCGCGGCGACCTTTGCGGAAAGCAATCGTTTGCCCTTTGATTTAGCTGAGGGTGAGGCCGAGCTCGTAGCAGGTTTTCACGTTGAGTACGGTGGATTTAAGATGCTTCTGTTTTTTATCGGAGAATATGGGCACATGATGGTCGCTTCAGCGCTCATGGCGACTTTCTTTTTCGGAGGCTACGGAATTCCCTACGTCTCTCCAGACGGTGTTCAGCATTGGTTTATGGAGGGGGGCTGGTCTCCCACGCATTCGAGTATTTTCACGAGTTTGATTTTTCTGCTTTCTTTCATTGCAAAGCTTGCATTTTTTCTTTGGGTGTTTGTTTGGGTTCGATGGACGTTGCCGCGCTTTCGTTATGACCAGCTCATGAGTTTAGGTTGGAAAACTATGTTGCCGTGGGCACTTTTTAACTCGTGTATTACGGCTGTTTTCGTATACCTTTCGCATTTCTAAGGGGTGACCTTTGAC
Organism: Pseudobdellovibrionaceae bacterium; assembly: GCA_044229295.1. Classification (GTDB taxonomy): domain Bacteria; phylum Bdellovibrionota; class Bdellovibrionia; order Bdellovibrionales; family Bdellovibrionaceae; genus JBGATJ01. The sequence goes on from JBGATJ010000005.1 coordinate 60,865, forward strand.
TGACTACGTGCTTGTGTTTTGGATCGTTTCGGTTTTTACTCTGATTGCTGGACTCTCAGTGATCCTTTTAACCAATCCTATTTACTGTGCCTTGTGCTTGGCTCTTACGATGCTTGGGGTTTCTGCGCTTTTTGTGACTCTCAACGCGTTCTTCTTAGCTGGAGTTCAGCTTGTCGTATATGCGGGCGCAGTTATGGTCCTTTTTGTGATGGTTCTTATGCTTTTCGATTTGAAGCACGAGCTCAAGGCTTTTACCCGAGGAACAGTTTCAGGTTTTCTGAAAATTGCATCGGCGGGCTTGCTCGCTGGTTTGGTGGCTGGAGCTATTTATATGTCGAACAGCCTATTTGTTGAGGTAGAGCCAGTCAAAGAGACGGGCATGTCATCGTCGGTAAGACTCGGGGGCCTTTTGTTTTCGAGATATGTTTTTGGCTTTGAAATTTTGGGAGTTCTCCTCCTTGTCGTGGCCATTGGTGCTGTAGCGTTAGCTCGAAGTAAAGGAGGAACTCATGCTAAATAGTATTTTTGTAGATATTGGACCTAGTCACTTCCTGACAGTTTCAGCCCTTTTATTTTCGTTTGGTGTCATGGGTGTTCTCATGCGCAGAAATGCCATTGTGATTTTGATGTCTATTGAGCTTATGCTAAACGCTGTGAACCTCTCTTTCGTAACTTTTTCGAGCAGCTCTGGAAAAATCGAAGGCCAAGTGATGGTATTTTTCGTGATGGCCATTGCTGCGGCAGAAGCTGCTGTTGGTCTTGCACTCGCAGTTTCTATATTTAAACGGTTTAGAGAAGTTAACATTCGGTTCTTTGAGCATCTTAAAGGATAAATATGAATCAAACGGTTCTACTTGCAATTTTGTTGTTGGCTCCTCTGGTAGGGTTCTTGATCAACGGAACTCAGTATAAGAAGTTCTCTTGCAATCTGGCTGGAAGTATCGCCACACTCGCCGTTTTTATTTCGTTCATTTGTTCAGTGCTTTTTTTCATTGAGCTTCAGGAGATGGGCGAAGGAGCTGCTCGGATTGGAGTTACATTTTTTAATTGGATTGATGTCGGAAGTGTTTCGATTCCTGCGGGCTTTGCGATAGATCCTGTCAGTGCGATTATGATCTTAATCATTACCGGTGTTGGATCATTGATTCACATGTTTAGCATCGGCTATATGCACCATGATCACGGGGCAGCAAAGTATTTCGCCTACTTGAATCTGTTTATTTTCAACATGTTACTGCTCGTTTTAGGCGATAACTTGTTAATCATGTTTGTGGGCTGGGAAGGCGTGGGCCTTTGCTCTTATCTTTTTGCTGGGGATATTTTTGATTTTTGTCACGTTTGGGACTTTACAGTTTCAAAACTTATTACCTCTAGTTCCTGCAACTCCAGAAGCGGGATGGGGTGGCCCTATCACGCTTGCATGTCTATTTTTATTTATTGGTGCGAGCGGAAAGTCAGCGCAGATTCCTCTTTACGTTTGGCTTCCTGATGCGATGGCGGGACCGACACCTGTGTCTGCGCTGATCCATGCTGCAACCATGGTGACGGCGGGGGTCTATATGATCATCCGACTGAACCCACTTTTTATGGCAGCACCTCACGCGATGATGGTCATTGCGTGCATCGGCGCTTTCACTGCCTTTTTTGCCGCCACGATTGGTCTTACTCAATTTGATATTAAAAAAGTTTTGGCTTATTCGACCGTCTCTCAACTTGGTTACATGTTTTTAGCTTGTGGAGTAGGGGCCTTTAATGCCGCTCTTTTTCACCTGATGACTCACGCATTTTTCAAAGCCTTGATGTTCCTTGGCTCGGGAAGTGTGATTCATGCTATGCACGAAGAGCAGGACATCCGCAAAATGGGTGGGCTTCGCAAATACCTTCCGATTACACACGCGACCTTTTTCATTGGTTGGATTGCGATTATTGGACTTCCACCATTTTCTGGCTTCTTTAGTAAAGATGAAATTTTATGGATGTCCTTTAGTTCACCGCTGGGTCACCCGGTTCTTTGGGCCGTTGGCGCCGCTGGCGCTGCTTGCACGGCCTTTTATATGACAAGGTTGATGTGTCTGACTTTTTGGGGACAGAGTCGGGTTCCGAAAGATGTTCATCCTCACGAATCTCCATGGCTTATGACAGTGCCTCTCATTGTTCTTGCAATATTTTCTGCTGGCGCGGGTTTTCTTGGTGTTCCCCACGTGATTTCCGAGATTTTACCGAATCATCCTGAAAATTGGCTCGAGGTGTGGACCCTTCCGGTGATTAAACCTTTGGTTATGGAACATGCAGAGACGACGTTGGAGTGGGGACTTATGGGCGCGTCAGTTCTGATTGCCCTTGTCAGTGCTTTAGTGGCTTACAATTTTTATATTCTCAAGCCAGAAACTCCGAATCGAATTCGTGAGTCTCTAAGCGGAGTTTACAAAGTCGTTTACAACAAATACTTTGTTGATGAATTTTATTTTGGTTACATCATTAATCCATTGGTAAAATTCAGCCGCCTTTTGTGGTTTCACGTCGATGTCAATGTGATCGATAAAACGACCTACGTCATTAGCGACATCATGAAAGGGTCGGGCGGCGTGATCAGGTCCTTAAATAACGGAAATATCCAGCAGTATGCACTTTATATATCGATGGGTGTCGCCGTGGCGCTTACGTTTATTCTTTTGAGGTGATCATGATTTTATCGGCGATCGTTTTTTTACCATTGTTTTTTGCGGTTTTAGTTGCGGTTTGGCCGAATCTAAAAACCATTCGGCCACTTTCTCTCGGTCTAGCAGTCATTCATTTCTTAATGAGTCTTGTTGTACTCATCCGATTTGATACAACATCACCGGCTCTTCAGATGGTGGAACAGTACAGATGGGTGAGTCGATTTGGAATTTCTTACTTTTTGGGGGTCGACGGACTTTCTCTATGGTTAGTTTTATTAACGACCTTTTTAACTCCTATCTTGATTTTAGGGAGTTGGACGTCGATTGAACAGAAAGTCAGAGGCTTTCATGTTTCGCTCTTTGTTTTAGTGACCGCAGTTTTGGGGACCTTTTTATCATTAGATGCTGTTTTCTTTTACGTTTTTTGGGAGCTGTCTCTGATTCCTATGTATTTCATGATTGGAATTTGGGGAGGACAAAGACGGATTTACGCTTCGGTCAAGTTTTTCATCTACACGATGGTGGGCTCGGTACTGATGCTCGCTGCGATTATCTATTTAATGTTTATTACAGAACAGTCTCTTGGAACCATGAGCGCGAGTCTTCTCGATTTTTATCGGGTCAAAGGAAACTTAGTTTTTATTGGCCATCAGTTTTTTAACCCTCAAAACTTGATGTTTTTTGCGTTTGCCTTAGCTTTTGCTATTAAGGTTCCAGTATTTCCTTTCCACACATGGCTTCCTGATGCCCACGTCGAAGCGCCGACCCCAGGATCTGTCATTCTTGCGGCCGTGATGTTGAAGATGGGAACCTATGGACTTATGCGATGGGCGATTCCTCTTTTTCCAGATGCCGCAGAATACTGGTCGGGTTTGTTTTTCACGATTGGGACTGTTGGAATTATCTACGGAGCCCTCATGGCCATGGTTCAGCCTGACATCAAAAAACTGGTCGCCTACTCTTCGGTATCTCACATGGGTTATGTTCTTTTAGGACTTTTTGCATTTAACACTCCGGGAGCGACAGGCGCTCTCTATCAAATGCTGAATCACGGGGTGAGTACTGGCGCGCTTTTCTTACTAGTGGGAATGATCTATGAGCGAACTCACTCTCGGGAAATATCTAAGTATGGGGGGTTGGCGGCTGTTCTACCGATCTTTACGATCTGTTTTTTCATCGTTACGTTGTCGAGCATTGCCGTACCAATGACCAACGGATTTATTGGCGAGTTTTTGATTTTGCTGGGTTCTTATGAGGCTAACAGCGTTGCGACTTATTTTGCGGTTACTGGCGTTGTGCTTGGAGCTGTTTACATGCTTTGGATGTTCAAGCGAGTGTTCTTTGGCACCGCGGGCGAGTTAGTTAAAGATGCTCATCATCCTCTGCTTGATCTCAACGCCCGTGAAATCGGAGTCATGGTTCCATTTGTTATTCTTATTTTTTGGATGGGCTTAAACCCAAATCAGTTTCTCAACTTTTCTAAATCGAGTGTGGATCACCTAGTGAATAACCGCCATACCTACCAGCTCGCTATCCATGAAAATAAGGCGCTAAGTAATATTGCCGAGAAAAAAGAAGAAGCCCCACCCGTGATACTAAAACCACCGGTAGAAACAATCTCGGCAACTCAGCCCTCTTCTAAGGATCAAAAATTATGAAACTGGAAATTGGTTTAAGCGATCTTTTATTGGTCCTGCCCCTGATCACGCTTTTTCTCTCTAGCCTCATGCCGATCACATTTAAGGTCTTGAGAGGCAATAAAGAGCAGCCACCTCTAGCCACCCTCTGCCAAGGTCTAGCCGGCTTAATTTTGTCGGCCGGCTTGCTGGTGATTTTTTCTGGAGACGGGCAAACAGCTTTTTATAAAGCTCTTATTTTTGACGGTCTTAATATGTGGATTGGGGTTGCCGCACTAGGTATCACAGCCGCCGCACTCGTCCTTTCCTACGAAAATATGGCAACCAAAGGGGAGCAGTTTTCCGAGCATGTCTTTTTAATGATGAATTGTGCCCTAGGAATGTTGGTTCTGGTGTCTGCGCTGGACCTTATTATGGTTTTCATTGGCCTTGAAACGATGTCTCTGGCCCTTTATCTTTTGATAGCAATGAGCCATGAGGGCAAGCTTTCTAAAGAAGCAGCCTTTAAATATTTTGTCCTGGGGAGTTTTGCTTCTGCCTTTTTTCTCTATGGAGTTTCTTTTATTTTTGGAACTGTCGGCAGCACCTATCTTCCAGACCTGATTGAAGCTACACCGCAATTGATCGCCACAAGCCGACTCTTTTTATTTGGACTTACACTTGTTATTTTAGGGTTCTGTTTTAAGGTTTCGATTTTTCCTTTCCATGCCTGGACCCCTGACGTTTACCAGGGCGCGCCTACGCCGATTTCTGCCTTGATGTCGACAGCCGTAAAGGCCATTTCATTTGCCGCGTTTCTTCGAATTGTGACTACCAATGGCCTAGAAAACTCAGAGAATCTTTTGGATATCCTGCAATGGCTTGCCGTATTCACGATGATTGCAGGGAATGTTGCTGCTCTGCTCCAAGACAACTTCAAGCGTATGCTTGCCTACTCAAGTGTTGCTCACTCTGGATACCTACTCGTGGGTATTATTACCACTGGTTACTCAGCCACGAGCGCTTTTGGTGCACAAGACTGACGACATGGGAGGGTTCTCTCAAGCCCATCCTTTTATGGCTTTATGCCTGACCATTTTCTTACTTTCAATGGCAGGCATTCCTCCAACAGTTGGCTTCTTTGGAAAGTTCTATGTTTTCGCAGCAGCCATTAAGGAAGGATTTTATTGGCTGGCTCTATGGGGAGTTATCAATTCTGTAATCAGCGCCTACTACTACATTCGGCCTATTTACGTTATGTACATGAAGCCTGGCGACGCTAGAGTGGCCGAGCACTCTCTGATCGGAACCAGAATCACAATCGTCGCGGCAGCTATTTTTGTTGTATTCCTTGGGCTTATCTCTGGACCAATATTTTCTGCTGTAGAAAAATCTTTGATGTAAAAAAAGAGGACTGCAAAGTCCTCTTTTTTGAGCATTTAAATGCGTTCGAAAAGCTTATTTAAAATCTTTGTCGACTTTTTTGTAAACTTTAGTGTCCAAGCTTTGTGGTTTTACATCACCAATGGTTGGTTTAGAAAGAGTTACAACATCGCCGTTGCTTTCTTCTTTGAGAGTCAGCCATCCGCTTGCTGGAACGTCAGTCAGGTAACAGCCAGTCTTAGAAGCAACGTCAGTAAAGTCAGCAGGCTGACCAACAACCCAGTCATTAGTTTTGCAGTTTGTTAAGTTGTCAGCGACTTTAAGGAAATCAACTCCACCCTGAGTAAGAGGAGTGATATTCACCGTGCTCAAAGTGTAAGTGCGCTCGCGGCCACCAGGAATAGTAGCGCTTTCGCCTTTAACCTCGTAAGTTCCGTTGTAGCGAGTTTGAACTGCTGCTTGAGTGCAGTTTCCGTCTGAATAGTACTCGTTAACCTGGATCAAATCGCTTTGTTTGAACTGGTAAAACTCGCGAGAGTAAATAGTAGGAAACTCGCTAGGCGCACAATCGGTAGCGTAAGTTTTTTGGATGTTTGGCTCTTCTTTAACGTTTTGAGCGTCCTGTTTCTGGTCTTTAGAACAAGAGACCGTCATTGCTGCTGCTGCGGCAAGGGTGAGAAGTAATTGCTTTTTCATAATAATGCTCCTTTTTTCGTTTCAACCATTTGAACGAATCGAACCCTTGATAACGGTTTGAGAGAAAAGGGACAAGATGTCATTTCCCGACATAGTTTTAGGAATCGCAAACAAAATGCGTAGGAGGCTACACAAACTAATTTTGAGTGAGGCCCAGTTTCAGTTTTGGTTATCCTTGGGGCAATCAGGCAAATCTGGCAATCGGGCAGTCAGCTCAGGAATGAGGATCTGAGTTCAGGGTCTGGGCTTTGTTGGTTTGCAGGTCTTATAGAACTTGAGCAAATGGATTTATAGGCATGAAACTTAGAATCCAAAGACCTCCAAAAAAGTATGTAGAAAATAAAATCTTCTCTCCCGCTCAAAGCAAAATTCGGACCCCGAAGCCACCCCCTGATGTCTGGCTGACTGCCCGATTGCCAGATTTGCCTGATTGCCTCTGTTAAATTAGTGCCACTCCAGTCGGGGTGCGGGATTCGGTTTATAAATCGTGAGCTCTCAACATATTGATAGCCGATTTGAATCCAATTCGAACGATCCGAGCCATGATGTGAGGATTTAAACTGAAATGGTCTACGAAAAACATTTCATAGTTCTGGGGCATTGGATGGATGTAAATATAGTCTACGTGAGGCTTAAAATTCACTCGAGTACGGATAATTTCGAGAAGCTTCTCCCGTTGTTCATTAGGAGCCCCGACTTGTTTCATATATCCATCGACAGCGTTGTAGATGTTATGAATTTGGGCCTGATGTTCAATATGCTTTTCAATTTTTTGTTGAATGACCTGATAGAGCGCTTGATTGACGATTACGGGAATCCCGTACCGGTGGAGGCTCCCCATCTCGTTGGTGTAATGATAGGGCTGGATCGAGTAACTAGAAATGACAAGGTCGGCACCATGGTCAACAGCAACGTGAGTAGAGAGGGTGTCGCGAATTTCTCCATCGAAAAAGTACATTTCCTTCCCCGGCGGCTTGCGGATGCTGTAAGGAGAAAAGACAGGGGGAAGTGCTGCAGAGGCAGCAACAGCTTGGCTAATCGTAGCGTAGTTGACGAACTTGAGCCTTTTAGTTTTAGAGCTTTCGTGAAAGTTTCCAAAAATCGCTTTTCGGGTATGATTCAGCTGAGTTGCAATCACGAAAAGCTCGACTCCGAGGTTTCCAAATTCGTTGTCTTTTAAAACATGCTTTCGGAGGTATTTTTCTAAGCCATGGGTCGTGAAAAGGCCATTAATCTTAAAGCCGTTTTTAATGAGAGCTTCGATACCCCCAGTTACCAAAGATTTGTGGCGTAAAATGTTTGGGAAAAAGTTCAGTAAACCATCTCCGTTGATTGAGAAGATGTCTCGGTACCCTAACGGTTTCAATTTGTAGGCTGGATCTGTTTCGAAAGTGACATGCTTCATCCCAGTTCCGACTTCAAACGCGTTGACTAGGGATTCTAGTGGATAGCCAGCGGCTAGGATGGCGCTAATAAATGCACCAGCGCTGGACCCGACATAAGTCCGAATAGCCATTGGTTCATTAGGGTTTGATTTCTCGAGGTCTTTAACCGAGCCGCCAACAAATTTAAAACCCTTTTCTCTAAGGGCCAGGCAAACCCCAATGTGAAAAGCTGCGGCCTTAATGCCCCCGCCGCTAAGAACTAACGCGACCTTCTTTTTTTCACTTAAGACCATGCTTGGAAAATTATGCCAAAGGTTATCCAGAAAACCAAATCACGAATTGCAATTGTTCAGCCTCTACAGCTCGCGTTGAAGCCACTATCCACAGTGCCTATCCAGTGGAAACACCAAGATTTGGAGGGCGAAATCCTATGGATAGTCAGGCTTAAGGCTAGTTCTTCTGATCATTCCTTTACAACTCGAAAGTCAATGAATAGAGTAGTCAACAAGGAAAGGAGTTCTCAATTGTTAGAAGGAGCTTGGATACCTCTCTCTGATTACTCAAGTAAGCACAAAGTGAGTGTGAGCACTCTCCGTCGCCGTATAAAAGCGGAAGACATCCATTTTAGGTTTGAAGATGGTAAATATTTTTTACTTGATGAGCCTATGGGTACCCAACAGAAAGAACATCGCCCCTCCCAAACGCGCGACTCTTCTCTGATGGGTGCCTATTCAGGCGGTTCTGATCAAGTAGCTAGGCCCGCGTCTTCATCGAATATCCAATCACAAGGTCAGATGTTTGATGAGGAATCAGTTCTGGCGGTGGCTAACCAGCTGCTGACGGAACTGAAAAAGGCCTACATGATGATTCTGCAACCAATTGCGGGAAGAGGTGACTGACTTAAAAACTCTTGCCCGCATTCTTGAATCCGAAAACGAACGGATCAAAGGTCAACAACCCTCACTTGGGTGAGGGTTCTTTTTAACTAAGCAGCTGAAGCAGCGGCAGGATTTTTGCCTTTTTTGCCTGGGCGACCTGAAGAAGGCACTTTTTTGCCTTTCGAAGATCGATCCAAAGCGACTGCCAGCACTTCATCAATATTCTCGGCCAAGATGAAGTTCATTTTGTCTTTAAAGTCTTTAGGAATATCAGCCAGGTCTTTCTGATTTGCGTACGGAATGATCACATCTTTAATGCCTTGAGAAAGAGCGGCGAGGCATTTTTCGCGGATTCCACCTACCGGAAGAACGCGCCCTTGAAGAGTGATTTCTCCAGTCATCGCAACATCGTGTCTGACGGCCGTGTCAGTCATCAAACTGATCAGTGCAGTAGCCAAGGTTACCCCGGCTGAAGGACCATCTTTGGGGATAGCTCCTGCAGGAAGATGAACGTGGATTTCATTCTTTTCAAAAAAGTCATCTGGGATTCCAAGTTGGGTTGCGTGAGCTTTCGCATAGGACATTGCTGCCTGTGCAGACTCCTTCATAACGTCGCCCAACTGACCAGTAAGAACCAAACTTCCTTTGCCGCGCATTTTGAGAGCCTCAACAGTGAGAACCTCTCCGCCTGCTTGAGTCCAAGCAAGTCCAGTGACAATTCCTACGTGTGGTTCATGCATTGTTTCGTCTCGCAAGTAGCGTGGTGGCCCTAAGAGCTCAGGAACAACCTCACCTGTAATTGTCATGTGATCTTTCTCTTTCATGACAACCATTTTTGCTACTTTTCGACAAACAGAGCCGATTTCGCGCTCAAGATTTCGGAGTCCAGCCTCTCTTGTATAGTGAGAGATGATGTACTGGATGCCTTCATCTGTGAATGTGATGTGCTCTTTAGTAATTCCGTTGTTTTCAATTTGGCGATCGATCAAATGTTGTTTTGTGATCAGAAGCTTATCGTTCTCGGTGTATCCTGAGATATGAATGACTTCCATACGATCGCGTAGAGCGGCAGGAATGTTCTCAAGAACATTCGCCGTTGCAATAAACAACGTATTGCTGAGATTGAAATCCACATTCAGGTAATTGTCTCTGAATGTTGAGTTTTGTTCTGGATCCAAAACCTCAAGCATTGCAGCGCTTGGATCACCACGGAAATCGCTTCCAAGTTTATCGATTTCATCGAGGACGAGAACAGGGTTCTGTGTTTTTACCTGTCTCATGGCTTGGATGATTTTACCAGGCATAGCTCCAACATAAGTTCTGCGATGACCACGGATCTCAGCTTCGTCCTTAACTCCACCGAGCGCGATCCGGAAGTACTCACGGCCCATAGAGCGAGCGATGGATTTTCCGAGAGAGGTTTTTCCTACCCCCGGAGGTCCAACAAAACATAGGATTGGACCCTTCATGTTGGATTTTAATTTTCTCACGGCAAGAAATTCAAGAATTCTATCTTTTACCTTATGAAGGTCATAGTGATCGTCGTCGAGAATTTTTTTAGACTTTTCAAGGTCGATCACATCTTCAGACTTGCGGTGCCATGGAAGGTCTACCATCCAATCCAAATAAGTTCTGACCATCGAAGCTTCACTAGCGTCTGGGTGCATGCGCTCTAAACGGTTCAGTTGTTTAAGAGCTTCGAGCTCAACAGCTTCTGGCATACCTGAGTTTCTGACTTTGTCACGAAGCTCTTCAATCTCTTCAGTTTTTGAATCAGCTTCTCCGAGTTCATTTTTAATAGCGCGCATTTGTTCTCGCAAGAAATACTCTCGCTGAGACTTGCTCATTTCATCTTTGGCAGTATTTCTGATCTTTTGCTGCATTTGAAGAACTTCAAGTTCAGCAGCCAAGACTTCGTTCACCAATTTAAGACGAGCTTTAGGATTTTCAGTTTCAAGAACTTTTTGAGCGTCGGGAACTTTGATTCCTAGATTGCTAGCAATCAAGTCTGCTAGGCGACCTGGATCTGTGACGTCATCAAGGACTAACAAAATATCTGGAGAGAGAACTTTACCTAAGGCGATTATTTTTTCGATCTGTTCTTTAGCCATTCGGATCATGGCTTCAAACTCGATGTTGCCAGTAGAGGGAGCTTCTTCTACTCTTTCAACTTCGACCTCAAAAGAAGGTGATGTTTTAGAATATTTTTTAATTCGCCCTTTGCCAACGCCTTGAATGAGGATTTTCACTCGGCCATCAGAAAGTTTTCGCATTCGCATGATCATTGCGATGGTTCCGACAGTATAAATAGACTCTGGAGTCGGATTTTCTTCTGTGATCTCTTTTTGGGAGGCCAAGAAGATGAGCCTGTTTCGTGTGAGTGCCTCTTCTACAGAGCGGATCGATGTTTCCCTTCCTACAAACAACGGTAGGATCATGTAAGGAAATACTACGATGTCTCTCACAGGTAGCATTGGCAACGTGGGTGGGATTTCTAAAACTTTATCATCAAAACTCATACCGCTCCTCCGCAGTGTAGGCGGGAATCTGAAATTCCTATACAAACTCTTCGGCGAAGAATTTCGAAGGCTTTAAATAATTTTCTCAGTTTGAGGTCCGGAAATAGTTGAAATTTAAGCTGAAAATGGGATGGTCTGAGGGATATTGATCCAGCAAAACACCTCGACGTTGCATGACTTGTGAAGAAACCGGACCTTCATCGGCCGAGGAAAACAGCAGTGGTTTCAACTTGATTCACTCTCGAAGATTACAATTTTGATGCGTCAAATCCCTTCACATGCGGTGATTTTTATCGTCACTTCTTTTTTAGAGACACCCAATCTCGTCCTTAATGGATCTGGCTCGGCCCCATGCTTGCAATTTCCTTAAATCAACACCGTTTAGAAAGGGCAGTCTCAATGAAAAACACAATTCTCGCGCTCACCTTGTGCCTCATTTCGATACACGCGTTTGCCGCTGAGGAGCCCTTCCAGACTGAAAGAGCGGAGTTACCAACAACTTCAGTATCGCCTCACTCTTTTAAGATTGGCGGAAAAGTCACTAGCTTCAATTACGAAGAGCCAGGATATATGAAAGATATCGGCCTTCTTTCTGGAATTGAAGGATCATACAGTTTTCAGATCAACTCTTACCTTGCTTGGACGACTCAAGGTGAATACCTTCAGGGAACTTTAGACTACGATGGTTCGATCCAAGATGTGAAAACTGGAAAGAAAACTCCTCATCAATCTAAGCAGAGATTTTACGTCATGGATGTCACTACAGTTTTATCTGTAGATCCAACTCCTGAAAGCTCTTCTAAAATCATTCCTTACCTTGGACTTGGTTTTAGAGACACGTTTGATAACAAGGACGAAGCCTACGACTATCGTCGCGACATCTCTTACAGTTACATTCCCGTTGGTCTTAAACTTGTCGCAGGTGTTTCTAAAGGTGTGAAACTTACAACTACTCTTGAGTATGATCACCTGATTGTCGGTTATGCTAAAACATATCTCTCTGACGCAAATTCAAAATACTCTGACATTGCTCCTAAACTTGGGTCTGGATCTGCTAATAAAATCAGTGAGCAGTTGTCTTGGAGTCTTGATTCTGGAAAAAAACTCCTTGTCGACCTGTCTTATACCCAGTGGAAAGTTGCAGAGTCTGAAGTCGTTTCTATCGGTGACGGCAGCGGAAAAGAGCCGGCGAATACGACGGCTCTTACATCCATGTCAGTAGGCGTTCAATTTTAAGACCTCAGCCGCCGACGCAATAGCCGTAAGGTCCAGCGTTATAACTACAAGCTCTCCATGTTTGACGGCAACTTAGACCGTGATAGGTCGTAACATAGTAACCATCTTGGTAGAGAGACACAGGACAGTCGGCGTAAGTTCCGAAATAGTAATAACCGTCGTTACCGTAGTTATAGTGGTGACCTTTGTAGTAGTATCCACCATGTCCATGGTGACCTTTGTAAAAATATCCGTTGTATCCCCACTTGTTATAGTTGTAGTTGCCGTGTCCATGATGACCGCCTCCATGGTGGCCCCCACCATGATGACCGTCATTGTGGCCCCAGTGACCGCCGCCGTGATGGTTGCCATTTCCACCGTGGTTACCACCTCCGTGATGACCTCCCCCATGCCCACCGCCATGATGGCCTCCTCCTCCATGTGGAGGTCGGATCAGCATGCGTAGATAGTTGTCGTCAGTGGCGGCTGTCTGCTCGCAAGCACCCACGGCGCCTGAGTCCTGAATAGAGTTTTCGCAAATGCCACACACGTTATTTCCTTCAGCGTAGTCAAGGCATTGGTTGTAAGTATCTTCACAGCTTTCGCCCTGGAAGACCTGTAGAGCTGAAAAGGTCGAAGGATCTGTCAGCTGGGTTTCGCAATTTTCTGCAACGGCCTGAGCTGTCGAAAGCCCTGAGCCTATAAAGATGAAAGACAGTAATAGGTTTCTCATAGTTGTGTCCTTGTTAGAGGTTAAAATTTCTACCGAGGATCTTAGGCGCAACTATCAAGAGAAGCATTAGAGAAAACTTATTGTTTCTAAAACAACAAATCGTCGCAAACTTTCGTCAACCTCAACGGCCGAAAGACACTGTCTTGAGACGGGTTTTCATATTCTTGGAACGCACAAACGGAGTTCCTTACTGCGATTAAGCTGCCGAAATTATTTGAATAATAGTGAATCGGTACTAATCTGTTTGCTTTATGCGGTGGGCACAGATAGGTTGCGCCATGACTTCCACCGATTTCTCCCAATTGAATCTTATCGAACCTCTTCAGCGCGCCGTATCTCAATCTGGTTATTCGACACCTACGCCAATACAGCTCGCAGCAATTCCACCGCTTCTTGAGGGGAATGACCTTCTCGGTGTCGCTCAGACGGGGACGGGTAAAACTGCGGCCTTTGCACTTCCTATTCTCCAGAGATTAGCAGGGGATTCCCGTCGTGCTCAGCCTCGACATGCACGAGTATTAGTTCTTACTCCCACTCGAGAGCTTGCTATTCAAATTTATGACAGCTTCAGGGACTACGGGCGATTTCTGCGTCTTCGATTTTCTGTCATTTTTGGTGGCGTTGGCCAGGGACCTCAAGTTCAGAGTCTCTCTCAAGGAGTGGATGTTCTGGTTGCAACTCCAGGGCGACTCTTGGATTTGATACAACAAAAATACCTAAATCTCGGCGGTCTTGAAGTTTTTGTTTTGGACGAAGCGGACCGCATGCTGGATATGGGATTTATCCACGACATTCGCAAAATAGTGGCTTTGCTTCCTCCGCGTCGGCACAATTTGTTTTTTTCTGCGACGATGCCCCCTGACATTCAAAAATTAGCAGCAACGTTGTTAACCAATCCAGTTCGTGTGGAGGTAACTCCCGTTTCTTCAACTGCAGAGCTTATCAATCAGTCGGTAATGTTTGTCGAACGCAGTAAAAAGAAAGACCTTCTGAAGCACCTCCTTAAAGACAAATCGTATCAACGGGTCATTGTGTTTACGCGTACAAAAAGAGGGGCCAACCAAGTCAGCGAGGTTTTAGAAAAAACAGGAGTCTCAAGTGCGGCAATTCATGGAAATAAGTCTCAGAGCGCTCGCCAGAAAGCCCTCGAATCTTTTCGTAAAGGACATATTCGGGTTTTAGTCGCCACAGATATTGCGGCCCGCGGAATTGATATCGATGACATCACCCACGTTATTAATTTTGAACTGCCCAATGTCTCTGAAAGCTACGTCCACCGCATTGGAAGAACAGCAAGGGCAGGGGCCAAAGGTCACGCAGTGTCTTTTTGTGATGCTGAAGAAAGAGCGTTTCTTCGAGACATTGAAAAACTCATCGGACGAGGAGTGCCGCTGGTATCCGACCAACCCTTTCACTCAGAAAGTGTTGAGAAAGGTCCGATTTTATCTAAGGGAAAAGCAAAAGCGGCGATCGAAGAAAAACAAAATCGTCGGCGCCGACCCTTTCGCAAGCGACGTCCAGCTGGGACGAAGAAATCTACCTAGCGTTGGTTTCTCTTTATCGATTGAATAATCTGATCGAGTTTTGACAAAAATTTGGAGCGGTCTGTTTTAGTCATAGGAGACGGACCACCTCGAGTTTCGCCCGTTTGCCTTAAGTGCGACATTAACTCTCGAGTGCTTACGGCATTTCCGATATTGTCCTCGGTAAACTCTTCGCCTTTTGGACCCAAGGCTCTGACCTGTTTATTCACGCATCTTTGAGCCAATAAAATATCAGCGGTAACAACAATGTCTCCAGGATTTGCATTTTCGACAATCCAGTCATCAGCCGCATCAAAATTTCCAGATACGACCATCATGCGAATCCGCGAGCTTAAAGGTGTTTGCAAAGGTTTGTTCGCCACAAGAATAACATTAAGCTGGTACCGATCGGCGACGCGATAAATTTCATCTTTTACGGGGCAGCCATCAGCGTCGATGAAAATATCTAACATTCCAAGGACCTCACGGTTCTACAGGAATCATTGGAGCTGTCGTCTTTTTCTTTTTTGGAAGCTTCAGCTTTTGCGAGGCAGGATCTCGACCATCCTTAAGTGATTTCTTTTTTGTCGCAGCAGCAACGGGTTTCGTCGGTTTTTTAGTGGATTTTGCCGACTTTGAGTTCACTGCCGCCTTTTTCAAAGGCTTAGCAGTTTTTTTGACCACTGTTGGCTTTACGACTTTACGTGGAGCTGGCGGAGGAGGCGGGGGCGGCGGCTCTTGTGGAGTCGCGCTTTTCTGCATTTCTGCAAGAGCGATATCTACTTTATTTAAATCGTATTCAGATTCTTTGATTTCTTCCATCTCTCGCTCGATCGTTTTTTCGGTCACGACGGGTGGGAGCGGTTTAACATCATTTCCATATCCATCAACGGATGAGGGCTGACGATTTTCATCAAAACCATTTGTCATTCGAAGGCCCAAACTTGCGGTTACCATCAGAATAAAAAACATAGCACCAATTTTGGCCCAAAAAATTTTATTTTTTTTATCCATGCTCTTATTTTCGGAAATAACTAACTAAAACTGAGGTCTAGTTTTTGGCTCTAAGCGTGCCTCAGAATCAAATGGTGGCCAAATCGAGTTCTAATAGGAGGGGACATTTGGCCAACTTGAAGCATTTCGCACGCCTCTCGAAAATCAGGATCTAACAGTTTCATTTTGCCACTGAGCTCTCCCAGGTCGCCACCCATTGTGGCCGAAGAGCACTTCGAATACTTATGAGCGAGGGCCTCAAAACTTTCACCTTCGTTTAGCTTTCGCAAAATGTCCTGGATCTCATAGGCGTGAGTGACCAATATATGCCTGACCTTCATTTGAAACTACTTTCTATTATCGTCGGAGGATCCACCCATACTTAGATTGAACGAAAAGGCAAGAATCTGATCGTTAGCTTTAGGGTCTGCCTCATCGGCCATACGAATCAGTTTCAACAACATCTGCAGGTGCTCAGTGATAAGGTCAGTGTACCTCGACGAAACCTTTCGAAAGATCTCAGAGCGAAACTTTTTTTGCAACTTGAAAAAATCGTTTCTTTCCTGATCGTAGGTATCCAGTTTTTTGTAAAGACTTAGGATCGACTGAGAGTTTCCTTCGGGAAAGGCATATTCAGAATAGCTAGCCATAATGTAGTCTTTCTCTTCATAGATTAATTTCGCTTCGCTGAGTGCCTCTACGGCGGCTTTTAGTTCAGATGAAGAAAACAAAGTCGCGAGGTACTTTTTGCGAACCTGGCCCTCGCTCATGGTGACTAATAGAAAAAGATAATAAATCGATTTTTCAGAACTAATGATTCGAATTTCTTTTTCGTTGAGAACCTTCTGTGGATTTCGAGTTCCCTTATTCTGCACCATCCGTCTTTTGTTAGTTCGAGGCCGGGCTCCTGCTTGTGAGCGATCTGATTTGAAAATTCTTTTTTTATCGGGAAAGCACGCGGCACAATATCGAAGAATCAACTCATCGCTGAGATCTTCTGGGAGCAAATGAGCCAGCGAGTTTATAACTTTTACAGACGGCAAAATTTCTTCGTTCTCAAATCTCTTGTAGTAGGAATAGTTAAATTCAAGATGGGCTTTAGCAGACAAATGCTCGTAAAACGCCAAAGCGCTTGAAAACCCAAGGGAAAGTCGAACGGTCACAAGATATTGGCCAAGCCCATTTGCATCGCCCACATTTCTACTGTCGGTATAATTTCTAAAATCTAAAGAGATGAAACACCCGTTTACAATTGCTAAAAACGTATCAGGTTGAAACACAAAACCAACTAAGGAGCGAGAGATGAGAAATATAAAGCAGTACGTTTTCAGTCTTGTGATGATCCTTGGCCTCTCAACTGGAGCCCATGCAAAGTGCGGTGACAAAGCTGTTCAAAAGCTGAATGAGATGGTTGTAGGAGCCTTACAAAAGTATCCTGTATCGCAGGTCAGTCAGGATGACGTCGTTGCACTTAAAAAGTGGTACGTCGAGATGCGAGTCTACATCCAAAACAAATGCGTTGTTGAGGAAGGTGGAGTCGAAGCGGAACAGTCATGGGATGACTTGTTAATCCGAATCGGCGGCGTTGAAAGATCTAGTGGCGGTTGATTTTTAATAAAAATACAAAGGAGTATGTATGAGGAACAATCACTTTTTTAATCGTTTTGTTGTTGAAGACTTCTTAGAGAATGGAGAAGTTTTTCCAAAAAATCGAAGACCTTTTAAAAAGCGTTACCCGATGCTAGTTCTCTAGTTCGGACCGATGACCGCTAATCATACGGTGACCAAAAGGGAAGTGGGGCGCCTTTTATCAGATAGCGAGGATTGCTAGTTCACTCATGGATGAGTGCTGATTCTGTGAAAGGAGCTTCGTTTGTCAGGGTTGACTTAATTCCCTTACAGAACAAGGATTGTTCTTAAGGAGGTTCATCATGAAGGCGGTTTTACTTGTGCTCCTGATTTCTTCTTCGGCCGATGCAGCAATGGTCTCTTTCGGCCCGACCTCGTCTCAAAAACTCTATCAAAAATTGAATTTGCTTGAAGTTGTCGTTAACTCCGGAGTCTGGAGAAAAAGAGAAAATGGAATTGAGTGCTTCAGAGACACCAGATACAAACCTGAGGCGTATAGTTGTGAGATCCAGTCTATTGACGATGATGCGGAGACTCTCTACAAGGCGATGCAATCCAAAGAGCATGATGTGGCTTGCGATTTTGCGACTTGTTCCCCGGCGAAGATAAAAAATCTCGGCGGGTTCCTTACCTGTGCTCGGGTGGCAGCAAAATATTTTTGTCAGATCTATGTGCGGCCTTAGAATGCACTGCGTTTTCTGCTAAAATCAGTGAGTTTTCCCTCAACACCAAGTAGACCCACTGTGGTTTGGGGGAAACATGAAAATCTTTTCTTTTATAAGTATTTTGACCGTTGCCTTGGCAGCTTCAGCGCAGCCAAAAAAGACGAACATAACTTCTGACTTCTTCATTCTAGAAGATGCCTCTTTTGCGAAAAAACCTTATTTGAGACAAATTGAAATCGCTCAGAGCTGTCGTGATCAAATCCGGCAGATCATGTGTTTAGTGGATCCTCCAAAAGACCCCAAAGTTGAAGAAAAAAATCGAACATGTCTGCCAGGCGGGGAGGTTTACGCTCCCATTTTTGAAAATATCTACGAACACATGCCGCCGCAAATCCAACAGATGTTTTGTAGTCTCAAGAAAATCTACGTCGAGAAAAAGTTTTTTGGTACTGCGTACGCGGGGATGCTCACTGACGACAATAAAAAAGTTCAAGGAGCTATTCTCGGCGTGAGGCAATCCATCCTAGACGCCCATCTGACGCTTTCCCAATGGGCCTCGTGGAAAGAGCAGTTGTCATTTGGTGGCAATGCGAAAGACTACGTTTCAACCCCTGGCCTTCCGTTCATTGAAACCGAAATTGCAAACCAAGACGTGAATCAATTCGTATATTTTTTAATCTCCCACGAATTTGGCCACATGTTTGATTTTGCAAACAATGTAAATCGATTCACAAACTGCAAATCTTTCAACGAAGATGATTTTGACAAAGATTGTTTTTCAGAAAAAGACAGCTGGACATCTCTCAGCTGGGAGAGCCATAAAAAACCAAAACCAGAAAATGATTTTTTTAAAATCGAAGGCCTTTGTTTTTACGCCTGCGAAAAAACTTTTGTAGGACAAAATGACGTGAATCCCCTTTATCAAGGATTTCATCAGTCTAACTTTATAAGTTTGTATGCGGCGACGGGACCTTGGGATGATTGGGCAGACTCGGTGGCGTATTACATGATGGATCTTCACCTCAAGGCCCGGTACTCAATCAACACGGGACAGGGTGCAACCTACGACATCATGGAAAAACTCCACTCCGACCGAATGGAAACAAAACACGAATATCTACGACAGTTTTTTGATCGGAAGGATTTAGCTTACCCCGGGCAGACGCGACCTTAAGGCTCGTCGTCGCCTAGCTCAAAAGAGCCGTCAGAGCCCAACACAATACCATACTTTTCAAGTTGGTCTTTGACGTGTGCAAAGTCCTCATCTGCGATTTCAAAAAAGATTGATTTTACATCAAGGTGACCTGCCGTTTGTCTTGGCGCTGTGGTCGCACGGGAATTATGTTCGGCGATGGCTTTGTGTGCGAGCTCTTCATCAAACACAAGTTCAAACTTTATATTTTTACTCTCTAAAAGCTCTTTAATATGATCCACTTCCATCATTGCGAAAGGTCCTATTTCCATAGCATGACTCCTTGTGCCCCCCTGTCATGTCACAAAACTCTGTAAGGATCTAGAATTTTTTAGATGGCTTGAATCTTGAAGAAGTTCTGCAGCTAGAATCCTAACCATTTAATGGAATAGAATTGATAGGACTAGCTGTATGGAATTTAGCCATGTGATAAAAAAAACGACACTAAGCATTCTCTTTCTGGCAATAGTTGCAACTGGTCAGACTGCAAATGCTTCCAACTCCTGCTCACGGATCTTTTTAACCTTAAAGCATCCAAGCACCCACGGAAATCCGTTAAAAAACTTCTCTGACGAACTTATCGCTTCAGCTGAGTCCTCCTTACGTAAAGCCGGCTGGAAGCCCCTTGAAGGACATGGAGTTCCAGAGGATTGGACTCTTGACGGGCCCACCAACAGTCAAAAAGACTATAATCCTACTGAGCAATATGACTACCAATTTTCGGAGGTCTTAGGCAAAATAGGCATAACCAAACCACAAGGTCATTTTAAAAATCTCCTTAAAGAATCTCGTTCTCAGGGCATTGGAACAAATGTGTTAGATCTTTTCGGCTCAGGTTTTTTTGTTGAAGACCAATCTCTTGCGGATTCGATCACGGGCATGAGATACGGGCCTTATGCAGGCATTATTCCTAAATCCTACTTTGGGAAACAACCAGAAGAAGTTTTGGGTGATGCTATGAATTCAAAAACTTGGAAGAGGCTCGACCACTCGATGAAGGCACGCTCAATTCCAGCGATGGATTTGGTGACTATGAGACCAGAGGGCGGCTGGCAACGGGCTTCCTTTAGCACCACTCCCAATCAAAATGCTCAGGCCATCAAGTTTATCGTAGGCCCAGTGCTCAAACGATTGAGTCCTACAGGCCGGTTCTATTTTAGTGTTCCAATTCCCGACTTACCCGGTAGTTTCTCCGAGTACCCGGTCCTTCAGGAGCTTGTAAGCCTCATTGAATCTCAAACGCCTTACAAACTCATCCTGAGTTCTGAAACAACTAAATTGCTTAAAACTAGTACGACCTACTATCTAGATGGGGCGATAGTTCCGAAGTAAGCGGCACTTTTGTTGCTCTCTAGGATTGTGACTCATCCAAATGACTAGGGAGCTCTCAGTGTTATCGCTTCTGAAAATTATAGTTGGTGTGCTTACAACTTATACACCTGCTGCCTTTGCACAAATCGAATTGGGCGACCTGCTCAGGAATAAACCTGGGTTCGCAGCGGAGATCCAAACCGACGTTTGTAACCAGAGCTTTCCATATCACCGCGCTATTTCAAGGCCCCTCAAGGATGGACTCTCTTTCGATCTATTTGCATTTACCGCAAAAGAGTTTGACCCCCAAAAACCAAATATTCTTTTTCTTCAAGGCGGACCAGGTGGAATGTGGGGACCGAAAGAGGCCCTCGAAATGGCAAATAAGTTTCCTGATTCCAATGCCATTTTTTTTCATTTTCGTGGTGGAGGTTGTAGCGGCTTTCCGAATCTAAACAGTGACCTCGATGACGCTATCTCATCGAGGTCTATAGTTGACGACATCGAGATAATTCGCATCACTTACAAAATCAAATCTTGGAAAGCCGTCATAGGCTTTTCATACGGCACGAGCCTTAGCAGACTCTACGCCCATCTGTATCCTGAAAAAATAGAAAAATTAATTCTCGAGGGACTTAGTTCGCCGCTAGATATTTCTGATGAACAAGCAACCGTAAGAATTTTGCAAACCATTGCTGATCGATATAAAGTATCACCGTCGTTGCAGAAAGCGATATCATCAGAAAAGTTTGCTAGTTTTCTGTCGCGGTTAAAAGATTATTTAGGTGTATTTCCATCAAATCAGAATTTTGGTTTTGCAGCCATGTGGTGGAAATATAAAAAAATCTACGATGACTACTTCTCCAAATTGGGAACTCCTTTCCCAACATATCTAAATAGAGACACTTTCTTAGCCGTGACGGTTCTCGCCTTCAGTGGCGAGGTTGAGATCAGTGATCAAGCTATTTGGATACTCTTGAACAACTTTGGTTTCATTGCTCCAACCGCCGAGCAAGTCGAATCTGTTACTGGCGTTTTTAGGAGCTTTGACAAGTCAATGTTTCCATTCCTGTTTCCAGACTATGTAGATGTGCTCAAAGATAATCAGCTGATGAGTTGGCGAGTTTTTCTTGCGGTTCCCGAAAATGATAAAGCACTTGCTGCAGATAGCATGTGTTCGCCTATAGACACCATCGTCATCAACGGAACTCAGGATCTGGCAACACCAGTAGAAAACGTCAAAAAATTTCTAACCGATAAAGCATGCGCTAAAGGCAAAAACGAAGTGCTCATCGTTCGAGGTGGCGGGCATTCAAGCTTTGGTACGATGAAGTGCTTAGGTCAGTATGTAAATCACGCGCTAGATGCGACAGATGTTTCAGAGGATTTAAAATCTTGTGAATTTCCTGTTGCCGTTGAGAAGTATTAGCTCGTTTGGCTTCGGGGATTTTTCCGGCGCCGGAAAATCGGGCTTGCTAAATTAAGATTTCCCATGGCACTTTTCGTACTTAAGTGTACTTCCACAAGGACACAGGTCATTACGACCTATCTTTTTAATAGATTTTGTTTTACGCTCAAAATTGTTGTCCTGAAAGGTTTTGACGGCTTCATCCATCTTAGTATCTTGCGTCCAAGGGAAATTGAGTAAAACCATTTGATTTATTGTCCATCTCTTATCGGTAACATCCTTAAGAAGGCCAATCCACGCGCTCGCCTTCATTTGATATTTTTTTAAATAGCAGTGGGCCTCTATATCTTCTAGTTCCTGCTGATGGCCGTATTTCGAGATAAAGGTAATGCCGCAGTCATCTGGTTCCTTTGAGAAAAACGAAAACGAGTGATGGGCCTTATCAGCTTCCGTCTGTTGGTTTAGTATTTTTATTTTTTTCATCAAACCCGTGATTTGGTTTTGACCCAGATTTAGTAGCCCGGATAGGATCGATGAGTGTCCGTAGTTGTTCAGCGATTCAAATTCATCTACTATCGCTCGAACTTCTTTTGGCAACGCTAGCTTCGGGGCTTGGCCGCCGAAGTTGTAGTAGTCATCGAATTCTTGAATCCATGTTGGGCTTATGAGTATGAACGATGGTTTCTTTCCTTCTTCCCATGTAAAGAAACTCCCATTCTTGAGATACAAAGAAAGAAAGCTGATCTCATCATAAGCGTGGTAGATGCTTTCAGCCTGTGCCCGAAGTCTTTGCTTCAAATAGTGAAAGAAGATGCTGGGAGATCCTAAATAATCGCATAGTAGCTCAAACTCCAGCAGATTTACACAGAGGGGAAGCCTGTCCGTTTTGAATAAGTTAAGGCCCTTTGCATTGTTCAAGTTAGCAGCGAGTGCCATAAGATGTTCTAAGGTAATGCAAATGCAAAATATTTCGTTCGGCACCTTTTGAATCTGAAATACCGTTTTTCTTTTGGATTCATCTGTAAAATGTGCAGCTTTGGTATTTAGAATGTATTCACTTGCTTTAGTTGCCTGGTCAAATGCCTCTGCAACCAAACCTTTCAAATCCTTCTCAATCTTGATTAGCTTTCCAGCTTTGGAGCCATCTGACCAACCGCCAGCCTTAATCTCGCAAAGAAGAATTTTGTCATCGTATTGAACAAGAACATCAGTTTCTCCATCCTTCCCATCATGTTGATAGTGAAGATTTACATAGACTTTGACATTCCTAAATATTTTCTTCAGCGAATTTCCGACAATTTCTAGTGCGTAGTCATGCCGTCTATCTTTGTATTTGTGCCACACCCTAGTATTGCCTATCCGATGTTGTTCGAGCTGCGCTTCAAAAAAATCTCTGTGACGATATTTTAGTGACCGTAGGCATGGAATAAAGAAAAGTCCGTCTTCGACTCTTATGGATGGACGTACAAGAGAAATGTCCTCGTCCGTCGGAACGTCATATTTTTGACTTTCTTCAGAAAAGGAGATGGATATTGACTCCAGAAAATGTTTCACTACTGCGACGTCAATTCCAACCCTCTCAGCGACCTGTCGTGGGGTAAAGAGAAACTCATTTTTTAAATCGCTGAATAGTTCCATGGATGCCAAATAAGCAGGTATATCCTCAGCTTTGAGATCGCCAGGTAAACCCAGACCCACTGAGTTTAGAAAATCCTCGTTACGAATCAGCATTTCCAGTTCTTTCTTGTATCCTTGACAGTTCTCTTTTCTATTATTAAATCTTTCTTCGACAACTCGAGGAATAGTGTTGGTTATGGCCAGAGCTTGAGCCGGAGTAAATTTAAGTAGCTCCAGGAAATCTGATTCCTGAGGAGAAAACAGTTGTTCTGTTTGACGGAGCAACTGAAAGTCATATATTTGAGGATTTACCTGTTCAATTAAGTACTGACTTTGAACTTGATGGATTATCTCCCTTAGCTCCGGCGTGAATTTTTCCAGATTTGGATTACCCCCAATTGTCGCAAAAAAAGAGCGATAGCAGTCTTCTAATTCGTCAAAGAATTTCTGATAAGAAAATCCATTTGATAGCTGCTGCGTGTGTCGCCCAACCTTCAAAGAAAGGTTGAATAAGAAGTTAAGTAATGGCAGCTCTGCAAATGAGTTGTATTCGTCAGATGTTCCGAAGTGAGTCGCGAAAGAGGTCTGGGCCAACAGTTCCAGGGGGTCGTTAGACCGAAGAGCCTCAATTAACTTGCCATTGAGATATACAAACTTCTCATGATTTTCTTTATACATAATTTTGGAAAAATCGGCGGAATTCATTTTACCGGAAAAATTGGCTCAGGAGGAGGGACTCGAACCCCCGACCCAGCGGTTAACAGCCGCTTGCTCTACCGACTGAGCTACTCCTGAATTTTGAAAGAACGATTAAACTAATGGCGGGTAAATCCGTTGTCAAGAATCTCGGTTTTTTTCTGCCGCTTTAGTGGCAGCTCGAAGTTCTTCCAGCGATCGATCTAGGTTCTTGGATCGAAAAAGAAGATCGTCAAAACGGTAAATATCTTTTGAGAGCGACTTCTCTAAGGTTTTCTTATTAGGCTTTGCGCCGTCAGGAGTCGTAGACTCAACCGTAAAAACCACCGCGAAGTCTTCGGGGCGCTGATCGCTTGGATATCCCTCCATTGTTACGCGACAAAACTGCTTCTGCCAAAGAGGGTCCATCGCAAGATAGTGGGAGGCTCCTTCCAAAGGTTGGAACAGGATTTTCTCAGAGGAAAACGTCAACTGACCATGACCTTCCCAGGAGAGTCGTGAAGATCCCGACTCGTCGCACCACTTAAGTTCAGAGCCAGTGACTTCTGGAACCCCCATAAGGCCTTGGAGCGAAGTCACAAAATCTGGACTTCGAGCATATTGCATGGCGCAAATCACAAAGTAGAGAACTACTAAAAAGGAGACGATCTTAGCGAAAAAAAATGCAGGTGAAACAGAAGTGAGACTTGGCTTATGGGATGATCGCATCAAGTGATACTAAGCTTTGGTCTAAGTTCTTGAAAGATTTTTTTGGGAAACGGGGAAAAAATAAACAAAGCCTCTTCCCTGGAGGGGGATCTGGGCGAGAGGCTTTGTCGCTAGTTTTAGTTTTTCAATTTTTCCTTGGAGGGGAATCCGGAAAAAAAGATCAGTCCTAAGACTGCCTAACTCTAATAAGCTGATCCAAGTTAGAGGGGGATACTTGTCTTCAGCCTTTTGAGTTTACGGTAACGGTTTTTCTTTATCTTAGGCTTTTACAAGCCCAGAGATGATCAGAATCACCAAAATATAACCAAAAATAAGAATGTTTTTAGTCATCTGTTACCTCATCACTCAACGAAAACCTATATTAGCAAAGAGGATGCCACATGTTTCAGGCTTCCCTCTCACTTTAATTCCAGTTAAAGCGAAGTGTGTTGGATCCATTTTGGGTCTAGGTCCCATTACGAAACTAAATTTCTTCAGACTGGACCCAAATCGAGTTCGTCTGCAGAGACCACAAAATTAATTCGATTCGGTTATACTAAAAAAATGGCAGACATACGCTGGGTGGTTCGCACCAAAGAGGGCCGGATCGTTGGCCCGCTCGCAACACGTGAAGTTCTCGATCTCATTCATCAGGGCACCCTGTCTGGTGGCGAAATGATTGCCAAATTTCCTGGCGGCAAGTGGATAAATATTTCTAAAGAGCCGCAGTTTTTTGACTCGATTTTAGAAGCGATGCAAGGAGAAGGTCCCCTTGGCAAACCCGCTGCTGACAAGGCTCCCGAGCCTAAGAAGTCGTCGTCGCCTCCGCCTCCCGAACAAAACTTCCATCGGCCGGGCCCATCTCAACGTCCACCAGAAAATCCCAAGCCTGAGGGATCTGTCGTTGTTGAAAAAAATCCGATGCCTCGAAGCGACGCACCCCCTGTTATCGATCTAAAACCAAGAAAGGTGCTTGAAAAAAAAGCTGTGGAAAAGGCTGTGAAAAAGCCTCTCGTGTTTTTAATCGCAGGCCTTTTTATAGGCTTAGCGGCGCTTTTTCTGTGGGACGATTCACCTCCCAAAAGTGACAAGGTCCATCTAATTTTACCAAATAAAGGTGGAACTCCGATGAGCAAGGAGGAGGTCGCAGCTGGCTTTCGTCAATCGCTGAGGCTTTTTGAAGGAGACACTTTCGAAGGTTATCTAGAAGCTCAAAACAGACTTGTAGCTTTGGCAGAAGGAGCTCCTCAAAATGCAGAGGTAAAGGGGCTCTTGTGTTTAGTCTACAAAGAGCTTTGGCCGTTTTCATTTCAGGACTCAGAGGATCTTAGGGCGGTTCATTCTGTGGCGCAATCGGCGAGGGCGCTCAATCCTGTCGGTCTAGATGGCGTGGTTTGCGATGTTGTGAAGCTTTTAAATCTTGGGCGCTATCGCGAGGCGCGAGGGCTTGTTGACAATGCTTTGGAGCAGCCGTCGTTTCAGATGGCTCCGGTTCTTTATGAATTTAAATCTGAGGCACTCGTTGGTGAAAAGGATTTTCAAACGGCTATCGCCTACGTACAAAAAGCGCAGCAGCTTTGGCCTGCCTGGATTAAGCCCCTTTCGGTAACGGCCGATGCGCTTGCAAATTTAAAACAGTATAAAGAGGCTGGCGACCTCTATCGTAAAATTCTTAAGGCGCATCCAGAGCACAAAAACTCACGAATCAGTCTTGGAATTTTAGAGTTCACAGCGTTCAAACAAAAAGATTCTTCCCTTGAGCTTTTGCGATCGGCTCTCAAGCAGGAAGGTCGCGTGTCACCAATTCTAGAGGCAAAGGGCCTTATGGTCTTGGCCCAGATCTATATCGAAAAAAATGATAAGAAAAAAGCGCTTAAGTACGCCAAAGAGGCTTATTCACTGAACTCTTCCAATCCCCAAGCCAAAGAGCTCGTCATGCAACTTGGGGGAATGGAAGGACTCAAAGGAACCAAAGTCAAAGACAGTGAGCTTGTGTTTTTAGGTGATCAGCATGTGAGGGCTGGAGATTTTTTTGCAGCTCAAGCTGAATACCGTGCGGCTTTTGAAGCAGATCCAAAAAACGCGGTGGCTGCGGTGAAGGCGGCAAAGTGTCTCTGGCAACTCGGTCAATCTCAAGAGGCTATTGAATATTTGAACAAAGCGATTAAAGCCGATCCCAAACTCACTTTGGCGTATGTGATTCAGGCAGACTATTATTCCCAACGCTACAACTACCAGGCGGCGGCTCAAGTTTTGGCTCGGGCGCGGGCCATTTCCCCTCAGAGTCATGAGGTGTGGCGTGGTTTTGCACAGGTCGAGCTACGGAGAAACAATTTGCCAAGCGCGATCACTCTTGGGCAGCGAGCTTTAAAGATCTACGATGCTGACATCGATACTTACATTTTGATGGCGAAGGCCCATCTTGGCCAAGGAGATGTGAAGGAGGCTTTTACTTTTGCGGCGCGAGCGACCGAACTCGATGCTACAAATTCTGAGGCGCAGACTACTTATGCGAAGGTTTTGAGTCGCTTTCAGGGAATGGATTCCGCTGTTTCGTATCTGCAAGACCTGATTACTAAGTACCAGTCTGTGATCGACTACCGTATGGCTCTTGCGAATCTTTATCGTGATGATGAACAATACAGAAACTCTCAAAATGTTTACCAGCAGATCGTTGACTTTGATCCAAAAAACAAAGAGGCGCACATTGGTTTAGGAATTAGCCTGCAGGCACAGAATCAAATGGATCCTGCACTCAAATCTTATTTGTCAGCAGCAGCTCTAGATCCTTCAGATGCAGAAGCCCTTTTTCGTGCCGGTGTACTCTACATGGAGACCGCACGCTATCCACAGTCCATTCAACAGTTCGAACGTGTCGTAAGACTCAACGCCAACTTTCCTCGAGCGCACTTTTACATGGGGAAATCTTCGTTTTTAAAGGGCGATCACCAGCGGGCGATCGAAGAAGCGACGGTAGAAAAGAAACTCAATCCTAATTTGTCAGATGCGTATTTGCTTGCTGCAGAGGCTTACGCGGCAACTAAGCAATATTCTAAGTGCGCTGGTGAGTATCAACAGGCGATTAAAATTCGGCCACAAGGAGCTCAAATCTACGTTCATCTCGCGAAATGTTACCGCTTGGCCGGAAGTCTGGATGTCGCTTCTGCGATGCTAAAAACCGCCATGCAAAAGGAATCTGGGCTTCCCGATATTTATCGCGAGCAAGGACTCCTTTTCGAAATGCAGGGCGAGAGCCATCTGGCTCTTGAGGCCTATGACAAGTACCTGGCCCTTTCGCCAAATGCTGTGGACAAGAAGGAGATTGAGGGTAGAATATCAGGAATAGATAGGAGGAAATAATGGGCTTAACGGATAAGATGAGTCAGTTTTCTGGACAAGTGCAAACAGGAATTAAGACTTCATTTACAGGTCTGGTTCTCTTTCTATTTAAAGTGATCTCTGGTCTTGCGGTGGGCTTAACTGTCGCTCTTGCATCTCAAGAGGCGTTCGGATTTGGCGGTTTTTCACTGGGTTTAATCTTAGTGGTCATCACGGGACTCTTCTTACGTGTAGCAAAAGATTGGGGTTTTGCTTTCGTTTTGGTTTTTGATCTTATTTGCTGTTTGGTAGCAATGCTGATAAGAATGTACCTCCTCATGGCTCCCTGAGGTTAACGAAAAGGTACTCCAATGATTGATGTAAAGCAGCTCGAAAAAAAAGGCGATGAAACCACGCCATATTTTCAAGAATATAAAAAAAGCCTCGTTGATAGAGGAATGTCTGAATCTTTGTTAGATCAACTTCTAGAACTTAATCAGGTTCGTAAGAATTTGATCACGCAGTCAGAAAAAGCAAAAGCAGAGCAAAACAAAGTCAGCGGCGAAATCGCGATCCTTAAAAGAAATAAACAAGACGCTTCGGCTTTGCTCACGCAAATGCAGGAACTTTCTCGTCAAGTCAAAGAGATGGACGTAAAGGCTCAAGAGGCTGAGGCGCGTGTTTTTGAATTTGCATCAGCACTTCCCAATAAATGCCATAGCTCTGTTCCTGCCGGAAAATCAGCTGCAGATAATAAGATTGTTCATGTTGTTGGCGAGCCAACTCGGTTTTCTTTCAAAGCGAAAGAGCATTGGGAGTTGGGAGAGTCTCTTGGGGTTATCGATTTTGAACGCGCTGGAAAAGTTGCTGGAGCTCGTTTTGCTTTTGTAAAAGGCCTTGGGGCTCGGCTCGAGCGTGGGCTGATGCAGTTTATGATGGATTTGCACTCTCAAAAACATGGTTATACCGAAGTAATTCCACCATTTTTGGCGAACAGTAAAAGTTTTTTTGGCGTCGGACAATTTCCTAAATTCAAGCAGGAAGTTTTTCATGTTTCAGAGACAGACTACTATTTGATTCCAACCGCAGAGGTTCCGGTCACGAATATTTTTCGAGACGAGATCTTAAAAGAAGAGGAACTCCCACTTCGATTCACGGCGTTTTCTCCGTGTTTTCGCTCTGAGGCTGGCAGTCATGGAAGAGACACGAAGGGGCTCATTCGACAGCATCAGTTCAACAAAGTAGAGCTGATGACTTTTGTACATCCCGATCGCTCTTATGAAGAGCATGAGAGACTGACGACAAATGCAGAAGAGGTTTTGAAACAATTGGAGCTTCCCTACCGACGTATGCTTTTGTGTTCCGGCGATATCAGCTTTGGAGCTGCAAAGTGTTTTGATCTTGAGGTTTGGCTCCCCGGGCCTGGCGAGTACCGGGAGATCAGCTCCTGCTCTAATTTTGAGGATTTTCAGGCCCGACGAGCCAACATTCGCTTTAGACCGAGTGGTGAAGGGCAAAAACCGCAGTATGTGCACACGTTGAACGGCAGTGGCCTTGCTGTAGGGAGAACCCTCATCGCCATTCTTGAAAACTACCAGCAAGAAGATGGGTCTGTTCGAATTCCAAAGGTTTTACAGCCTTACATGGGCGGCGCCACCGTAATTTCTGCATCGCATTGATCCTGAAAGTCATTGATCCAGCTCCACAAAACCCATAAAACGGTCGACGGAGAGCTGGTAGAGCGGTTGAATACACCAGTCTTGAAAACTGGCAACCCTTCACGGGGTTCGTGGGTTCGAATCCCACGCTCTCCGCCAACGCGACCTCGGCAAAATGGCAAAGCCATTTTGATCGCGGTGCGTGTCCGAGGATGGCAGAGGACGCCATCCGCAGGATCGACGGCGAAGCCGGCTTATCCACCGGGCATCGTGCCTGAAGCTCTTCAGAGATTTGAAAAGTGACTTGCAATCAGATAACCGCTGAGAACAAAAAATAGGTCAACACCAGTCCAACCAATGAAATGATTTTATTCGCTCCGCTGTTTCGGCTTCAAAACAACTTTGGCGTCAGACATTTCAGGCATGTCTCCACCGCCGCATGTGATGTTGTATGGAACAATTGCTGACTCATAAAGGTCCTTTTCGAAAACGAAGTGTCCCTTTCGAGAACCGTAGCACCCTGGAGCGATCGGGTGAATTTTTTCATTTCCAGGTATTAGCTCAAAATTTCCTTGAGAGTCAGTTTTCGAAATCATTTTTGAAGTTTTGCGAGTTAGGCTGACATCAGAAATTTTGACGCCTTCAACAGATGCCCCTTTAGGATCGACAACTGTGCCCTTGAGCTTCGGTGAATCCCACAAATTCAAAGAAGAGCAGCCTGTCGAAAATAACACTAAGCAAAGAGTAGTTCCACGATACATGAACGAGATATTCCCTCTCCGGAACTGAGAGGGTCAATAACTTAATCTTAGGATGGGTTGGCGGCGCGGTATTACAAGTCGCGTGGTCTATTAATATTCTCGACGATGAAGATCCACTGACCAGTGAGGCCGTTCACATTTCCTACCAGGCAAAGCTCTGATCTTATGTCCAAATATTGCCTAACGATCGCTTGTTGCTCTATGTCGTTAACTATTAATGGAACTGACTTTGAACTCCCGAAAAGAGGAGTTTGGCTCACAAGTTCAATGTTCGAAAGTTCTGATCTTTTGCTGTGAACAAAACCACAGAGGGTCTTGTAAAAGCTTCGTTCGCTGGCACCTGCCGCCGATACAAAAAGGCATGTGAAAAGTAAAGAGGCAATTTTCATATTATCTCCGATCTGGCACAGAGGTTGTTGCAAAGCTCAGACCGGTTCTTTCTGTTTAGATTCGATCTGAGTTACGTAGACTAGGGTTTCGGACTCTTTTGGACCTTCAATGTCAAAAAGTTTTGCATGGTTCTTATCGAACTGGTTTCCAGGGTCCGAAAATCATTTTCTGCGGAAGTCCGTAGGGAAAAAGCCGTGTGCGCTGGCTTAAATGTTCGGCGGGTGAGCTCGCAGGATCGATTTGCGCAAACTCATTAAACTTTGGAGTTATGTATTCAATTAAAGTGACTCGCCTCACAGAATCCACTTTCTCAAATCCTATAGAGTTCGTAACAAACTCAGTTTTTTGCCACCCCATCTTGAATAAACGCTGAAAACTGTCGCCTCCAACTCGTCTACTCTCCTCCGGCAAATATAAATCATGCTTGTGCGTCGGCTGTTGAAATTGCCGATGCCACACGATCGGTTGAGGCCATTACCAAACTCATTATCAGGCAAATGAGCAGCAATCTAATCTGTTCAAGGAAGTATATTCCAAGTGTGGATTTAGAGATATCGAACTCTACGCTTTGCGCTC
This sequence comes from Pseudobdellovibrionaceae bacterium, assembly GCA_044229295.1. Taxonomy (GTDB): domain Bacteria; phylum Bdellovibrionota; class Bdellovibrionia; order Bdellovibrionales; family Bdellovibrionaceae; genus JBGATJ01. The sequence goes on from JBGATJ010000005.1 coordinate 92,374, forward strand.
GTACAGCCGATATATTTTTAAAGAGGTAAATCGCTCGCTTCGAACCACAATACTAAATTTCAGCTTTTTAATCGAATTCTCAATTCTGCACTCAAGAAGATACATAGCTCTCGAATGTATTTGATTCGTTTTGACTCTCTTCCGTCAGAAATTCTGAAATCTTATCAAGTAGGTCGAACCGTCGTGCATGAAGCCCTTACTAGCACAACACTCGATTCAAAAATTGAGGCTGAGTTCACCCATAATGCGACTGAAATTTTTGTTATAGATGCAAAGCTCATGTAAGCCGATCTCGTGGCTTTCGTTTCATGCTTCGGAGCAAGAAGTGCTTTGCCCAGCCGGGTCTCATTTTCAGGTTTTGCATAAAAGGCATAGATTAGATAAGATAGAGATTTTATTGAAGGAAAGCCCCTGAACGTCCTCCCTGCCATCGTCTCGAATTGAGAACATCAATCCTATGCAGTTTTTTGAATTCTTTTAACCACGCGCTCGGGTGAAACTGGATTCACCACAACCAAACGGTTAAAGGAGGTAACATGAAAACGAATCTTTTATTCAAAGTTATTTTGGGGGCGGGCGCAGTTTGCAATTTTGTGGCTTGCAGTCCTTCTAGTCCAAAAAACCAAGACACAGATGGATCTTCGGTTTCCACGGTGGCTTCATTTACAAAGACGACCGGCGAAAGACTTGCTGAAGTTGCTCGAACACCTCTTGAAAAGGTGATGGCTTGCGACACATTGGCTCAGGAAGCTGGCTTACTTGCGATTCATCTAACAGAGCTCTCAAAATCACTCACTCCCAGACAAGAAACGCTCTATGTGAATGCTTTTGAGAGAAAGTATGAGAGCTGCTTAGAAGATTTTGGATATACCCGAGAACAAGCGGATGATATTATCAACTCAGCTTCTTCTGCCGGTAAGGGGCCAGCGCCAGAGGGTATCCCTTTTGAAGACTCCAATCATGATGGCCAGCCAGACAAATAAGTGATTGGGAAAAGGCACGGTTTCGTGTCTTTTCCTTTTTTTCTATGCAATTTCTTTTTTGACAGAATGTAGTGGCGTGATTTTATAAAGGATGTTTCGTCCAGACCGTTTCCTTAATATTTCATATTTAGATTGAGGCTGGGTGATGATCCGCGAAAACGTTGACTGTTGAATGCCGACTTGTTCTTTGACCGACTGATAGCTGAAATAGACATTACCGAACTGTTGGTAGATTTTTTCTAACAGTCCCTCGTAGCCATGACTCACTTTATTTTCTTCGAGACTCCTCTCTAATCCAGATCGATCTGTCAGCAATAGGGCGTAGCCCTGACGATTGGATAAAATCTCTATTCCGGTATCATAATCTGACAAGATTTCCCTCAGGCGGGCAAGGTTCGCATAAATCCTGCGGTTTGAAGAAAATGGATCGAAGTGTTCTTCTCGGTAAACGTTTGTCCAAAGGTGACCTAATCCTCGAGGAAGATATAGATCCTCCGAAAGCGCGCACCAGAGACGGTGCATGGCTTGCCCATGGCGTAACTCTCTTGATCCGTCTGTCACTAGTTGATCCCAGGAAAAAGTTTTGGATTTTTCTGAGATAGTTTCGGGTTTTGAAAACCAATCAAATCGTGATGGCAGATCACTTAGTGAGAGCCCCGAAAGCTCTAGAAGCCTCTGGCGATAATAGGGTGAGGAGGATCCAAAAAATGCTCGGAAGAGAAAGTCTTCTCCTCCGGGAGCCAACCCAAGCTGTAAATCGCAGTCCCTGAGCGTCTCAAAGTCATGGTTTAAAATACTAAGTGCTTTAGCTTTGTTCAGCTCTTCTCGAGCTAAGGTGAAATTTTTTTGATGAAGGTAAAGTATCCCCCGCGATTTGTGAAAGAATTGTTCCCTGGAAATTGAATTGTTTTTCCAGAGAGTGTTTAGTTCTTCAAGACAGTCCAGGCTTTCAGCGAAAAGACCTAAGGAGTTTGTGGCTTGTATTTTGACTTCCAAGCAATGACTGGCGGCAATCTTATAAGATTGCTCCTTTATCACGTCCTCTAAAGAGTTGAGGCGTTTTAAGGCGGCCTCGTTCTTTCCGAGAACAATCTCGCAAACCGCAAGGTTGATATTCGCTAAAACACGGCGATATTCATCGACCTCCGAGGATTGGACGAGAATCTCTAAATAGTGTTTGGCTTTGGCGTAGTTCCATTCGGAAATATGGGTGAATGCTAGATAAAAGATGGCCTGAGGAGAATCCTTCAATGAGTCCACGTCGAGAATTTGGCGAGCCTCGTGAAGCGAGCCAATACGAATTAAAGAAGATGCATATTCCACCTTTTCGGCTGGAGTGGCCCGCATTGTATCGCTGGTTGAACGTATAAACTTGTAGAGCACTCGCAAACTATGAAAGGGCCGTCCCACTCGGCGCAGCTGTTCGGCAAAAATCAACAGTTCGCTCCGGGAAAGAGATTTGGGTTTGATCTTCGAAAGACTAGACCTGGCCGCCTGAATTTGGCCCTCTCGAATCCGTGTTTCAATCGGAGAAAACTTCTTATTCACACTACCTCTGTCCCATTTCGAGACATCATTTTGATCCTATGCAGTTATTTATATCGTCAAAGACAGGCCGACTCTTTAAAATAAATAGAGGTCAAATTCTTGCGAGGACAAAGGCGTGAAGGTTCATTTTCAGATTTTTAGTATCGTCTCGGTCTCTTTGATTGCTTTGACTTATACAAACTGCACTCAAACTAGAAACAACTTGGCTTTCGAAGGTTCGGGCTCTGGAAGAAACACTTATTTGCAAGTAGCAGCCACAGGTGGTGGGACGGGCAGTGGTTATGATGGCAAGTTATCTTTTTACGCCTACGACCGAGAGTTTTGTCAACAGCAGGGAGTTTCTTCAAATTTGCGAACAGCCCTCTTAAAATCCGAGACAGGGTACTTACGGCAAGTCGAAAATTGTAGAAGAATCAGTGATGAGTCTATCGATATATCGCAGCTCACGGTAATCAAAGAGGGTGATGTTGTTATTTACGATCGACAGCTTTTTCAGGTAGAACCCAAGACCTTAAGCCAAGCTCTAGACACTGACAATCCTGACGAATTTATGATCTACTGTGAATCTGCAGAAACGAAAATAAGAATTACCAAAAATCTTGAAGGCTATTTGGCAAGTAGCGTTCTCACGAACCTTTCATTTAGTGATACCACACTTGTTTCTGATTCCAACATGGCCTCGCCCCTTGTTCACTATGATTCGGTTTCGGACTCTTATAACCTCTCATGGAAAGCTACATTTCAGGCGCAGACTTACTCGGCCTCCATGGGGGTCAAGAGATCTGGACCGAATCTCCAGGACTCCATCGCCAATATCGGTTTTGAGAGAGACTCTAATGGAGCGACGTCAAACCAACCTTTGAGTTGTACGGTGTCGGATAAGTTTTAGGCTTTGAGTTCGCTGAACTTTCACCTAGCTGGGCACGCCTGCTGGAACGATCGAATTTAGAGTGGTTTCTCGAGAATCAAAGACTGAAGTTGTAAAAGCCCTTTCACGATGGGAAGGATCTCTCTTTTTTGAAGACGTCACCTACTCATGTCGTGCCGAAAAAGGTAACTTATTTTCTATGTAAGGCCGAGAAACGGCATTTGGTGCAGGTCAGTTCGAAGGGCTAGAAGTAGAATCCTCAGTCTGTATATTTGAGGCTAACGGAAAATTGACTTCGCCCTTGTCTATACAACGACGCAAATCAATCTGTTTCAAAGAGTCAATGTATTGAGTTCGTACTGAGCCCTCAAAATTGCGAAATGCCGGTGCTCCATTAAGGTCGCAGTAAACGAATCCAGAAGTGTACAGTCGTCCCGATGCGGAGTTTCGGGTGCACTGTATGAAAATCTTGAATTCATTTTTGTGTTGCCAAGTCACTTCCGGCACCGAAGCCAAATGGCACTCATCTGGTTTTTCAACCTTTTGCGGATTTGCTAAAACCATTCCTGAATTTCCACAACTGCCATCAGCAATGGTTCTTCGATATCCCCAGATATCCCAACAGGTTTGAAAAGCGCCGATTCTCCGGCCTAAAACTTTGTGGGATTCGGTGGCACCTGCGACAAATGGAAAAAATATGAGTGCAGCAAGCAATAAGTGTCTCATCGGGCCTCCTGGGATGGTCTTACGAGTTTAAACAATAGCCGCTGGATTGGTTGTTATAAAATATGATAAGTGCATTAACCAGTAGTCGGCAGTTTATACTCTCGACTTAATCTATCAAGAGTGTCGCGAATTTCTTCAGGAGTTAAAAAGGGCGCTGTTACAATCCCGTGAAGGTGACTGTGAAGCATCAAGATCTGTGGATGAGTGAGATGAGGAAAAGACTCGTGGAGTTTTCTACGATAACATGACTCAAAATATTCAAGTTTGCGGGAGATTTCACCTTCTTCAAATCTCCATTTCTGAGAGAAGGTAGCCACCCATGGATTGTCTAAAAGAATTTTTCTCGTCACTAAAACAGATTCGGTGAATCTCCCTTTTTTGGCGTATTCAGATCTTGGTCCAACGAGCGCGTAGTAGTCTTCGGCCGCAACTTGAATTGCGTTAAGAAGAATCTCCATTTTAGTTTTTCCAAAATGATAATAGATCAAAGGACGGCTGACTTTAGAGAGTCTCGCAAGGTCGGCGATCTTCCATTTCATGTGACCTTTGGCGATCTCCAGCTTCAACAACTGATAGGCGATAGTCAGTCGCGTTTTTTGAATCTTCATGTCATGTATTTTGCCGAAAACCTCCTCGTGTGCAAGAGCTTGTATTTTCCTGACGAAAACAGGGGTAATCGTCAGCCGTTTTGGCTTTGCAAAGATGAGTATTTTCAGATGGTTATCGCGTTCGATGAATAATTTTTAGGAGGTTCAAAATTCGACTTACAAAAGAGATGAAAACTGCTGTAGACCGCAGATTCTTTAGGAGAAATCATGCAAGAGACCGCCTCACTAACAATACCAGATTTTGAAAGACGTTTTTTTCCGCAGAAAATTGCACCTTCTTTTTTTGCAAAGTTGGTCATCCGTGAACTTGCAGATGCGGGGGTTGTTGTGAATGGTCCGAGAGTCACAGATCCCAAGTTTCACGACATCACGGCATTTACATCCATTGCTTTAGAGAGAAGCCTAGGACTTGGCGAATCTTATATGAAAGGCCAATGGGATGTTGGAAGCTTAGATGGGTTTATTGAAAAAATCTTTAGGAGCAGAGCCTCTCACCGCCGATACACCCCACAAATCTTATCGCGCCTGGCTCGAGCGATCGTTTTCAATTTGCAATCTGAATCTCGAGCCTCAGAAGTCTGTGAAAAACACTACGATCTCGACAACGATCTCTTCGAACGTATGCTCGATCGAAATATGGTCTACACTTGCGGCTACTGGAAACACGCGCAAAATCTCGAAGAGGCTCAGCTCGCCAAACTTGATCTGATCTGCAAGAAGCTCGAACTTAAGCCGGGAATGAAAGTCCTAGATATTGGGTGCGGGTTTGGTTCGTTCATGAAATTTGCAGCTGAAAACTACGGAGTTGAATGCACGGGATACTCACTCTCACAAAGACAAATCGAGTGGGGGGAAAAGAACTGTGAAAATCTGCCCATTAAGTTCGTGCTCGACGACTACAGAAATATGGAGGGGACCTACGATCGCATCGTTTCTGTTGGAATGATGGAAGCTGTTGGCTACAAGAATTTTAGAACTTATATGAATGCCATTCACTCTCACCTTGCCGATGATGGAATCGCTCTGGTCCACACTGTCGGTCACAATTTAACTACAAAAATCACGGATCCTTGGATCGACAAATATATTTTTCCAAATGGAATACTACCTTCCATCCAACAGATTGGAACTGCCATCGAAGGACTTTTTGTCATGGAAGATTGGCACAACTTCGGGCCTGACTACGACAGAACCCTCATGGCGTGGAATGAGAATTTTCAACGCGAGTGGCCCCAGTTAAAAAATCGCTATTCTGAAACATTCAAAAGAATGTGGGAGTTTTATCTCCTGTCCTTTGCAGGAGGTTTTCGCGCCAGGAGTTGGCAGCTATGGCAAATTGTTCTCACAAAAAAAGGACGACAACAACCCGACTGTCGAATCCACTAGATGTCTGATAGGTTGAGAAAGAAAATCGCAGTTGTAGGAGCTGGCGCCGGAGGACTGGCGTCCGCTTTTCTTTTAGGAAAACAACACGACGTAGTGCTTTTTGAAGCGGGCGATGATCTCGGTGGGCATGCTCACGCTGAATCTGTGACCGATGCTTTCGGAAAAACCTTTAACGTAGACACTGCATTTTTAATTTTCAACGACAGAACCTATGAAAACTTTGTGAAATTCATCGATGTGCTCGGAGTTTCAGGCCATGTTATTCCTGCGGAGATGTCTAGTTGCTTTTCTGATCCAAGATCTCGGTTTGACTACACCCTTGGCAATGGATGGCGTCCGTTTCTTGCGGGCCCAAGGCTGGTTAAAACGCCTTCGCTCGTTCGCATTGGTATGGATTTTATTAATTTCCGTAAGATGGCCGTGCATGACCTTGGTTCTAAGAAAAACTTTGATGGTATTACTGTCGGCGATTACCTCTCTGGGTTTAGTCGTGAATTTGTTGAAAACCTTATACTTCCTCTTATTGCAGCCATTTGGTCTATGCCGGGCCGTAAAATGAAAGATTCCCCCGTTCTGCCTCTCTTGCAGTATTTTGCCAATCACCAACTTTTAGAAGGGCGGAGCGAGCGGCGGTGGCGAACGTTTTGTGGATCGAGCCGAGTCTACGTTCAGGCGTTTAGTAAAAAATTTCAAGGACAAATACGAATGAAATGTCCCGTTCGCAAGGTTATGCGTACAAACCGGGGTGTCGACGTCACAACCGATAACGGGATCGAAACTTTTGATCACGTCGTGCTGTCTACACACGCAGATACGAGTTTAAGAATTTTGTCTCAACCAACGGAAATAGAAAAAAAACTTCTCTCTGCCTGGAGGTACCAGGACAACCCAGTGGTGTTGCATACAGATCCCTGTGTTTTAAACCCGCGAAAAGAACTTTGGGCCAGCTGGAATATTAGAAAAGAGGCTAGCGATTACCGAATCTCATACTACCTGAATCGGCTCCAAAGGATTGATACAACAACCCCTTTCCTTTTGACATTACAAAATGATGAATTCGATGAGGCTTTCCCCATAGACCCAAGCCGCGTGATAAAAAAATTCAGCTACCGACACCCTATTTTTGATTCGGCCTCTTTGGCAAGCCAGCCAGACCTGCCGTCACTCAATGATCGCGGTGACATATTTTTTTGCGGTAGCTATTTCGGATACGGATTTCATGAAGATGCCATTAGGTCTGCCGTCCAAATAGCTGGTAAGTTTCAAATCGACTGGATCACCCCACATGCATGACAATCTCATCAACGACTTCAACCAACTCAAACAGTCCTTAAATACGCTAGGCCATTTTAGGCCCCAGCCCGCAAGAGTTTGGATCACGATTGCAGCTATTGCAGCTGCTTTCTTAGTAGGAGCTTTTTGGCACGATCGTCATCCTTTTCTCAGTTTTGTTTTGGCAACTCTTGGGGGAATTACGTTGGTGTGGTGGATTCACGATGCAGGCCATGACGCTTACTTCGAAAATAAGAAGCTCAGCCAGGTGCTCATTGAATTTTTTGGCATTGTTTTTTTAGGGATGCCGCAAATCGACTATCACTATTTCATCCATCGCAAACATCATGCTCTGACAAACAGAATTGGAGGAGACCCTGCTTTGGAAACAGGGCCAGTTCGCTGGGGTGTCTCTCACGTTAAAGAGTCTGGAAGTGCCCTTCCTTACCAACAGTGGATTTGGTTTTTTGGAGTTCTGCCTCTGACATGGCCTCTCATCACGTTGACCTGTTTAAAACTTATGGTCAAAACTCGAGCCTATCTCAGAATTTTCCTTTTGCTTTTACGGTGGACTTTCGTAGTTTGGTGGCTTGATTTTGACTTTGTCTTTATTTTGGGACCTATCCTTATTACAGGATTTGTCTTAGGCTTTTCGGCGACTCTTAACCATTTTCATTTGCCTATAAGCAAACAAGGAAATGGAACATTTCCGGCGAGTGTATTTAGGTCAACACAAAATATCTCCTCAGACGGATGGTTTATGACGTGGTTGATGGGCGGATTGAATTTTCATATTGAACACCATTTGTTTCCGCGCCTGCCAAGTTATCAACTTAAACGAATCTCTCCCTACGTGAAGGAATTTGCCAGTTTTCATGGATTGCCTTACAACCATCGGCCTTTGAATTCTTCAGTAACAGTGACGTTCGCCACTCTTCAGAATGCTCAACGTGAGGTCTTTTATGAAGCGCAAGCTTGAGTACTTTCTATTTTTGTTGGTTCGATATTCTGCGATCTTTATGCCGGTGATCGTTTTGTCTGGCATTTTTGCAGGCGGATTGTACACGTATTCAGGGGTCATCTTGGTTTTTGGTTTTTATTTTTTGGTCGAGTTAATCCTTTGGGCGACAGGCTTAGGTCTGACCACTAAAACTGAAGATGAATTCATGTACGTGAACCCAAAGGCTCCCTCATGGAGTGATAGATATGGCGTTGCGTTCTATGGAGTTATGCAAATTGTAGGTCTGCCTTTAGGTATTCTGCTTTTGCAAAAACTCACGACCTTTGAGTCTGTCGGTGGAGCGTTGTCTTTATCAATAATGGCAGGAAGTGTCGGCGGCCTTGCCGGGCATGAATACATTCATCGTCGAAACGCTTGGGAAAAATTTCTAGGTATCTTAGTGTACGGATCTGTCTGTTATTGGCACTTTACTGTATCGCACCTCAAAGGACATCACAAAAACGTCGGCCAATCCTATGATTGGAGCACCTCGTTTAAAAATGAATCGAGTTATCATTTTTTATGGCGAGCTTTGGTCCACGGTTACAGAGGGGCTTGGGCGCTGGATTCGCTCAAAAAAAGGTTTATGATTTTAACCTCCGTTGTCCAAATTTTGATTTGGACCGCGATCGCCGTATTCTTTGGTGTTAAAACATTGGCTCTTTATATCGCTGTATCGATTCTCGCAGTCATACTTATGGAAATGGTGAATTACCTTTCTCATTACGGATTAGTTCGAAATGGACGTGAGGCGGTGAGTAACAAACATTCATGGGAATCTAACAACAAAGTCACGAACTGGTTTATTTTCAATGCGGGAAAGCACTGTCACCACCATCGCAAGCCCACGGCCCCTCACTACGACCTTGTCTTGGCAAATGAAAAGGCTTATCTGCCCTACGGACTTCCCCTAATGACGATCATAGCTTTTGTGCCTCCTCTTTACTTTCGCGTGATGAATGAAAAGCTCTGATAGACCACTTTTTATACTCACTGCGCTTTTGCCGTGTCTCATGGGACTTGCTCAAGAGACTTGGGGCCTGGCAGGAGCACTGTTTATTCTTTTTGCATCTCCCTTGTTGGACCTGTGGTTTCGATCAACAGGGCAAAACCGATGGGAGGAGACAATTAAGTATGAGGATGAAGGTAAATCACATCTGTATCAAATCTCTTTTCTATTCTACGCCATAACATTTATTTTATTTTTTCTGAGATTTGTTTTTATGTCGCACACTCTCTCCCTGGCATCTGTGATCACCGATGGGATTTCTTGGGGTCTTATTGGAGGTATTCCCACCTTGATCGTGGGTCATTCCTTAATTCACGGGACATCTAAGTGGAAGCGCTCGCTCGGCAAGATCACCTTTGCCATTTTAAACTACCCTAGCTTCCCGAGAATTCACATGCATGTTCATCACCGGTTTGTGGCCTCGGACCTGGACTGTCACTCGGCGCGTACGGGGCAAAGCTTTTACCATTTTTTTATTGTGGGCTGCTTCCGGGAGATTCAGCATTTAAAAAACAAAAAAGAGATCATCTTACTGGAGCTGATCCGTTATCTCGTTGTTCTTGGCGTTGGTGTCATTGGAGGATGGTTTGACCTGTCGGTGTACCTTGGTACGACGTTGTTAACTAGAATTGTTATTTGGCTAGTGAACTACGTTCAGCACTACGGACTCAGTGGACGAGACCACCATTCGTGGGATGTGAACTTTAGATCCACGAATCTTCTTTTTTTTAATTCGGGACTGCACTCTGACCATCATTCCAGAGCTTCCGTCAATCCGTCCGAGCTCAAAATAAAAAGCGCGCTCACATTTCCATACAATTTTCCAATGATCTTGATCGTAGCTCTCGTTCCTCCTATTTTTTTTAGAAAAATGGAGGAACGAAAACACGTTCTATGAGGCGGCAGGAGAAAAATTTCCCATCGACAGTGCCAACGCCTTCTTCAGTTCTGACCTTTTAACTTCATCGAGTTTGACTCCCGTCCAGCCATCTTTTCCCCAGCTTTTTGTCGCGGCGAAAAAAGCTTGCGGGTTCAGAGCGATCAATTCTTGCTGCTGAATAGGATTCAGTTTTATGTAGGACTCCTCCTTTTTTTCCCACAAGGTGGCGATGATGTGACCTCCAAACCGAAATGAAGTGCCATCTCTATAGGGTTTTTCTGTGACACCTGGTAGATGCGTAGCAATTTCTCTTAAACTTGTAGCCTTCATTTTACACCACCACTGTTGAACTTACTGTCGTCGAACCTTAAAGAAGGCGCCCAAAAATTACCCTCGGGATCTTGGAACATTCCATGTCGATCTCCGTACGGCATATCCATCGGTTCCATGAGTCCTTGAGCTCCGTTTTCAATGGCCCTTTTGTAGGCTTCGTCTGCATTCTCGGCGTACATATAAAAAAAGCTCTTCGTCGCTGGGAATTGTTCCGAGGCTTCACTAACCATAACTGTTGATTCTCCAAGTTTGATTCTGGCGTTGGCTATTCGTGTTCCCTGCAATGTTCTCCCAAGCTCTATGGCTCCGAGCCCTTTGACTAAGAACTCAATGTAACGAGTTGGGTTTCTGACGATAATGTAGCTGTTTACAGTACTGAAGCCGTTAGGCAATTTCATATATTCTCCCTTGTTGAGTTGGAGATATAGACGGTCGAGAATTTAAAGTATTGTAAAAAATTAAACCCCTAAACCGGTACGTGATTAGGATTGCGTTTTTTCTTACTCTGGTAATGGGTTGGCGACATGGTCGATAACCTCTTGAATTCTTTGTTGAAGTGAGCCTGATCAAAAAACCCATTTTCAAAACTGATGTCGAGCCAATTGACCTTTTCCTCTTCCGACAATTTAGAGAGCACATCTTGAAATCGAGTGATATTAAGATACACCTTAGGTGTTAAGCCAACCTCGCGCTTGAAAAGCTCTATAAATCTTTGCGCGCTCAACTCGATCTCGCTGCAGAACTCTTCCAAATTGATGTTGTCAAATTCAGTAGGGCCCCTTGCCAGGAGCTCTCTAACAGCTGGGTGGCCACATCTCTGTTCAGAAAAACAACCGATCAGAAATGTTTCAAGGGCATCAAACTTTTCCTGAACCTTTTGGCTGCTGATCAGGATGTCGCGGAGTTGAGCTGCTGAAGAATCCCAGAAGTGCTCGAGGGAAAAGTGGGAATTAAGGAGATTTGAAATCGGAGTTTGAAGAAACGGGAATATCCCTCCTGGTTTAAAGTGGACTCCTAAAATTATATCTTCTTCTTTGCTATCTATAAGAAAAGGAACTGTGTGAACTCCGCAGACCATGGCTCCGGGGAACACAAGCTCCTCGATGGTACCATCTTTATAGACGGTGAGACGGTCACGACTCAGGTTAAAAACAATCTCAACAGTGGCCGTTGGCAACAGTTTCTCTTTTTCGCCTTTTTGCGATTTAGGGTTAAGACCAGCTGTATACCAAAGGCATTCTATATAACCTGAAAGTTTATGTGGGGAACTAAAAAATCTAAAATCCATGCTATTGTGGATTAACCTCAGCACCGCTGCATGAAGCATAGTTATGGAAAGTGACTTTGTATTTTCCTGGGACAACATCGTTTCCGTCAGAGAATGCCAAAACGACGATGTAAACGTTGCTTCGAGGAGAGATAGGGACGGCTGAGTATGGAATGTATTCAAGATTTGGGTCTGGATTTGGAACATCCGCCCACTTCATGACCGCGGCATCAACAGCCTCTTTCGCGCATTTTCCTTTTAGGCTAACAGCATAAGAAGAGCTAGCGACCAATAATCCCACCAAAACGGAAGAAATAAACTTCATAGAAACTCCTTATTTTTGATTTTAGGAAGACCTAACATGTCTCAAGGCACGTTCTTAGATCTCATTTTTGGAGTAGAAATAATTCAATTTGCGACACTATAATTAGTGCGTGGAGAACAGTCTCAGTTTGAGACAAGGGCATTCGCATTTTCTACCTTAAAGTTCCGGGATAATGGTGGGAAAGTAAATCTAAGGGGGCGTAATGAATTCAAAATTTTTTGGACTAAGCTTGGTCGCATCGATACTGATCATAGTCAGCTTCCAAAACTGTGGAGGTCCAGGAAAATTTGAGTCCGTCGTGGCTACATCGGAACGAAAGAGCTCGTCTCTTCTCGTTCAGAACGAGCCCGCTGCAACGCCAAAGAGTGAGTCTGAAACTGAACCACCCAATCCAGAAGTGGTCATGCCCTTACCGCCGAACCCACCTGCACTGCCCACACCTCCGGTACCGATGCCCGGGACTGAAACCAAGCTTTGCTATGTAGCGGGCCCCGCTACTACAATTCAAAAAGAAGATCTTCAAAAAGCTCTTGATTCAGCCAAGCCGGGAGATCATTTGAAGTTGGCTGCAGGTAATTTTGATGGCGACTACACCTATTCTAAGAATGCGGATCCAGCAAAACCAATTATTATTGAGGGTGCCGATGGGTTAAAAACTGAGTTTTCTGGCCTGCTCAAGGTCGAAGGAAGCTACGCGGTTGTGAGAGGAATTGCTTTTATGGGCGGCCACGTTGCTTTGGATGGGACCTATCTTCGCCTTACACGAAATTATTTTTCTGGGCAACTTTCGACGACGGTAACGATGAATGGTTCGAGTTTCGCGTACAATCGTGTAGATCACAACGAGTTTAAAGGAATTCGTGGCCCTGCTCTGGAAATGTTGGTTGAAGGAAATGCCTCGCCACATAAGGGAATCCGCATAGACCATAACTATGTGTTAAATCATACCGTGAGTGATACGGAAGAAGTCATGAGAATGTTCATAGATCCGACCGGTGATGCCGGATTGATTTATGAATCAAATTTGTTCGATACAGTTCTACAAGGAAATCGGCATCAGGCAGAGGCCTTCTCTGTTAAAACTGCAAGCACACGTCTTATAGGCAACACGATCGTCAATTCGGGGAATGCCTCTATAGTCTTGAGATCTACAAATCGTAGTCTGGTCCAAGGAAACTATTTAGATACTGGAGACATTTACGTCTATGGAACTGACAATGTTGTGGATGGCAATGAGCTAGTTACCGGTACGATTGAGGTTCATGCGGGCAATGGAACAATGACAACAAGGGAGTGCAATGATGCTCCTTGCGAATATGGTCCAATGGTGATTCGAAATGGAAAATGTGTTGGTGCTCATCCCGTCGCCGTGAATGCACGAATTTCAAACAATATTGCAAATATCAACGTTGGTACAAACTATCCCGACCAGGATTTGCCGGCGCTAAACACGGCGATTATCTCAAACTCAAAGCCAGCGAATCTTATTCAGGGTTTTCAGAAGGATACCACGGTAAAAGATGGCACACCCAAACCTCTTGCCAAGCGTCTGGCTGTTACCGACGTAGGATTCAAAAACGCAGACGCAAGTTGCAGTGGAAATTAGTATAGTTTTTATCTATAACAAACAAAATATATTAATATTTTTATAATACCTTGTGTTGGCGTATCTTGCCCGCTAGGAGGTTATATGAAAAATGCATTTCTAATAGTATCTTTGATCGCGAGTACCACACCTGCATTGGCAGACATTATCAACCAATCACTCGCTGAGCGCGTTGCCATTAATATCGGCGATGGTAACAGGATTTCTTGTTTTTCTTACGATGACAACGGAGACAAGATCCCAGATCGGTCGGTAGCAACGATTACGGCCAGTTATTTCACACGAACGCCCGCGATTTTAGAGGGGCACTACCTTCAAGCGCAGGAGTCAGGCACTCAGCTTTGCCAAAGACTCATTCGCATGAAGCAGTCGGCGCCAAAATGCTTTATGCACTTAAGTGGGCCCGGCAGTTCGATTGTCACGTTGGAAGGGAATTCCCTTAAAGAAACCCTTCAAATCACCTTGCATTCCTGCGCAGCTAAAATTGATGATTCCATCACATTTAGCTCATCGGTAGAGAAAACGCTCACTCCACCGAATTAACTACTTAGCCTGAAGTTAGTACCTCTTTTACGGTTTGAGAGGTTTGGTAATTTTTGGTGCTCCCCGGCCGCCCAATGGCCGGGGTCTCGGGCATGCCGAGGCTTGGGAGTTTGACTCCAACCGCATGAGCTGCTGTTAACAGAACTTGCGGACCTAAATTATTGTTTGGATCATTGACCTTTGAAAAATAGTCCCCTTTGAGTCCTCCTCCGGCTTTTCCAACATAGATGTATGGCTGACAGATATTGCTGTGCAGGTCCGAAGAGCCAAACTCACTCGTGCAAAGCATGAGGCTTTGATCTAATAAGTTACCTCCACCGACAGTGATCCCTTTCATTTTAGCAGAAAGGCTGGCCAGGTTTTTCATAACGAAAGACAGGTGAGTTCTCATCCCTTCGGCGTTTCCGTGGGAATATCCGTCATGAATGGGTTTAGTAAGTGCCACCTCAGGCAAGTTGCCATTGCATTGAGTGGGCGAAAACTCATAGCAAAATATTCGCGTAAGATTGCAAGAAAGGGCATAGACCATGAGGTCTGACATAATAGAATGACGTTGAGAGACCTGTGCTGCCGTTGTTGGGGCCGGGGGGGTTTTGCATTGGATAGGGGTTCCAGTGACTCCCTTTGCGAGTTGGAGCTCTAAGGTTCGCACATCATTAAGATGAGATTCAAGTCTTTGTTTATCGGTGGAGCTTAATGTGAGAGAAAACGATTTTGCTTCTGACAAAGTGGCATCGAGGACGCTTTTTCTTGCTTTGTAGGTTCGTTGAGCAAGGTCGTTGTCTGCGGGGTTTGGCGAGGAGCTGGGAATCGCTTTGAATACGTCGTTGTATAAGTCTTCGGGAGTTTTAGAAAATTTTCTTGAACCTCCAGCGCGATTCCATGAGCTTGTCGCAACGTAGAGACTTCCAAGACCGAGGCTTGCGTTGATAAATGGAAAATAGGTTCCAAGATTTTGCTGCCAACTTTCTTGAATCAAAGCATCGATAGAAGGAAGCGGCATGTTTTGCAGCCGATATCCTGGGTTTGAGGCATTCACCCATTTAGGATTGTGTGAGGCTGAGAGCTATTCCACGATTTGGAATGTGTCCTGCACCGACTGGGTCTGAAATAGAGTAATTACCAAACACGGTAAGATAGGATTTTAGATCAGCAAGAGCACTTAGCCCATGACCTGATGTAGGGATTTGCCAGGCGTTGCCAGATCCACTATTGCCTTTTGGGAGATAATGGTTGGCATCCAAACCATATCCTAAGCCCCAAAAGAAAGTTCCGAAAAAAGTTGGCAGGGGCGCGCCTTGAGCAAAGGCGGTTCCTGAGTCATTCAAAAGATAGTCAAAAATGGGGAGACCCAAAGCAACAGCTGCGCCGTTGATAGACCCATACAGAAAATTCCTGCGAGAAAAATTCTTTTTTATCCAGAAGACGTCGGTGCTTTTTTTCTTTTTTTGCTGAGTCATATTCTTTCCGCCTTTTTTAGTTTGAATCAATTTGAGAGAAAGATTTGTCCAAAATGATAGCTCTCACAAGTTCGTTAAATTGAAACTGTCTCGATCCGCTCAGGTTGTAATACGCGGCTAGGTTCACTTGGTTGGACAAAACTCCTCCCGAAGCAAATGATCGCAAGTGTTTTAGAAAACACTGAACAAGGCTAGATTCATCAAGGAGCAGGACATTAGACAAACCGGGCATATCCTCGACAGATTGTGATTTTATCATTGTCATAGTCTCAACTGGAGCTCCGTAGCGCGTGCTAAAATATTTTCCGAAGTTATCAAAGTGTTCAAAGACCATACCGTAAGGATCAAATCTCGTATGACAGCTCATACAAGGCTGAGTTGTTGCCATTTTGTGCGTACGCTGGGCGACAGTATCGTTGTCAGACAGATCAATTCCAGAGGCTGCGATCAGTTGCTGGATATTTGAAGGAAGGTCAGGAACTGTCTGGCAAAGGAGTTCATTGACGACAAAAAGGCCACGATGAATAGTGGAAGTATATTTGTTACCGGAATGGGCCGCCATAACAAGGCCTGTCGAAAAAAGGCCTCGGCGATTCGCCGGGAGTGATACCTCTTTCCAAGTTGCGTCGTTGGGTGTTGTGGGGAGATCATAGAACTCCGCCAGTGTTTTATTTACGAAGGTTGTGTCTGAGTCGAAAACTCGACGAAAATCTCCATCCTTTGTTTTATAGATGTTTTCCGCACTCAACGCGAACTCTTTGGTGATGTGGCCCTTCAGCTGTTCAAGCTGGTCGGCGTAATATTCGGCAGTGGGCGTCTCATCTAAGAGAGTTAATTTCCAGGACTCTTGGAGAAAATTCGAGAAAAGATGAGCCATGACTGACTTATCGGACAGGATGCGATCGACTTCAGAGGCTATTCCTGTCTGGGTCGAGAGTTTACCACTTGCAGCTGCATTTAAAAGAGCTTCATCAGGATTTGCTTCGAGAAGAAAAAAAGCAATGCGGCTTGCAAGCTCTTGGTCTGTGAGGCGACCGTCCTGGCCGTAGAATTTTTGATATAAAAAGTTGGGCGAGTTTAACATTGCAACAACAGCATATTGAGTTCCCATCTGAAGTTGATCAGGACCTAGGCTTTTGGCGATAGCTGCAAGTCGACTCACTTCATCGGCTGTTAAGTCTCGGCGAAAGAGTTTTCTGCCGGTAGTTTTTATACTGAGCAAAAGGCATGAGTCGTTGAGACTCTCAACAGGACAGGCAAGAAATTTTGCGAGGTTGGCTGCGACGAGTTTTTCACTCATGCTAAAAAAGCCGCTGACATCAGATAGAGAAGCAATAGAGGCAAGCTCGTTGCTTTGATGGAGGCTCAGAGATTCTTCGTCGTAGTCTAAAGCAGTTACGTAAATTTGAAAATTTAGAGCGAGAGTGTTCATGATATGCTTTTTGGTCAGTAAATAGAAGGACTGACCATCAAGTTTTTGAATTTCAACTGAACCCGCAACCTGTCGAGACGACGAAGACGAGGTCTCTTTGACAGCAAAACCTTCGCCGCAGTTTTGAAATGGTAGGACAAGAAGAAACAGAGTTGTGACGCTAAGAACTAAAGACACGTGATTCTTTAGCATGGCCCCCCCTTATTAAATAAGACTACCAGGAGCCCTTGGCCTCGCCGACTTACTAAATTTGGGTGTATCAAATCGATCCATTGCAAATTCCAACAATCTTATATACATACGCTCAATGAAAAAGGTCCTGCTCTTACTTGCTGACGGTTTTGAAGTTTTTGAGGCCAGCGTCTTTATCGACGTTATGGGATGGAATTTAGTTGAGGGTGACAAATCGACTCAACTCTTCACCTGTGGATTGAGAAAAAACCTGAAAAGCACCTTTAATCAGCAGTTTACTGTGGATTTTACCTTAGATGAGATCCATCTGAATGACTTTGCAGCTCTTGCGATTCCTGGAAATGGGAGTGAATGTCGTTGAAGAACCTGTCGTAGTTGATAAAAATGTAATCACGTCTTGGGATCCCTCAACAGCGTTTGATGTGGCCTTCACTCTCTTAGAGGCGCTAACGACAAAAGAGAATGTAAAAAAAGTTAAAGAGTTGATGGGATTTCAGTAAAGGCATGCTGCCTACTGAGAATATTAGATATTTTTAGTATCAGATCATTTCGCTGAACTGGTTTTGTAATATGATCATGAAAGCCGACCTCATAGCACCGCTGGATCTCATCGGGCATCCCGCGGCCAGTAAGTGCGACAACGGGCGATGAGTAGTGGCTCTTTTTTAGTAAACTCATAGCACCGAGTCCATCGAGCTGAGGCATCTCAAGGTCCATAATAATAAGATCAAAATGTTGAGACTTAGCTCTCTCAATAGCCTTGAGACCGTTCTCTGCACATTCAACCGTTGCGCCGCTGTTTTTCAGAAAAATCTCTATGAGTGTAAGATTATCCTGTGAATCATCAACCGCCAAAATGTGTTTGCCGGCAAGTTGTTGATTTGTAAAAACATGTGGTGGTGTTTTTTCGGAGACGAGCGGAGGTACGACAATCTCGGTGCAAATGCTGAGTCTAAAGGTCGAGCCCATGCCCTTTTGTGATTGAACAAGTTCAAAACGGCCGTCGAGAAGGACGGCGAGATGTTTGCAAAGAACAAGACCAAGCCCTGTGCCGCCGTAGCGATGAGATGTTGTCGCATGAGCTTGAGAAAACTCCTGAAACAGACGAGCCTGCTCCTCTGTGGTTAGGCCAATACCAGTATCTTCGAAATCAAAGTTCAAATTGATTTTTTGCCGAGAGGGATGATCGTGGATGGATGCCCTTAATGAGATAAACCCTTTATCAGTAAACTTAATGGCATTATTTAAAACATTAATGAGAATTTGCCTTAATCTCAGAGCATCAGTTTTGATAAACTTTGGTAGGTCCGGAGAAATATTGACGATGAGGCTGATATTTTTCTCCAAACACTGTACCTGCATGAGTTTTTGTATATCTGAAATCAGCTGTGGTAAATCTACCGAGGTCAAAACTGTTTCCAGTCGACCAGATTCAATTTTTGACAGATCTAAAATTTGGTTCAAAAGCTCGTTGAGATGCTGGCCGTTTCGTTTAATGACCTCGATGTGACTAAGAAGATGCGGGGGGCAGGTCGTATCACCTGAAATTAGGTCTGTGAATCCAATCATAGCTCCGAGAGGCGATCTGATTTCGTGACTCATGTTCGCCAGAAATTGGCCTTTAGCGCGGCTCGCTTCGAGAGCGCTTTTTCGAGAGTCTTCGAGATTCCGATTTGTCACAGCTAGCTCTGCCGTCTTTTTCTCGAGTTGAAGAGCCGCATTCTTGCGATCAAGAACGGCAGCTAAAATGAGGGTCTGCAAGATTCCCAAGATGCCAACAAACATTTGAAGGGCTGACATCAGTGACATCTTTTCGGAATAGAAATACACAAAAGGGCCCGTCCCCTTGAGGGTTGCCGTGATCTCTATCAATGTGACAATAAAATTAGCCGCTGCTGCCAAACCGGGTTTGCCCTGAAAAGCAATCCATATGAGCACCGGAATTATTAAAAATGGAGCATGCATTTCTCGGCTTCCGCCATCTGTGAAAAAAATAAGGTAGGCGATGGTGGTCGGAATTAGTAAATAGAAGAGATCAACGATACCAAATTTAGCGTCGCGGTTTTCTTTGCTCGAAAAGTTTTCGTAAAAAGCAAGGAGACAAGGGCCGACAGTTAGTACTCCAAGGCTTGTTGCTACAAAATGAAATCTCCATGTTAGAAAAGAAAAAGGTTCGGCCTTCGTCATGTAAGTGATGAATAAAGAAAAAACAGCCCCGAGTGCAGGCGCAATAAAACCACCGAGAATAACCAGGGCAAGTGATTGTCTATAGATTCCAGAAAACTTATTTTGGTATCGACGATAGACCGCGATGACGAGAGAAAACACCAAGGATTTTCCGAGCAGAAAAAAAATCACAGGTGATACCGGCACGTTGGTTAGCCAATTCCCGAGGCACCAACCTATATAAGCGGCTAGGGCAATTTTAGGCCAGGCTCGAGTAGGTGTTAACAAGAGATAGGCAAAATAAACTCCAGCAGCAGGCCAAAAAGTAGGAGGTCCAGCAACAGCTAAAAGCGATAAATGTCGGCCTATAAGAATCGAAAAAGTAAATAAGAAGAAAAATGCAATTCCACGAGACCAAGTGTACGAAATGAGCTTCATTCTCTCTCCCGGGACGGCCTTGTTCCGAAGAAATTTGTAAAATTTTACCATGCCTCAAGGTCAAATGCGCAGGAATTTCTTGAGAGAAAAGCAAATGAGAAACAAAGCACAATGGCATGTTTTGTGTAGTTATCATCTTGGATGTGACTGTTCCGGCTTATATTTCTCAGAATCAAAGGTTGATCTGAAGAGTTTACTAGACGTTGACGTTTTTTGTCTCCCAAGGAAGGATTCATGATTAAAAAATCAGTTTTAGTTTTGGCCTTTATGGCGAGTTCCTGCGGTTTTGCGAGTACGTCTCTCTACGGATATTTAAACCAAAGTGGCAACGGAATGACGGCGCTCATGCTTGTCGATCGAAGCACGTTAAAACTTACAAAGAACTTACCAGTCACATCCTTTTCGGATGATGATCGAATATTGATGAATGAGTGCATGCGCAGCCGGGAAACTAACGTCATCAAATTTGTGCGAATCGATGACTCTGTGAAGATCTCTTGTGAACAGGGCGAATTCATTCGGACTTGGCGCGAAGCCCTTCGCAATTCGAATTTTTGACAAAAGCGATCCATTCTCGTCTGAGGTTTTGACGCAAAAAGTTGACGTTATTGCAAATGACGTACATACCTCAGAGACGAAAGGAGCTTTTAAATGAAAAAACTATTTTTTTGTCTCATGCTCGTCAGTATTTCGGCATCCGCTAGAGACTGGGTAGGGACTTATCGATCATCCACCAGTTGCTATGGAAATTTCTCAGCCCTAAAGATTGAGCAAAGGACGCCTTCAGAGCTTTTTGTATTTGCTCGTTCTCCAGAAGGAGCTTGGGTTGTTTCAGAAACTTTTGACCTTGAATCTGAAGGTAAAACCTTTGATTGCACACCTCACGCTAGCTACGGACGGGTCCAATGCCAAGTCAAAACCAGTGAAACCAGTCTCCTGTTAAGGAGAAGAGGCTGCATGTTGCTCTGTGGGCCTTGGCATGTTCAGCTTTCCATAAAGGCTTTTGGTCCTGAGCAGATTACTGTAACCACCTCGGAGTTTGCACCTGAACCGTGCATTATGACGAAAACTTCAAACTAGAACCCGGCACTATTGGCTGGGACCAATAGTGCTGTTCTTTAAAAATGTGCAGATACCGATCTGCTTTCCTGATCTTCTTTGCAATCAATGCAAAGAGTTGCAAATGGACGAGCTTTGAGGCGTTTTTGTCCAATTGGCTCACTACAGGCGTCACAACGGCCGAAAGATCCGTCTTCGATTTTACTTAAGGCTTTTTCAATTTTAAAAAGCAATGAACGATCTCGCTCATGAAGATGGATGGCCATAGCCATACTCAAATCCTGAGAAGCTAGTTCTGCTTCGTCGGCATGCCCCTCGTTGTAAAGATCTGCTTCTGGGTTAAATTCAGAAGCCTTATTCAGCACCTGTTTTTTTTGATCCAATAAAAAAGACTTAAAGCCTTTAAGTTCTGTCAAATTCATATACCCCCCTTTGACAAAACACGTTTTTTTGGGACTATTTTGTTCCAAAACAAAATAATCGGTTACTGATATCTAGTTTTTAGTAAGATCTGTCATCAAAAAAAATCAGTTTGCTCAATGTTTAATCAAATGATTTCGCTGTGTGACTAGTGTTTGTCTGCATATCGATTTTGCAGAGCTTCGCGAATTTCTGCTCCTTCGATGCTCAAACGTGTCCAAGGCATGAGGATCAATCGTTCACTTTCGATGGGCTCTTCTGTCTCTTCGCAAATTCCGTAGGTGCCGTTGTCCATCCGCGCGAGCGCGAGTTCAATTTCTAAAATCTGATTTCGAATTCGGTTGTTGGTAGAGAGGAATTGGTGCTCTTCAATGAGAGCGACACTTTGATCGATCTCATCACCAGAATGTTTGTCGATGGAGTGAAGCGTGTTGCGTGATAGGTGAACTCGGTTGAGGAGCTCAGCCTTGAGCGACATCAGCTTTTGTCGACACTCTGTTATGATTTTTTGATTGAACTTCTGTTTCATAAATCCGCCCTCCTTGGATGGATAAAATGTTGGTTATCTGACAGACAGAAACAGAAGAAAGGTTAGCGCTGCCAAAAATTTTTTTTGGACGCTTTTTTAATGCATTAGATTTTCTTATATGCCTGTTTAAGAGGCGAGATAAGGGCTTAGAAAGCGCATCACGGCGGCAGTGCCCTTTTCCACATGCTTTTTATCGGGAGCCTTTTCAGGAGTTTCAAAAAACTGGAGGAATACGCTGGAGACAATCAAAACAATATCGCAGATGTTTTGCAGTTCTTCACGGTCGGTAATCTTACGCATAAGACCAGTCTCAACCCATTTTTTATAGTGAGTCATTAAAAGTCTCTGGGTTTTAGTGATATGGGACTTCCAGAGTTGGGCCACCACTTTATCTTTTCTCCGAATAGAATACATCTCTCGATGAAAAAAACGGTACTTCCAAAAGACTTCGAAAGTCGCCTGGATGAGATCTCGCGGGGAACTATTAGAATTAGGATCCTTCATAGATGAGTAAATCTCATCACACATATTTTTAAAAAGAAGCTGAAGAATTTCCTCTTTGCTTGAGAAGTGAAAATACAAATTTCCAGGGCTGATGCGTAAGTGTTTTGCTATATGGTTGGTTGAAATTGGGCCAACACCAGACTTATTAAATAAATCAATGCTCGACAGCAGTATGCGATCCCGATTGTTCATGATTCCCTTTCAGGGATTTTTACGGCCGGCCTGGTTGTACGGAATGACTTGACCGTTGGACACTGTGAGCGCAACCACTGGTCTTTCGATCTCTCGATCCTTCGTCATCACAAGAGCGCCTGTTGCCGTGTTGATTTTGTCCATCCCTGAGAGGCGGATCTTCAAATCATTTCGGGTTCTGGCGCCATCCATGATGAGTTGCCGTAACAACGAGGCTGAATCGTACCCCTGTAACTCAAATATTCCCGGCTCTTCTCCGAAGCTTTCTTTGTAGTCCGTGAAAAACTTCGAATTAGTCATAAGTGACGGAGTGGAGATCGTGCTGTCAACAAAAATCAAATTATCTGAGAAGTTGCCTGCGCGTTTCACGACAGAAGGAGTGTTCCAAAGATTTGTCCCCAGCAGTTTTACGTTGCGAACATTATTGAAGGCTAACATCGAGGCGATTTGACCTAGAGCTTTGACACTATCTGGAACAAAGATCGCTTCAAAATCTATAACAGGAGGAAGTAAGTCTTCTGGAGGTTGATTCCGTGTTGTGCGTTTGGCTTGATTTTTTTGCCAATCTTTCAATCGCAAATTGTATTCATCAACCCTTTCTTCAAAGTAGAAAAGCCCAGCAAGACGCTGAATAGGGTTTCTGAAATCAGTCTCTTTGTTGCTATAGATCTGTGCTCCACGGATGCTGCCACCTCGAGCGAGAACTTCATCCCAAAAAAGATTTGCGTACTCAGTCCCATAAGCGTCGTTGGGATAAAGAACGGCAAATTTCTTATAACCGAGATCTTCCATAGATACGCGCACCACTTCTCTCACCAACATTTCGCTGGTCACTGCATTTCTAAAAACAGTGTCGCCAATCTCAGTGAGTCCAGATTTTTGAGATAGTGCGATGTTAGGCACTCCGAGCTCTTGAGAGCGAGCGGCAACTGCCGTTGAAGTTTTACTCAAAAGACTTCCGATGATGGCAATCGCGTTATCTTCAGCAACAAGTTTTTCAACTCCTTTGCGAGCTGTATCGTAGTTAGCTTCGCTGTCGATGACAGCAATTCTAAACGGACTGCCCGCACCGTTAAGTCCAAATCCCATTTGAATTCCGCGGAGTGTTTTTTGCGCCAAAGACGCATACTTTCCGGTCAAAGGAAGAACAACACCCACAGTAAAGGGACTTGTCTTTTGACCTGAATCCATTTCGTTCAAGATGCGGGTGGCTCGCTCAGCAAGTTCGCTGCCTGGGAGGTAGTCAACCACGGATCTGTAGTAGCGGCGCGCCTGATCCTTGTCTTTTGCCTCTGTCGCGCGTTCGGCAAGGCGAAAAAGCGCATAACCCCTGATGAATCCGAAGTTTGAGTCTCGTGAAACAGTTTCAAGATCTTCTTGGCTTAATTTATTTTCGACCAAATCTATGGCTTTGGTGCGAGCCTTTTCTTGTTCTTGTTTGTTGGCATGAGATGCGGTCACAGCCACGAGGGAGTTTAGAGAATCAATGTATTTATGATCGAGCTCATTGATAAGCGCCTTAATGATATGTGCCTCAGGAAGTTTTGGATCATCGGCGGGGAGTCTCGCAATCAAACCTTCTGCCGCAGCCAAAGACTCTGGAACTCTCCCAGCACGATAAGCCGCCCGTGCGGCAAGAAGCGCGGCATCGTTTTCTTTCGGATAGCTCGTGTTGGATTTCAAAATCAAAGCAAAGTAATCATAGGACTTGTTGAAATCTTTTTGCTGAGACGCAATTTGCCCTAGGAAATAGGCAGAGTCATTGTAGACGTCAGTTCCTCTATGATCATTCAAGATTTGCTGAAGTCGTCTTACGGCTTGCTGTCTCTTGCCAGTCTCCCATTCTTTCATGGCGATCTTGTAGGAGTTAACGGCACTTGCAGGGGCATGAGTCGCAGGAGCCTTATCCTTGCGAGCCGTCGAGCAAGAAATAACAAAGAAGAACGTCGGCCAGAGCCACCACCCTTTTAAAAAGGTTTTCATTTTCTAGCCTTTAAAACTAAATCCATTTTTTCTTTAAATGCTTTCACCGCCGGTGGTTCCCCCATCTTTTCGCCGAGTCGTTTGATTTGTTCCCGTTGTTCATCTGTAAGGTGGTCGGGGACATCTATGAGTATTTTTACCAACATATCGCCGGTCCCGCCACCAAGTTTTTGAAAGCCTTTGCCTTTAAGGCGCAAAGATTGTCCATTGTGAGTGTTCGGTGGGATTCGAACGTTCACTTTACCTGTGAGCGTTGGAATATCTAGTTGAATCCCCAGCATCGCGTCGATGAAACTCACGGGCAACTCCAAAATGACATCGCTGTCTTGTCTTTGAAAAAGACCATGATCGCTGATATGAAGGATGACAAAAAGATCCCCACTGCCACCGGGACCTCGATCGCCTTCGCCTTTGAGCTTCAATTTCTGTTCTTCTTTAACTCCAGCAGGCACGCTCACCATGAGGCGAACAGTTTCTTCTTGGTCATTGTTGTGGCGAATGAAGGAAATTTGTTTTTCACAGCCGAGCGCGGCTTCTTCAAATGAAATATTGAGAGTGTAGCGGAGATCTGCCCCGCGAGATTGCCGTTTGCCCTTGGCTTGCCGAAAACTTCCAAAGGGGTCTGAATGAGGGCCACCGCCACTACCGGCGCCGCGTCCTCCAAACACATCTCCCCAAATATCACCGAAAATATCGCTCATGTCTGGGCCAGGCCCACCAGGTCCGCCTCGGGATTGATAGCGAAACCCGCCAAAGCCGCCGGCGCTAGGATCAAATCCTGCCCCTGGCCCCGAAAACCCAAATTGATCGTAATTTTCTTTCTTCTTGGGATCGCTGAGAGTTTCGTAGGCTTCAGTGACCTCTTTAAATTTTTCTTCGGCCTGTTTGTTTCCAGGGTTTTTATCTGGATGAAGTTTCATGGCTAACTGACGATAAGCTTTTTTTAGCTCATCTTGAGTTGCAGATCTAGAGACCCCAAGCACCGAATAAAAATCTTTCTTGGCCACGCGTCCTCTTTATTGTTTTTTAGTTGCGACAACCACTTGGGCTGGTCGCAAAATCCGATCATTATATTTGTAAGCTTTACGATAGACCTTCGAGATATGACCTGGTGGTATATCTGAAGGCTCGCTTCCAAGCGCTTCGTGAATCATTGGATCAAACGGCTTTTCGAGGCTTTCAACTTCGGTCACGTTATGTTTTTGTAAAATTCCACGCAGGTCTTTTTCCGTCATTTCCACACCTTTCACAAAAGTTTCCACATTTTCAGGAGTCACTTTCATTTCCAGGGCGCGTTGAAAATTGTCGATAACGTTCAGCAAGTCGAGGATGATTTTTTCTCCTGCATATTTTGCAAGCTCGGAGCGCTCTTTGATGGCGTTACGTTTGTAGTTTTCAAACTCAGCTTTAAGATAAAGGTAGTCGTTTTTATATTTTTCAATTTGAGTTTGCAGCTCTTCAGTCACTTTTTTGAGTTCGCCTTCAAGATCTTGGGAGTCAATGGCGTTTTCGTCAGGGACCCCGTTACCAAGTTCAGAATTTTCAGACACGTTTTACGCTCCTTCATGGTCAAGCCCTTGCGAAACTAACAGACGCTGCGTTTAAAGTCACGCCAAGGGGGAGAGATGTTGTGTCATAATTTGGGTGAGAAATCACCCTTGTCAAGGGCGTGGAAGGTCTGTTTCGAGAAACGTAAGCTCAAAAAAAATCTGATTGCTAAGAAGGCGGCCCTCGGGAGTTAAAATCCATTTGTTAACGCTCTGTCGAAGCCAGTTTTTTTGCTCTAGTTTTTTGAGACGCGAAATAACAACGTCCTTTGTGGATTCACCAAAACGGCCGGTAAGAAGAAGCGTATCAAGGCCGTCGATCTTTCTTAAGGAGACATGGCAGAAATCGGTGAGAGCCTCGTGTTTTTTGAGCTGTTCATACTGATTGCTGGCTAGATTTTCGATGACCGAAGTTAGAGTTTTGCCTCTGGCAGCTTCAATCTGTTTTTTGTAACCTCCCATCGTGGAGGGATTCCAAAACCTCAGGCCCCATTGAGGCAATTTAAGATAGGAGTGGGCGCTCAGGCCTAGACCCCAGTAGTTCTCGTTAGTCCAGTAAAGATTGTTATGCTGGGATTTGAACCCTGGTCTTGCATAGCTGCTCAGCTCGTATCTTTGATACTGCGCAAGTGTCAGAATTTGTTCAATTTTATTAAACATATCGATCTGCATCACGTCGGAGAGCCGGTGCGGGGCAAGGGCGTGGTGGTCGTTGACCGTAAGGCAATAGGCACTAATATGCGCCGGATCATATTGCAGAAGCTGTTCTAAATCAGACGCTAAGATGTCGAGCGTCTGCCCAGGAAGTGCAAAAAGCAGATCTGCCGAAAAGTTGACTCGCAAACGTTGGAGCTCTTGCAGGGTTTGGCGCGTGTCAGACACGCTGTGCTCGCGTTTGACGTCTTTAATCAGCGTCTCGTTGAAGGATTGAACGCCAACGCTGAACCGATTTACCCCCGCTTTGAGGTAGGTTTCGATTTTCTGCAGAGTCAGGGTTCCTGGGTTGATTTCAATTGTAATTTCGGTTTCTGGGGATTGTTGGAAGCCGAACTTGGCAAGTTGATCAAGAATCTCTACAATAAACGAGGCGGGGGCAAGACTCGGTGTGCCCCCTCCAAAATAAACCGACGTCAGTTTGCCTTGAGGATAGAGGCCCTGAGTTTGCCGAATCTCTTCAAGCAAGAGTTTTTGGTAGTCTGCAATCGGGATGGTTCGCGATTGTTCGTAGGTCGCAAAGTCGCAGTAGGTGCACTTTTGAATGCAGTACGGGATATGAATGTAAATGCCAAAGGCCATGGAGGGAACCTAAACAATGCTTACCAAATTACAACTAAAAAATGGGCTTAAAGTCCTCTTGTTTGAAAGTCACAAGTCGCCGGTGGTTTCGGTTCAGATGTGGGTTCGAACCGGCAGCGCTGATGAAAAAAAACCACTGGAAGGAATCAGTCATTTTATCGAACATCTCGTT
Organism: Pseudobdellovibrionaceae bacterium; assembly: GCA_044229295.1. Classification (GTDB taxonomy): domain Bacteria; phylum Bdellovibrionota; class Bdellovibrionia; order Bdellovibrionales; family Bdellovibrionaceae; genus JBGATJ01. The sequence goes on from JBGATJ010000005.1 coordinate 120,118, forward strand.
TTTAAAGGGACCAAAAAATTCAAAGTCGGCGAAATTGCGTCTATTATCGAAGGCTCTGGCGGAGAGCTCAACGCTTACACATCCTTTGATCAAACCGTTTTTCATGTGACGATTTCAAAGGAATTTGTGGATACAGGACTTGATTGCATCAGCCAGATGATGGGGTTTCCGATTTTTGATAAGCAGGAGATTGATAATGAGCGGGAAGTGGTCTGCGAAGAAATTAAACGTGGATTAGACAGCCCCGGCCGTAGAGCAAGCCAACTTTTATTTTCAACATGTTACAAAAAACACCCTTACGGCATTCCTGTGATCGGTTTTGATAAAAACATTCGTAAGATGAGCCGAAAGGCCATCGTCGATTACTTTGAATCCCGATACGTTCCCTCGAATATGTTTTTGGTTGTTACCGGTGATTTTGCGACTAAGGACATGAAAAAACAGGTCGAGAGTTATTTCGGCGGTTTTGCTCCTTATAAGCTCAAAAAAGTCAAAAGGGTCAAAGAGCCCAAGCAATCACAGCCGCGAATTGCCCTTGAAAAATTCACATCCCCCGAAACTTCCTTGTATCTCTCTTGGCCAGTGCCAGGGGTCACGCACAAAGATATTCCAGCCCTTGATGTGTTGTCGTTTGTTCTTGGACAGGGCGATAGCTCACGCCTTACCAAGAGATTGCGGATCGATGCCCCAATTGCGAATTCCGTGGGAGCTTTTGCTTACACTCCCCAAGACCAAGGCATGCTTGCGATTTCGATGTCGTTGAATCGAGCTCAAGTGTCTGAGGCCTTGCGTTTGGTAACAGCAGAAATCGAAGGTCTTTTCACACAGCCTCCAACGAATGAAGAGATGAGAAAAGCCAAGGTCAATGTTGAGAGCGAGCAGTATTACTCTCTCGAAACGGTCGACGGGATTTCACGAAAAATTGGGAACTCACAATTTCTCATGAATGATCCGATGGCTTTTGAGGCATATCTCAAACAAGTTAAAAAACTTACGGCCGAAGACCTTTTAAAGGTTGCCAAGAAGTACTTTGACCCTAAAAAAATTTCGGCAGTTGCTTTGACGTCTGATGAATTGGCGCCACTTAAAAAAGAGCTCCAAGTTTGGACAAAAGAATTTGCAAAAAGGGCCAAGACTTTTAAAATTTCAAAGATCAAAGAAAAAAGCTCCTCCAAAATCGGCTCTGCTTTTAAAGTTGCCTATGGCAAGAACATTCCAAGGACCGAGCGTCTTGAGCTCAACAACGGCTTAAAAGTTCTTTTGCGGCCGATTCAAGATTCAGCGGTGGTTTCGACAAAACTCGTTTTACGTGGCGGAAACCGAATCGAGCCCGACAATAAAGAAGGTCTGGTTGAGCTTCTTTCTCGCGTTTGGATTTCTGGGACTTCCCATCTATCTGAAGGTGAAATCCATATACAGACCGAAGAAATGGCCTCGAGCCTTTCTGCATTTTCTGGAAGAAACACTTTGGGGTTGACGCTGGACACATTGAGCCCATTTTTTCCTAAAATGCTTGAGACGTTCGCAGACGTTGCAATCAACTCGCTGTGGAGCGAACAGGTTCTAAATCGTGAGAAAGCCATCATGTTAGAGCAGATTAAGGCTCGTAACGATAACCCATCACAACTTGCGATTCAGCAATTTCACAGGCTCATGTTTTCTGGTCATCCTTATAGAAAAGATGTTTTAGGCCAGGAGTCTACGGTTAAATCCATCTCACGCAAAGACATTCTTGATTATTGGAATCGCATCGCTCACCCCAACAACGCAACTCTGGTCGTTGCTGGAAATTTTCAACGAGATCAGACGATTGCATTTTTAGAAAAATCGTTTGCATCTTGGAAGCGCGATAAAGACATCAAAGATCTTTTCGATGTTTCGCCTCTACAGAAAGACCTTCAAGAGCGTTTGGCCATGGTTAAGGAGCAAACCCATATTGTTGTTGGCTATCGAGGCCTGACCTTAAAAGACAAAGACCGTTATGCTTTGCAAATCATCCAGTCGGTTTTAGCCGGGCAGGGTGGACGTTTGTTTTTAGAGCTTCGAGATAAAAATTCTATGGCTTATTCAGTGGCTCCATTAAAGATGGAAGGTATCGACACCGGATATTTTGGCGCTTACATTGGCTGTTCTCCCGAAAAAACTGACAGAGCCATCGAAATGCTCAAGCACGAATTCGCAAGGCTTGTGGACAAACCTGTCGACAACGAGGAACTTACGCGAGCTAAGCGGTATTTGATTGGCCGGCATGATATTGATCTACAGCGAACCTCTACCGTTGCAACCTCGATCGTGTTTGATGAGGTTTATGGGATCGACTATGATGAGACCTTCAAAGTGAAGGAGAAATATGACTCCATCACGCCTGCGGAAATTCAAAAAGTGGCGCAGCGAATTTTGCAGCCATTTTGCGGCCTAAAATCTTTCTTCGCTCGTTTTAGACTCAAATAATCACATTTGAAGATAATATTTAGGGCCCAAGAGTTGCATCCGCCACTCTTGGAGGCTTTATGACAATCTTTAATTTAACCGGGTTTTTATTTTATCTTGCTTTCGTGCTTTCGGGGCCGATGGCTTTATCACAAGAGCAAAAACGCGATGAAATTCCCAAGCCTGATACGGTAGCTAACGAAAAGAACAAGAATATTGGCGCGCCTCTTTATGCTGGCTCGAGCATTAAGGTGGCTGAGTGTGGTGAAAATGCAGTTCTTTACTATCCACATCCTGATTTTGAACCCTTTAAAGATTATTGGGGCTCCATTGTAGGCGAGGGTTTTGATCCCGCTAAATGCAATGTCTTACTCCGGGTAAAAAATAAGAATGCTTGTGCTATCGAGTGCCCTCTTCCTCTGGTGGTCAATAACTCCCTCAAAACCATTTTTACAAATCCCTGGCAGCTCAATTGGGAAGGGATCGATATGACGGATAATTTTATTGCGGTCGGCTTATTTAACCGGGGCTACCCTTACCAATACAAATCTGAGGACACTAGCGAGATTTGGATTGGTAAGCATGATACACCGAAAGGTCCTTATCATGTTTTAAGTCGTATTAGATTGGTATTGCCTGACAATACACCTTGGCCCACAAGGCACTGAGAGCCACAGTAAAAGAATTTTGTTCAGACCTGACCTATTTTTTTTACATAGAAAGCCGTCTCTAAACAATTATGGTGTCCTTAACGATGGCATTGGACTTGCTCAGAATTGGGCGTATTCCCACTAAGGAGTCCTTTAATGAGCGCGAAAATCCAAATTATCGTCAGTCTTTTTTTTGCCATCGTTTCTCTTTCTGCCGATGCTTCACAGTCGTTTAGTCTCGACGCAAAATTAGTTTCCTGCGACTTTGATTCAAATGGTCTCGATGCTACTCGGCTTATCATTACTTACAAAGGCAAGCCCATTACCTACCGAGATAGCAGCGCGTTTAACTGGAGTATGACTGATGAATACAATCAATGCGTAGACGTGGTTAATGAAGCG